>DATJJD010000214.1:0-10029 GCA_035492545.1 Puia sp.
AGCCCCATCGCTGCTCCCGTTTGCCGAAGTTAACATTCGGATACCTACTCGTAAACATTTCAACCCCCTGAATGATAGGGCATCTGCTTAGTTTTACACCGGTTCGCTGATATCTGTTCACCTGGACCGCCCGCCTTCCAAATGGCCGGACGGATAGATAATGTACGATTACTATGCCTGAGAGAAAATTGCTTTGCCACGGCTTACTGCTTTGCTATATCCTGTTCTTTTCCTCATCCTTAAGAGGACAGGCAGACCTGGAATCTTTGTCCCCCCTCCCGGGAAGAAATATTGCCCTTCATTCATCCTTTGTTCGTATTGCCGATGGCATCATTATATACCCGGATCAGGCTTGGTCCGGAAATACCGCCGCCGTCAAACTGCAGGTCGTTGCGGACAATATAATAAGGGTCACCGCCATCCCGGTTCCCTTTTCCAGGCCCTCCAATGCAACCGATGGCAATTCGCCCGATCCGGCCCATTCGTCCAATGGCGGCGGCTTGGCCGCTGGCGGAGACTTGAACCCAACCGGCAGCCACCCCAATCCTGACAGCGCTTTTTCCGGGCCCGCCAGCCTGATCACCGTATACGCGTCCGACCCCCGGGTCAAATGGCATGTCATACAGGATTCGAATACCATCCGGCTCATCACCTCCCGCATCACCGCCTCGGTTTCTATTCCGACAGGGGCCGTCCGGTTCACCGATCCGGCCGGCTCCCTCATCCTCGCCGAAAGAACAGCCTCCGGCAGGAATTTTGAAGCCGCCGTTTTTGACGGATCGCCCTCCTTCCACATCCGGCAGTCCTTTCAGATAAGAGGGGAGGAAGCCCTGTACGGACTGGGGCAACACCAGGACGGTATCATCAACTACAAAGGCCGGCAGGTCAACCTCTTTCAGAACAATACAGAAGTAGCCGTCCCCTTCCTCGTTTCCAATAACAACTACGGGATCCTATGGGACAACTATTCCCTTACCTCCGTAGGCGATATCCGACCGGCTAAACCCCTTTCCGCACTGAGACTATTTTCCGCCCGGGGCGAAGAGGGCTGGCTGACAACCAGTTATTCCAACGATAAAGACCGGCCGGACGGAAAGGAAAATGAGTCGGCCTCTTCCGATATCGATTATACTTATCTGGGAGATTCCAAAAGAATGCTGCCCCCTGATTTTCGCCCGGTCAGGGGAATGATGACCTGGGAAGGGGCCCTCTCTGCCGGCAGGACCGGACGGTATCAATTCCGCTTCCTTTACGGAGGATATATAAAAGTATGGATGGACGGCCGGCTCGTCGTGGACCGCTGGCGGCAAGCCTGGAATCCCGGTACGGCTCTTATTGACCTCGACCTGGTAAAAGAGAGGAAAACCCCCCTCCGCATCCAATGGATACCCGACGGAGAAGAATCCTACCTATCCGTCAAATTCATCGATCCCCTACCTCCCGCTTCAGAAAATGATTTCAGCTTCCTGTCGGAAGCCGGCAAACAACTCGACTATTATTTTATCCGCGGGAAAGATATGGATGAAGTGATTGCCGGCTACCGTTTCATCACCGGCAAGGCCACCATCGCTCCGAAATGGGCCATGGGCTTCTGGCAAAGCAGGGAACGGTATAAGACCCAGGATGAAATCCTCCAGACGGTAAAAGAGTTCAGGTTACGCCGCATCCCTCTCGACAATATCGTGCTGGACTGGAGTTATTGGCAGCAGGATGCCTGGGGCAGCCAGGAATTTGATGCCCGGCGTTTCCCCGCTCCCGACAGCATGATCCAAAGCCTGCACAGCGATTATCACACGCATTTCATGATCTCCGTCTGGCCCAAATTTTATAAAGGCATCCCCGCCTATAACCAATTCGACAAAAATAACTGGTTATACAAGCGCAATATCGCCGACAATCAACGGGATTGGATAGGGCAGGGGTATATCTCCACTTTTTATGATGCGTTCAATAAAGATGCCCGCAAAGGATTCTGGGACCTGATCAACACGAAATTGTATAGCAAAGGCATCGATGCCTGGTGGATGGACGCCTCCGAACCTGATATCCTCTCCAACGTGAGCCCCGAAAAGAGAAAGGCGCAAATGACTCCCACCGCCGCCGGGTCCGCCGCCGAATACCTCAACGCTTATCCCCTGGAAAATGCCAAAGGGATTTACGAAGGTCAGCGGGCTACCGACTCCGATCGGCGTGTCTTCATCCTCACCCGGTCCGCCTTTGCCGGCTCCCAGCACTATGCCGCTACCGTATGGAGCGGCGACATCGCCGCCCGCTGGTCGGATATGAAGGATCAGATCACTGCCGGCATCAACTTCTCCCTGTCAGGTTTACCGTATTGGACCATGGATATCGGCGGCTTTGCTGTGGAACGGCGGTATCTGCAGCCTGGTGCAAAGGACCTGGAAGAATGGCGCGAACAGATGACCCGCTGGTATCAGTTCGGCGCGTTCTGCCCCATATTTCGCGTCCATGGACAATTCCCCTACCGGGAGATCTTCAACACGGCCCCGACAGACCATCCCGCTTACAAGAGCATGCTCTTCTATGATCAATTACGTTACCGGCTGCTGCCCTATACCTACACCCTTGCCGGGCTGACCTGGTTAAAAGATTATACCATCATGAGGGGACTGGCCATGGACTTCCCCGGGGATACCGCTGTCAACAATATCGGCGACCAATACCTGTTCGGCCCCTCCCTCCTGGTCGCTCCCGTCACCACCTATGGGGCAACAAGCCGGAGCCTCTATCTGCCGGCAGGCCAGGGTTGGTATGACCTGTATACAGGGACTTACCTGGAAGGAGGCAGGCATGTCGATGCAGCAGCTCCCTATGAAAGGATGCCCCTCTATGTAAAAGAAGGCTCGATTATCCCCATGGGCCCAGCCCTTCAGTATACGACAGAAAAAAAGGCCGATCCCATCACCCTGTATGTATACACGGGGAAGGACGCCTCTTTCGACCTGTATGAAGACGAAGGCTCGAACTATCAATACGAAAAAGGCAAGTATTCAATTATCCGTTTCCGTTATGATCAGGCATCCGGAACACTGACCATCGGCCATCAGGATGGCTCCTTCCCGGGAATGCTAAAACAGCGGACCTTCCGGGTGATATGGGTCTCGAAAAGCAAGCCGGCTCCTTTTCCCTCCGACGGACCCGCGGATCTTACCCTGACCTATAAAGGGGAACAACAGCAGCTTCACATAAATCATAAATCAGCTTCACATTAACCATACATCAACATTTTAAACCAACAATTGCTTGTATATGAAAAGATCAAAAACAACTGCGAAATGGAAAGTCCTTATATGGGCGGTCATTTCCGGGCTGCTGTTCACGTTCCAGCTGGCAGCCCAGGGAACGGCAGAGGGAGCCAGAAAAATTACCGGACGAGTAACCTCCCAGCCGGCAGGCGATCCTGTCGAGGGGGCAAGTATATCGGTAAAGGGCACCCATAACTACATAACTACCGATAATGACGGGAAATTCTCCATTTATGCAAAGACCGGTGAGATCCTGTTGATCTCCCATGTAGGGTTCGGTAACAAAGAGGTCAAGCTGGGACCTACCCTCAATTCCATTAACCTGTCCTTGTCGACGGATTTCTCCAATCTGACAAATGTCGTCGTCGTAGGTTATGGCACCATGAAAAAAACGGATCTCAGCAGCGCCCAGACGACCGTGACCGCCGAGGAAATCCACAGAACAGTCAACACGACCCTGGATCAGGCCTTGCAGGGACGGGCAGCAGGAGTCTATGTCAGCTCCCCGAGCGGCCAGCCCGGCGCCGGAGTGAACGTTGTCATCCGGGGAGTATCCTCCCTCACCCAGGCTACACAACCCCTATATGTGATCGATGGCGTACAGATAAGACCCGCGGACTTCGCCGATGATCCCAACAACCACCCCAACGGATTCGCCAATGCCCTCTCCGGCATTAACCCGGACGATATCGAGACCATGAATATCCTGCAGGGACCCTCCGCTACCGCTATCTTCGGTTCGGCAGGCGCCAACGGCGTGATCATGATCACCACCAAACGGGGCAAATCCGGAGAGACGAAGGTCACTGCCGGTACCCTTTGGACCATGCAGGATGTTCCCAAATATATCAACGTCATGAACCTGCCCCAATACGCTGCGTACAGGAATGAAATTGCCAAGGCCGGCGGCACCGCCTCGGACTCGACATTCGCAGACCCTTCGGCACTGGGACAGGGAACCAACTGGCAGTCCGCCCTTTTCCGCAAGACCCTGCTGCAAAAACAAAGCCTCTCGCTCAGCGGCGGCAACGACAGGACTACCTTCTTTATGTCCGGTGAATACTTCAACCAGCAGGGCATCGCACCGGGATCCGGCTTTACCCGGGCAAGCTTTCGCATCAATGTGGATAATAAGGCGAAAAACTGGCTGAAAGTGGGTCTCAGCCTGGCCCCGAACATAACCAGGGAAAAAGTCAACACCACCAATGCCGGCATCATCAACCTGGCGATCCAGCAGAACCCCGGTATCCCGGTGAAAAACCCCGATGGCTCCTATGGAGGACCTTCCACCACCCAGTTCCAGTTCACCAACCCCGTAGCTATCGCCAATGTCAACAATGATTATAATAAAGGATTCGGCGGTATCGGCGGCCTGTATGCGGATATTACCATCCTGAAAGGCCTGGTGCTGCACAATGAGGCCAACGCCAATCTTTCTTATTCCAATAATTACCAGTTCCACCCTTCTTATCAGTTCAACAATTATGTCAACGCCACCACTACGGCGGCCGTCAACGCCTATAATAATTACTGGTGGAATTTTCATACCCGCCTGCAATATGATACAAAGATCGGCGAGCACCACAGCATCTCCATCATGGCAGGACATGAGGCGCAGGCTTTTGGCGGCGGAACGCTGAACGGCTCCCGTCAAAACTACGTGACCAACGACATCCAGGACCTCTCCGGAGGGGATCAGACGACCTCCATCGCCAATAGCTCCCGTTACGGTGGCGCATCGGAATCCTATTTCGGAAGACTGAACTACGTACTGAATGACAAGTATATAGTGGCTGCCTCCATTCGGGAAGACGGTAGCTCTAATTTCGGTCCTTCCCGCCGCTGGGGGACCTTCCCGGCCATATCCGCCGCAT
Source organism: Puia sp. (assembly GCA_035492545.1). Taxonomy (GTDB): domain Bacteria; phylum Bacteroidota; class Bacteroidia; order Chitinophagales; family Chitinophagaceae; genus Puia. The sequence continues at coordinate 5,141 of DATJJD010000214.1, forward strand.
GGAGAATATCCAATGAGGAATTCATGAAGTCGGTAAATTTTATCAATGACCTTAAATTGAGACTGGAATATGGCGCCGCGGGCAACTCAGGCGGCGGCGGTTATTATGCCGTCCTGCAGTCCGTTCCCACCGGCTGGGGAACCGGCTTCCTCTCGCAGAATTTCCCCAACCCCAACCTGCACTGGGAGACGGACAAGACCTATAACATAGGCTTTGACCTGCACATGTTCCAGAACAGGGTGGAAGTCGTTGCAGACGTCTACAAGAAATTGACCAGCAACCTGCTGACCACCAATCCCTACGCTTTTTACAACGGAGGTGACATCGCTTATTCCGCGGGTTATATTTCCTGGCCCACCACCAACGTAGGCTCGATGTGGAACAAAGGAATAGCCGTTACCGTGAATACTATCAACGTAAATACAAAAAGCTTTACCTGGAAGACAGGGATTAATTTTTCCCTCGACAAAAATCAAGTCACCCAACTGGTGACACCGATCAACACCTCCTGGAATTCCACCCAGGCTCAATTTGTATCGCAAGTTGGCCAGCCCGTCAGCATGATCACCGGTTATATCGCCGAAGGCCTTTTCAAAGATAACCAGGACATTACCAGTCACGCGATCCAGACATCCAATGGAGTCATGACCGTAAGCCCGCAAGGCACCTGGGCAGGTGATATCAAATTCAAGGACCTTAACAAAGACGGGGTCATCGATGCCCGGGACCGGACGATTATCGCCAACCCCTGGCCGAAATGGACTTATGGATTTAATAACTCCTTCTCCTATGGACGTTTTGACCTCAACATCTTCATCATCGGATCGGTTGGCAATAAGATCCTGAATTATCAACGTTATCTCAACGAAGCTCCCCTGGGGTCAGGCACGTTCAGCAATTATTATTCATCGGTATCGAATTTCGCCCGGCCCAGCAGTTATAATGCCGCGGACTATCAGACGGTGACACTCACCAATCCAGGCTACCGGATACCCCGCATCGCACCGGGTGACCCTAACGGCAATAATCGCATCAGCGACTGGAATATCGAAGACGGTACCTACATGCGGGTAAAGAACGTCTCTCTGTCCTATAACCTGCCCGCATCCATACTGGGTAAGACCCCGGTAAGAGGCTTGCGGTTATCCGTCAACGTTCAGAACCTGCTCACCGTTACAAAATATACAGGATATGATCCCGAGATCGGCATGGTAAAATATTCCGGGGTTAACATGGCAGGCATCGACACGGGTCGTTACCCCAACACCAGGATGTACACATTCAACCTCCTGGCGGATTTTTAATAACCTTACCAAGACAAAAAATAATAGTATATGAAACCGATAACAAAATATTATTTTCTGGCGGCATTGATCCTGTCGGGGTTATTCCTGCAGGGCTGTAGCAAGAAATTCCTGAACAGACCTCCTATTTCCCAATTGACATCCGACAACTTCTACCGTACCAATGACGAAATAGTGGCAGGCACCGCCCCGCTTTACAACATCGTCTGGTTCGACTATAACGACAAGGCATTCCTGGCTTTCGGCGCGGCAAAAGGAGGCGACCTCAACTCCAACGACCGGACGGCCTATATCCAGTTCGACGTCTCCGCCACCGACCAGTCCACCCTCCTTACAGGGTACAAATCTTTCTATAAGATCGTAGCGCAGAGTAATACCACGATGCAGAATATTATCAACGCGAATGGCAGCACCGCCTCCACCGTTGTAAAAAATACAGGCATCGCGGAATGCCGCTTTATGCGCGCCATGGCTTATTATTTCCTGGTCAGCAACTGGGGGGCCGTTCCCATCGTTTATGACAACGCCGCCCAGCTCAGCGACAACATCCCCCGCAATACGATCGAAAGCGTCTGGCAGTTTATCCTGCTGGATCTTCGGTGGGCCGCCGATAACCTGCCGCCTGCACCTTACCAGCAGGGGCGTCTTACCAAATATTCCGCCGAAGGCATGCTGGCGAAAATGTACCTCATCCGGTCAGGCCTGAACAAAACCGAAGGCTCCCGCACCCAGTCCGACCTGGACAGTGCTAAATATTATGCCGCCGATGTCATTCAGAACAGCGGACGGTCCCTTCTTCCCAATTATTACAACCTGTTCACCAGCGCGGATAACAACAGCTCCAATAATAACAACGAAATGCTTTTTGCCCTGCAATGGATGCCGACGAATAGCCCCTGGGGTGTCAACAACTCCTTTCAGGCCTATATGGCTCCCGATCCCAAGATCACCCAGACGGGTGACGGCTGGGGCGCCGCACAGGGTGGCTCCGCCGACCTGGTCAGCTACTTTCTCGCCAATCCCACCGACTCCATCCGGAGAAAGGCCACCATCATGTTCCCGGGCGACGTGTACAAAGAACTGGATCAGAAGGACGGTGGCATTTTGGTCGCTAACAGCATCAACTACGCGTTCGTAAAAAAATACATCGTAGGCTCACCGGCCGACAACGGGGGGAAAGGGGCGTTTATGGCTGCCTATATCAATACCTATATGCTGCGCCTGGCGGAAGTATACCTCATCTATGCAGAAGCCATCATGGGCAATAACCCCTCTACGTCCGATGCAACGGCCCTTCAGTATTTTAACGCCGTCCGCACCCGCGCCGGTATGCCATCCGCGACGTCCATAACCTTTGACGACATCTTCCGGGAAAAAAGAATAGAGCTGGCCCTGGAAGGAAATGCCTGGTATGACATCCTGAGATGGTATTATTTCGCGCCGGCTAAAGCCATGGCCTATGTAGCCGCCCAGGACCGGGCGACCAGCTACACGCTGAGCCTCGTGGCCAATTCCAGCCCGAAACAATACACCTTCACGTCGACGACACAGCATTTCCCTTTTACCGCCAGCACGGCCTATCTGCCCTTCCCCGAATCGGAAATGGTGATGGCGCCCAGCCTGGGAGATGCACCGGTGCCTTTCGACTTCAGCAAGCTGCCAAAATAATTGTAAATGATTTTTTGTATAAAAAAAGAAAGAAATTATGAATAGTCTGTTTTCATCTTTCAATAAAAGGAACCTTTTCCTTTTGTTGATAACGGCCGCTGTTATACACGCCGGCTGTAAAAAAGAAAGCCAGGGAACCCCCACCATCAAAGCAGTAAGACTGGACGATTCCACGCACCGGGACAGCACATTCACCAAAGCTTTCCCCGGCACCCTGGTGGTCATCGAAGGCTCGGGCTTCAGCGGTACGACCAATGTTTATTTCAACGACATGGACGCGCCCTTCAACGTTGCCATCATGTCCGACAAAAACATCATCATACGCATACCTGCCAACGCACCGACCAAGGCGACCGACCCCAATGTCACCAGCATGCTCAAGGTGGTAACGACCCACGGGACAGCCAACTACGCTTTTGAATTGCTGGCACCTGCCCCCATCATCACCAGCGTATCCAATGAAAATGCGCTGGCCGGAGAGACCATCACCCTGACGGGTTCCAATTTCTATCTGGTCAGCCAGATCGTCTTCCCGGGCAATATCGCGGTTACCCAGTTCACCGCAACGCCGGACGGCAAACAGATCGTCGTCACGGTTCCCACGGGTATTACCACTGGCGCCCCGCTTCAGGTAGTGGCGCAATTCGGTACCGGGTCTTCTCTCTTCGCCTTCGACAATTTCAACTCACCCGGTCCGGGATTCCTCGCCAATTTCGAGAACGGCGACTCGCACATGGGATGGCAATACTGGGGCGGCAATCAGACCAATGACGCAACCAAATTCCCCAACAATACCGGGTATTACATCGAAATACATCCTTCCAGCGCTATCAATGCCGGAGACGGCTCCTGGTACAGCGATAACCGGGCGGTCATGGTGAACAGCTCCCCCTGGGTGACCAATATGAGCGACCCCATCGCCAATTACGCCCTGAAATTTGAGATGTACGTACTCAGCTCCTGGACCAGCGGTTCCCTGATGATCACCACCTCGGCGCAGATCAACCCTCCCTCCAACACCAATTGGAGCTACCTGGCACGATATGCTCCCTGGCAAAGCGCCTCCTCCGGTGACGCAAAGACCAGCGGATGGGTGACGGTCAGCATTCCCTTAACTACCTTTCTTTCCACCAATAACGGAAGCTACAATGCATCCGGTTCCCCGGCAGCCAATTTCACCGCTCTCATGGGCGGCACGTCTTCAGCGATCCAGATCATGTTGTACAATGATGGCACGACCCCATTGCCGGCTTTCGACGCGGCTTTCGACAACGTAAGGATAGAAAGGATACAATAATGGCGTCCAAATTTCATTTTATGAAGACTAGGTTTATAATAATAGCGGTTATACTTACCTGTGGCCTCTTCTGTAAAAAAAATAATAACAACAACCCGGCCCCTCCCACGGGGCCGGGTTCTCCCGATACGACCGTAACCATCATAGCTCCGGTGGACCCTCCTGTTGCAAAGACAATGGGATTTTTCCTCGATGACTGGCAAGGGAAGACATTCACGGCCCCCGCTACCACAGCCGGCTCCGTTCCTACGGTTGCCGCAACGGATGCCCTCACGATCGACCTGAGTAAGGTCATTACCAAAGTGCCCCGTTCGGTTTATGGGAATAACTCGGTTTTATGGATGGGGCAGATCGTTACCCAACCTTCCCTGATGGGATATATAAAAGACCTGTCCCCCAATATCATCCGGGCTCCCGCAGGTAGTGCCAGCGACATCTATTTTTGGAATGGCACCACCGCCGCTCCGGCTCCGGCCGATGCCCCCGCGAATATCTATAATGGCAATGGGGTCGTGGCTCCGGCAGGCTACTGGTTTGGCGGCAATACGGCCGACTGGACCCTGGCGCTGACAAATTATTACAACCTGCTGGCGCAGACCAACAGCAAAGGCGTCATTACC
>DATJJD010000215.1:0-9537 GCA_035492545.1 Puia sp.
CGTTTCGAGGGTCTTTAGATTACCGCCCACGAGGACACCCTCCGCGACCCCTGGCCGGTTTTTTTCGTTCACGATTATAGGATAGTTTATCCTTTCCCCGGTAAGAGCCTGCCGGATAGAGAGGATGGAGGTTACCTGCACAGGCTCGGCCTTTGTCCAGTCATCGGGGAAGCTGTTGCACATTTTGGAATGGATAGAGGCCATGTCCAGGTTGCGGTGGAGATGGCAGAGGAGGACAGTGATGTCGCTGAAGCCGATGATCCATTTGGGATAGGTGGACAATCCGCTAAAATCAAGCCGGTCGATAATATGGACGGCGCCATAGCCGCCCCTGGCGCAGAGGATGGCTTTCAACGAAGGGTCGTCCAGCATCTGCTGCAGATCGGCGGCTCTTTCCGCGTCAGCTCCTCCGAAAGTGAAATCTCTTTTGCCCACGGTCTCTCCCACCCGTATTTTAAAACCCCAGCTTTCTATCAGTTGCACCGCCGGCTGGATCTCATTGGTCGTGATGAAACCCGCCGGGCAGGTAATGCCGATGGTGTCGCCTGGTTGCAGATAGGCAGGAAGTCGAAGAGGGCCGGGCTGTTGTTGTCTTGCAATTCGCCGCTCCGGATTTGCCATTACGGGGATCGAAGTACCTAATGCCAATACAGAAGAAAGAAAGTTTTTTCGGTTCATCTTAACATTTGAATTAATATTGCCATCATCTAAATTACTATTTTTAGTTACATGCGTTTTTTATTGGCAATCTTATTGATATTGCCGTGGCCCGGGTGGGCATTGAGGGCACAGGATCTTACGGGGCAGTGGACAGGCATCGCTACCAACAACCTGTCTGACAGAAAGCAAAAGCTGGTATTGACGATAGCGTCGGGCGACTCGGCCTTCGGCGGGGTATTACATTGGTACCTCCCGGAGGTCAACACCATCCGGCATCTCGTCATCAGCGGACGTTATTATGGCAAGGACTCCATTCTCTCCATCAGGGAGGACAGCATACAGGACGATGGAACCATGAATACCGGCTTTGAGCAAGCCGGGAGCCAGCCAGGGGCGACCCATACAGGACGGGGATTTTCCATCCTTTATTATAAACGAATAGGACATAAGGAAGTGCTGGAAGGTCATTGGAGAGATCCGGCGGGTTATGTGCCTGGAAATGGCAGTTTGGTTATCCGGCTGGAGAAAAAGGCCCCTCCTTTTATCCCGGTGGTCCTCACCCATAAGAAAAAAGATTCCGCCCAGTCCAAACAATATCAGGAACTCCTGGCCCGAAAGTCCTACATAGCGGCGACCATCCCTGTCGGCGGGATCGATTCCATTAAAGTACAGCTGTATGACAATGGGGAGATCGATGGGGACTCCGTAAGTTTGTACCTCAACGGCGAGCTGGTCGCCGGGCATGTGAAGCTGACGGCTACAGCCAAGACACTGCTGCTACCCCTGGATAAAACCCTGCCGGTGAACAAACTGCTCTTATTTGCAGAGAACCTGGGCAGGCTTCCCCCCAATACGGCCCTCATGGAGGTCACCGTCAAGGGCAAGGTTTACAACCTCTTTCTCTCTACTGACTATAAGCGTAATGCCTCCGTGGAGTTCACACTGCAGGAATAATTCACGCCATCCGGCCGCCGCACCAGGGCCGCCACAGCCGGCTACCCGGACCGCTGCGTCTACTTCGCTTTGACCGATTGCGCGGAAGGGCGTAAATTTGCCACCAATTTACCATGATGACAACTCCCAAAAGATATTTGATTACGGCGGCTTTACCCTATGCCAACGGTCTTAAACATATTGGTCACCTGGCCGGCGCCTATCTGCCGGCAGATATTTATGTACGTTATCTGCGTGCCCAGCGACGGGACGTCGCCTTTATTTGCGGCAGTGACGAGCACGGAACAGCCATTCCCATCCAGGCCATGAAAGAGGGCACGACGCCAAGGGCCATCATCGACAAATATCATGCGCTGATCAAAGAGAATTTTTCCGACCTGGGCATCTCCTTCGATATCTACCACCGGACCAGTGAGCCCATCCATCACGAGACGACACAGGAGTTCTTTACGGCGCTGAATAGCCGGGGAGAGCTGGAAGTGAAGGAGACCGAGCAGTATTATGATGAGGAGGCAAAGACCTTTCTGGCCGACCGGTATATCATGGGCACCTGTCCCGTTTGCGGCAATACACGCGCCTATGGCGACCAGTGTGAGAATTGCGGCAGTTCGCTGAGCCCCGAAATGCTCATCAATCCCCACAGCACCCTCAGCGGCAAACCACCCGTGAAGAAAGCTACCCGACACTGGTATCTTCCCCTGGACAGGCATACGGAATTCCTCCAGGACTGGATCGTAAAAGGGCATAAGGACGACTGGAGGACGAATGTAGTAGGCCAGTGTAAAAGCTGGATCGATGGTGGACTGCAGGCAAGGGCCGTCACCAGGGACCTGGACTGGGGCGTAAAAGTGCCTTTGCCGGAGGCGGAAGGAAAAGTATTATATGTATGGTTTGACGCGCCGATAGGATATATCAGCGCCACCCGGCAATGGAGCCTGGATACGGGAAAGGACTGGAAGCCTTATTGGTACGATAAAGACACCAAGTTGGTGCATTTTATCGGGAAGGACAATATCGTCTTCCACTGCATCATCTTTCCCGTCATGTTGAAGCTGCATGGCAATATCCTCCCGGACAATGTGCCTGCTAACGAGTTCATGAACCTGGAAGGGGACAAGATGAGCACCAGCCGTAACTGGAAGCTGGACATGCAGGATTATATAGACGATTTTATCAAAAAAGAGAATGGCGGCAGCCAGCTGGCGGACAGTCTGCGTTATTACCTGACCACCATCGCGCCGGAGACTAAAGACAGTGAGTTCACCTGGAAAGGGTTCCAGGATGCCAACAATAGCGAGCTGGTCAGCATTTTCGGCAATTTTGTCAACCGCACCTTTGTGCTGATGCATAAATTGTGTAAGGGAAAGGTGCCTCCCCTGCACGCATCCGTTATGGATGAGACGGATCAGGCGATGATCCGCGATATCGGAGAGGCGGCCAAAAAAATAGAAGGTCTGCTGGAATTATATAAATTCCGGGATGCCCTGTTCGAAGTGGTAGACCTTGCCCGGAAAGGCAACAAATACATGCAGGAGAAAGAGCCGTGGAAGAAAGCTTCCCCCGGCAAGGGGGGCGCGAAGGGAGCAGCCGCCACCGACGAAGCGCCTGTCATTAGCGAAGAAAATCAACAATTGATCGACAACTGCCTGCATATCTGTCTGCAGCTGACGGCGAATCTGGCTATTCTCATCCATCCTTTCCTTCCATTTACGGCCAAAAAGATGCTGCACCTGATGAAGGTGGTGGACAAAATGCTGGATTGGGAAAATGCCGGCAAGATGAAGCTGCTTAGCGTGGGCTATAGCTTACGGGCGCCGGAATTACTATTCAGAAAGATCGAAGATGAGGAGGTAAAGGTGCAGATCGCGAAGCTGCAGGAGGCCAGTGAACGGCATAAGGCGGCCATCAGCCTGGAAAAAGCCGGAGAGACCACCCCGGCCGGGACTGCACCCGGGACAGCAGCAGGGAGCAAGTCCGACGGGGGAGCAAAACCCGGGACCGGCGCAGGTGAAGTTCCCGCCCAGCCGAAGGAACCAGTAGCCAAAGACCCCATCGTCTATGATGATTTCGCCAAACTCGACCTCCGGGTAGGCACCATCGTCTCGGCCGGAAAAGTAGAAAAGGCCGATAAACTATTAAAATTGGAAGTAGACCTGGGTACCGAACAGCGAACCATCGTCTCGGGCATCGCCCAACATTTCAACCCCGCCGACATCGTAGGCAAACAGGTAGTGGTAGTCGCCAATCTTGCCCCCCGGAAAATGAGAGGCATCGAAAGCAATGGCATGATCCTGATGGCGGAAGACAAGGAAGGCAAACTCCATTTCGTGAATCCGGAAGATAAGATAGCCCCGGGGTCGGGGGTCTCGTAGATCCAAATCTCAACCCTTCGATTCTCCGTATATAGGTTTATACTTAATGGAGAAACGAATAAAATACGGGACCACGCTCCTCTTGCTGCTCATCACAGGCCTCCTGGTATATGGGTATTTTTATCATTTATCCGGCGGTATGGCTGCTCCGGCGAAGGCGGATATAAAGGTTTCTGCCCGTGAGCTGATCAACCTGGCGGATAAAAATGAAGCCCGGTTCGATCAGTTATACCTTTACAAGACCCTATCGGTGGGAGGGATGATAAAAGACATCATAAGAAGTAAATCCGGCAGCTATACCCTACTGCTCGGTGGCAACCCTTCTATACCGACTTCCATCAGCTGTCCCCTCGACAGTATCTATAACTCCCATTCTCTTTCTCTTAGAAAAGGAGACAGCTGCTCCCTCCGGGGCACCTGTGCAGGCCGGCTGGCCGACATCATCCTGGTACAATGCATTATTGAAAAATAACAGCTTGTCATTTTTTGACGCCCATAAAACTAAGTGTAAATTCTTAACACCCCGTAAAAAACTACAATTCTTCCCCTAAATCAAATACGCATTGATAGAAAATTTGCGTTTACAGGAGCATACAAGTGGATTTAAATTACGAGAGGCGGAAACGCCCTATTTAGGAAGCCCGGATAAAAAAAACGATATTTCTAATAAAAGGTAACGTTTATATTCACTGACTGATTGCTCTAAGCATTCAACTAAAATCTAATATCAAACATCAATTGTTTCTATGAAGCAGAACCTCCAGTACAAGATACTGCCCTATAATCGTTACAATAACCTCTACCAGGAGCGCGAGAGTTTCTACATGAGCTTCATCAATCAGTACTATCTCGACTTTGCTCACCAACTCCTGTCGGAAGAAAACTTTACCCCTTACCTGACCAATACGATCATAGCACCCCAGGATGTACAGTTCGGTGCTTCTCCCCGAAAGGTCATCTGGAAGATAGGAATGCCCTCCTTCCAGGTAAAAGATATCAATGATTTTAAAGATCATAAGATCTTATTCTACCGGACCAAGCTGCTGCGTCAAAGAGTATTGATACAATTCCATTTCATCAACGGGTTCTTTTATTACTCCCAGCTGAGCTTCCTCTCTTTTACGGAAAAGACCAATTCAATTTTATACGATTCCATCAAGAGTAAATACCAGTGTTCAGCCACGTCCTTCGAAGACGAAGACAAGATCTATATGATGGATATCTGCGGGAATAAACTCATCATCGAAAAAGGCGTTTATCTCACCGTGAGCTATATTACCGGCGACAGCTACCCCAAGAGCCTGATGGGTGAGCAGATCAGGATCCGTCAGGAGCATCTGAGCAAGGCCGACAATTACGAAATCAACCGGCTCAGCAAAATATTGTAATACCCCGTATTTCCTCTCTGTTAATACAGGCATTCCTAATTTATGGAATGCCTTTTTTTTATTACCTTCGGTACCTAATAGTTGTTTAACTAACTAATTTCATTGTTCATATGAACCGGATAATCAAAAAAGTCGCTGTCCTGGGAAGTGGTGTGATGGGTTCAAGGATCGCCGCACATTTTGCCGGCATCGGTATTCCGACCTTATTGCTGGACATAGCCCCGCAGGAATTGAACGACGGGGAGAAAGCTAAAAAACTCACCCTGGACCACCCCGCTGTAAAGAACCGCATCGTCAATGACGCCCTGGCGGCCGCCATCAAGTCCAACCCCTCTCCCGTTTATACCAAAGACGCTATCAAAAGAATAACCACCGGCAACTTCACGGATAACATGAAGGATATCGGCGGCTGTGACTGGATCATCGAAGTAGTCGTGGAAAGGCTGGATATCAAACAGCAGGTCTTTGCAGAAGTGGAGAAATACCGCAAGCCGGGCACGCTCATCACCTCCAATACGTCGGGTATCCCGATTCACCTGATGGCGGAAGGCCGCAGCGATGACTTTAAGCGACATTTTTGCGGCACCCACTTTTTCAACCCTCCCCGGTATCTGCGTCTCCTGGAGATCATCCCTACTCCCTATACCGACCCGGCCGTGACAGAATTTTTGCTGCATTACGGAGATCTATACCTGGGCAAAACGACGGTCCTTTGTAAGGATACGCCGGCCTTTATCGCTAACCGCATCGGCGTTTACGGTATCATGGCAATTTTTGGTCTCGTGGAGAAGCTGGGACTGTCCATCGATGAAGTCGACGCACTGACAGGGCCCATCATCGGCCGCCCTAAATCGGCCACCTTCCGGACGGCTGACGTGGTCGGGATCGACACGCTGGTAAAAGTGGCCAAAGGGGTCGCCGATAATTGTCCGCAGGACGAACAGCGCGGGGCTTTTACCATCCCAGCCTGGCTGGATAAACTCGTTGCCAATAAATGGTTAGGAGATAAGACGGGACAAGGTTTTTTTAAGAAGACCGCCGCCGCCAAAGGAGAAAAAGAAATTTTAGTGCTCGACCTGGCTACCCTGGAATACAAACCCAGGGTCAAACCGAAGTTCGCCTCCGTGGAAGCTGCCAAACAAGTAGATGATCTCAGGACCCGGTTGAAGATGCTGGTGCAGGGCGGGGACAAGGCGGGAGAGTTTTACCGGCTTTTCCACTATGGCCTCTTCTCTTATATTTCCCATCGTATTCCCGAGATCTCGGATGAACTGTACCGGGTAGACGATGCGATGATGGCGGGCTTTGGCTGGGAGATCGGCGCCTTCGAGAGCTGGGACGCCCTTGGCGTGGAAGGCACCGTTAAAAAAATGAAGGAGGCGGGTTATGCCGTGGCCGGATGGGTGGAGGAGATGCTGGCGTCGGGAGCCAAAACTTTTTACAAGATCGAAGGGGGCCGGCGTCTCTACTATGACGTGGCTTCGAAGTCCTATAAATCTTTACCGGGAGGAGAGGCCTTCCTGGTGATGAAAAATTTCGAGGGATCGACCGTATGGAAGAACAGCGCCTGCCGGCTGGTTCACCTGGGGGACGATGTACTGGGACTGGAATGGTATACCAAGATGGGCAGTATCGGCGGAGAGGTGCTGGAAGGTATTCAACGGTCCATCGGGCTGGCGGAAGAAAAATACAAGGGGCTGGTCATCGCCAATGAAGGGCCCAACTTCAGCGCGGGGGCCAACGTAGGGCTTATTTTTATGCTGGCCATCGAACAGGATTATGATGAGCTCGACATGGCTATCCGCCAGTTTCAGAATACCATGATGCGGGTACGTTACTCCGCGGTGCCGGTCGTAGTGGCCCCCCACGGGCTGACCCTGGGAGGCGCCTGTGAGATGAGCCTGCATGCAGACAGGGTAGTTCCTGCCGCGGAAGCCTATATCGGCCTGGTGGAATTGGGAGTGGGACTGATCCCCGGCGGAGGTGGCACAAAAGAGTTCACCTTGAGAGCCGCCGACGAGATGCATGAGGATGAGCCGGAAACCATCACGTTAAAGAGCCGGTTTTTCAATATCGCAACGGCCAAGGTCAGCACGTCTGCTTATGAAGCCTACGACCTGGGGATCTTACGAAAGGGAAGGGACATCGTCAGCATCAACCAGGGAAGGCGAATTGCCGAAGCCAAACAATCTGTTATCGAACTATACGATGATGGCTATACGACACCGGTAGTCCGCAGGGATGTGAAAGTATTGGGACGGTCGGCCCTTGGAGCCCTGTATGCTGGGATCAACGGGATGTGGCGGGGCAATTACGCCACCGATCACGATGCGCTCGTCGCCCGGAAACTGGCCTATGTAATGTGCGGAGGAGACCTCAGCGAGCCCTCCCTGGTCAGCGAGCAATATATTCTCGACCTGGAACGAGCAGCCTTTTTAAGCCTCTGCGGCGAGAAAAAAACACTGGAACGGATACAGTCCGTGTTGAAAGGTGGCAAGCCTATAAGAAATTAATAGTAAATTGCCACCTATGAAAACCTCATGGCTTACCACCCTAAAACCTTTATTATTAACCACCTGTCTCGGGGGTTGCCTTACCGTCATGAACAGCCGGTCCCTGTTGGCGGCAGCCCCTCCGGATTCCAGCTTTACCTTGAATGGAAAAATCCAGGGCTGGAAAGACGGCTGGATCTACCTCTATCGCCCGGAACTGGAAAAGAACAGTTTGGATTCCACCTTTGTCCGCAACGGAGAATTCGTCTTTAAAGGCCAAACCGGTGCAGGGGAATTCTGCCGGCTGGCCTTCACGGATTCGACCGGCGAGAAGAAATACCCGCTGGGATTTTTCCTGCAAAGTGGTGTGCTGTCTCTCACAGCCACTGCTGGCGCGCTGGATAAGGCCGATATCACCGGTTCACCGGCACAGGATGAATACCGGTTATTCCTTGCCGGCGAAAAAGATATCCAGGACAAGGTCGAAAAGGTCGATGTGCTGTATAGTGAGGCCCGAAAAAAGAATGACCAGCACCAGATGGACAGTCTCGTTAAAGTATTTCAGGACCTGGATGGAGAAGTGGAGTTATACATAACACAATATGCCGGAGGGCATGCCGCCTCCTATGTAGCGGCCTATGAGATCTATGCCAACTTCACGTATAACCCGGACCCGGCCAAGCTGGGACGCCTGTACAAAGGCATGGATCCCGTGGTGCAGGCCAGCTATTTCGGGAAAAAGACCCGGGAGTCCCTGGACGCCGCTGAATTAACCGATATCGGAAAACCGGCGCCCGCTTTTACCCAAAAAGATGTCTATGGCAAACCGGTATCCCTTTCTTCTTTCAAAGGTAAGGTGGTGCTGGTAGATTTCTGGGCCAGCTGGTGTGGTCCCTGCCGGGCAGAAAACCCCAATGTCGTAAAAGCTTATCAGAAATTCCATCCCAAAGGATTTACCATACTCAGTGTCTCCCTGGATGACGAGAAAACCAAATGGCTGGCGGCGATCAAAAAAGATCAGCTGCCCTGGACGCATGTCTCTGACCTGAAGGGCTGGCACAACAGTGTTGCCGAACTTTATGGCGTAAAAGGCATTCCCATGAACTACCTGGTGGACAAACAAGGAACCATCGTGGCAAAAGGCCTGAGGGGAGAAGATCTGGAAAAGAAATTAGCGGAAGTAGTGCAATAAAATTTGATATGGGAGAGGCGGAGCTCATTACTGCTAGCCATAAGCTGGTCATTCGATCTACATTATATTTTTACGGGGACGCTGCTGATAAAGACCTCGCGATCCGCATCGCCGAGGAGATAGGCTATCATTGGAATGAGCCTAAGGCCAGCGTAAAGATCCGCCATAACTGGTATGAGGTATGTTTTGAGATCGAGGGACAACATGTACCCGACCTCCCACCAGCCACCGTCTGGCATAATACCAATCCACGATTTAATTTTTTCCGGATCGAAGAGTTCTCCCTGCACGATATTTCTTTCGTGGATGGACTGGGGTCAAATACCGGCTATTTTAAACTAGGCAACCTGCCCCGGCATTCCACTACGGCCGCCCATGAGTACGGACATACCCTGGGACTGGACCATCCCAAACTGCTGGACATCCGGGGAGAGGGACAACCTGGCATGATGTATCCCCGGGGGACCCTCTGCGATCCT
>DATJJD010000216.1:0-7179 GCA_035492545.1 Puia sp.
AAGCGGAATTGAGCGCTGCGAATACCTTCTCCGGGCCGCCTACGGCTGCAGAGGCCCTGTTGCAGCACCTGGCCGAGGCCAGGGGGTTGCGGCAGACGCTGGTGCAGATGAATGAAGGGGCTTCAACACGGGAAGAAGGCCGGACAGAAGGGACCCGTCCGGAAGAAGTGGCAGCTGGTGCAGAAGGGGTTGCTCAGCCGGGGGCAGCAGAGAAAGCTCCGGGCAGGATGGGGGAAGAAGGCGCGGGGCCGGTAGAGGATACGGCCAGGGCAAGCGAAAATGAGGCAGCCCCCGGGAATGCATCGCAGGCGGGTCAGGAAACGCCAACCTCCCCTGTGCAGGAACCTTCTACGGCTATTGTGGCCCATGCCATGGCCATGGCGGAGCCCCTGGTCGAATTCGAACCTTATCACACCATCGATTACTTCGCCTCCGTGGGCATAAAATTCGTACAGGACGAGAATCCCAGCGACAAGCTGGGGAAACAGTTAAAAAGCTTTACCGACTGGCTGAAGGTGATGCGGAAGCTGCCGCAGAAAAATCAGGAGATCGTTCCGGACATGGCCGCCGAGCACCAGATCCAGGCCATCGCCGCCCATTCCATCAAAGGAAAAGAGGTGCTGACGGAAACCATGGCGGAGGTCCTCGTCAAACAGGGAATGCGGGAAAAAGCGGTGGAAGTATACCATAAATTAAGTTTGCTCAATCCTGATAAAAGCGCTTATTTTGCAGCCAAGATCGAACAATTAAAAATAGATTAACATGGCCCTCTTATTTGTGCTCCTGATCATTATTGCTTGTGTGTTCCTTGGCTTGATCATTCTCGTCCAAAACCCCAAAGGCGGGGGGCTGGCCGGTAATGTAGGTGGTTTCAGCAACCAGCTGATGGGAGTAAAACAAACTACGGACGTATTGGAAAAAGGTACCTGGGTACTGGCTATCGTAGTAAGTTTATTGTGCCTTTTCTCCGTCACTTTTGTTCCTAAGGCCACCAACGT
Source organism: Puia sp. (assembly GCA_035492545.1). Taxonomy (GTDB): domain Bacteria; phylum Bacteroidota; class Bacteroidia; order Chitinophagales; family Chitinophagaceae; genus Puia. Next base: position 999 of record DATJJD010000216.1, read on the forward strand.
GAACCAACGGGTACCGGAGAAGGTAAATGCCACCAGTGTTCCTGCCCAGCAGGCTCCTGCAACGACCCCTGCCCCCACCCAGAAGTAATATTTTCATAAAATATTTATGACCCTGCCTGGTAAGACTGGCAGGGTTTTTTCGTTAGAGAGGAAAACCATAATGAACGTGAGTAAGCGAATCATTTTCAGCATTGTATCCCTAGTCCTCATCCTTGTGATTTCCTTTTCAGCCTGGCGCCTATTTGGCCCCGCGACGGGTTTTAGCGGCGAGAAATACGACCTGTATATCCGGACCGGCATGAATTATGAACAGGTGCTGGCCCTCCTGGAGAAAGACACGGTAGTAAAGAGTCCCGCCGCTTTTAACTGGATGGCCGGAAGGCTGGACTACCGGCAGAATGTCAAGGCGGGTAAATACGAGATCAAAAAAGACATGAGCCTGCTCAGCCTCCTGCGGATGTTGCGGAACGGGCGGCAGACCCCGGTCCATTTTACCATCGCCAAGGTGCGTACCCATGAGGGGCTGGCCTCCATGATCGGCCGGAAGTTTGAATGTGACTCTGCCAGCGTGCAGGCCTTTATCGCCAACAAGGATTCCCTGGCGCCGTTTGGCGTGGACTCCAACACCTTTCTCACCATTATCTTCCCCAATACCTATACTTATTTCTGGAATACGACCCCTTCCGCTATCTTTAAGAAGATGTACGCCAGCTCCCGGACCTGGTGGACAGCCGAGCGCCGGCAGCAGGCCGAAAGCGAGGGGCTGACCCCCACGACGGCCTATATCCTCGCCTCCATTGTGGAAGAGGAGACCAATGCCACGGCGGACAAAGGGAAGATCGCCAGTGTCTATTTAAACCGGATGGCCAGGGGCATGAAGCTGGGCGCGGACCCTACCATCAAATTCGCCATGCGGAATTTCGAATTGAAGCGGATCTATACCAAATACACGCTGACGCCTTCGCCCTATAATACGTATCTGTACCCCGGTCTCCCTCCCGGCCCTATCTGTACTCCTACAGAGCAGACGCTGACGGCCGTGCTGGAAGCACCGAAGACGGACTACCTGTTTTTTGTCGCCAAACCGGACCTTCAGGGCTATTCGAATTTTGCAGCTACCTATAAGGAACACCTGCAATACCGGAAGGAATACCAGGAGGCGCTGAACAAGCGGGGCATCAAAGGGCAGGAAACCGACTCTGCGGAAAGCGCCGACCCCGCCGATTCCGCGGCCAATGAGGCCGATAAAAAACCAATAGAACCGGCCGTTAAAGCACCTGTGAAACGAACGGCTGTCGCGCCGGCGAAACACAAGGTGGTTAAACCGGCGAAACGAAAACATAGATGACCGGCGACCTGTAAGGATGAAACAAGCTGAAGAAGATCAAATAGAACCCTGCGATGATCAAACTGGAGAGAAAATTTTATGACAGCGCCTTCTGGCGTTGGGTGGAAGCGAGGAGCAAAAAGATCGTTCTGCCGGGATTCCAGGGCATGCCCTTGTATGAGGTGGCGGCCTTCTTCTCCGGGCAGGTACGGAAAGTAGGGTTGAATGACCGGGCCCGGAGCATTGCCTTTAGCTTCCTGACGGCGATACCTGCCGCCACCATTTTCCTCTGTACCCTTATCCCCTATCTGCCCATCTCCCATGAGATCAAACACCAGCTGCTGCTGACGACCCGCGACCTCACGCCCAACCAGAACACTTATCTGCTGGTCAGCCAGTTCCTGGAAGACTTCCTGGACAAACCCCGGGTAGGCCTCTTGTCTTTCGGCTTTGTACTGGCCCTGTTTTATTCCTCCAATGCCATGATCGGCATCATGCGCAGCTTCTCCAAATCCCTTATCTATAATTCCAAACGGTCGGCCCTGGAGACCCGTTGGATGGCGATAAAGCTAACCGTGCTGGTGTTCCTGATGGTGATAGGTTCCTTTATCATCCTGGTAACGCAGGCTGAGCTGTTACGGGAGCTGTTGAAATGGCTGCACATCAACAACCGGTCGGCCCGGTGGTTGTTCAAGACCCTGCGCTGGGTAGTCATCATCCCCCTCTTCTATTTCGCTATCGCCTTTATCTACAAATATGGGCCTGCCGTACACAAACGCTGGCGGTTGTTCTCTCCCGGTACGATGCTGGCCACCTTGTTGACCATCGGTATGACGGTGGGTTTCTCTTATTGGGTGAATAATTTTGCCACTTATAACAAGGTCTATGGATCTATCGGAACGGTGATGATACTGATGCTGCTGATCTACTTTAATTCATTGGTACTATTGATTGGTTATGAGCTGAATGTAAGTATCCATCACCTCAAGGTTATGGCAGGGGACAAGGGAAAATGACAAATGGCATTAATTTAGCTGCCCATAAAGATCAACTCTCTCCATATGTTTAGAAACTACTTCAAGATCGCCTTCCGGCAATTGCGGAAGCAAAAGATGTATTCCGCCATAAAGGTGGGAGGATTCGCCCTCAGCATTGCCGCCTGTCTGCTGATCGCCCTGTACATCCGCAATGAGCTGAGTTATGACCGCAGTTACCCCCATGCGGATCGCATTTACCGGGTAGTCGGCTATTTCAAGACCCAGGGGAACCTGGAGAAATGGACATCCTTTCCCGCCCCGATGGCGGGGGTGGTGAAAAAGGATTTTCCCGAGGTGGAACAATGCGGGCGGCTGATGTACAACTCGCTATTCCCGGGCGCCGGCTCCAATGAGCTGAGGGCCGCGGAGATCAGAGAGAATACCCATGAGGAGGGGTTTACCTATGCCGACCCGGAGATGCTGGAGATCCTGCAATTGCCCATGGTCTATGGGGACCGGGCGCATGCGCTCAGCGATCCCAATACGATGGTGATCTCCAAACGAAAGGCGGACAAGTATTATCCCCATCAGAACCCCGTGGGAAAGATCATGTACCTGAATAATGATGAAACGAAACCCTATAAGATCGGCGGTGTCATGCAAGACTTCCCTGCCACCTCGCATCTGTCCTACGACTTTTTGCTGACCCTGAAGGGTGTGGAGTTCTGGAAAGGTGAACAGAACAGTTGGGATGCCGATAATTATTCCGATTATATTTTGCTTCATCCCGGAACCGATATCGCTGCCTTCGAGAAAAAGCTGACGGCTGGTCTTCTGAAGAATTATGTGCTGCCTACCCTCGTCAGCGAGGGTGACAAGAGTGCCGGAGATGTGGAAAAAAACGCCAGCTATCACCTGCAACCTGTAACCGATATCAACCTGAAGTCGTATGATATCCAGGATGGGCTGTCGCATGGGGATATCCGTTTTATCTGGCTGTTCGGGGCGGTGGCTCTTTTTATCCTGCTGCTGGCCTGTGTCAATTTCATCAACCTCTCCACCGCCAAGTCCGCCAACCGCGCCAAGGAAGTGGGGCTGCGGAAGGTCGTGGGCTCCTATCGCAGCGGTCTCATCGGTCAGTTCCTCACGGAGTCATTATTGTTCAGCGTGCTATCCTTTTTGCTGGGCCTGGTGCTGGCATGGATCCTGCTGCCCTGGTTCAATACGCTGGCGTCGAAGTCCCTGACCATTCCCTGGAAGGAGTGGTGGCTATTACCCGTTATGCTCCTCTCTGCCTTTTTTATCGGGATCCTCGCGGGGGTGTATCCCGCCGTCTATCTTTCCAGCTTTAAACCCGCGCAGGTGTTGAAAGACAACCGAGGGTACCGAAGGTTGCGAACGAGGAAGGAGCGAGGAACGACGCTCCGACGAAGTTCTGTGAGTGGCGGCAGCAAGCGCAGTGTGCTGCGAAACGGGTTGGTCGTCTTCCAATTCACCACTTCCATTATCCTCGTCATCAGCACGCTGGTCATTTATAACCAGATGGAGTATATCCTTCACAAGAAGGTGGGGTTTGATAAGGACCAGGTCATTCTGGTACAGGGGACCCATCTGTTAGGGGATAAAAATGTACGGGCTTTCAAGACCGAACTGTCGAAACTGGCCTCGGTGAAAAGCGTGTCCATCAGCGATTATCTCCCTATTGCCGGGACCAAACGGAATGGGAATACTTTTTACAATGAAGGAAAAATAAAGGAGGAAAGCGGTGTCAACACGCAGTTCTGGCAGGTGGACGACACCTATCTCAATACCATGGGTATGAAACTGGTGGCCGGCCGGAATTTCTCTTATGCCATCGCCAGCGACTATCAGTCGCCGGTGCAGGCGGTCATCATCAATCAAACGCTGGCCGGTCAGCTTCATCTGAAGGACCCCCTCGGCAAACGGATCAGCAATAGCAACGGGAATCTTTTCCAGGTGATCGGCGTGGTGCAGGATTTCAATTCCGAGTCCCTCCGGGACCCGGTCAAAGGGGTCATCCTTCATTTTGGGATCAGCCCATCCATCGTGTCGGTCAAGGTGAATACGGCGGACATGAAAAATGTGCTGTCTGAAATTACCGCGGTATGGAAGAGTTTCTCCCCGGGGGAGCCTATACGTTATAGTTTCCTGGATGAGCAGTTTGCCAATATGTACGCCGATGTACAACGAATGGGGCATCTCTTCACCAGCTGCTCGATCCTGGCTATCTTTATTGCCTGCCTGGGCCTGTTTGCCTTATCGGCCTTTATCGCGGAGCAGCGCAGCAAGGAGATCGGCATCCGGAAGGTATTGGGAGCCACCGTCAGCAATATTACCACCCTCCTGTCGCTTGACTTTATAAAGCTGGTCCTGATCGCCATTGTGATCGCCTCCCCCATTGCCGGGTGGGCCATGCATAACTGGCTGCAGAATTTTGCCTATCACATCCCTATCCAATGGTGGATCTTTGTCCTGGCCGGTGGGGTCGCTATCCTTATTGCCTTGTTCACGGTGAGTTTTCAGTCGATCCGGGCTGCCATGGGAAATCCGGTGGAAAGTTTGAAATCGGCGTAACTTTAAGTACTAAAAACCTTGAAATATGAAGAAGCTTCTTATCCCTCTTCTGCTGTTGCCCGCCCTGGGCCTGTTGTCCTTTTACGGACTCCCTGATAACAGCCTGCCCATCGGATCGCCCATCCCCAAGCCGACGATCCGGGTAAAAGATGTCTCCGGAAAAGAGGTAAGTCTGCAGGAGGCCAAACAGGACGGTGGGCTGCTGGTGATGTTCAGCTGCAACACCTGTCCCTACGTGATCCGGAACCAATCCCGCACCAAAGAAGTCTGCGCGTATGCGAAGGCCCATCAGATCGGGGTGATCCTCCTGAATGCCAATGAGGGCGACCGCAATGGAGGCAACTCTTATGAAAGCATGCAGGCTTATGCGAAGGAGCAGGGTTATCAATGGCCATACGCCGTGGACCGGAACAGTGAGCTGGCCGATGCGTTTGGGGCGAGCCGTACGCCGGAATGTTATCTTTTCGACAAGAGTGGGAAGCTGGTGTATCATGGCGCGATAGATGACAGTCCCGGGGATGCCGGCTCGGTGAAGCGGCATCATCTGCGGGAGGCCATCGATGAAATGAATGGCGGCAAGGAGGTAACGGTGAAGGAGACCCGCTCGGTGGGATGCTCGATCGCGAGGAATTAAGGGGCGGGGGTCAGCATATCTTTTATTGCCAACGATACCTGTGGTTCGGTCAGCTGCCGGTCGAAGAACCGGCGGTAGTGGGTCTTGTTGTTGATGAACAGCGAGCAGGGGATGCCGCCGGACCATTTTGGATCAACCTTTGGGCAGAAATAATCGGCATCTGTCTCGTTGAGCCAGGCCAGGGAGCTGGTATAACCGCGCTGTTGGGCAAAGCCGGCGATGCGGGCGGGATAATAATCGGGAAGGTCCAGGCTGACCAGTAAGAGTTCCACACCTTGTTGCCGGTACTCCCCTACCGTGCGTTGAAAATACGGGATCTCTTTGTTGCAGGGTTCGCAGAAGGTAGCCCAGAAGTTGACGATGAGGGGATGGTCGCAGGACGTGATGTAGGCCTGGAGGTCGGTGATCTTCAACTTTTTAATAGGAGGTTGGGCGCCGGTGTGAAGGGCCAGGATCGATATACCAATTATGATCAGAATTTTTTGCATACAAATTGTTTAGGGCTGTAACTGTCCCCGGCTCCACTCCTTCAGGAGCTCGCCATATTGGGCCTCGGGTAAGTTACGTTGTTCATAATGGCCGGCCGCCTGCTTCTGCCGGAAGGCTTCGTACAAACTGACGGCGCAGGCAACGGAAATATTCAATGAC
>DATJJD010000217.1:0-6113 GCA_035492545.1 Puia sp.
CATCAAAGATAATGGAGGAGAAGTGGTGCACGAAAATCCCTGGGGTCTGAAATCACTGGCGTATCCAATCCAGAAGAAAACCACAGGCTTGTACTGGGTTCTGGAATACAATGCGCTATCCGACTTCAATGAGAAGCTGAAGATCCAGATTCTCCGCGACGAAACCGTGTTACGTTTCATGGCTACCAAACTCGATAAATACGCCGTCGAGTACAACAGCAAAAGGAGAAGAGGCGTACCTACCGGAACCGAAAAAGTGGGGGTCTAATCTATGGCAAAAGCAAACGAAATCAAGTACCTGACGGCGATCAAACCGGAGAAACGCGCCAAGAAATTCTGCCGTTTCAAAAAGTATGGTATCAAGTACATAGATTACAAAGACGCCGAGTTCCTGAAGAAATTCCTGAATGAGCAGGGTAAATTATTACCCCGCCGTATCACGGGGAATTCGCTGAAATATCAGCGTAAAGTCTCCGATGCGGTGAAAAAAGCCCGTCAGATGGCATTACTGCCTTATGTAACAGACCTTTTAAAGTAACCTCACCCTAATCCCGGCTTTCCCGCCGGGAAACAGTCCGCCGGATGACGGCAGATTGGGAAAACGGTGAACAAAAAACAAAGTATGGAAGTCATTTTAATTCAAGACGTAGACAACCTGGGCGCCGCTCATGAAAAGGTGAGTGTGAAGAATGGCTACGGACGTAACTACCTGATTCCCCGCAAATTAGCGGTAGAAGCTAATCCTTCCAACCTGAAACAGCTGGAGGAAAGGGTAAAACAGTTGAAGAAGAAAGAGGCGAAACTCCTGGCCGAGGTCAATAAAGTGATCGAGGTGCTGAAGTCTTCTCCGCTCAAGATCGGCGCCAAGACTGGCACCAGCGGCAAAATATTCGGTAGTGTTACTTCCGTTCAGCTTGCCCGCGCCATCCGTGATCAGAAAGGTTATGAGATCGACCGTCGCCGGATCCACATCCTGGATGAGGTGAAGGAACTGGGTACTTTTAAGGCTAAGGTCGACTTCGGCAACAGCAATGAGACCGAGGTGGAATTTGAGGTCAGCGCTGAATAATCAGCATTTTATATACCCGAAAGGCAATATTTTGAAAGCTCGTGAATAAATCACGAGCTTTTTTATTAATTATACCATATTCGTATTAATTGTTTGAAAATAGTCAAATCGAAGGTGTACAAAATCGTTTTTTCACAAGGACCAAACCCCTTAAAATCCTGACCAAGCCTAACCTTCAGCAATTCATCACAAAATTTCAATAAGTGATAAAAATCCCTATCTTTACAATAGCTCTAATATTTTTAGTGTTATTGTGTACTGTCGTAACTTTCTTTTTAGTCAGATCCCTCAGTTCATTGTATGCTGAACAATAGGTAGAGTGAGTTTTTTTCATTTTTTAATTTTTTGTACAATGAACATTTATGTAGGCAACCTCTCATGGCAAATGACCGATGAGGATCTCAGGAACCTTTTTGAACAACACGGCACTGTTGCATCTGCCAAAATCGTTAAGGACAAAGTTTCCGGCCGTAGCAAAGGCTTCGGATTCGTTGAAATGGAAGACGATGGCGAAGCTCAACAAGCTATCACTAACCTGTATGACAGCGAAGTGATGGGCCGTAAGATCATCGTAAACGAGTCACAGCCGAAACAGCAAGGCGGCAGTGGCGGCGGTGGTGGTTACAAAAAGAGAAGCTTCGGCGGCGGCTCCGGTGGCGGAGGAGGTTACAAAAAAGGTGGTTACGACCGCGGCGGCGGTGGTGGCGGCTACAACAGGGATTATTAATTTATTCAATCAATACATCTTTGTTAAAATCCTTTCCGGGAATAACGGAAAGGATTTTTTATTTTCTGCCTTACTCATTTTTTCCGGTGCAGGTCACTTCCTTCCGCTGCTAAAACTTTTAACCTTTATCTTAGTCCTCAAATTGTTTGCTTTATGCGTCGCAGAAAATTCCTCCAAGACATTTCCCTGGCCACTGCCGGCCTGACAATCATTAATTTCCCCGTTCGTGGCAAAATGGCACCCAGCAACAAGGTCATCGTGGGGGTCATGGGGGTCAATAGCCGGGGATCCTACCTCGCTAAATCCTATTCGCAGCTACCCGGCGTGGAAGTAGGTTATATCTGTGACGTAGAGGAAAAGGCGATCATGAATGGGCTGGACGCTTTAAAGGAGGCTCCCCGGAAACCCACCATCTTCAAAGACATTCGAAAATTGCTGGAGCAGAAGGATATGGATGCCCTCATCATCGCCGCCCCGGACCACTGGCATGCACCTGCCGCCATTATGGGTGCAGCCCATGGGAAACATGTCTATGTCGAAAAGCCCTGCGGGCAGAATCCCTACGAAGGGGAATTACTCGCCAAGGCCCTCCATAAGTATGGCCGTCATATCCAGATGGGCAACCAGCGGCGAAGTATGCCCACCCTGATAGAAGCCGCCAAGGTTGTCCGGGAAGGCGCCATCGGGAACGCCTATTTTGCCAAAGCCTGGTATGCCAATAACAGAAAGTCAATCGGTTATGGGAAAAAGATACCCGTGCCCGCTACCCTGGATTTCGAACTATGGCAGGGGCCCGCTCCCCGAAAAGATTACCAGGACAACCTGGTACATTATAACTGGCATTGGTTCTGGCATTGGGGAACAGGAGAAGCCTGTAATAACGGCACCCATGAGATCGATTGTTGCCGATGGTTTCTGGGGGTGGATTTCCCGCAGAAAGTCACCTCTGCCGGCGGACGTTATGCCTTTAAGGATGATTGGCAAACACCCGATACCCAGGTAGCCTGTTTTGAATTTGCGGAAGGGAAATCCATTACCTGGGAAAGCCGCAGTTGCAATAATTTCCCCGTAGAAGGTTCGGGAAGAGGGTTTATCATCTACGGTGATAAAGGCAGCCTGGTCAACCTGGGAGGCGGCGACTACAAGATCTTCGACGAAAAGAACAAGCTGGTCAAGGAAGTTAAATCAGAAGTAGCGGCAGATCCCACCAACCCGGTCAGCGCCAGCGGCAATCTCGACCTTTACCACTTCGATAATTTTATAAAATCAGTCAGAGGAGAGTCTACGCTCAACTCGCCGGTTGATGAAGCTTATAAAAGCGTATTGCTCTGTCACCTGGCTAATATAGCCCAGCGTGGGTCAGGCGTACTGCATTGCGACCCTTCCAATGGACATATTCTGAATGATGCCGCTTCCATGGCCCTTTGGCGCCGTACGTATGAGAAAGGGTGGGAGCCGGTTGTATAATCTGAATTACTTCAGCACTTTTATCTTTATGCTCCGGTAGCTTACCTCATTGCCGTGATCCTGCAGGAGTATATGTCCCTGGGGTGCCTCGCCAAAGTCTTTCCATACTTTGTATTTGCTGATGGCGACCAGGTCCCTGTAGGCCGCTGATCCCCTGTCATATTCCAATACTTTAATACCATTCAGGTAATGTTCGACATGATTGTTGGGGTATACGACGACCCGGCCTGTATTCCACTGGCCCATGGGATGGATGAAACGCTTCTGTTTATTGGCCTTGATAAGATCGTATAGGGAAGCCATGGTACGGTCTCCATCCCTGCCAAGTTTGGCATCTGGGTGCAGGGTATCATCCAGCACCTGGTATTCGAGGCCTATCGCCGAGCCGCTGTTTTTCTCTTCCGGAGCCAGGCGAACGAAATACTTTACCCCGCTGTTGGCGCCTGGTGTCAGTTTAAAATCAAAGGAGAGGTCGAATGCCTTGTATTGTTCCGTGGTGACGATGTCGCCGCCCACTCCACCTTCCTTCCCTTGTGAAGCTATCACCGTGATAATACCGTCCTGGATGCGCCAGCCTTCTTTTGGAAAAGTCTCTTTATAGGCGCCTACCCATCCTTTGGAAGTTTGTCCATCGAAGAGGAGTTTCCAGCCGCCATTCTTTTCGTAATCCGTCAGTGTATTAGGAATATTGCCCACCACATAAATTCCTTTAGGGAAAGGGATGGGTGTGAGGCCGGTAGTTTTGATGCGGATGTTTTTAAAATATACTTTCTTTCCAGCCAGGTCTTCCTTCCCAACGGCGTGTACCTGTAATCCGATGAATCCTCTCTGGTCCACCGTATCGGACAGGTAGGCAACAGCTACTTTGTTGACCCAGGTTTTCATCGTATGCCCTATACATTCGATCCGGACATGGTTGTACTCCCCTACTTTAAAGGCAGTCTGCGCAGCGGGGTTCAGGGTACCGGGATAGAGCCAATCTCTTCTGCCTTCATCATAGATGCCGCCGGACCAGCGCCGGGAAGAGGGATCTATCTCCAGCTGGCAGCCATACACCAATCCTTTGCCTTCATGGCCTGCAGGATTATAGTGGCTTCTTACCTGTACGCCGGAGTTGCTGGCCGTGTCTTCGATACGGATATCCATCTCCAGGATGAAATCCCCGAATTCCTTTTCCGTGACCAGGAAGGTGTTTCCGGAGTTGAATACGGTGGTGCCTACTATCGCTCCGTTCTCCACCTGGTAGTCAGCCTTGCCGGCCAGTTTCTTCCAGCCATTCAGGGTTTTGCCGTCAAAAAGGTCGGTCCATCCGGCTGATTGTGCAAAAAGGCCGGAAGATACAGAGAGGATGGTCAGAAGAAGCAGGATTGTTTTTTTCATATGCCCGATTATTATTCTTAAATGTGGGACAAAAAATTTTAATCAAATATAATTTTTTGCCCCAAAATCATAATGTCTGCGCACTTCAGCCTTGGGGCCTCGTGCGCGAACCGGACGGGGTCCGGTTTGGGAATAAAGTTAAGGCATCGGGCGGAAGGTTGGCATTAAAAACAAAAAACTGAGTGCGCGATAGGGACAAAAAAAGCCTTCATTTCTTTGTATTTTCCAATTTTTCAATACGCGCTTTCAGGATCTCATTTTCTTTTTTTATTTCAATAAGGTACAATGTCAGCTCCTCCACTTTCTGTAACAGTTTCGTCTGATTGTCTCCGAGATCCAATCCATTTTTTTCCATTTGGTCAGCCGGTTCGATGCCCGGTAAATGATGGTTTTTTTCTATATAAGACGCTACAACGGGAAGAGACGGCAGTTGGTAGGCCGAATCAAAGACAAAATCGGCGCCGGTTGAATTGACCACCACTTTGTTGGCGCGGGCACTTCCGGCTACGTCCAGCAGATAGGAAGTATTTGTCTGGGAGGTTTTACCGATGAGCAAGTTACCGTTGCGGCTGACGGACATCCGGATCACAAACCCCGTATAGAAATCCAGGCCATCCTGGTTGATAGAACCTGCCGGGCGATTGGAGCCTATTCCTTCACCGGAACCGGTAGCTCCGAAAGAGAGGACAGGATAGGTATTGGTACCTGCGGCTCCGCCGTTGAAGGCATCCCCTCCATCCACCCGGAGGTTGCCCATGATAGAAAGCTTCATGTCGGGGGTCTGTGTCCCGATACCGACGTTGCCGGCATTGAGGATGGACAATCTTGGCGCAAAGCTGGTATAGAGATCCAGTCCCATTTGGTTGGGGGCGCTGGACATCCTGTTCGAAGCCATTCCTTCTCCGGATCCGACACCGAAAGATAACCACGGAGTATTATTGTAGACGGATCCTGCGAATGAGCCGCCGGCATCCACCCGGATACCCCCTCCAACCGAAAGGTTCATGTCGGGGCTCTGGGTTCCGATGCCCACCGATCCGGCATTGGTGTTGTAGATATTGGCGTTATTGGCTGGAGTGGGAGCCCATTGCGCGAAGAGAAAGGGGCAACAAAGGAGCAGCGGGAAAAAAAGGCTTAATTTTTTAGGTAGGTTCATGGCTGTTTTTTTAAGGGGTTCCTATTCCGCGGATAGGCGGTTAGCGATCCTTAAAATATATCTTTTATTCCTGGCGGAGAGAAAAATTGACAGGTGTGTCACCGGGGCAATAGACGTGTCTGTTTGGCCTATAGGTGTGCAAGGGGATGTGGGAGCAGATCTTCCGGTTGGGGCAAAAAAAAGCCCTGTCTTTGTAAGACAGGGCTCTAATAAATATGGCAGCTACCTACTCTCCCGCATTGTGGTGCAGTACCATCGGCCATGAGGGGCTTAACTTCTCTGTTCGGTATGGGAAGAGGTGAACACCCTCGGCA
>DATJJD010000218.1:0-26059 GCA_035492545.1 Puia sp.
GTTTCAGCTCCCTGCCGCCCAGGCTCTATGGGGCGGAATGGATCCGGGGACCGGAAGAGCAGGCCGACAGCCTCACTACCAGGCCCGGAAAGCAAAAGGAGGACCCGGTCGACGAACCACTCGCCAGCTTCCGGGTATCACAGGAATCGGATGTCTTCATCGCCCTGGACGCGCGGATCACAGAGATGCCCGGCTGGTTAAAAGATTATGAGAAGACGAATACGCAGATAGAGAATGACGCCCGTTTCGGTCATACCTTCCAGGTATACCGCAGGCGCTGGCCTGCGGGAGCTACAGTATGGCTGGGTGGAAACGGCCAGCTTGACAGGAAGGGTTTGGGCGGAAACGGCCAACTGAACAAGGCGGAGCCAACGGCTAGCTCACCCGTCCTGTACACCGTCATCGTCTGCCCGGCCACCACCCTGGAACCGGCCTATGACTCGAAGCCGGTAACGACCTATAAAACGACGAATGCCCGTGTGGCGGGAGATACCGTGGAATGGAACATTGCGGTAGGGGTCGCGGACACCTATTCTTTAACAGTAAAATACCGCTACCTTTCCGCCATCGCCGGCGCAGGGATGTTGGAAATAAGGATGGAGAACGGCACCCTGATAAAAAAGCAAGCCGTCACCTTTTCCACCACCCCGGCTACGAAATGGAATTATATCAACAGTTCTACCGGCACCATGATCAATGCCGGCAATTATAAAGTGCGCTTGATAGCCCCCCGGTCCGAAAACTTTCGGGTGGATGAAATACAAGTGCAATGAAGACAAAAAACAGGATGGATACCATGAACAGGACCCTATTTCTCTTTCTTCTCTTATTATCTTCCGGAGCCTATTCCCAGGAATTAAAGCTCTCCAACCTTCGCTGTGAAAACCGGGTAAACCCCCTGGGTGTGGAGGCGGCTGCCCCTAAATTGAGCTGGGAACTACAATCTTCCCATAGAGGAGTGCTACAATCGGCCTATCGCATCCTGGTCTCGGAAGACACCCTCTCCCTGGAAAAAAATATAGGCACGATCTGGGATTCAAAAAAACTCAACACTGATGCCTCCATCCAGGTCCCCTATGCAGGTCCCGCCTTGCTGCCGGCCAAAACCTACTATTGGAAAGTAATGGCCTGGGACAACCACCAGGACAGCAGCCGATGGAGCAAAATAGCCTCCTGGCAGACAGGACTGAAAAGCCCGGCCGACTGGAAAGGCGCCCAATGGATTGCCTATGAAGACCTGCCCGATTCCGATAAAAGAATTCCTTCTATACCGACCCCGAAAGGAGAGAAAAAGTCAGGACCTTTCAGAGACACCCTTCCTCTTTTCCGCAAAGAATTCACCGTGAGCAAGGGCCTTAAAAAAGCCACCGCCTTCATTTGCGGACTGGGCCATTTTGAGATGAGCCTCAACGGAAAAAAGACAGGCGATCATTTCCTGGACCCCGGCTGGACGACATACGATAAGAAGGCCCTCTATGTTGCCTTCGACATCACCCCTGACCTGCAGCAAGGACCCAATGCCATCGGAGTAATGCTGGGTAATGGGTTTTACTATATACCGAGGGAACGTTATCATAAGCTGACCGTGGCTTATGGATATCCCAAGGTAGTCGCCCGCATCCTGTTGGAATATGAAGACGGGTCCGTGGATAATATTGTCAGCGATGACTCCTGGAAGACCAGTCCCGGACCTCTTCTCTATTCCAGCATCTACGGGGGAGAAGACTACGATGCCCGCCGGGAACAGCCAGGCTGGGATGCCCCCCGCTTTAATGACAAAGGCTGGAAGACACCGGTTACCGTAAAAGGCCCGCCGGTACTCGTGGCTCAATCCGAAGAGCCTTTAAAGGTCTTCGAAATTTTTTCTCCCCGGACCATCACCCGGCTGAAAGGAGATACCTGGATCTATGATCTGGGGCAGAACGCCTCTGGCATCCCACAAGTACAGGTAAAAGGATCAAAAGGAAAGACGATCCGCATCATACCGGCCGAGCTGATCAATGAAGATAGCTCGGCCAATCAAAAAGCTACGGGCAAACCTTATTATTTTGACTATACGCTGAAAGGGGAAGAAAGGGAGAACTGGCAACCCCGGTTCACCTATTACGGATTTCGGTATTTGCAGGTGGAAGGCGCCGTCCCGGAAGGAGAGCCCAATCCCGATGGGTTACCGGTTATTACTGCCCTGAAAGGATTACATACCCGGAATGCGGCGGAAAGAGTGGGAAAATTTACCTGTTCCAATGAATTGTTCCGGCGTACGGACACCCTGATCGATTGGGCGATTCAAAGCAACATGGCCAGCGTGTTCACGGATTGTCCCCACCGGGAGAAGCTGGGCTGGCTGGAAGAGGCGCACCTGATGGGTAGCTCTGTCCGGTATAATTATGATATAACCAGCATCGGCAAAAAAATCGTCCATGATATGATGGATGCCCAGACACCCGAAGGACTGATCCCGGAAATAGCTCCGGAATATGTTCAGTTCAGCGAGCCCTTCCGGGATTCGCCGGAGTGGGGCAGCAGCAGCATCCTCGTACCCTGGTATCTCTATCAATGGTATGGGGACAAGGAGACGCTGACGGAAAGTTATCCGATGATGCTGCGTTACCTGGATTACCTGGGCAAGCAGGCAAAAAACAATATTCTCTATCAGGGGTTGGGCGATTGGTATGATATCGGTCCCGCCCATCCCGGTGTATCGCAGCTTACCCCCAAAGGCGTCACCGCCACCGCTATTTATTATTATGACCTTGCCATCCTGGAAAAGATCGCCCGATTACTGGGCAGGGAAGAGGATGCACGACAGTATGGGCAAAAGGCAACTGCCGTAAAGAAAGCCTTTAATGACCAGTTCTTTAACAGACAGACCTATCAGGTAGCTTCCGGCAGCCAGGCGGCCAATGCCATGGCCGTGTATATGGGCCTCATCGATCCGGCCGATAAGGACTCCGTAGTGGCAAATATTGTAAAAGACATAAGAGACCGGCATAATAGCCTGACAGCAGGGGATATTGGTTTCCGTTACCTGTTAAAGGTATTGGATCAGGAGGGGAGGGCGGACGTCCTCTTTGATATGAACAGCCGTACCGACGTACCCGGTTATGGTTACCAACTGGCGCATGGAGCCACGGCGCTGACAGAATCCTGGCAGGCCTATCCTTCCGTCTCCAACAACCATTTTATGCTGGGCCATATCATGGAATGGTTCTACGGCGGACTGGCCGGTATCAGCGCCGCTGATAATGACAGCGGCCTGGCTTTTCATCACAGCATCATCCGGCCGGAGCCGGTAGGGAATATTCAATGGGCAAAGGCCGATTATCATTCTCCCTATGGGCCTATCTCTTCCTCGTGGAAAAAAGCAGGGACTACCTTTGACCTGACACTGACGATACCCGCGAATACAACGGCAACGGTCTACCTACCTGCCCCTGCCGGCGCCGTACTCACCGAAGGCTGGAAAAAAATAGTGGGAAGAACGGACATCCGGCTGGTCCGGTGGGAGAAAGGCCTTGCCGTATTGGAAATTGGTTCCGGCAACTATCATTTCCGGGCAGAGACGGGTAATACCGTATCGGAAAAAGTGATGGAAGATGTATATAAAGAAGTAAAGACACCTTATAAATACGGACTGGTTTTGACACCTCCGGACAAGACAAAAAAAATGGATTGTCCCACCATCTTTCGTAAAGGGAAGGAGTGGTTTATGACCTATATTATTTATGATGGCCGCGGTTATGAGACCTGGCTGGCGAAAAGCCCGGATCTCCTGCATTGGACAACCCAGGGACGCCTGCTATCTTTTACCGACAGCACTTCCGCCGACAGCGCCCGGTGGGACAGCAATCAAAAAGCAGGCTACAACGCCCTGGAAGATCTCACCTGGGGAGGCAGCTATCAGCTGCAGTCCTATCAGGGCAAATACTGGATGTCTTATTTCGGAGGGAATAGCCGGGGATACGAGGCAGGAATGTTATCCGAAGGCATGGCTTTTACGGACAAAGACCCTTCGACCGTGCACGAATGGCAACGGCTGGATAAACCTATCCTTACCGTTCACGATGCCGACGTAGCCTGGTGGGACAACCATACGATGTACAAGAGCTCGGTCATCTGGGACAAACAACTTCTTACCGGCCATCCCTTTCTCCTTTATTACAATGCCAATGGCGACAGCATAAATAAAAAGAGAGGCAGCGAACGGATCGGCATGGCCGTCTCCGATGATATGGTCCATTGGAAAAGATGGGGACGGGACCCCCTGCTGGATCACCTGACGGGTATAACCGGGGATGCATACATACAGAAAATGGACAAGCTCTGGGTACTATTTTATTTCGGCGCTTTCTGGCAGGGTACCCAGGGGGCATTCAATCGCTTTGCCTGCTCTTACGATGGAGTCCACTGGACGGACTGGACGGGACCGGACCTCATCGCCCCTTCCGAACCCTATGACGAAGTGTTCGCACACAAATCCTTTGTTATCAAATACAAGGGGGTAGTCTATCATTTCTATTGCGCCGTCGATAAAAAAGACCATCGGGGCATCGCGGTTGCCACTTCGGTGGATATGTCCACTCCGGCACAATCCCGTAGCACCAGGAACTTCGACGCCGGATGGCGGTTCCTGGAGGGCGACGACAGCCTCGCAAAGGATCCTGGCTATGACGACTCAAAGTGGCGAAGGCTGGACCTGCCCCATGACTGGAGCATAGAGGGAACTTTTAGCCCGGAGCATACGACCGGCCAACAGGAAGCAGGACTGCCGGCGGGGACAGGCTGGTACCGCAAGCTATTCCCCCTACCAGCTGCACCGGGCAAAAAAGTATATATCGACTTCGACGGCATCTACCGCAACAGCGAGGTCTGGATCAACGGCCATTATTTGGGTAAACGTCCGAATGGTTATATCTCTTTTCGATATGAGCTGACGCCTTATCTGGACCCCAAAGGCTCCAACGTGCTGGCGGTAAGAGTGGACAACTCCGGACAGCCCAATTCCCGCTGGTATTCCGGTTCCGGCATCTATCGTCACGTCTGGCTGGTTACTACGGGCGACATAGCGATAGATCATTGGGGGACGTATATTACTACTCCCGCAGTTAATGAAAGCCAGGCCAGGGTACACTTGCAGACGAGGATCAGGACCACGGTAGGGTCCTGCATAAAACTTAACACCAGCCTCTATGATGCCGCGGGCAAAAAAGTATCCTCCGGCCTTTCTTCGCAAGTAGTGTTAAAAGATTCCCTTACGGACATAACCCAGGATCTCCTGCTGCCCACACCCCGGCTCTGGTCGCCGGAGTCTCCTAATCTGTATAAAGTGGTTACGACCCTTATCGGAGAAGACGGGCAGACACAAGACCAATATACCACCCCACTGGGAGTGCGCACGTTTCGCTTCGACCCCAACAAAGGATTTATCCTGAATGGTCAGTCCTTAAAAATACGAGGCGTCTGTATGCACCACGACCTGGGCGCGCTGGGCGCTGCCGTCAACACCCGCGCCATGGAAAGACAGCTGCAGCTACTAAAAGCCATGGGTTGTAACGGCATCCGGACTTCCCACAATCCGCCGGCGCCTGAGTTCTTAGACCTCTGTGATAAAATGGGCTTCATCGTCATGGACGAAGCCTTCGACATGTGGCGAAAGAAGAAAAACAAATATGACTATTCTCTGGACTTTCCTGCATGGCATGTAAAGGACCTGGAAGACCAGGTGAAAAGAGACCGTAACCATCCTTCCATATTCATCTGGAGCATCGGCAATGAGATCCGCGAACAGTTCGACAGCACCGGCATCACCATCGCCAGAGAGCTGACAGGGGTCATAAAAAAATTAGACACGACCCGGCCGGTAACCTCCGCGCTGAGCGAACCCGACCCCGCTAAGAATTTTATCTATCGGTCCGGCGCCCTTGACCTTGTCGGTCTGAACTATCACCCCGAGACCTACGCGGCCTTCCCCCAACACTACCCCGGTCAGCCCTTTCTCGCCGCCGAAACCATGTCCGCGCTGGCCACCCGGGGACATTATGATATGCCTTCCGACAGCATCAGACGCTGGCCCCCCGGAGCAAAAAAAAACCTGGAAGGCGCCAACCCCGACTGGACCGTCTCTGCATACGATAATGTAACCGCCTACTGGGGATCCACGCACGAAGAGACCTGGAAGATCATCAAAAAATATCCCTTCCTCTCCGGACTTTATATCTGGACCGGCTTTGATTACCTGGGAGAGCCCGTTCCCTACCCCTGGCCGGCCAGAAGCAGCTATTACGGCATTATAGACCTGGCCGGATTCCCCAAGGATGTGTATTATATGTATCAAAGCGAATGGACGCAGACCCCGGTACTGCATATCTTACCGCACTGGAATTGGCAACAAGGCCAGACCGTCGATGTATGGGCTTATTACAACCAGGCAGATGAAGTAGAGCTGTTCCTCAACGGCCGGTCGCTGGGTATAAAACGCAAACAGGGAGATGACCTGCATGTACAATGGAGAGTGGTCTGGGTACCCGGTGAGTTGAAAGCCATTTCCCGGAAGCAGGGGAAGCCAGTCCTGGTACGTACGATGCGGACAGCCGGCGCCCCCGCCCACATTGAACTACAGGCAGATAGGAAGATTATCCGGCCCGATGGACAAGACCTGTCCTTTGTTACTGTAAAAATAACGGACGCACACGGAGTGCCGGTCCCCGATGCCGCCAACGAGCTGGACTTCCAGGTGGAGGGCGAAGGGGTGCTGGCGGGGCTGGACAATGGTTACCAGGCTGACTTAGCGTCTTTTAAAGCTTCCCGCCATAAGGCATACAACGGGCTTTGCCTGGCTATCATACAGGCGAAAAAGAAGGCAGGGTCCATCGTGCTGCGGGTGAGGGGAGAGGGCTTGTCTCCGGCAATCCTCCGGCTCGAAAGCAAATAAAATAGTAAAATATTCCATCATTATAGTGAAACCTTACATTGTTTAAGGGTTTCTACCCATGTACCTTAGTTCTATCTCTAAACGGTTAAGACATATGAAGGAATGCTTGCTTGCACTGGGCTCAGCCCTCATTACAACATTTTCTGTTGCAACCTCCCACACCAACAACAGCCTTATTCCTGCTGTACAATATGAGGATACGGCCTACACGCGTATCATAACCGAAAGGGCTGGCAAGATCGTAGCTGCCCTGGGCATTTCTGACTCCTCGGCTTTCCTGCGTGTTCGCGGTTTCGTCGCCGACCAATATCGCAACCTGAATACTATTTATAATGATCGGGATACCGCTAATAAGGATAAAAAAATAGCTCAGCTCCATGGCCAGTACCTGGCCCGGCTGGCGACCGTATTGACCCCGTTACAGATCGACCAGGTAAAGGATGGCATGACCTATGGCGTCCTCCCCCTTACCTACCGGGCCTACCAGGAAGAATTGCCCACCCTGACCGAACCACAGAAGGCGAAGATCCTGGCCGACCTCACCGAAGCGAGGGAACATGCCATGGATGGCGGATCTTCCAAAGAAAAACATGCCTGGTTCGGGAAATACAAGGGGCGGATCAATAATTATCTCTCCTCCCAGGGTTATGACATGAAGAAAGCAGGAGCGGACTGGCGACGAAGAATTTCGGAGAAAAATGATTCTTCATCGCCGAGTCAAAAATGATGGGCCTTCGGCCTGCGGACCAGGTCCGCACTGGGGCGCAAAGGGTAAAAGAAAAACAGGAGGGAACAAAGAGTAAGTCCAATTTATAGAAATTAATTGCTTATTTAATAATGATTGCTATATGAAACAACTAACGAAATGCTTGTTACTACTTCTTTTTTGGACGGGCGCGGTCTTGTCTGTATATGCACAGAAAAAGGCTGTGTCCGGTACGGTAGTCAACCAGGAAACCAATGAACCTCTCCAGGGCGTTACGGTAACCGTCAAGGGCACTACCCAAACTGCCACTACCGACGCCAAAGGCTTTTTCTCTATGACCGTGGCTAACCGATCCAAAGGTATCAGCCTGGTATTTACCTATGTGGGGTTTGAGCGGAAAGAGGTCGCTTCGCCTCCTAATGAAATTTTAACGGTAGCATTAACGGTCTCCAATAAGTCCATGAATGATGTGATAGTCGTAGGGTATGGTACTCAGAAGAGAAGTTCTCTTACGGGTGCGGTATCCACTGTTGATATAAAGAAGGTAGAGGACGTTCCGGCGCTGAGTATGACCGCTGCTTTGAGGGGAACGGTACCTGGTCTCAGCGTCTCGGGTGGCGTGCAGCGTCCGGGTCAGCCGACTACCGTCACCATACGTAACCCCGTGGCCTTCGCCAAGGACGGCGGTCAGGGCACCAATCCGCTGTTTGTCATCGACGATGTGATCAGGACACAGGCAGACTTCGACCTGTTGGATGTATCCCAGGTCGAGAGTGTTTCCGTGCTAAAGGATGCTGAGGCCGCCATATATGGGGTGCAGGGCGCCAATGGGGTTATCATCGTTCGTACAAAGAGAGGACGAGCTGGAAGGCCGGTGCTGAGCTTTAACGGTTCGGTAGGTTCACAGGACGCGACGATGCTGCCCAAGATGTTGAACAGCCTTCAGCTGGCCACGCTCAATAATGACTATAACCAGACGTCTGCCTACCAGCAAACGGCTTCTACGGGTGTAGGGGTCCCTGTGAACCAGTTCTATGATACGGCGGGTTATCTGCATAAATCAGACGGTACCGTAGCGACCACCCGTCTTGCCAACTGGTATACTCCCGATGAGTTGGCTTATTTCTCTACGCACAGCCACAATTATTTGAAACAGGCTTTCAAGACCGCTTATGTAGAGCGTGGCGCACTGAACCTGTCGGGTGGCACGGATAAGCTGACGTACTTTATCGGTGGTGACTTTGTCAATCAGAATTCCAACTTCAAGGGCATCAACTCCTATAAATACGGGCTGCGGGCGACGGTAGATGCCAAGCCAGCCAAGGGGCTGGATGTCATGCTCTCGTTAAGCGACGACATTTACTTTAGCAAGAGCTACTGGTACAAGATAAACGGTACACAGGAGGCGCTTGACAATGATGTTGCTTCGCTGGAAACGGTGCAACCCTGGCAGGAGTATTTTATCAATGGGAATCCCGTGATCACGGGAGCGAGCAATACGGGTGGGTACGATAACGTGAATTTATTCCTGATACAGAATTCGAACAACTTTACGACGGCGAGCACGACTACGACGAATATCCTGGGTAAAATTACCTATGAGATACCGGGTGTGAAGGGCTTGTCTGGAACCTTTACCATCAATAAGAATATCAACAGCGCCAACGGAAAGCAGTTTGGCTCCACATTCCAATATTCCAAGTATTCCGGTACGGGAGAGAACAATCATATTCCCGGCGGGACGCTGCTGCAGACCTATCCGATCAGCAACGGCAACAGGGTGCGGCTGAATCCTACGTTCTCAAATTCTTACCAGATGGATGCGGGTTTGAGCTATCAGCGCAGCTTTGGCAAGCATACGATCTCTGCGATCGCTTTGTACGAGCAGCGGGAGCAGAACTTAGAGGGTGTTGCCGCTGAATCCGACGGTGTCGTCAACGGGGCGTTGCCTTACCAGACTTTTACGACTGGTGCGCAATCGTCTACCCAGACTGGTTTTATCAGCCAGTTCGGGTTTGAGGCCTTTATCTCCCGGCTGAACTACAGCTATGCCGGCAAGTATCTGCTGCAGCTGGTCTATCGCGCGGATGGCAGCTCAAAGTTCGCTCCGGGGCATAACTGGGGTGGATTTCCTGCAGCGTCGGTTGGCTGGGTCCTGTCAGAAGAGCCTTTCATCCGGGACAAATATCCCTGGATCAACTTGCTGAAGGTAAGGGCCTCTGCGGGACTGACGGGTACGGATAACACGAAGCTTTACCAGTATAAGGAGAACTATAGCCTTGCTACGGGAAGCAGCGGCGGCGCGGTATTCAACGAGGGCGCCCGGAGTATTGGTGTAAGGCCTAACATAGCCATCCCGAATGTCAACGTCACCTGGGATCACGTGACAAAGCTGGACTATGGTCTTGATGCGGCGGTTCTTAACAACCATCTGAATTTTAGCGCCGACTATTTCTGGAGCCATGGTTATGATCTGCTGTCGACGTTAAGTTCTTCTGTTCCTGTTACCATTGGGGCCAGCCCACCTACAGAAAATTTTAGTATCGTGAACATGTTCGGGTACGAACTATCTGCCGGATGGAGGGACAATATAGGAAGCAAGTTCAGCTATAGCTTCACCCCGTTCTTTACCTGGTCGGACAATAAAAATATCAAGATCGATGTGGCTTCCGGTAATAAGGGTGGTCCCCTGGACCTGACCGGGAAGTCCAGCGATATGGGAACCTATGGTTATAAATCATTGGGCATCATCCGCACGCAGGATCAGGCTACGGCGATCATCAACGAGCGTGCGCAGGCAGCGGGTGGCACCAAGAACGTGACTATCTTCAATACGCCTGTTCAGCCGGGTATGATCAACTATGCGGATCTCAACGGCGATGGGATTATCGATAATAAGGATGTGGAATACCTGAACAAGAAACAAAGCAATCACTACAGCCTGGGCCTTAACTGGAGCGTGAATTATGGATCCCTGAGCCTGAATGTGATCATGGGGGCTTCGTGGGGTGGCTGGACGACCATTGATGGTCAGGTGCCTGGCAATAACAATGCTTCGTCCGGCTATTCTATCGCCGATAACAGGCCTGCTTATTGGGCGGACCACTGGACACCGGCCAATACGAATGCGAAGTACCCTGCCCCTTATTTTGTGAGCGACTACAAGGTGACGACCGATTTCTGGCTGGTGAGGGCTACGACGCTGAACATCAGCAATGCCACACTGAGCTATACGATCCCTTCGAAATGGAGCAGCAAGGCGGGTATTGCCAGTGCGCGGTTTTATGTGGTGGCGACCAATCCCGTACAGTTCATCAATCCTTTTCCTGGTCACTACCGGGATATGGCAACGTCGTTGTATACTTATCCGACGCTCAGGACGATCACAGCAGGTTTAAATGTTGGATTCTAAATCAAGCAAAACATGAAAAAAGCATCTTCTATCATAATAATAGCGGCGATCGGCACCCTGGTGTCCACCGGCTGCAAGAAAGTATTGGAAAAACAGGACATCGGAAATTTTACGCCGTCACAGGTCTTTAATGATTCGTCGGTGGCCAAGCTGGACATAGATTATATCTATAGCCAGAACCAGCCCGGCTGGTTTGGCAATTCGGGCGGCACCCTGGGAGGATCGTATTCTTCCATTTGTGATGAGCAGACGGGGGACAACGTCTATGTGAAGGGAACGGTCACCAGTGACCAGGTGACAGATATCGGTACGCAGGCGACGAGTGGCAACTATTTCAAGATAAGGACCATCAACATGTTCCTTCAGAATATGAATGCCGGGACGCTGGACCAGAGTGTCAAGAATCATTTCAACGGGCAGGCCTACTTCTGGCGGGCTTACCGTTATTTTGAGCTGGTGAAGCTGTATGGTGGTGTGCCCCTGGTGCTCACACCGCTGGATGCGGTTGGTCCTGCTGCGAAGGCAGCGGCGAACCTGCCCAGGAATACGACAACGGAGACCTTTACACAGATCGTGAAGGATCTGGATAGCGCCATCGCCGATTGTCCTGTGCGGTGGAATAACAATGCCGACTATGGTCGTATCACGTCGGGTGCTGCGCAGGCTTTCCTGGGGCGGGTGCTGCTGACCTGGGCGAGTCCGCAGTTCAATCCGGGAAATGATGTCACCCGGTGGAAAGCAGCCTATGACGCCAGTACGGCGGCCATCGCTACGCTGACCACCAATGGGTTCGGTCTCTATCCCAAATGGGATTACACCATGTGGACGACAGAAGGCAGCGCCGGGGGCAGCACTCCGCGCAATCCCGAGGCGGTGTGGGTGACCGAATACAATACTTCCAACGTGGACAATGACCTGAACAATGAAACGTATGATGCCGCATGCAGACCAAAATATCTTTCGACGACGGGTGGGTCCAATACTCCGACCTGGGAGCTGGCTGCGGCGTTCCCGATGAAAGACGGGAAGGACACGCTGAGCAGCAGTTATGCCTATAATCTGCAGACTTTTTTTGACAACAGGGATCCCCGTTTTTATCAGACCATTGCGTATAATGGTTGTAACTGGGGGATTAACGGCAATTCAACGTATCGTGTCTGGACCTATTTTTATCCCAATACCAAGAGCAATCCCACCAAGACGGCGAGCACGGAGTCTTCCGCGAGCGCATCGGGTTTTTACCTGCGCAAGGGAGTCGATCCGTCGCTGACCCTGACCAATATGACCTATGCGGGTACCGACTGGATCGAGATGCGGTATGCTGAAGTCCTGCTGAACCAGGCGGAGGCTGCGGCGGAGATAGGCAATCTGGGTGTAGCGCAGGAGGCCTATGCGAATCTGATCGCCATACGTAAAAGGGCGGGTATCGACGCCGGCAGTGATAACTTGTATGGTCTTACTGCAGGGATGAATCATGACCAGATGATCAATGCCATTATGTTCGAAAGAAAGATCGAGCTGGCTTTTGAAGGCAAGCGTTATTTCGATCTTCGCCGGAGGAAACTGCTGGAAAGCACGCTGAACGGGAAGATGAGGAATAAAATGGTCGTTACGCTGAACAATAACAATACGTATACCGACTATCTTGTGAGTACGAGAGATGCGGCAGCCAATGTGTCGCTGGACAATGTATATACGACCAACTTTACGGTGAGCATACAGACGCAGGATACTTATCCGCTGGCGGTGCAGAGCGCCGACTATTTCTTCGGCATTCCGTTGAGCTCACTGCAAAACAATGTTAACCTGATACAGAACAACACCTGGGGCGGCTCTTTTGACCCCCTGAAGTAACTAATTGAAAATTAAAAATGTTCGAAATGAAAAGAAGGATCTTTCTGTTATGTTCTGTTTCCGCTGTATTATTAACAGGCTCTGTCAGGGCCCAATATCCAACCATACCCGACGAGGTCAAGGCGCAATCGGAGGCATTGATCAAGGAAACCTATCGCCGGTCGGACTCCGCCTGGCAGGTGGCACTACCTATCGTCGACAACGATGCCCGGCATGGCAAACCCTATATTCCCTGGGCAGCACGGCCAACGGACCTGCCACAGTCTCCCATCCTCGCTTTCCCCGGGGCCGAAGGGGGCGGCGCCCATAGTTTTGGCGGCCATGGCGGCAAAGTATTGGTGGTCACCAGCCTGGAAGACAGCGGCCCCGGTACCCTTCGCTGGGCCTGCGAACAAGGCGGCGCCCGCATCATCGTCTTCAACGTGGCAGGTATCATCCATCTGAATAGCCCCATCATCGTCCGTGCCCCTTACATCACCATCGAAGGGCAGTCCGCCCCCGGCAACGGCGTTTGTGTGGCCGGCGAATCCTTCTGGGTCAATACCCATGACGTCATCATCCGTTATATGCGCTTCCGCCGCGGCAAGACCGATGTAGGACGCCGCGACGACGCCCTCGGCGGCAACCCCGTAGGTAATATCATCGTAGACCACGTCTCCACCAGCTGGGGGCTCGATGAGAATTTTTCCATGTACCGCCATATGTTCGATCCGGGGGACGGCTCCAAAGAAGAAAAACTGGGAACGGTAAATATCACCATTCAGAACTGCATCTCCGCGGAATCGCTGGACACCTGGAACCATGCCTTCGGCACCACCATGGGCGGAGAGAACTGTATGCTGGTACGCAACCTCTGGGCAGATAATACGGGCCGCAACCCTTCCATCGGATGGAACGGGGTGTTCAACTTTGTCAACAACATCGTCTTCAACTGGCATCACCGCAGCATGGACGGAGGTGACTATACCTCCCTCTTCAATATCATCAACAATTATTTCAAACCGGGACCGGTCACTCCCAAAGATGCACCCGTCGGTCATCGTATCCTAAAGCCTGAATCCGGCCGCAGCAAACTCAAGGAACTGCATTTCGGAAGGGCCTATGTCAACGGCAATATCATGGATGGCTTTCCGGAGATCACGAAGGATAACTGGGCCGGCGGCGTACAGGTAGGAGAGGAGAAAGATGCAGCTCAGTATAAGGACTACATGAAAGTTGACAAACCATTCCCCATGCCTGCTGTAAAGATCCTGCCGACAGAAGAAGCGTATAAGTTCGTGCTGGCGAATGTAGGCGCTACCTTACCACAGCGTGATCCGGTGGATACCCGGGTGGTAGAACAGGTGCGTACGGGGAAGATCGCTTACCAGGAGGTCAATACCGACACGATGAGTCAGTTTAAAGTTCGTAAATTACCCAAGGATTCCTATAAACTGGGCATCGTTACCAATATTGTGGAAGTAGGCGGGTACCCCGATTATAAAGGCACGCCGTATAAGGACTCGGATAATGACGGACTACCTGACGACTGGGAGATCCGGCATGGCCTGAACCCGAAGAACCCCAATGACTCCGCCAAGCCCGCGGCTAATGGAGGAGGTTATTCCAATATCGAGGTTTATTTGAACACCCTTGCCCTGAAAGGAGAGAAGACTGTAAAGTAATGATCCTATGCACGTCGACCCAAAAAGATTTCGTTTACCCTTACTGGTGGGAGCCGTTTCCGCCGCATTATTTTTGTCCTTACCCGCGAATGCTCAAAAGAAAACGAAAGAGGCTGAACCGCCACCACCCGTCGCAGCGGCAAAAGGAGGGAAGCTGGTATACGCTCCGGATGAAAAGGGAGACCAGATACCCGACTTTTCTTACAGCGGTTATAAAGGCGGCGATGCCCCCATACCCAATGTCCCTGTCCGTGTCGTCGTTCCGCTAAAGGCAGGTGACGCCACCCTTCGTTTGCAGGCAGCCCTTGACTATGTGGGAGGACTTCCCGCCGACGTACAGGGCATCCGGGGAGCCGTGCTGCTGGAAAAAGGCGTGTATGAGATAACCGGCAGTTTACTGATGCGGCATTCCGGGGTCGTACTCCGTGGCAGCGGCATGGGAGAGGACGGCACAGTATTACTGGCTAAGGGACACGACCGACGGACCCTGATCCGGGTAGCAGGCATCAATAACCGAAAAACGGAGACAGAATATACTATTGCCGACCCCTATGTGCCGGTGAATGCCCGGACCATCCACCTGTCCGGAACCAACCCTTTCAAAGCAGGAGATGCCATCCTGGTACATCGACCTTCAACAGCAGCCTGGATCCGCACACTGGGCATGGAGACCTTCGGTGGCGGCATCTCCGCGCTGGGCTGGAAGGCGGGACAACGGGATGTATGGTGGGACCGGAAAGTGGTGTCTGCTGACAAGGAAACCATCACCCTGGACGCCCCGCTGACGACAGCCCTGGATACGGCTGTTGGCGGGGGAAAGGTGGCCCTTTACCACTGGCCTGGCCGTATTGCGGAAGTGGGTGTCGAGAACCTTCGGTGCCGCAGCGCCTATGATAGCAATAACGAAAAAGATGAAGCGCATAGCTGGATGGCCATCACCCTGGAAAATGTTTCCGACGCCTGGGTAAGACAGGTCATCGTTCAGCATTTTGCCGGCTCTGCCGTCGCGGTGCTGGAGACGGCTAACCGGATAACCGTCGAAGATTGTAAATACCTGGCCCCCATATCTGAAATAGGGGGCCAGCGTCGTAATAGCTTCTTTACATCGGGCGGCCAGACCCTCTTCCAGCGGCTGTATTCGGAATACGCTTTCCATGACTTCTCCGTGGGGTATTGCGCTCCCGGACCTAATGCCTTTGTACAATGCCAGTCTTCCCATCCTTATAGTCTCAGCGGGGCGATCGATAGCTGGGCCTCTGGTATCCTCTTCGACGTGGTCAACATCGATGCACAGGTATTGAGCTATGCCAACCGCGAACAGGATGCACAAGGCGCCGGCTGGTGTGCTGCCAATAGCGTGTTCTGGAATTGCACCGCTGCCCGGATCAATTGCTATCGCCCTCCCGGCGCGGAGAACTGGGCTTTTGGCTCCTGGGCGCAGTTCGGCGGGGACGGCTACTGGGGAGAATCCAATGCAACGATACAGCCCCGGAGCTTCTATTATGCACAGCTGGCGGACCGGCTGGGCCACGAAGCAGCAGAGAGGGGACAGATCCTGCCGATGGAGACCGAAGCTTCCAGCAGCCCCACCGTCCAACAGGCCGCCGCCCTCATCGCCCAGTCCAAAAAGCCCCGGATCCAGATGGCCGAATGGATCGATCAGGCGGCAGAAAGAAACCCCATTCCCGTAGAAGCGGGCAGTGCACCTGCTATCGATAAGATCGGCTATAGCATCCCGGCAGCGGCAAAAAACGCCGCACCTATGCAGGTGGTCAACGGCTGGCTGGTAAGAGGAGGTATGG
Source organism: Puia sp. (assembly GCA_035492545.1). GTDB lineage: Bacteria > Bacteroidota > Bacteroidia > Chitinophagales > Chitinophagaceae > Puia. The sequence continues at coordinate 16,370 of DATJJD010000218.1, forward strand.
TATTGACAGGCAGGCGCCATTACGAACCCTGGTGGCAGGGCACCGTACGACCTTACGGTGTGGAGGAAGCCAAACCCGCTATTACCCGTTATGTTCCCGGTCGTAACGGCCCCGGACTTACCGATGACCTGGATGAGCTGACCGATAGTATGGAACAACACCACGTCGTCGCGCTGGATCACAACTACGGACTCTGGTACGAGCGGCGCCGGGACGACCACGAACGTATCCGCCGGTTGGACGGGGACGTCTGGCCCCCCTTTTATGAATTACCTTTTAAACGCGGCGGCCGGGATACCGCCTGGGATGGACTCAGCAAATACGATCTTACCCAATACAACCCCTGGTATTGGGACCGTCTCCGGCATTTTGCCGACCTGTCCGACCAGAAAGGACTGGTGCTGATCCATCAAAATTATTTTCAGCATAATATCATCGAGGCGGGCGCCCACTATGCTGATTTCCCCTGGAGACCCGCTAACAATATTAACAATACCGGCTTCCCCGAACCTCCTCCCTTTGCAGGGGACAAACGGATTTTCATGGCCGAACAATTCTATGATACGACGCATCCCGTGCGCAGCGCTCTCCATCGGGCCTTCATCCGGCAATGCCTGGACAACTTCTCCCACAACACGGGGGTTATTCAGCTGATCGGCGCCGAATTCACGGGTCCGCTAAATTTTGTTCAGTTCTGGGTGGACAATATACGGCAGTGGGAACAAGAGAAGACCAAACATGAGATCATCGGGCTCAGCACCACCAAAGATGTCCAGGATGCTATTCTTACGGACCCTGCCCGGGCCGCCACCATCGACCTCATCGACATCCGCTACTGGTATTACCAACAGGATGGTAAAGTGTATGCACCACTGGGAGGGCAAAGTCTGGCGCCCCGTCAGCACGAGCGGTTGCTGAAACCCAAACGGCCTTCGTTCGAACAGGTCTATCATTCCGTACGGGAATACCGGGACCGTTATCCTGACAAGGCCGTGCTGTATTCTGCCGAAGGCTGCGATAACTTCGGGTGGGCGGTGTTCATGGCAGGAGGTTCGCTGGCCAACATCCCCCAGGTAAATGATAAATTCGAAGAGGCCGCAGCCCGCATGCGACCGATAGACTTACCGGGCAGCCCCAACGGACAATGGACGCTCGGCGACCGGCATAACGGTTATATTATTTATAACAACGGCGCCGGAGAGATAACCATCAATCTCAGCGGAATGGAAGGGAAATTCCATGTACGAAAAATAAACCCGGAAGACGGCCGGATGGAAGAAGATAAGAAAACGATCACAGGAGGAAAGAGTGTTGCCATCCCTGCGTCAGGAAAGGGACCGGTCGTCTTATGGATAGTGAAATGATGAAACATGCGAACATATTTGTTGATATCGATAGGGATTATGATGCTGACGCTGCTTCCGCAGCGGGAAAGGGCTGCCAGCCAGCAGGATGGCCTCCCACGCCTTCGCCTGTCCGCTAACGGGAGGTACCTGATGACGGAGAAAGGCGACCCCTTTTTCTGGCTGGGGGATACGGGCTGGCTCCTGTTGACAAAGCTAAGCCGGGAAGAGGCAGATCAATACCTGGAAGACCGACGGAAAAAAGGATTTAACCTGGTACAGGTGATGGTGCTGCATAGTTTGCACGATGCAACCGTTGAGGGCGCCCCGGCATTGGAGAATGGCGATATCGCCCGGCCCAGGACAACCGGCCGGAATAACTACTGGGACCACATCGATTATATTATCCATAAGGCGGCGGAGAAAGGAATTTACATCGCCCTGGTGCCTGTCTGGGGCAGTGTCGTAAAATCGGCCCACATCAGCGAAGATAAGGCAAGGACCTATGCAACATTCCTGGCAGAAAGATATAAAGCCAACTCCAATATAGTATGGATGAACGGGGGAGATATCAAAGGAACCGATTCCTTCCGGGTATGGAATGTCATCGGCGCCACCCTTCGTGCAAAAGATCCGGACCATCTGATCACCTTTCATCCCCGGGGACGCGCCAGCTCCTCTTTCTGGTTCCAGGAGCAAAAATGGCTGGATTTCAACAGCGTTCAGTCAGGGCACCGTAGCTACGCCCAGGATACCTCCCGCGACGATCCGCATTATGGAGAAGATAACTGGAGATACATCCAGGCAGATTATAAAAAGGCGCCGGTCAGGCCGGTGCTGGATGCCGAACCTTCTTATGAACACATCCCTTACGGTTTGCATGATACCCTCCAGCCCCGCTGGACGGACAAGGACGTGCGACGGTATGGGTACTGGTCTGTGTTTGCAGGAGCCTGTGGGTATACGTATGGTGATAATTCCGTCATGCAGATGCACCAGCCCGGGGATAAGAAAAGCTCCTACGGAGCAAAAGACTACTGGTCCCAGGCGATCAACGACCCTGGCGCCGGGCAGATGGCCTACCTGAAGAAATTAATGTTGTCCAGACCTTATTTCGAACGGACGCCGGATGCATCGCTGGTGGCTTCTCAGGGGCAACGTTATGATTACCTGGCAGCTACCCGCGGCAAACAATATGCCTTCATCTATACCTGTAATGGACGTACGATGACTATCAGCATGGGGAAGATAACAGGCAGCCAGGTGCGGGCATCCTGGTATAGTCCCCGCGACGGAAGCTGGCAGGAGATTGGTCTATTCCCCAACAAGGGAGTGCAAACCTTTGACCCGCCGGGAGAACCGGCGAATGGCAATGACTGGGTGCTGGTTTTGGATGGAGTAAAGGAAGGTGCTGCAGCGAAAGCTATCCCTGGCGAAGGCGGCAGCCCGGACAAATCGGTGTATCTATTCACCTCCTTCCGGGAGCCGGCAACGGACGGCCTCTACTTTCTTTATAGCCACGACGGTTATCATTGGACTGACCTCGGTGGCTCCTGGCTCAAGCCGGCCATCGGGGAGAAAAAGCTAATGCGTGATCCTTCGATGGCCCAGGGGGCGGATGGGGTCTGGCGGCTGGTCTGGACTTCGGGCTGGAATGGCGACAAAGGTTTTGGCTACGCCAGCTCCAAAGACCTGGTACACTGGAGCGAACAGCAGTTCATCCCCGTTATGCAACATGAACCTGAGGCCTTCAATGTCTGGGCGCCGGAGATCTTCTATGAAAAGGACAGCGACCAGTTCATCATTGTATGGGCTACTACGATCCCCTTCCGGTTTCCCCGCGGCCTGGAAGACGAGAAGAACAACCACCGGCTGTATTCTACCACTACCCGGGATTTTATAACCTTCACACCCACTAAACTTTTTTTCGATCCCGGCTATAGTGTCATCGATGCTACCATCGTACAGCGGGATAAAGAAAATTATGTATTGGTATTTAAAGATAACACCCGCCTGCAACGCAATATCAAAGTGGCTTTCGGCGGGGGGCCGGCCGGCCCTTTCCAAAAAGACAGCCCCGCCTTTACACCGGAATATACAGAAGGGCCTACGGTCGCTAAAGTGGGGAAAGACTGGCTGATCTATTATGATAGTTATCGGGCGAAAAAATATGGCGCCATGCGGACGGCAGACTTTAAAACATTTACGGACATCACGGACAGCGTAGCTGTTCCGGAAGGACACAAACATGGGACCATCGTCATGACAGATGAGCAGACGCTGGAAGACCTGCAAAAAAATAAAAAACAATGAAATTTCAGCGCCGTCAGTTTCTAAAAAGGGTTTCTCTGGGAGGGCTTCTGGCTGTTAATATTCCGGACATCGTTTCAGCTGCTTATGCTCCCGAAAAGACAAAAAAAATAACCCTGCAAAAAGACGATATCATTCTTTTCCAGGGTGACTCCATTACAGATGCCCACCGGAAGAAAGACGACAACAATGCCAACAGTACTTCCGCATTGGGCAGTGGTTATCCTTTACTGGCCGCCTCCGGTTTATTGTATAACAACCCGGGTAAGAACCTGCATATATATAACAAAGGCATCAGCGGGAATAAAGTCTATCAGCTGGCTGAGCGATGGGACGCCGACTGCCTGGACCTGAAGCCCACCGTGCTGAGCATCCTGGTGGGGGTCAATGATTTCTGGCATACCCTGGTAAATAACTATAAGGGTACGCTGAAGACCTACCAGGACGATTACAAAGCTTTATTGGACAGGACCCGACAAAAATTGCCGGAGGTAAAGCTCATCATCGGCGAGCCCTATGCTATCATAGGGGTGAAGGCAGTGGATGCGGCCTGGTACCCGGCTTTTAATGATTATCGTAATGCCGCACGGGAGATAGCCGATCAATACAATGCGGTCTTTATCCCCTACCAGGCTATCTATGACAAGGCATTACAGTCCGCTCCCGGATCTTACTGGACGGCGGATGGCGTGCATCCCAGCCTGGCGGGGGCGCAGCTGATGGCGCATGCCTGGCTGGAAACCGTAAAATAAAAAAGAGATGGGTCATTTTATTCGAAATATACTTATTACCGCCAGCCTCGGGGTCATGGTGGGTGTTTCGCAGGCGCAGGATACCGCGCAGACGACAAACCCTTCACGGGATGTTGTTCATTACACCGGTCTTACCCTTTCAAACGTAGATTATCACCATGGTCAGCTGACACCCGTGGTGGGCGTTCATAATATCCAGGTATTCCGCGCCAACCGCGAACATCCCGAAGAAGCCGATGGCTTCGGGTGGACCTACAACCATGCCCCGATGCTGGCTTACTGGAACCATACCTTCTACCTGGAATACCTGAGCGATAAAACGGGTGAGAGTGTCCCTCCCGGACAAACCCTGCTGCTTACCTCTCCTGACGGCTATAACTGGTCCAGGCCGGTGGTCCTCTTTCCTCCCTATAAAATTCCTGATGGAACGACCAAGGAAGGCCATCCCGGGGTAGCGAAAGACCTGTATGCCGTCATGCATCAGCGGATGGGGTTCTATGTGTCGAAGCAGCACCGGTTGCTGGCCCTGGGCTTCTATGGCATCTGCCTGGACCCTCATGATGATCCCAATGACGGCAAGGGCATCGGCAGGGTAGTCCGGGAAGTTCATACAGACGGAAGTTTTGGCCCTATCTATTTCATCCACTACAACCCGGCCTGGAACGAAAAAAATACTTCCTACCCCTTCTATACGACCAGCAAAGACAAAAACTTTATAGCCGATTGCAACGAGCTGATGGCGACTCCGCTGATGATGATGCAGTGGGTGGAAGAGACGGACCGCAAAGACCCCCTCATTCCCCTGCACAAAGATTATAAAGCCTTTAATTTTTATCATCTCCCCGACAACCGGGTGGTGGGACTCTGGAAAAATGCCCTGACCGGTATCAGCAAGGACGAGGGAAAAACCTGGAGCCCCGTGACGCGGGCTCCTCATTTTGTCAATAGTAACGCAAAGATCTGGGGGCAACATACATCAGACGGGAAATTTGCTGCCGTGTATAACCCCTCTGAATTCCGATGGCCCCTGGCGATCTCCACCAGCGGGGACGGATTGAACTATACCAATTTATTGCTCGTGCAGGGGGAGATCTCCACGGCCCGGTATGGCGGCAACTATAAGAGCTATGGACCGCAGTATACCAGGGGCATCGAGGAAGGTAACGGCTTACCTCCCGACGGCAATCTTTGGGTAACCTATAGCATGAATAAGGAAGACATCTGGGTTGCCGAAATCCCTGTCCCGGTGACGGATAAGGTAGAAACCGATGTCGACGACGTTTTTACCCAAATGCCAAAAGGAAAAGAACTGGCACAATGGAATGTCTATAGCCCCTTGTGGGCGCCCGTATCTATTCAGACCGATATGGACGGTACCCGCACGTTGAAGCTGGATGATGCCGATCCGTATGACTTTGCGATGGTGGAGAGAGTGTTGCCCGTTGCCAAAAAGATGCAGGCGACTTTTGCTATTACACCGGGACAGAACGATCATGGTCAGCTGCAGATCGAATTCCAGGACGAAAAGAATACTCCGGCCGTGCGATTGAGCTGGGAGCCCGACAGCACCTTCATCACCAAGGCCGGCGCCAGGGTGAAAAAGATCATGACTTACCAGGCCGGAAAAACGTATAAGATCCGTGTCACCCTGAATACCGACACCCGGATGTATACGGTCAACGTGGATGACAAGGATGTCTTGACGCAATTGTTCTTTGCCCCGGTAGCAAGTTTTGGACATATCGTGTTCCGCACGGGAGAGACCAGACATTCTCCCACGGCGGACTCCCCTCCGGAAGCAGAAACGGACCTGCCGCAGGCCGGTGACAAAGTTCCACGGGCCCGGTTTACCATCCATTACCTGAAGACGAATAAATGATAACATGAGATCCTGGAAGAAAATAGCGTTGTCCCTTTGTACTGCCCAGGCTGTTGCCATGGCGGCTTTCTGCCAGGAGGATAGCCGCTGGGTAAAAGCTCCCCACTATGCAAAGGAAGCCGAACAGGCCATCCCCGCCACTAAAGTTACAGAGATAGGTGGTTTTGCCGGTGACCGGATCAATAAGAATAAAGACCATTTTCTAAAGACCTTTCCCATCGACAACTATATTCGCCTGGTTGAACAGCGCAGCTTCACCGCCTGGGACTGGAGGAAAGGCGAGCAGCCGGGTAAATGGCTGGAATCCGCTATCCTGACGGCCACCCGTACGGAAGATGCGGCCCTCGAAAGGGAAGCCCGCGATGTATATGGGCGAATGTTGCATGCCCAGGCCCCGGATGGCTACCTGGGCATCACCGCCGACAGCATCCGTACTCCGGAGAAACCTCTGCGGGGCATGGACGCGTATGAATTATATTTCACCCAGCATGCCCTGCTGACAGCCTACGAAATATGGAGAGACCCCAAAGGACTGCAGGCCGCAGCGAAACTGGGAGATTATTTTATAAAGACCATCGGCCCGGGTAAAGCGGAATTCTGGCCTTCCTCCACCCATTACCCGGAGAATAAAGGGAAAACCCTGAAAGGTACGATGCATTCGGATCTTGCCGGTCATAGTATTCACTATTCCTGGGAGGGAACGCTGTTGATCGATCCCATGATGCGCCTCTACGAACTGACAGGCGATAAAAGATATCTTAACTGGTGCAAATGGGTGGTGAGCAACATCGACAAATGGAGTGGCTGGGAAACCTGGTCCAACCTGGATAAAGTGGCGGCGGGTGAAATCACCGTCGATAAGATCCAGCCCTATGTACATACGCATACCTTCCAGATGAACTTCCTGGGCCTGCTGAGAATGTACCAGTGTACCGGGGATTCATCCTACCTGCGAAAGGTAGTGGGCGTATGGAACGATGTGGCTGCCCGCCAACTGTATATCACAGGAGGGGTGAGTGTCGGCGAACATTATGAAAGGGATTTTATCAAACCCCTTACGGGAGAGATGATGGAGACCTGCGCCACTATGTCCTGGATGCAGTTGTCTCAATACCTGCTCGACCTCACCGGCGACCCCAAATATGCGGATGCGATGGAGAAGATAGGGTGGAACCAGGTCTTCGCCGAACAGACCATCGACGGAGATGCCAACCATTATTTTACCCCTCCCAATGGTTATACCCCCAAAGGATATTTCAGGGAGCCCGATTGCTGTATGGGCAGCGGACACCGGCTTCTTTCCATGCTGCCCGGTTTTATCTATGCCGGCAGCCCGGGTAATATCTATATCAATCAGTATATGTCTTCCGTAGCGGAGATGGGGAAGATAAGATTCGCCCAACAAACTGATTATCCGCAGGACGGAAAAATCACCGTTACAGTAGACCCCATTGCGCCCGTTACTTTCACTGTCAACCTTCGTATTCCCGCCTGGTGCAAGGGTGCTGCCCTGGCTGTCAACGGGAAAGAGCAGCCTGCTCCTGAACCCGGAACGTATGCCCGCATCACCCGTACCTGGCATGCCGGCGACCGCATTACCCTGGAGCTGCCGATGGAGCTGAAATGGGTAAGACACGATCATTACAATAAGACTTCGGATCGCAAGCCCTACAAGACACAGCCAGATAACGATGCCCCCTATGCGCTGGTCCGGGGCCCTGTAGTTTATGCCCTGGACGATATCTGGTACAAAGGGGACACGGCCGATTTTGCCCGGGGATGGATGGATACGGTGAAATATGTATTGGTAGACGCTGCCGGCCTGAAGCCATTGCCGGCGCCGGAGAAGGATATTCTGGGACCGGGTTATGAAGTGCCGATCATACTGGGCAACGGGAAAAAGACTTCGCTGCCGGTTTATCCCTTTGCCAATATCGGAAAATGGTACAAAGACCCGGCACATAAGCCGGATAGCAATGCGGCGGCCTGGACCTATGCGATCTGGTTGAAAGGGGCGCCGGCGGCGGCTTCGGCTACCGGAGTGGGGACCGCCGGGCTTACACTTCCCAAAATATTAGGTAACAACATGGTCCTTCAACGGGATCGACTTGTTCCGGTATGGGGCACCGCTGCTCCCGGTTCTGCGATTACCGTCACCTTTAGCGGACAGACAAAAAAGACAATAGCCAACACACAAGGGCAATGGAAGCTGCTGTTAGACCCGATGCCCGCCTCGGCCCAACCGCAGGAATTGGTGGTAACGGCCAGTCTGTCCGGTCCGGCAAACGCGCCTGGTTCAGCCACAGCCGAAACGATCCACCTGCAGAACATCCTCATCGGTGAAGTTTGGCTCTGCTCCGGTCAGTCGAATATGGAATACAGCATGCGCAAGAACAGCAAATTTGAAAAAGCAGCGCACGGCTCAGCCCCGGAAGACGAACTGAATAAAGCCAACAACCCCGCCATCCGTATATTTTTGGTGCGTAACAATTATAGCAAACCGGATAGTCACATACGCCGGGCCTGGGATACAGCGTCGGGCGCTCCTTTAAGGGATTTCTCCGCCGCGGGTTATTTCTTTGCCAAAGAACTTTATAAGCAGTTGCGCGTACCTATCGGTGTGATCAGCGCATCGGTCCCCGGCAGCGCGATCGAACCATTTTTGCCCCCCACGGGAGATACGTCCCGCAGCAGAGGGAAATTTTATGAGACGATGATCCGGCCCCTGGCCCCTTTTGCGATAAAAGGTTTTTTGTGGTACCAGGGAGAGACCAACTGCTTCCTAAATGACACCCTCCGGTACCCCAAAAAAATGGAAGAGCTCATCGGCAGCTGGCGCCAATGCTGGGCCGGCACTAATCTCCCCTTTTACTTCGTTCAAATAGCCCCCTTCTATTATTCTCACAGCACCGGCGGTGACCAGCCACATTCCCCAACGACAGAGCCCGCTTTCTGGGAAGCACAAGAGAAGGCGATCTCCCTGCCGCATACCGGCATGGTCGTGACTACCGACCTGGTGGACAGTTTGCAGGACCTGCACCCTGCTTATAAATGGGAGATCGGAAGACGCCTGGCCCTCTGGGCGCTGGCCAATGATTATGGACATCACGAACTCGCCTGCTCCGGGCCGATCTATCGATCGATGGTAATAAAGCAGCATCAGATAGAACTGACGTTTACCGCGATAGGCAGCGGACTGATCAGCCGTGATGGCAAACCGTTGGACTGGTGGGAGGTGGCAGGCGCGGACGGCAATTTTATTCCCGCTAAGGCTGTCATCAAAGGAGATAAGGTGTTGGTGTCGGCCAGGGGGTTGTCTTCGCCGGTAGCCGTTCGTTTCGGATGGAACGAAGCCGCACAACCCAATTTTTATAATCTGCAGGGATTACCAGCTTTACCGTTCCGG
>DATJJD010000219.1:0-22274 GCA_035492545.1 Puia sp.
AGCCAGATCTTTGCCGGATCCGGTGCCCCTACTGGCAGTACCTCCGGTGCTACAGGTGATTATTACCTTGATATATCCACCGGGAATTTGTATGGCCCTAAAACGGCCTCCGGCTGGGGCAGCCCCATTGTCCTCAAAGGATCGACAGGTCCCTCAGGAGCCAGCGGGACTGCCGGTGCAGCGGGAAGTCAGATCTATTCCGGCACCACTGCTCCGGATGTCAGTGTAGGGATTACCGGTGACTATTACCTTAATAAGACAACCTTCATGTTGTATGGCCCCAAAACTGATGCAGGCTGGGGTGTCCCGGTCCTTCTCCAGGGCCCCCAGGGCCCGGAAGGCAATGCCAATGTCCTCGTGGAAAAGTTTACGCTGTCCAGCAGTGATTTCTTATGGCGGGCATCTTTCAACCGGGCGATTTCACCCACCAGCTATTTAACCAATTTTACCCGTTACCACGACTGTGCTTTCCCAGCCGTTACTTCAGCGCTACTGAATTCGGGTATGGTACTGGCCTTTGTACAACTGAGCCCGACCAATGCCAATCAGTGGGACCCAATGCCCTATAGCATACTGGAACAGGATACCTGGACATTTACCGATAACTGGGATTATGAGACCAATATCGGCACGGTACGTCTTCATTTTTATTTTTGGCCAACAGGGTCTGACTTTTCTCATATACCGGATCAGATCACTTATACAATGCCGACGCTATCTTACAAATTGGTAGCACTAAGCGGAGAAACGGTCAACAGCATGCAACAGGCCCATATTAATATGAAGGATTATAGTGCTGTGAAGAAGTTTGCCAACCTTCCGTAGTATCTCTTTATTAAAGATATAAATGCAAGGTCCAGAAATCTTTCATCCCGTCCGAGCCGATATATCCGATACCCCCGGCAATGTATAGATTGTTGCCGATCTCGAAACCGCCGGCATAATCCCGAACACTTCCTCCCACATTGGGCAGGCCCGTCCAGGCATTGGTAGTGGCCGTATAGCGCCAGCAATCATTGAGAATGGCGGTGCCGCTGCTGCCGGTAAGAATAAACCCGCTGCCCAGGCCGCTGAGACCGACGGCATTCATCCGGCCGGTGGCGGGCAGGCTCGTTTTTGTTACCCAGGTATTGGTGCCGGGGTCATATTGATGAAGATCCGTTAAATAGATCGTACTGGGGCTGGTCACATTTGCTCCGGAACAGACATATCCTTCTCCGTTAATAACAAAACCAACGGCCCCTTCCCTGTTAGCCCCGATGAACGAAGCTTTTTGCGTCCAACTGTTCAAGCCAGGATCGTATTGCCAGAAGTCAGCCAGGTCGCCGGTACCATTCGTAATATCGTTGCCAAAGCCCACATATCCCTTTCCGTTAATGGCAAAGGCCGTGGCATGAGCGCGTGCGACGGTGGGCAAACTTGCTTTTTGCGTCCAGGTGTTGGAGGTCTGGCTATATTGCCAGGTTTGGTTATTGACGACCACATAGGCATTGGTTCCAATGACGAAGTTGGTCGCATCATCCACGAGGGGGCCGGGGAAAGCGGCCTTCTGGGTCCAGGCATGGGTCGCCGTATCGTATTCCCAGAGGTCCTTCATTTCCTGGACCAGGGTAAAAGAGGTGACAGCCTCCCCGCCGCAAAAATAGCCTTTGCCGCCAATGGTAAAACCCTGGAGCTTTATCCTGCCCAATGGCACATCACCGGGAGTCAGGTCGCCGAAAGGCAGATCCGCCAGTCTCACCCAGTTGACGCGGATTATCGGGGGAAAGATAATGATAGAGCCTGGATTGGAGATATAGGCATTTTCGGTGTTGGCGGTCAGTTGACTCTTCTGACAGGAGATGCTGAATAGAGAGATAACAATAGCTAGCTGCAGCAACCTTGCAGATTGCAAATGTTTAAGGGGCTTCATAAGAGAAGTTTAATGATTGTTAAGATAACTGCGGCAAAGCTCAGAAGAATGCAGAGGACGTACAATACCACAATGGTAGTATATTGACGGCCGTCATCGGGCAGGAAGATTGGGTTGCATTGTGAAAATATTGTTTATACCGGTTTGTCCGGGGATGTGCGAGAATAATCTATCGAAGGCAAGAAAGGGTGTTTTCCCCGTTGACTTTCCCTGACGGCCGGTATACCTTTAGCCTCCCAATTAAAACTTGCTATCCTTATGAGCATCGAGATCAAAATAAATGGCCAGCGGGTAAATGCCGCCTACATCGGATGGACTCCTCAGCCCTGCACTATCCGGCTCACCACTCCACAGGCGCAAGCGGTGGCCATCCTATTGAAGAGCGTGCCCGGCCAGCCGGGAGGGGGTGACGTGAAATTCTTTACCAGCCGTAACGGACAGGAGAGTCCTACGTTAAACCTCACCCTTCCCGCCGATGGCAGTGAAGTTGTTTTTTTCATAGGTGGCAAGACGGCCAGCAAGAAGGATCAGGATGTCAGCGTCACGGTGACCGATGCGGTGACGGGGACCGTGCTGGGTCAGCAGTCGCTGATGGTCAGAGTGCGGAAGAATGCCAATACTCTGACGGATGAGGAAAGAGACCGGTTTCTGACCGCTTTTGTAAAGCTCAATCTCTCGCAGGGCGTGCTGAATTATGAAATTTACCGGAAAATGCATGATGAGAATGCAGACCGGGAGATCCATACTTTTAACGATGCTGTTCCAAGATGTAGTTTTTTACCCTGGCACCGGGCCTATATTTTAGACCTGGAAAGACAATTACAAAAATTCGACCCTTCCGTTGCTCTTCCTTATTGGAAGTTCGACGAGCCTGCCCCTAAACTTTTCACGGAAGATTTTATGGGGGCGCGTACGAATACGGGCACTGTCCGGATCAGTACCAGCAACCCGCTGTTCTCCTGGAAGATAGATAACCGGACCGGTATTGTCCGGCAACCCAGGTTTCACGAGCTGACGGAGCCGGCCTTAGTCAGTACGGACGAACAGACGGTGGCGCTGGGTACCGATTTCCTTAGTTTTCGGGCTATGGAAGGCGATCCCCATGGATATGCCCATACCTCCTTTAGTTCTTCAGCTCCCTTGTTCCACCCGGACACGGCTCCCCAGGACCCTCTCTTCTTCCTCCTGCACTGTAATGTCGATCGGATCTGGGCCGTCTGGCAGTCGATGAACAACCGATATGACCTTACCAATCCCTTGACTTATACCCGTCAGGGAGCATTTACGCCGGGTACCAGTAAACAGACCATCGGGGACTACCTGGAAGACACCATGTGGCCCTGGAATGGAGTGGCAAGGCACCCGCAACCAAGTACACACCCCGGAGGGCCCTTTCCCAAGCTGCCCTTTACCAGCACTCCTTCCGCCACCCCCATTGTTAAAGAAAACATCGATTACCAGGGATATAATGGCGGGGCGCCCAGTTATGCCGACTATGAAAAGATTACCTTTACACCACCGGGGGCGGTCGCTGCGGAACATTTCGTACAGCAGTTGCAGCAGGCTAGTCATGAACTGATCGCCCGGCACGTCGAGCTTTCGAATAAATTAAGGGCTTCGGTTAACGCGAACGAAATCAACAGCGCCTTGAATAATCTCACCCATATCGATCCTTCCGACCAGGAGCTGGTTGCAAAGACATTCAACCTGGTAAAAAATAAAACCGAGCACAAGAATGTGCGGGTGGCCGCTTTGAAAAAACTGACCAACTTCGCACATGGCAGTGAGGATGCTGTAAAGGATCTGATCACCATCCTCACGGATATTGGAGAGCCTGTTGAAGTGCGGAGGTCGGCACTGGCAACTTTATCCACCATCAGTTTTTCTTCTTCTGCCTTCAACGCGCAACTGCCTGCCTTCAAAGACGCGCTGCGCAAACTGGTCGACGACCAGGACCCCGAACTGGTACAGTCGGCCGTCGAAAGTCTGGCCGCCTACCTGGATGAGAGGATCCAAAAGAGGCTGGTCGCTGGTCTGCAGGACCCCACCAAAGCCCTGGTCCCCGACGCTAAAGCTATCCAGTTATTAGGGCTTGACATCCGTGCCGAATATTACCCCGTCATCCGGGAGATCCTGGCCCACAGCCACAATCCCGATGTGATGCGGGAGGCCATCCATGTCTTGTCAGGCGACCCGGCATCCCAGGACCTTATCCACCAGATCCTGCTGAATAAAAATACGGATACCAACGTCCGGCTCAGCAGCATCGCGGCCTTGAATTCCTTCAACGCGGAAGCCTTTCAACCCACGTTGAAGTCACTGATATCAGATCAGGGCGAGAACAAGGAGATCCGGACCGCCTCGTTCAATTCTCTCTCCCTGCACAACGATCTGACAGAAGTATTTAAAGACGCGAAGTTCAAACAGGCAGTGGACGATCTTCAGTCCGGCCATGACGAAAATTTGAAAAAAATATCCAGGCAATTCCTGCTCCGCCGGGACAGGTCACAAAAATAGCGTCAAGTGGAAAAGCTACCTGACCATGTTATCGCTGACCGGATCGAAGAGGCGGTATCAGCCTCCCGCCCTAAAAAGCTACTGGCTTTTTTAGACGAGCGCTGTTTTTTATTTAAAGACAGAGGCGCCAATGAAGTGGTTCGGATCAGGGGGTTTACCCTCAGCCGTTTCAAAGATGCCGGGTTGCCCAAAGAAGGTGTGCCCTATGTCCTGGAAGAGTTGGAGAATGGGAGGCATCCCTACCTGATCGCCGGCGCCGCAAGGGCCCTGAGAGGACAGAAGACGCCGTTGGTGCAGGCAGTTCCCTATCTGCTGAACGCAATGAATAACCTTTCTCATGGTGATGATAGAATTTCCTTTGACAGCCTGCAGCTCTCTCACCCTTCTGTAAATTATACTACTGCCCTGGAAGAAATACTCCATACCCTGCAATGGTACGGGGCTTATGCCAGAAGTTATGCCGGCGCCCTGAAAGAAATGCTGAATTCCCCCCGGATCAACCTGGGAGCTGACAATCGTGCGCTGGTGCTGGAAACTCTATCGGTTATTGAAAAGGATAGCCGGGAGGTTCCCCGGCATTGCTGTGAAAAAGAAGAGGTTGCTTTTTCCAGGACGGTGGGTCGGCATTCACTCAGGGAGACGGTTGTCCGCGAGGTGCGGATGGAAGATCATACAGGAACCTCTTTTTCTTACCTGGATTATTTTTCAGGTAAGCCCTCCGTGATAGTATTTTTTTATACCCGTTGCGACAATCCCAATAAATGCTCGTTAACGGTGACAAGGCTGGCCCATTTGCAGCAGCTATTGCGGGAAAAAGGACTGGGAGATCAGGTTAACCTGGCTACCTTCACCTATGATCCGCTGTATGATGAGCCTTTCCGGCTGCGGAACTATAACGAGAGCCGGCAAGTCGTTTTGGGGGAGAACTGCCGCAGCTTCCGGGTGATCAGGGGCTTTGAGGCGCTACAGGCTTATCTTCATCTTGGGGTTAATTATATCGGCAGCATGGTCAACCGCCATAAGATAGAACTTTACCTCCTCGATAAAGATGGGTCGGTGTATGGATCCTATACACGCACCCAGTGGGACCAGCAGAAGGTCTTCGGGAAAGTAAAGGCCCTGGTTGACAATAAGCGGAAGATAGGGAGGACGGTGAGGAATGTAACTCATAATTTCTTGTCGGTGCTGCTCTTTCTGGGCATCGCTTTTTTTCCGAAATGCCCCCTATGCCTGGTCGCCTATATGAGCGTCCTGGGCATTGGCAGCCTCGATGCACTGGCATTCAGCCCCTGGCTGGTCCCTTTACTGGTCACCGGCCTGGGCGTCAACCTGTGGGTGTTGTGGCGGGGCTGCCGGCAGCGGAATGAATTTCTTCCGTTTTACCTGGGTCTCGCCGGGGCGGTGGTTATCGCCATCAGCAGTCTCTGGCTGCATTGGAAGACGGGTTCGATCATCGGGTTGTCCCTTGTGCTGGCAAGCGCAATGCTGAATAGTCTGCCATTAAACGTTTATAACAGGATGCAAAGAAGTTGGTTCAGATGGGCAACTTCAAAACTTCGTTGAAAAATTGACAGGCTACCTCGCTGACCTGTTGCAACTCCAGCGGCCGCTCGTTGGTTGCCGGCGGTTTTGTATAATGCCCCCTTTCTCCGGGCAGCACAATCAGTTTTCTTGCCGAAGGTATATTCTCTGCAAAATGCCGGGCATTTTCGGCCAGGGGGTTTACTATATCTGCGTCTCCTACGACGATAAGAACGGGTATGGTTATATCTTTTAGTCCCTTCTGATCAAATCCCTGACCGATAGCAGGCGCCAGCGCAAAAACGGCCTTGAACCTCCGGTCTCTGAATGACTCTTCAGCATGTAAAAAGGAGTTCTTCACGATGGTGTCATTGCGCGCCATCTGTTTATGAGCATTGATATCCGCCAGGAATTGGGGAGGGGGAGGGGGAGACTTCTTGCCCAGGTCATCCAGGTTGAGGATCGAGCCCGCAAGCCAGATCACCGTTGTGCCTCCGAGCGAGAAGCCGGCAGCAACTATCCTGGTGGTATCGATGCTACTCCCTAGTATGGGGTCTTTCAGCATCTTATCCAACACAACGGAAAGATCTTTTGGTCGCTCCCACATGCAAAAATCCGACAAGGTCAGGTTGCCCGTCTTTCGCTCTTCCTCATTCGTGCCATTATGATTGACCACCACCGCTATATAACCTTTTGATGCAAAATAATACGCCATCCAGCGCATTTGCTGCGCATTGCCCTGGGCGCCATGGGAAATAAGGACCAGGGGGTACCGCTTATTACCGGCAATTTCCGCGTTGCGATAGGCCAAGACCGGTGAAGGGAACTGTACAGGGTCATCTATCGTTTCCTTCACCCCGCCCGCTGCTGCAGGATACCAGATCACAGTTCGCAGAGGCCTGGGGCCCGTCCCCAGCCAGTTGCTTCTGTTGCTGTCGGCAAAATCCCGGGTAGTGACGCCGGTTTTTACTGGTTGCGGCTGGGTGGTTAATGCCCCCGGCTGGGCGACGCTGATGATGGGGCCTATAAATACGGCGGCAAATAATAATTTTCTTATCATAAGATGAAAGACATAGGTTGTACAAGGTAGTAAAAAAAGGGAGCCTGCCTGTCTCAATCTGGCATGCTCAAGTGTCATAGGAGACAAAATCAGCAGTTATGAAAAAATATTTTTGGATAGGCGGTCTTGTAACCTTTCTCGTCATTTTTAACCTGGGTTATATTTTCCATGAGCTCATCATGGGTGGTTTCTTTAAAGAACAGATCGGCAATATTCAGCGGGAGACCTATATCATTCCACTGATCGCATTGGCATTTATTCTGTACATCGCTTTTCAGGCCTATTTCCTGCCGGTCTATTTTGAATATGCGTTTCAAAGATACCGGTGGGGCCTGACGAAAACGGCCATTGTATTCGGAGCGCTGGTTGGATTTTTCTGGGATGGGCTGCAGGGTGGGATGATAGAAGTGGCCACGTTTAAAATGCCGGCTATCGTATTTTGGGTTGACTCCGGTTATCATACACTGGAAGGGGTTAACACCGCGCTGATGCTCTCTTTCTTTTACAGGAAATTTAATAATTCCCCCGTATCTGCTAAATTTCGATAAGATAACCGGATTTTTTCAGATTATCTTATTAAATATGCACATAACTAAGGTTGGTTTTGCTAAATTTTTACAAGATAACCGAAAAATTTCAGATTATCCTATCATTTTTATACATTTGAAGTATGGAAGTCGTTCAATCCATACAGCAATATTCTTCTTCACCGATTCCACACCATGTAATGGCCTGGCTCCTGCGGGAATACAGCCAGCCCAACGATAAAATCCATTATTTGATCAGCGAGGGAATCTTACAGCCAGTAAAGAGGGGATTATATGTTGCCGGTCCCAAGATCACTTCCACGAAGCCGGATCCATTCTTACTCGCCAATCATATCCTGGGCCCAAGTTATGTTTCGTTGGAAAGCGCCTTATCATATTATGGCCTGATTCCCGAAAAGGTATATGAAATAACCTCTGTCACCACAAAGGCCAGGCGCAGGTTTACAACTCCACTTGGCGTCTATAGCTATACCAGGTTGCCTTTACCCTATTATAGTTATGGCATACGGAGTGTGGAAGCAGACAAGCAGCAACGATTTCTGATAGCGTCTCCGGAAAAGGCACTGTTTGATAAGATAATTACAACTGCAGGAGTAGAATTCAGAAGTAAGTCCAGTGTGCTTACCTATCTCGAAAATGACTTACGTATAGATCTGGATACACTTAGAAGCCTGGATGTATCAACGATGGAAAGCTGGATACCGACTTCTCCCAAAAAGAACTCCTTATCCAGGTTAACTCAAACAATCCGACAACAATGATCAAAGAATGGCTGGAATCCTATAAACCTGCTGATAGAGACCAGGCAATGGCGGCTCTTCGCGAAATTATGCAGGAGGTTGCACTTGCCGGTCTGTATCGGGCCGGGTTTTACGAAAAAGCGGCATTTTATGGAGGAACGGCATTGCGCATATTTTATGGGTTGGATCGATTTTCAGAAGATCTTGATTTCTCCCTGCTGATTGACGACCCTGGTTTTTCCTTTCAGCCATATATGGAAGCAATAATCACAGAATTTAATTCCCAGGGAATGGAGGTCTCGATCCGGGAAAAGGCAAAAGGTGTGCAGACCAATGTTGAGTCAGCCTTTCTAAAGTCGGAAACCATCTGGAAAGAACTTGTACTGGATGGTATCCTCCCACAACAAGGCATGGGCCAGGTAGCCAATATTAAGATCAAAATAGAAGTAGACAAACGGCCGCCGCGGGGTTTTGATACAGAGGAGAAACTACTAACACAACCTTTCTCCTTCTATGTAAAGTGTTTTACCTTACCCGACCTATTTGCCGGGAAGATGCATGCCTTGTTATTTCGTAAGTGGCAGAACAACGTAAAGGGGCGCGACTGGTATGATATGGAATGGTATATCAAAAAAGGAACACCCTTACATCTTTCCCATTTTATGCAACGAGCCAGAGGCAGCGGCGACTGGAAGAAAAGCACGATTACCGAAGAGGAGTTCAGAGATCTGTTAAGCCAGAAAATAGATTCTGTAAATATGGAAAGGGTTAAAGACGATATAAGGCGATTTATTCCCAATCAGGACCGCCTGGCAATATGGTCGCCAAAGTATTTTCATGACCTGTCAGAACAGCTAAAAATAGACAATGGGAAACATTGATATGTTTCCGTAAATTTAACTGCAAAAATATTGCAGTATGCCGGCCAAAATCGATTGGACCCGCGCTATTCGCCCGCTGCTTGAAAAATATAAGGGCAAGCAACATCCGCTGAACTATAAAAGTATTTATCAGCTGGTGGTCATGGTGGTTTTATCCGCACAGAGTACCGATGACCATATTAACGGGATAGCGCCGGCATTTTTTAAAACTTTCCGGAATCTGCAAGCCTTGTCAAAAGGGACACCCGAAGATTTATTCCCCTATCTGAAAGGGATCAGGAATTTCGCCCATAAAGCAAACTGGCTGGTGAAAATTGCCCAAATAGTAAAAAAAGACAGCGACATCCCACGGACCCTGGAAGGCCTGACAGCGTTGCCGGGTATTGGCAGGAAATCCGCCAATGTTATCTTACGGGAAGCCGGAGAACCGGCCCAGGGGGTCATTGTCGATCTGCATGTTGTGCGGGTTGCGGCAAGACTTGGCCTGGCAAAAGGCGACGATCCGAAAAAGATAGAGCAACAGATCATGAAAAAACTACCCGAGAGCGAGTGGGATGCGGGCATGGCTATGTCATTTCTTGGCAGGGAGATCTGCCGGCCAAAACCTTTATGTGAGATCTGTTTGATGAAAGGAGTTTGTGCTTATTATAAGAAAGTTGCCATATGAGTGAGGGCCCTGAATACGACGAGCTGGTCTCCCAAACAGAAGACACCCGCCCCACCTACTGGCTCACCCGCTTTCTCATTCTTCGTCTGCTGGGGGGCATCTATGCCGTGGCCTTTCTCGCGGTGATCAACCAGATCATTCCCCTGATCGGCGCGAATGGACTCCTGCCTGTCGGGATATTCCTGAAGCACATCGGTGAGGCCCTGGGATCAACCGGCGCCGGTTTTGTACGGCTGCCCTCGTTTTTTTGGTTTGTCCATTCTGATATGGCTCTTCTGACGGCGGCCTGGATCGGGTTGGTGCTGTCCTGTGTCGTCGTGGCGGGCTACGCGAATGCACCGTTACTCGGTATGCTGTGGTTCCTTTACATGTCCTTTGTCAACGTCGGGCAGGAGTGGTATGGCTATGGGTGGGAGATCCAGCTCCTGGAGACCGGGTTTCTGGCCATCTTCCTCTGCCCTTTACTCGACCTTCGCCCTTTTCCCAGGCGCCCGCCACCGATGCCGGTTATAGTACTGCTGCGTTGGCTGGTCTGTCGCATCATGCTGGGCGCCGGGCTGATCAAATTGCGCGGGGATGCCGTATGGCGTAATTGGACGGCCCTCTACTATCATTTCGAGACCCAGCCCTTGCCGGGTCCGCTGAGCCGGTGGTTTCATTTCCTGCCCCGCGCGGTGTTGCGATTCGGTGTCTGGTACAACTGGCTGGCCGAGCTCATCGCACCGTGGTTTGTTTTCGGGCCACGCCTGGCGCGAACTATTGCGGGAGGCATCATCATAGGGTTACAGATCATCCTCATCCTTAGCGGCAACCTCTCCTTTCTCAACTGGCTGACCATCGTACCCGCCCTGGCTTGTTTCGACGACGGCTTCTGGTCGAAGCTTCTCCCCCGTCGCCTGGTCCGCCGGGCGGAAGCCGCCATTGCCCGCGCTGAACCCTCCCGGCCCATGGTGATCACCGCCTGGACCCTCACCGTTATCATTGGCCTCCTCAGCATCCGCCCTGTATTGAACATGCTGTCTCCTCAGCAGATCATGAACACCTCCTTCGACCCCCTCAATCTCGTCAACACCTATGGGGCCTTCGGATCGGTGGGACGCGAGCGTCTCAACGTAGTATTTGAAGGAACGATGGACTCCGTTGCCGACGACAAGGCGAACTGGAAAGCCTATCCCTACAAAGGCCTGCCCGTCGCCCTTGACCAACGCCCGCCACAGGTCGCCCCCTATCAGCTACGTCTGGACTGGCAGATGTGGTTCGCCGCCATGTCTACACCGGAGGAATATCCCTGGACGCTGACCCTCCTCTCAAAACTCCTCCACAATGACCCCGGTGCGCTGGAACTGTTCGCCGGCAACCCCTTCCCTGATAAGCCGCCGCGTTACATCCGGGCTGTCTTATATCGGTATGCTTTTGTAAAGCCCGGCAATCCTGACGGCCGCTGGTGGAGTCGCGAGCGGGTTGGCGACGTCTGGCTTCCCCCCATGGCCGCCGACGATCCGCGTCTGCAGTGATCACGGGGGGGCTAAATCCCCCGGATGTAGTAGAAATGCCAGCCATCTCTTATCTTTGGCCACAATCTTAAACCCTTTATATGCGATCCGTCAACTTCTTTCTTTTTGGTACCCTCGTCGTGTTGTCTTCCACCGGCTGTGTCAGCACCTCAAAATTCAAAGCCATGGAACAGCAGGCGCAAAAAAATGACTCCCTGTATACCTGGTCGCAACGTACGTTGAAAAGCTGCCAGGACGCCAATAGTGACCTGGTCAGGCAGAAGACCTCGCTGCAGAACCATGCGAATGACCTGGACCTGCAATTAAGCGCCTCCAAAGAGAATAATACCCTGTTGAGGAAGCAGTTGAAGGACCTTTCCGCCATCACCAGCGCACAGGCCGAGAGCATAAAGAAGTCACTGGACAATATGGGGGCAAAGGATAGTTATATTCAGGACCTGCGGGCTGCTATCATGCATCGGGATTCCGTGAACCTGGTGGTATTGATGAACCTGAAGGCTGTCCTGGGCAACTTCGGGAGCCAGGATGTCAATATAAAAGTCGAGAAAGGCGCCGTCTTTGTCGATCTTTCCGATAGTCTTTTATTCAGCAGCGATAGCAATACCTATACGTTAGGTCCCAGGGCAAAAGCCGTGTTAGCCAGGATAGCAAGAGCCCTGAACGATGGGCCCGACATCGAGATCATGGTTGAGGGGCATACGGATAGTGTTGCGTATCCACAGGACATCCTGCTGGACAACTGGGATCTCAGCGTCAAACGGGCCACCTCCCTGGTGAGGACCCTGCAGCGGGATTATAATGTATCTCCTATTCATTTGACCGCTGCCGGTCGCAGCGAATATGTCACCGTATCTGCCAATGACACCCCGGAAGGAAGGGCGGCCAACCGGCGTACCCGCATCGTTATTTCACCCCAGATGGATCAATTGTTAAGATTGCTGGAGCGGAGGCAGGGGTAGCAACTTCATCCCTATTGAAGGAACGGGTCATGGGCAGGTTTGTCTGAAAATACAATAGTTCCCAGCCCCCCAATCTCATACCGGCTATCCGGGTTGAGGATCTTTACCTGCACCGTGTGTTTTCCTTTGGGTAGTGGATACTTCCAGCAGACCTCCAGCCGGCGGGTGGTGAAATCCGTGGGGAGGTCGGGACTTTCTATCTTTTTCCCGTCCAGCCAGACTTCCGTCTTGAATACATAGTCGGGGCTCATCCTATCCTTTGCCCTGGGAAAGCCATTCAGAATAAAGCCCGTCCCTTCAAAGTCGAAGTGGATCTCATTGCCGGCGGTGAGGGTCGCTGACTCTTTCTGTACAGGGTATAATCCGGGAAAGCTTTTTTCAAATCTTACAGGGGCGGGCTGCTGGCTGCGAATAGTTATATTCGTTCCATCGACATGGCCGCCATTGCGTTTAATATTCTCCAGGGCATGTTTGAACCCGATCTCATAAACCTTGTTGAGGGAGATGGTAGTGTATTTAAAATAGATGTCCTCGGCCCCCGTAAGACCATTCTTCCAATAGGGGGGTATCTTGTCATAGCCCAGCAGAGTCCCCAGAATTCCACCCACGGAAGAAGGGTTGCAATCGGCGTCTTGTCCCGCCCGGGCGGCAATATCCAAGGTCTTTCCAAAGTCACCGTTACCATATAACAAAGCCATCACTACATAGGCCGAATTGATGGTAGCATCGATATCGAAAGGAAGGAAGATCCCCTCCGGGCAGCTCTTGTCGCTGGACCATTTCTTTTGCAGCTCGAACCAGGTTTGGTGCCAGTCGGCGGGATATTTTTTATGCCAGCCGATCACATCCGTCATACATTGATAATAAGTGCTGTTGGCTGGAATGGCTTTTAATGCCTCGTTCACTACATAGTTCACATCATTGGACAAAAAAGCCAGGGAATATAGGGCGCCGAAATAAACACCCCCGTACCAGCCATCTCCATAGTTCATGATATGCCCTATTTTATCGCTGATGGCGGAAGCGGTGTTGGGCATACCGGGGCTCATCAGTCCCGCATAGTCCGATTCTATCTGGTAGTCTATATCATCTGCATGGGGGCTATTGATCCAGTTGCCACTCTCAGGCGCTTTGATACCATGGAGGATATTATACCGCGCCGCCTGGTTGGCATGCCAGAGTTGGTATCCCGCATGGGCAAAGGCATTGGCAAATGAATCCACTGGTGCATCCAGCCCCAGGCGTTCGAAGACATCTACAAAGGTGAGATCCATATACAGGTCGTCATACAAACCCGGCGTTTCCAGCATTGTTTTTCGGATGTAACCATCGCTATAGAACAATGGCTGGTAATCCTGGATGAAGGTACCATTGTATCTAAACTCGTACGGTCCGCCGAAGGTGACGCCAATCGTCTGACCGGCCCAGCCGCCCTTTATCTTGTCTTTCATTACCTGCCCGGGCATCGTGATCAAACCGCCCAGTTGGGGCGCAGCTTTTGGCGTTTGGGATTTACCCGCATATATAATAAACCCTAAACCCACCAAAAAAAACAGGAACATCACGGCAATCAAAACATTGTTACGTGCCGTCGCACCCTTGAACTCTTTCCAGATAGCAACACCCCAAAAGGCTGCCACCAGGGTGGCGCCCTGCCCCAGACCATATGAGATGGCCGGTCCTGCTTTACCGGCTGCGATGAGATTGAGGGCGTTGCCCAATCCCCAGATCAGGCCACCCAGAATGCCGACCAAATGCGTTGCTGCCCTCCCCTTAAAATAGGCGGCATAATTGGTAGGCGCCCCTTCAAAAGGATGCCGCATCAGGATGGTATTGAATAAGAAATTGCTGAAGAAAATGCCGACCGAGAAAATAAAGACGGCAGTATAGGGCGTCATCTTGCCCGCCGCGGGACTGACAAAATTCTCCACGTCCATGGACGCAGCGATAAAACGATAGAAGAAAGACATCAGCACACCGGCCAGCATGGATAACAGAATGCCCTTGGAAGAGGCACGGAGGCCACCGGCTGAATTTCGTTTATACACGAGGGCATTGATGAGGATGGCAAATAACACAAAGGCTACACCGGCAAACAATAACACCGGGTCTCCTTTTTCCGTTCCCAGGTAATTGACCAATACTCCCAGGATCAGTGCCAGCCCGATGCCGACGGGAAAGGCCACCGCCATACCCGCTATCGCGATGGCCGCCGACAACAGAATATTCGCCGCGTTGAAGATCACCCCTCCGATCAGGGCTTTACCAAAATTAACGCCATCTGCCTGTGCGAGGTCGTCCACAAAATGCCGGCCCTGTTCGCCTATGCTGCCCAGCGTCAGTGCGGAGAGCAGGGAGAACAAAAGGATACCGATGACATAGTCCCAATAGAACAATTCAAATTGCCAGCTCTTGCTGGTCAGTTTCTGGGTGTTGGCCCAGGAGCCCCAGCACAACATGGTGATCGCACAGAATACAATGGCTTGCCAATAGCTTTGGACGATGAACATGATGATTTATTTAGAAGTTACCGTTGCGTTGTATTCAGTTTCTGTGCGATGAGTTCCGTTCGATAGGGTATGGATGACTGGGCGCCAAGGCGGGTAACCGATATCGCCGCCGCCTCGCAGGCGAAGTCTACAGCCTCCTCCAGGGATTTGTCTTCTGATACCGCAACCGCCAGCGCGCCATTAAATACGTCTCCCGCAGCAGTGGTGTCTACGGTTTCTACCTTGCGAGCCGCAACCACCGAGAAGTCCCCATCCTTGTGGATCAGCGCACCGAGAGGGCCCATCGTGATGACGACATTTTTGACGCCTTTGGCGCAGATGATGCGGGCCGCTGCTTTGGCCGATTCCATGTCCGTCACGTCGATGCCGGCGATCATGGAAGCTTCCTTTTTATTGGGGGTAAGAATATATACACATTGCAGCAGCTCTTGGCTGAGGATATTGGCCGGAGCCGGGTTGAGGATCACCTTTACCCCTTTTCCAGCAGCGAAACGTACGACATAATCCACTGTTTCCATGGGAATCTCCAATTGCACCAGTAAAATGTGGGCATTGGCAATCTCTGTCAGCGCTGCGTCCATATCCTTGCTGAGCAGGTGAGCATTGGCACCCGGGGCTACCACGATGCTGTTTTCACCGGCCTTGTCCACGGTGATAAGGGCTACACCCGAAGGGAGATCTTCATCCGAAAGAAGATGGCGGGTGTCGATGCCTTCTTCATTCAATAACCGGGAGAACTGTTTGCCAAAAACATCATTACCCAATTTTGAAATAAACAGGGCTTCACCGCCGAGCCGGGCTACGGCGACGGCCTGGTTGGCGCCTTTGCCGCCGGGATTCATAAAGAATGAACCGGACAGGACCGTTTCACCAGGGGCTGGGATATGATCTGTCTTAACCACCATATCCATATTAGAGCTGCCAACTACTACGATTTTTCTATTTTCCATAGGTGTCGTTCGATTGTTGATCTAATATAACACTCTGCTATTATTCCCGGCTAAATAGTTACCGCCGCCTGGTTCAGCAGCAGTTGTCTGACCGATTTTTCGATAGCCTCGGATTCCAGGAGGAAACCGTCATGGCCATAGGTTGAGTCGATGCTGGCAAACTTTGCCCCCGGAATATGTCTGGCCAGGTATTGCTGCTCCACCAACGGGAAAAGGATATCGGAATGGAGGCCTATGACCAATGCCTTAGCCGTGATGCGGCTCAATGCTGCGGCGGCTGCGGCTGCCAATGCGGGAAAAGCTGCCGATGCGGGAAAGACGGTCGGTGCATGCCCGGCGTTTGGTACATGCCCAGCCGTCGGTGCATGCCCGGCTATCGGTACATGCCCGGCTGTTGATGCATGCCTGCCCACATGGTGACTATCCATACTCCGGCTCAGCTGGTGGTAGCTGAAGGCGTTGAACCGGCGGGCTAATTTTTCTCCCTGGTAATGCTGATAAGAAGCCGCCTTAAATCCGGTAAGCGATAGGCTGTCTTCATCCGACTGGTACAGGTCGTAGGTCTGATAGTTGCGGTAAGAGAGGAGGGCGACACTGCGTGCGACCTTCATTCCTTCCATGCCGGCTTCGGCCGTTGAATGTCGCCAGGTGGGATCAGCTTCAATACACCATCTTTGTGATTCATTAAAGGCCTTTCCCCAGGCGGAATGCCAGGCATTGGTCGCAATGGGTACGATGTGGTCGAAGGCGGCAGGCTCGGTGACTGCCCATTCCAGCAACTGCTGACCGCCCATCGATCCCCCGATTCCCATGTATATCTTCTCTATCCCCAGCGCATCCCTCAGCAACTGATAGGCGCTGATCATGTCATGGATGGTGAAAGAGGGAAAATCATGGTAATAAGGGAGATCGATGTCCGGCCGGTTGTCCAGCGGGCCACTGCTGCCATAACAGCTTCCCGGCATATTCACGCAAACGATAAAATAGTCTTTCGGGTCCAGGAGCTTGCCGGACCCAACCAACCCCGGCCACCAGGCCATCGGATCACTGTTGGCCGTAAGGGCATGAAATACCCATACGGCATTGTCTTTTTGCACATTGAGTCTCCCGTAGGTGTGATAGGCCAGGTGGAGATCCTGCAATAGGTGACCTGATTCAAGCAAAAATGGACCGGCATGCCTGAATATACTGCTATTGTCCGTATTCATGAGAATAGTTGGTCGTCTCTTTAATCAGGCGACGAGTTCTTTTTCCAGAACTTTGTTGAAGGCCTGGTCAAAATCCGCCTTAATGTCGTCAATATGTTCAATGCCTACACTGACCCGTACCAGGTTGGGGCGCACCCCTGCAGCGACTTGTTCTTCCACGCTGAGCTGCTCGTGCGTGGTAGAAGCCGGATGGATGATCAGCGTTTTGGCATCACCGACATTGGCCAGGTGACTGGCCAGCTTCAGCGAATCGATGAATTTCACGGCTTTTTCTTTTCCGCCTTTGATGCCAAAGTTGAGAATGCCTCCAAAGCCATTGGTGAGGTATTTACGGGCAAGCTGATGATAAGGGCTGCTGTCCAGACCAGGATAAAGGACAAAGTCGACGGCAGGATGCTCCTGCAGCCAGGTAGCTAATGCCAGGGCATTGTCGGAATGACGCTGAACACGCAGGGACAGTGTTTCCAGGCCCTGCAGCAATAAAAACGAATTGAAGGGACTTAAGGAAGGGCCGAAATCACGCAGACCTTCCACGCGCAGGCGAATGGCAAAGGCGATGTTAGGGAGGCCCAGCGGGTTGCCTTCGCCGAATACATCCCAGAACTTCAATCCATGGTAACCTTCGGAGGGTTCAGTGAACTGAGGGAATTTTCCATTGTTCCACCGGTAGTTCCCACCGTCGATCACCACACCGCCAATGGCGGTCCCATGTCCCCCGATCCATTTGGTAGCGGATTCCACGACGACGTGGGCGCCATGTTCCAGGGGGCGGAAGAGGTAGCCGGCCGTGCCGAAGGTATTGTCCACTATCAAGGGAAGATCATATTCTTTTGCCAGCGCCGCAAATTTTTCAAAATCAGGGATATTAAGCTCGGGGTTTCCGATCGTCTCCAGGTAAAGAGCTTTGGTGTTCTTGTCGATGTGC
Source organism: Puia sp. (assembly GCA_035492545.1). Classification (GTDB taxonomy): domain Bacteria; phylum Bacteroidota; class Bacteroidia; order Chitinophagales; family Chitinophagaceae; genus Puia. Next base: position 17,913 of record DATJJD010000219.1, read on the forward strand.
CGGGCAAAACTATCAGCATCATCTCCATCTACAATACGCGCCTCGATGCCCAGCCGCTTCAAAGACACTTTGAACTGGTTGTGGGTGCCGCCATACAAAAAAGAAGTAGAGACAAAGTTGTCGCCGGCCTGGAGGATATTCGCCAGGGCCAGGAACTGGGCCGCCTGTCCTGAACTGGTAGCGACTGCCGCCACCCCGCCTTCCAGTGCAGCCATCCGTTGCTCGAACACATCCGTCGTGGGGTTCATGATCCGGGTATAAATGTTACCGAATTTCCGAAGCCCGAAGAGGTCGGCCGCATGTTCGGCGTTGTCGAATCCATAGGAGGTGGTCTGGTAGATAGGGACAGCCCTTGATTTGGTCGTAGGGTCGATCTGCTGACCTGCATGGAGCTGCAGGGTGTCAAAATGCAATGCTTGGCTCATAATGCTCTTTTTTGAGTGAGTTAAATAGATGAAAAGAAGAAGGTAAGAGTATAGGAGATTGGACCAGGTAACGGCAAGGTGGTTGGTGGTAGGTCTACAAATATAGTAGACTAAACAGGATTCTCAAAACTTTCGGACAATTTTTCGCCTTCCCTTGCTACGATTTTAACAATTTCTTCCACATCCTTTTTTGAAGTCCTGAAATTCACGATGCAGCTCCGAAGGCAGTATTTTCCATTCACAATGGCATTGGACAGGAATACTTCCCCACCCTGTTGCAATTTGTTCAGCAAGGCTTCATTGAACCGGTTCAGGTAAGCTTCGTTATTTTCCGGCAGGGGCATGCCGGCCGGCATATAGCGGAAGGTGGTTATGCTCAAATGCTGGGTTACCGCCTCCAATCGCGGATGTTGCTCTGCCAATTGGAACAAAAGCCGGGAGAGCTGGATATCCTTGCTGATCATATTTATATAACCGGTCCGGCCGGCCTGTTGTAACGTTATCCAGACCTTCAGCGCCCGGAAGCCGCGGGAGTTCTGCAGGCCGTATTCATAATAATTATGAACGGCGTCTCCTTCTTTGCCGCCGAAATTATAATATTCCGGATGCGAGCTGTAGGTATCCGTTAAATGCCGTGGATTCTTTACCAGCGTGCAGCCTGCTTCAAGGGGACTGTATAGCCATTTGTGCGGGTCCAGGGCAATGGAATCCGCCTCACCCATGCCTTCAAACAGGGGCCTCAGCTCCGGAATGGCCGCCGCCGGTATACCATAGGCCCCATCGATGTGGAACCAGCAGTCATAGGTTTTACAGATCGAGCTGATCGGGAGCAGGTTATCCACGGCCCCCGTGCTGACGTCTCCCGCGGTTGCGACCACGATAAAAGGCTGACGTCCTTCCTCTTTGTCTTTTTTTATCGCGATTTCCAATTGTAGCGGATCCATCCTATTGCCGGTATCGGTTGGTATCCAGCGTATCGCCCGGGCGCCATGACCAAAAAGGGCGGCGGCCTTTTCGATCCAGGTATGGGTGGCCCGGGAACAGTAGAGGGTCATTTGTCCTGCCGTGCTTGCCAGGCCCTCCTCCTTGATATTAATTTTCGCCTTGGCGGTCCTCGCTGCCAAAAATGCCGTGAAATTGGCCATGTTACCGCCACTGACCAGGATGCCGCCGTAATCTTTGGAGACACCGATAAATTCCGCCAGCCAGCGTATGGTTTGCTTTTCAATGGCAGTTGCCATGGGACTCAGGATCTCCGCTCCCACGTTTGGGTTGACCGCGGAAGCCAGCAGATCCGCCAGCGCCCCTGCCGGAGCCGGAGAGGATGTGATATAGCCCATAAATTTAGGATGTCCATTCAGGAGGGAATGGTCGAGCAATAAAGTCACGACCCGGGAGAATATTTCTTCTGCCGGAATACCCAGTTCCGGCAGCGGGGTGTAGCCCAGCAGTTCAGCCAGTTGTCCGGCTTTTTCTCCCCTGGTGACAGGCCTGCTACCAATGGTTCCCATGAACCGGGCAAGGGTATCTATCAGTCCGTAGCCGATCTTTTTGAATTCGGCTTCACGGAGGTCGATGGGTGTTGCCTGTTCGGCCGACGGTTCGACTGCCGCTGATAGTTCCTGTTCGGCGGGTGTTGCCCTGGTGAAAATCATATCCAAAATTAGGAGGCTGTTCCGCGATGCACGTTACTGTAGAGTCCAGAAATTGTTCTCTACAGTTCAGGCGGGAAGCTGGTGTTTGATGCCGGTGGGCGACAGACCGAATTTTGCTTTAAAGGACCGGCTGAAGTGGGAGGGGTTTTCAAAACCGCTTTCGAAAGCAGCTTCACTCACCGTCTTATTCATATTTTTCAGGAGGTGCATGGCATGAAGCAGTCTTTTTTCCAGCAGCCATTTACCGGGGGTGGCGTTGAATTGCCGTTGAAAATCCCTTTTGAAGGCGGAAAGACTGCGATTGCACAGTTCCGCATACTGTTCCATTTTGAGGTTATAACAGAAATTGTCCTCCATGATGCGTTGGAGGGATACCGATTGAGGCTCATGCAGTAAGGAGCAAAAATAGGAGAGCAATTCGGCATTGCGGGGATTGTCGGCGATGGTCAGGATCAGTTCCCTGAATTTTAATTCCAGCAGGGATTGGTCCGGTTCTTTCGTATCCCGAAAATAGGAGGACATGGAGACAAAAAAAGCGTTCAAGGTCTCGCTAACATTCAGTAAAATGATAGGATCGTATTTTATTCCAGGCCGGCTGAGAGGGGTACTCTTCGTTTTTAAGGTCTCACACAGAAACTCATCCGGGATAAAGAAGAGAACGAGACAGAACCCGGTATCGAAGAACTGTTCGATGATACTGGCGCCCTTCCTTACAAAGACGCAGCTTCCTTGCTGGAAATCATAAGAACCCTGTGGGGTGTGCCAGATCTTTCTTCCGTCTATGACGTAAAAAATATAATTGTATTTGCTCCAAAGGTCGGTGTAGCGGGTTTTCATCAGGCGGGCCTCCAATGGGCAGTTGAACACCGTAATCAGCGTGTCGCCGCAGTTAAACTGCCGGCAGTAATCCGGGTACTGCAATACCCTTTCGTAGAAGTTGACCATGGTGTTTTTCTGGGTCTCTGAACCTAAAGTTAGACATTTTTTTGCCTTCCCTTCCGAATGTCTACAAAAAATTCATTTATACCTTACACTGAAAGTTAATACCCTCTTACCATTTGAAAGTTTTATGAGAGATGTTTTTAACAAACTCAGATTCATAATTCTTATTTGTTGAAATTGTATCAAAATCCTTTTTAGTAAGGCGTTCAAGATAGAAGGAATATTCAGCAAATTTCTGGACAAATACAAAATCATTGCTTTTGTATTCAACTAAAGTATCTTGCTCAAACTTCATTATCATCTGATTTTTAAAACCTTCGTTATTAAACGGAGTTTCAAGAATAATATTTTTACCACCGAAAACCGCATCTTTGAATATTTCCTTAGATCTTCCCTTGTAAACGTCTGTCATAATTATTTCAAAATCCGAAAATAAGCTTAGATGGGTCCTGATCAGGCTAGATTTACCGGCGGCATTACACCCTGTAATAAATATCAGGTCGGGCTTTGGCATTACCGGATTCGTTTTATGACTTTATCGCTGAAAAAATACAATTGTCCGTCGCCCTCTTTGACTTCAAGAGAAACAAGATAAAGTTCTCCTGTATTCAGCTCTTTTCGGTAAAAATTGCCAAGTTCATTGCCAGGCTCATTACTGTCCTGAGCATCCTTAAAATAAAATGGATTACCCAACTCAAAACAACGTTGCCGGCCAAGCTCATGCAGCGTATTGAGATTTTCCAGCATCTTATGTGATCGTTTTTCCATAATCCTAAAAATACGAATTTTTATCTAAACAACTGATCGTCAGTTACTATCAAGATTAGGCAGCGATTTGACAGCCTCCCTCACCGCCCTGCCTGCTGCCGCCAGATTCTCCAGCCGCATCTCCGAATATTTCCGGGAAAGGATCACCCCATCCGCACCTCCTTTGAACGCGCTCAGCGTGGCGGCATAGGTGTCTTCCGGTGACGCCTTGCGGCTCTTGTCGCCGGTGGGAATATTGATATCGATGCCGGGAAGGATGCTGCATTTCCCTGCTACACCCGCCTTGGCCCGTTGGGTCTCCCGCAGGACATAGTCGGGGGACAAGCCCGCTGCTGCCAGTTCTTCTATGGGGGCCTCATTGGAATAGTTCAGCAGGTGGTTGTTCATTTTCATCAGCTCGCCGGGCGGAACGTCCCGGAAGACGGTCTGGAAAATGTTATTGATAAAGCTCACATAACGCTCGCCCCCACAATTATTATACACCACCACTTTCAAAAAATCGGCCATAGCAGCCAGCTCGGAATAATCTCTCGAAGCACGGTACAGGGGATTGAAGGAATTGGTATGTTCGA
>DATJJD010000220.1:0-20597 GCA_035492545.1 Puia sp.
GGGGGCCCGGTGGATGATCAGCGGGGTCTCCGCATGGTTGTCCTTATTGGTGAATTCCAGCTTAAAGCGTTTGCCCTGTGCAAAATCGACCTGGTTGGTAGCCAGGGTGAATTCCCGGCCGATGGTGCTCCAGATCTGTACGTCGATCTTGGGGCCATAAAAAGCCGCCTCGTCCTGAACTTCCACAAAGGGGGTGTTGGTCCGGATGAGCACGTCTCTAACCAGGGCCTCGGTCTCTTTCCAGAGTTCGGGCTCATCGATATATTTCTGGCCCAGTTTCGCCGGGTTGTGCAGGCTGAGCCGCATCACATATTTATCGACCCCGAAGATCCTGAAATATTGCAGGTACATCTCGTTGACCGCCTTGAACTCGTCATAAAACTGCTCTTTGGTGCAATAGATATGGGCGTCATTCATGTGCAGGCAGCGGACGCGCATCAGGCCGAACAGCTCGCCGCTCTGTTCATAGCGGTAGCAGGTGCCATATTCCGCCAGGCGGTAAGGGAGGTCCTTATAGCTTTTCTGCTCCGCCGCAAAGATCTTGTGATGATGGGGGCAGTTCATGGCCTTCAGGTAATATTTCACCCCTTCCAGTTCCATAGGAGGGTACATACTGTCCTGGTAATAAGGCAGATGGCCGCTGGTGAGGTAAAGGCTTTCCTTACCGATGTGGGGGGTGACCACCCTTTTGTAACCGGCCCGTTCTTCGCTTTCTTTCGCCAGCCTTTCCAGTTCCTCGATCACGATGGCGCCATTGGGCATCCAGAGGGGGAGGCCCGGCCCAACTTCGTCGTCGAAGGTGAAGATGCCCAGCTCTTTGCCCAGCTTGCGGTGATCTCTTTTCTTTGCCTCTTCCAGCAAGACCAGGTATTCGTCCAGCTCTTTCTGGGAAGGGAAGGTGACGCCGTAAACCCGTGTCAGCTGTTTGTTCTTTTCGTCGCCTTTCCAGTAAGCGCCGGCAATATTGGTGAGCTTTACCGCTTTGATAAAGCTGGTGTTGGGGATATGGGGCCCCCGGCAGAGGTCGGTAAAGCCGCCCTGGGTATAAAAGGTGATCTCCCCGTCCTTCAGGTTCTGCAGGAGATCCAGTTTATATTCGTCGCCTTTCTCCGTAAAATATTGTACGGCATTGGCCTTGCTGATCTCTTTGCGCTGGTAAACTTCATTCTTTTTCGCCAGTTCCGCCATTTTGGCTTCCAGTTTACGGAGGTCTTCATCCGAGATGGCCCGGCCCCCAAGGTCCATGTCATAATAAAAGCCATTGTCCACCGCCGGTCCCACCCAGAATTTTACACCCGGGTAGAGGGATTCGACGGCTTCGGCCAGGAGGTGAGCCGAAGAGTGCCAGAAAGTAGATTTTCCATCCGTATCGGACCAGGTGAGCAATTTTAAGGTCGAGTCTTCCAGGATAGGGCGCGTCGCGTCCCATACCTGTCCGTTGACGCTGGCCGCTAATACTTTTCTTGCCAATCCTTCGCTGATGGACCTGGCGATGTCTAATGCAGTGGAGCCTTTTGCATATTCTCTGATGGCTCCGTCGGGAAAAGTGATCTTGATCATAAGGGTGCAAAATTAACGATTCCATTGACCAACGGCAAAGCCAAAACAAATTATTTCCTTTAACTTGCTAAAGTGAAACAGCCTAAGCATGCGTAAGATTTTTATTCCAATCTTATTATTTACATTGATGGGTTCCCATGCGCAGGACCTAACCGGGGTCTGGCAGGGGCATTTTCGTTCCAGCAATATGGCGACCCGGTCTTCGCTATTTGATGACCGTTATAAGTTCGAAGTGCAGATAGCCCAGCATGACAAGATCCTGGAGGCCGTCACCTATTCTTATCTCTCTTCCCTCTTCTATGGTAAAGCTGCTGCTGCCGGCACGGTGAACCCGAAGACCAGTAAAGTGTTGCTGCAGGAAGGAAAATTGCTGGAGGTTCGCAATCAGTCCGGGGATGTTTGTATCATGACCTGTTTCCTCCAATATTCCAAATCCGGTGATGAGGAATTCCTGGAAGGGAATTTTATCAGTATGAATATCCGGGATTCGTCCAATTGCGGCCGGGGGACCGTCTTCCTGCGAAAAGTACCTTCTTCCGATTTTTATAAAGAGCCTTTTTTGGAGAAAAAAGAAGAGGCGTTAAAAGAAAAAGAAGCCGCCCGTACCCCTTCGACGGCCAAGGCAAATCCGCCGAAGAAGCCGGGGGCTGTCGTGCCGGCACCGGCGCCGGTGAAAAAGCCCGCTGTGGATAAACCCAAGGGAGGCGATATCGCTGCCGGCAAACCGGCTGCGCCCCTGAAGAAACCGACCTCAACGAGCAAGACACCGTCCGTGGCGTCCTCCAAGCCGGAACCCAAAGCTCCGGCCCCGGCGCCCCTGGCCCGGATCAATACACCCCAGGCGACTCAATCCGGTGGGCGTATGGATTCCTCTGCGGGGATTGGAAAGAAGTTCCCTACCATCACTCCCCGGGTATTGCTATCCCGGACGAACCAGCTGGTGAAGACCATCACGGTACACACCAATGAAGTGGTGCTGAACATCTATGACGATGGGGCCATCGACCATGATACCGTATCTGTCTACCTGGATAACCGGCAGGTGATCACCCGCGCCATGCTGACCGACCGGCCGTTGGTGGTGACCTTACACCTGGATGAGAACCAGGATTATCATGAGCTGGTGATGGTAGCCGAGAATGAAGGGGAGATCCCGCCCAATACTTCCCTGATGATCGTCAAGGCCGGCGACAAGGAATATGAGGTCCGCATTACCTCTACCGAGCAAAAAAATGCCGTGGTGGTCTTTAAATTCGAAAAGCTTAAATGACCCCTTTACCACCCATGCGCCGACTCCTTAATTGGGCTCCGCCCAATTCTTACTTGAGGCCCCAAGGCCGAAAGTACAGACATTATGCTTTGCCGATAAAAAATTATTTTTGTTCAATTTTTTATCGGCACATTCTCCTTTATCTGCTCTTACTGCCTTTCTGCCTGCGGGCCGATGACCTGAACGGGATCTGGAAAGGGACGCTGACCCAGGGGCCGGGAGGATGTTATCCCCAGTATTTCCTGGAGCTGCAGATCAATTTCAACGGAGACCTGATCACGGGTAAGGCCTATGATTATTACGATAAAGATCATTTTATCAAGATGAGCTTTACCGGGCGGTATAATGCCCAGACGCACCGGCTGGTCTTAATAGAAAACAAGGTGTTGCTTGAAAATATACCCCTGGACTGCGCCCCCTGTGTCAAGACCTATGATCTCCATTATGCCAGGAAAGGCGAGGAGGAAACCCTGACCGGTGACTGGAAGGGACTTATTTCGGGGAAACGCGCTGTCTGTCCTCCGGGGAAGATAGAGCTGAAGAAGGCCATCGTTTCCGACTTCCCGGTCGATATCGAGCAAAGCGATACGCTGGCGACCTTACAGCATTCCCTGCACCTGAAGGCCCGGGAAACCGATGTCGTAAAGACCATTACCGTCAACAGTCCCGCCATCCGGATCGAGTTATATGATAATGCGGAGATCGATCACGATACGGTCACCGTCCTGATCAACAATAAGCTGCTGTTATACCGGCAGATGCTGCGGGAAAAACCGCTCACTCTCAACTTCAATGCTTTTCCCGGGGTGGAATACGAGCTGGTCATGTATGCCGACAACCTGGGGGAGATCCCGCCCAATACGGCGCTGATGGTCGTGACGGCCGGGACCCGGAAGATGGAGGTTTTTCTCTCTTCGACCGAGCAGCGAACGGCGGCAGTGAAATTCATTTATAAACCGGAGTGACGGGGGCTGGGGCCGGCCAGCCAGGGGCCAGCACTTATTTCTTTGCGAAATTCAGGGAGTCGATGAGTTCGCCGCAGCCCAGCATTTTCTCCTTGTACACCGGATGTTTCTTACCCAGGTAGGGGTTGATGACTTTGGAAGTATTACTCAGCCAGAAACCTTCTTCGGAGTCTTTGAATGCCATGGGGCAACGGATGTGGTAGATGGTCTCCCCGTCATAACGAACGGCATTGATCAGCGTATATAACTGGTCGGTAAGGGCGTTGAATGCCCGTCTTTTTGCTTCGATAGTCGTCTCGCCTGTAAAACCTTTGGCCTCTCCTCCGATGCTGGCGGCCATGCTCTGGGCGGTCATGATAATATTGGAGTCCGCCTTCAGCTCTTTTATGGGCAGGCTATCCGCCTTTTGTCCCAGGGTATAGGCTGCCTGGTCGGCCTTTAGGGTATCCCATTCCACCAGGGCGTCTTTCATGGTGTAATAATCGGTCATTAAGGCGGCAAAAGCGTTGTTGAAAGGCCCGGAATTCTTACTGATCCGCAGGGCCTGATCCTTTACTTCCACAGGCTTATCCTCTTTTTTGGACAATAATCTGTAGGCCAGCAGACCTGCCATGGCGAAAATAATGATCAAGATTACCCATTTCCTCATACGGAGAATTTTTTCCAAATGTAAGTCATAAAAATGAGTGAACGAAGCACCGATGCCCTAATGCTTTACGGCCTGTTTGTAGTAACTTTGCCGAAACTTTTGAGGATCTATCATGTTAGCAGGACTACAGAATGTAACTTTTGAATTCGGGGCCAGGGTAATTGTACGGGACGCCACCTGGCATATACAGCCCAACGAGCGGATCGGGCTGATCGGCTACAACGGGACGGGGAAATCCACTTTATTAAAGCTATTTTCCGGGGATTATCAGCCCTCGGCGGGTACGGTGGAAAGGAGCCGCACCACCACCATCGGCTATCTGCACCAGGACCTTCTCAGCTTCGATACGAACGGCTCGATCCTGGAAGTCGCCATGACGGCCTTTGAAAAAGTGCTGCAGTTGGAGAAAGATATCGACGAGCTGGGCAAGAAACTGGAGCAAAACCCTGAGGATGAGGCCCTTCTCCACCAATATACGGATGCCCTTCATGAAATGGACACCCTGGACGGATACAGTATCCACCACCGGACGGAGGAGATCCTTCAGGGGTTGGGTTTCGCCAATGCCGATCTGCAACGACCTTTCCGGGAGTTCAGCGGGGGCTGGCGGATGCGGGTGTTGCTGGCAAAGATGATCCTGCAACAGCCGGAGCTGTTGCTGCTGGATGAGCCTACCAACCACATGGACCTCCCCTCCATCGAATGGCTGGAGAAATACCTGCAGCATTACCAGGGGTCGGTGGTGATCGTCAGCCATGATAAATACTTCCTGGACCGGATGGTCACCAAGATCGTGGAGCTGTATCAGAAGGAGCTCCATATCTATAAGGGCAACTACAGCTATTATGAGACGGAGAAAGCCCTGCGGGTGGAGCTGCAGCAGCAGGCATTCGAGAATCAGCAGGACTATATTCGTCAACAGGAACGATTTATCGAGCGATTCCGGGCCAAGGCCAGTAAGGCTGCTGCGGCACAGAGCGCCATGAAGCGGCTGGAAAAGATCGACCGGATCGAGGATGTGGAGATCGAACGTCCCAATATAAAGATCAATTTCCGGGTGGATAAGACCCCCGGGCGGGTGCTGGCCACGTTGAAACATGCCACGAAACGGTTTGGCAACCTCACCATTGTGGAGAATGCCTCTGCGGAGGTGAACCGGGACGATAAGATCGCCCTGATCGGGGCCAATGGAAAGGGGAAGTCCACCATGTTGCGAATGATAGCGGGAGCCGAGCCTTTTGAAGGAGAGCGGGTGTGGGGGCATAATGTAGACGAGAGTTTCTATGCCCAGCATCAGTTGGAAGCCCTGGATGTCAATAATACGTTGTTAGAGGAAATGCAGGCCTGCGGCAGTCAGAAGACGGACCTGGAATTAAGGGCGCTGCTGGGATGTTTCCTCTTCAGCGGGGATGATATCGATAAAAAGATCAAGGTGCTCAGTGGAGGGGAAAAAGCGAGGATCGCCCTGGCCAAGACCATTGTCAGCAAGGCCAATTTCCTCTTGCTGGATGAACCTACCAACCACCTGGACATGCACTCCTGTGATCTGCTGATCGACGCGTTGAACAAGTATGAAGGAAGTTTTCTGCTGGTAAGCCACGACCGGTATTTTATCTCCAAAACGGCCAATAAGATCTGGGAGATCGATGACCATCAGATCCGGGAATTCAAGGGAACTTATACGGAGTGGGTGGACTGGAAGGAACGGAACCTGGCCGCCAAACAGCAGGCTGCCGCGGCTGCCGCCAAACAGGCCCAGGGGGGTGAAACGGCGGGTAAGAATGGGGGCAAGGCCAATGGACAGGCCGCTGGCGCGGGCAAGGGGGGAAATGAAGGAGGCCGGCAAGGGGCTTCGGCCAATGGGGGGGCGCAGACGGGTTCTGCGGTGGGTTCGTCCAATGGAGGGACGTCGAAGGGTTCGGCGATAGGGTCGGCCAACGGAGGGGGGGACAACGGGAAGTCCGGGCCCGGTAAATCCGGTATGCAGGCTGCTCCGGCCGCCCCTGTGGTGAATACGCCCATCAATAAGGAGCAGAAGAAGGAATTGCAGAAACAACAGCGATTGTTCCAGGAGCTGGAGCAACGTATTGCCACCCTTTCCAAACAAAGGATCGAGCTGGAAGCATCCCTGGCGGATCCTGGTACGTATTCCGATAGAAATAAGTTTGTCAACGCGGAGGCAGCCTATAAAAAGACCAGTGAAGAGTTGGAGAAAGCGAATAAGCAATATGAGCAGGTGTTTGAGAAGATCATGGAGCTGGAGAAGACGTTGTAAGGGGGAAGGCCCTTTATTATTGAGAACATTTTTAAATGAATAGTCCATCGAGATATTTTCTCGTCTTCAGTGTATTGGTAATTCTCCGGTTTCCCGTATCTGCACAGACGCTGACATTAACGCAAACACCCGCGGACCCGGGCTCGCACCGCCCGAAGATCGGGCTTACCCTCAGCGGGGGTGGAGCCAAGGGGCTGGCGCATATCGGTATTCTGAAGGCCATCGATTCGGCCGGGCTGAAGATCGACTATGTAACGGGAACCAGTATGGGCAGTATCCTCGGCGCCCTGTATGCGGTGGGTTATTCCGCCGATAGCATTGAAAAGATCACCCGTCATATTGATTGGGACCTGCTGTTCTCCAACCAGTCCACCATGAAAGGCATGATCATGGAGGAAAAAGACGAATATGGCAAATACGATATCGAGCTGCCCTGGGTGAACCATTGGTTTCGGTTTGCCACGGGATTGATCGAAGCCCAGGAGCTCTGGCTAAAGTTCTCCGAGCTGTTTCACCCTGTCTACAACCTCAAGGATTTCTCCAAATTTCCCATTCCCTTCAAATGTATCGCCACCGATGTCTCTACCGGCGATGCGGTGGTGATCGACAGTGGGGAGATCGTGTCAGCCCTGCGCGCCAGTATGGCCATCCCCTCCATCTTCACCGCCGTGGAATATGACGGTAAGAAATTAGTGGATGGGGGCGTCGTACGGAACTTTCCCGTGAAGGATGTCCGGCAGATGGGCGCCGACCTGGTCATCGGCAGCAATGTGTCGGGCTCCCTTCGTACCTCCAAGCAGGTGACCAATCCCATACAAGTTTTGTTACAGGTAGCTTTTTTCCGGGAGGCAGAGGATACGCGAACCCAGATCCCTCTCTGTAATATCTATGTCCATCAGCCCCTGGACAAGTTCGGGATGGGCAGTTTCGGAGAGAGTAATGAGATCCTGGATGCGGGGGTGGAAGAGGGCCGCAGGCTCTATCCCCGTCTGAAACAGCTGGCCGACTCTCTGAATGCGCTCTATGGACCCCGGGAGCTGGACACGAACCGCCTGGCGGCGGTCTATCCCGTAAAAATCTCCGGGTATGAGGTGAAAGGGTTGGAGCAGACGGGCCAGGGTTTTTTTATTCAAAGCATGGGGCTGCTGACCAATCATTACTATACGGCAGAAGATATTTCCCGGATGATCAGAAGGGCCTATGGGACCCGTTATTATACCCGGGTCACCTATTCCCTGATCCCACAGGAGAACGGGACCAACAAAATCATCTTCGAAGTGGAGGAAAACCCGCTGACTTTTGCCAAGATCGGGTTGAATTATAACGATTTCAGCGGGATCAGCGCCATCATCAACCTCACCAGCCGGAATTTTTTGACGCCTACTTCCCGGAGCCTGGTAACGCTGAATATCGGGCAGAATTTCAGGATCCGGGGAGAGCATCTTCAGTATTTCAGCCGGAGGGCCAATTTTGCTTTTACGCTGGGCACGCAGTTCGATCAGTTCAATATCACTACTTATAATAATTATAAAGAGGCTGGGTTGTACGATCAGAATTATTTCCGGCTGGATGGCCGGCTTAGTTACTTTTCAAACAGGAATCTCACTGTGGGACTGGGCGACCGGTTCGAATGGATCCATTATGATCCTTCCATCACTTCCAGTCTTGAATTCAAGGGGAGGAATAGTTTCACCACCGGTTATGTCTTTGTCCGTCACAATACCCTGGACCGGCCCGTCTATCCCCGGAGAGGGATGAAGGTAGAGGTGGAAGGGGATTATGTCTTCACGCAAAGCCCCAATGCTGATTATTTCGCGTCCAATACAACCCGGTCGGATACCAGTTTCTCCGATAAACCCTATACGCGGGTCCTCTTCAACCTGGACCGGTATACACCCCTGCCGGGCCGTTATACGCTGATCACGCATGCGCAGCTGGGGATGAATTTTGCGTACTACCATAATATCATGAATGAGTTCTCTATCGGGGGCATGACCAGCCAGTTTCACAACCAGATCACTTTTGCCGGTTTGCGGGAGGGTACTTTTTATTCGCCCAGCATAGCGGAGCTGCAATTGGGGCTGCGCTACCAGCTGTTCAGCAATACGTTTATCACGGGGAGAGCCAATGTCCTGGTCAATAATTTCATCACCAACAGCAGTTTCTTCAATACGCCGGATTTTCTCTCGGGTTATGCGATGACCTTTACCTATAATTTTGCGCTGGGGCCGTTGGAGGTCAGCGCGATGTACAGCGATCAATCCAGGAGAGTGATCGGGTATGTGAATATCGGGATCCCTTTCTAAACAAAAACCGCCCCAGGGATCTGAGACGGTTTCCAAGCCTATTACGTCGTGCTGACTAATTAGGTCTACCCGTGCCTGCGGATAGAGATCTCGGAGCCTTACCCCGCCATCCGAAGGCGGCTTTTTAAACCTTGCTGTAATAATAAACAGAAAATCGTTTGTGCTGTATGTCAAGATTTGACGTATACGATGTCATATTTTGACGATTTATACGTAAATGCTTGACATGTTTTATGTCTGAATAAGACTTTGCCCCTTTCTTTGTCAAATGACGAAGGATAGGCGCTATAAGACGGTAAATAATCTAATTTCATCCGGATACATAAAAACCTTTAGGGAAATATTGGATACAATACCTAAAAGTACGATTGCCCGGGATTTAGGGATGCATCATCAAACGTTTACGAAACTCACCGCGCATCCTGAACGATTTACCTTCAAAGATGCTTTCCGGATTGCGGCCCTGCTGGACGTAGAGGACAAGGTAATGTTGAACCTGATCTATAACCAATACGAGTCGGATAAGAAGAGTAAGAAGAAACCGTAAGTCCCCTACTCTCTTGCCTTGATAAAATCCGAGACGATATAACTGATAAGCTTACCCGTCGAAGTGTCTTTGCTTCCATCTTCCATGGCTGTAGCGCCTTCGCAGATATGCAGATAAGCAATTTTGGAATCCGTTGCTGCGAACGTGACGTATTGCCGGGCATGGAGGGGGGAAAGCCCCGAGGGTGTCTGCCCGGCGCTTAATACCTGCTGAATGCCGTCCAGGTCTAATTCCAGTCCGATATAATTCTCGTCGGTGAAGTCTGTCGCATGGGCCACTGCCTGGGGGAAGGTCCTTTTTTCCAGGATGAAAATATCCTCATACGTAATGAGATCCATAAAGGGATTGTTGGCAATGTCCAGCCAGACATTCTGTTGCAGGTAATTTTCATGAACGCCGATGACGCAGTATTTCTGGAGGTAGCCGTCCTCATCGGCATAACGGAAGGGGTTGCCGCTATGTCTTCCTTCGGAGGGGCGGTAGTCGGTGTGGGCGTCCAGGTTGACGCAATTGATCTGGGCAAGGGGTATCAGGCCTGCCTTATACAGGCCTTTGGCAGCTCCCTTGATGAGGGGATAGGCATTGTTATGGCCCCCGCCGATGACGATAGGGATCTTCCCGCAAGCGGTGATGATCTTTACCAGGGCCTCTACTTCTTCATCGATGGTTTGCACGGCATGGCGATAGGCCTCGATCTTTTCTTCCCGGCCATGGGCGTTGGCTTCGATGAGCTGCTGCAGGTCGCTGAAGTCGAAATGGCCCAGTACGAGGAGGTTTTCTCCCTGCATAAAATCATTACTCTGAATATTGAGGAAGCTTTGCAAAAAAGGAAGCCAGGCTGTGGTCGCCCCACCCTGTCCTTCATTGGCTTTTATCCCAAGGTCTTCCGGGATACCGAAGAGAATATATTCCGCGGGGGATTTTTCGATACATGCCGCCAGGTTGTTGGTGGGCAGATTGGTGGTGGGAGCGGAACCGGCGGGTTCAGCCCCGAAGGCGGAGTCAGATAACTGTCCGGCCATAACGTGGGCAGCCACTGCCGATGCGGTTGCGACCTTGCCGGCCACCTGGACCCGTTCACCCAGCTTCGTCTCGAACTTGCGGATCTTTGTCACGGAGAGGATGTCCTGCTTGTTGTAAATCTTTAGGTGTTGCATAAGACGTTCCTTTTTTTTTAAGTTAAATATACCGATTCGGGGGCGGGTTAGGTGCAGGGGCAGGCCCTCAGCTTCCGATCTTTTGGTTGACGATGGCCAGGATGCGGGCTTCCATCTCCATTGCCTGATCTTCCAACTTTTTACCTTTAGCGATGCTATCGGCTGCGAATGCCTTGTCCGCATATCCTGCTGCATTGATCCGGACATTCATGAAGGCGCCCATCACCCCGGCCCTGGCGCATAAGGCTCCCACGCCTGCATCGGAGACGGAATTCGGGTTGCCCCTTTCCGCCATGGTCCGGATCACGTCCATGCTGGCATAGGCAACCTCCATGACCCGCAGCGGGATCTCGATGGCCGTCTTTGTCGCGGCTGCGATGGCCCGGGTGCGGAGCGCCTTTTCCTCTTCCGTTCCTTTGGGCAGGCCAAACGCGTCCATGATGCCGTTAAACGCCCGGGTATCCGCATCTACGAGCCGGGTCAATTCATTCTTATATCCCTGTCCTTTTTCTGCCCAGTGGCTGAATTCCTCCCACCGGTCATCCCATCCTTTCTTATGGGAGGAGAGGTTAGCCACCATGGTGGCCAGGGCGGCGCCCAGGGCTCCTACATACGCTGCGATAGAGCCTCCGCCGGGGGCCGGGCTTTCGCTGGCCGTCTCGTCGGCAAAATCGGTCAGGCTAAGGTTTACCAGTTTATAGTCTGCTTTGTTGCGGAGCAGGTATTCGATGATACGTTCTTCCGGGTTGAAAGGCCCCAGTTCATCCAGCCCCATGGACAGGATGGCGATACGGATCAGTTCTTTTTCCGAGACGCCGGTGGACCGCTGTTGTTTCAGCAGGAAATATTTCCCTGCGTCCAGCATGGCCTGTAAGGGAATCAACCCCACCAGCTCACTACCGGTGACCCTTATGCCACGCTGGTCCGCTTTCCTACACACTTCATCAAAGGCGATATGGACGGGGGTCGTATGGATGTTGGTAAGGTTCATGGAGATCTGCGCCCTGCCGTATTCCTCGATATACCAGCCGATGGCTTTTACCGCCTTGAGGCTTCCCGGGACATAGACCGGTTTACCCTGGTCGTCGGTCACTATTTTCCCGTTGACGGGATGGCCTTCCCGCAGCACCCGTCCAGCTTCCCGGACATCGAAGGCGATGGAATTGGCCCGGCGGGTAGACGTCGTATTCAGATTGACGTTATAGGCCACCAGGAAATCCCGTGCGCCGATGACGGTGCCGCCGCGGCGGGCGTCAAATTCCGCGGGGCCATAGTCCGGGGCCCATTCCGGTTGTTTTATCTTTTTAAAGAAGCCTTCGTATTCTCCTGCCCGGATGACGGAGAGATTGCTGCGGCGCCGGTCCGGCTGGGCTGCTTCATAGAGATAGACCGGGATCTGCAGTTCCTTCCCTACCCGTTCCGCCAGTTTCTGCGCCCACTTAGCCGTCTCTTCCATGCTGATGCCGGCGATGGGGATCAGGGGGCAGACATCGGTGGCTCCCATGCGGGGGTGTTCGCCCGTATGACGGCTCATGTCGATCAGCTCTCCGGCTTTTTTGATGGCCAGGAAGGCTGCCTCTACAACGGCTTCGGGGTTGCCCACAAAAGTTACTACCGTTCGGTTGGTCGCCTTACCCGGATCGACATTGAGCAATCTTACGCCCTCGATCTTTTGTATCTCATCCGTGATCTGCTGAATTACTGCGCTATTCTGTCCCTCGCTGAAATTGGGGACACATTCAATGATTGGGGCCATCGTTACTATTTCGGATTAATGATGCGAATCCCGGGCAATTTAAGGAAAGAAAACTATTCCGCCTCCGGTAAGCTTTTATCCTGGACCAAACGCCTGCGGGGGCGGATGAAATCCAGGGGGCTGTTCCGGAAATAGCGCCATAAGATGCCCAGGAATTCGGGATAGTCTTTCAAACGGATACCTCTTGACCGGACGGCTACGAAGAAGGCCAGGGAAAAGCTGACCAGGAAATTCAGCAAGCCGATCCCCAGTACGCCCAACAATACCTGCACCAGGTACCAGCGGTCGATATTATGTATTCCCAGGCCATAAACGGCGATGGCCGTATTACCGGCGGAAATCGTGATATGCCGGATGTCGAAACGGGTGCCGGTGATCTCCCCGATAAATCCTGCCATTCCCAGGAAAAAACCCAGGGCAATACTGCCGACAATGGCTCCGGCATGATGCTCTGCATAATGTCCCAGGCGACGTAACCTTGTTTTGGATAAGGACAAGCGCAGAATGGGATGGGTCTGTAATCGTTCCGGGATACGGCCGAAGCGGATCTTGTTTTGAACGTACCCGGCGATGATGCCGCTGAGAAAGAGAAAGAAACCCGTATTACAAGCGTAGAGCAGCGAAAGACTATGCCAGGGATGCTGGTCATTCAGCATTTTGGCGGCAGCGGCCCCTTCCACCATTTTTGTGTGCAGGAGTTTTTCGTACGCCCAGGCGATGCCCCACATGCCGGGAAAGACGATGAGGAGATTGCCGGCAAAAGAGGCGATCTGGCTCCGGGAGACTTTGGCCACCGTTACTGCGAGATTATAGAGATTGGGCTTTTGCGTATTCTTCTTTGTATCCAGGGAGCCCGCTACCGCGCTGGCCGTATAAGCCGGTTGTTTGGTGGCCAGGGTGGTATGGGTTTCCTCGATGGCGACGAAGCCAAGACTGTAATTGACGCTGTAGGCGAAGCCATGCCAGAAGATGGGCATTTCCAGTTTGGTAATGATGTTCTTGACCAACACCATCAGGCAAACCCAGGCGCCGCCGCCCATGGCGCTGGTCAGCATGCTGCGAAATTCCGCGGGGGTCGAGGTGATATATTTTCCGCCTTTGGATCCTTTGTGTTCGGCGATCTGGTAAGCAAGGTAGCCCAGGCTCTGCGACATAAATTCCCGGAGACTGTTCTTCCGGTTCTCGTTGCGGACCAGCATCCTGAAAAAATCCGCGAATTTCCCTGTATCCAGCTGGTGGTCATTGTCCAGGAGGTCGACCAAAATTGACATCCGTTCGATCTTATTGGCCAGCAGGATCAGCATATAGGTCTGGTGAAGGCTGGCCCCTCTTTCGGAGGAGTTGGCCCGGATAAAATCGATGGTGGCTTCGCATGCATCGAATACTTTTCCCACCTGCTGCGAGAGGGCGCGCAGGGAGGGCGCGGGGGCAACGGGGTCGACGGCCGTGGTCCATGCGGAGGACGGGTGTCCGGGGGAGGAGGCGGCCGGTGCGGGAGTGGGTTCCGGGCCGGGGACGGACAGGACGGCGGCAGGGTCAGGGGCGAAGACGGAGGTGAAGAACTGATGGATGAGGTAGTTCTGTTCGACAAAGGGATTGTCCTGCTGATCTTCCTCCGTCATATAGTTTCGTACATCTTTTTCCAGTCCCAGCTGCGCCACCTGGAAAGAGAGATTCTTCAACGATGTCAGCAATTGTTGTAAAATTCTCCTGTCATCCACATGAAAAGCCAGGCCCACACTTTCAAAGAAGCGGGTCCAGGTCTCCCGGGGTATTTCCTCCACCCATTGGTAGTCGTTATTGCGGAAGAAGACCCGGTTGACAACATAGAGGAAATCGTTCTCACTTTGCAATGGGGGCAGCAGCTTATGGCGGAGCCTTCCAAAAAATTCCTGCCAGAATCCCCTGGCCAGCGGGATACCGCTCTCGGTCAGCGCCGGGGAGAGGTCGGTCCGGATGAGCTGAGAGAGCAGGGCATGCTGAAGGTTGGTCAGCAGGATCGGGTGTTGGTGCAACTGCCCGGTGACGAATTCCAGGTTGCGGGTGGCGTTTCGTTTTTCCTTCTGTGAAGATGGCCGGATAACCGAAAAGAAGCCGACCAGGAAATCCAGGCCCTCTGCACTGTCCGTTATAGGAAGCACGGTACTTTTTGCAATCACCGTCTCTATGAAATCGGGCTTGTTCTTTTTTTTCTTTCCAAACATACAATCCTGTTTTGACGGCAAGCAATGGCAAAGGGTGGGTGGGACGGCCCACTGCCCACTAGACAAATTCTCCCCGGATCATCACCTTATCGATGAGGTCCGAGCCAAAAGCATAGGGCAGGTAAGCCAGTGAGGGAATGGGCCGGGTAAAAATAAGATTGGCCTTTTTCCCTGGTGTCAGGCTGCCCAGGGTATTCCCCAACTCCATCGCATAAGCGCCGTTGAGGGTCGCCGCATTAATGGCTTCTTCCGGCAGCATCTTCATCTGGATGCAGCTCATCGCTACTACCAGGTTCATGTTACCGCTGGGAGAAGAGCCGGGGTTGAAATCGGAAGCCAGGGCTATGGCGCAGCCGGCATCGATCAATTGCCGGGCCGGCTGAAACGGCATCCGTAAAAAAAAGGCGGCTGTCGGCAGCAAGGTGCCGATGGTGCCGGAATTTCGCAGCGCACGGATAGCGTCTTCATCCATCGTCTCCAGGTGATCTACCGAAACCGCACCCAGCTTTACTCCTACCTGCACCCCTCCGGAAAGATGGAGCTGGTTGGCATGGATCTTTGGTTTGAGGCCGACACGTTTTCCCGCGCGGCAGATCGTCTCCGTCTCCGCCGGGTCGAAAAACCCCTTTTCGCAAAATACGTCAATATAATCCGCTAATTGTTCCCCGGCGATGACCGGTAACATTTCGTTAATGATCTTATCGATATAACCGGCATGAAACTCTTTATATTCCGGTGGATAGGTATGGGCTCCCAGAAAGCTGGCTTTTATCGTCAATGCCGATCTCTCCTTTAATTTTTTGATGACGCGGAGCATCTTCAGCTCTCCTTCCACCGTGAGTCCATACCCGCTCTTGATCTCGATGGCCCCCGTGCCCAGCCGTCTCAGCTCTTCCAATCTATTCCAGGCTTCGTTGAAGAGTTGGTCCTCTGAAGCGGCGGCCAGCTTGCGGGCGGAATTCAGAATGCCTCCTCCCCTCGCATTGATCTCTGCATAGCTAAGCCCCCTGATCTTGTCTACAAACTCTTCTTCCCGGCTGCCGGAAAAAACAAGATGGGTATGGCTGTCGCACCAGGCAGGAAGGATGAACTGACCGCTGGCGTCGATGACGGAGGCGGTAGAGGCGGGCATTTCGGACATGCTGCCATAGGCGGCTATTTCATCATCCTCTATCAGTAGCCAGGCGTTGTCTATACAGGGCAGGCCGGCCAATTCAGCCCCCTTTAATAAGGAGCTTTGCGCCCGGGTATTGACTAATTGTCTGCAATTAACGATCAATCGTGAAGACATTCCCTAAGATAGCTTTTTCTCTTCAAAGAGCGGGCCTCCCGGGGGCCTAAATTGGGCAGAGCCCAATTCGTACTTGAGGCCCCAAGGCCGAAAGTACAGACATTATGTTTTGCCGATAAAAAATTATTTTTGTACAATTTTTTATCGGCACATATCATAAAAAATCCGCTTTATCCAATTTCCGGGAGATGCGGCAGGCGGCATTGATCAGTCCTACATGGCTATACGTCTGGGGGAAGTTGCCCCACTGTGAACCATCGGTGGTGGCGTCTTCGCTGAAGATACCCAGGTGATTGCTGAAGGAGAGGAGGTGATCCAGGTTGCGGATGGCATCGTCTATTCTCCCTACGCAGGCCAGGGCGTCGACATACCAGAACGCACATACGAGGAAGGTGCTCTCGGGGAATCCGAAGTCGTCATAGTGTTTGTAACGATAAAAGAGTCCCCGGTCCGTGAAAAGTTCTTTCTCCAGGGCGGCGATGTGGCATTTAGCTTTTTCCGAACGATGGTCAAGATAATCCATGGTGATCATGGCAAGGGTGCTGGCGTCCAGGTTGGCTGAACCGATGGCCTGGGTGTACAGCAATCGCTGGGGGTCGTAAGCCTTTTCGATCATCTTATCCGCCGCCGCCGCCAGCTGTTGCCCTTTAAACATCAGTTCCTGGTCGTTAAACAGCGCGCCGATCTTATATGCGGCTTTGGCGCCCGCCCAGTGAAACAATAGCGTATAGGTATGCACCTGTACTTCTTTGCGAAATTCCCAGAGGCCCGAGTCGGGCAGGGACAGGGTCCTTTCGATCTGGGAGAGAAGCCAGGGAACAATCTTACGGTAGCTGTCCTTCTTTTTAAAGATAAGCCGCTTATCCGAATAGAGGGGCAGGAGGCTTACCAGGACCTGGCCGTATACATCGTGCTGGGCCTGGATATAGGCTTTGTTCCCTATACGGACGGGTTGATTGCCCATATAGCCCGGCAGGTCCAATTCCATTTCAATGAGTTTCTTGTCTCCGGCCACGGAATAAAGAGGCTGCAGGGAGTCGCTCGCGTTGTGAATGATGTTGTAGATGAAGTCAAAGTATTTTTCCAGCTCTTCGAAATGACCGATCTGGTTAAAGGCCCTCAAGGTATAGTGTGCATCGCGGAACCAGCAGTACCGGTAATCCCAGTTGCGGGTGCTGTCATGAAATTCCGGGAGGCTGGTAGAGCCGGAGGCGATGATGCCGCCCGTATCTTCGTATTGGTGAAGTTTTAATACCAGGGCTGAGCGAATGATGTCTTCCTGATAGATATCCGGCAGGTAGGAGCTTTTGATCCAGCTTTGCCAGTCTTCCGTTGTCTTACGGATAAATTCATCCGCTGTCTCTTTCAGGGGAGCTTCCAGGGGTTCGCCGTAGGTCAGCACCAGGTAGTGGTCCTGGTTGAGGATAAACGACTTTTCTTTCTGGATATAGGTGAGGGGGACATCCGTGGTGAGGCGTACCTGCTGGTCCAGGTTGAGGAACCGGATATGGTTGCTGGCAATAACGGATTCGGGCAGCTGTCGTCCATAGTCGCCTCTTGGCTGGCAGCAGATGTGGATGGCGGGCTCGCCTTCCAGCAGTTCGATCTTTCTCACCAGCATCAGGGGCCGGAACTGCCGGTCATGGATCCGCATCCGGGGGGCGCAGTCTTTGACGAGGAAGCGGCCGTCGCGGCAGGTGAATTCCGTGCAAAGAACATTCGTATTGGGGACATAGTATTGCCGGGCGCTGCATTGCTCGTCGGTCGGCCGGATATAAAAATGTCCACCGTTGTCCTCATCGAGGAGAGAGCCGAAGAGGAAGCTGCTGTCAAACCGGGGCATACACATCCATTTGACATCCGCGCGGGTATCGATATAAGCCAGGTAGGAGCAATTCCCGATGACACCCATGTTATATTTGTGTAAGGGCATATTGTTTTTTCAGGATGCGGACCTTAGGTCCTTAGTGATGAACAAGGGGGTCTAAAACCTGCGGTCCGCCTTCGGTGGCGGGTGGCGCCGGTGCGATGAGCTGATTTAACAAAGGGAGCACCTGCTGCTGTGAAAGAATGGTATATTGAGCCGCGGAGGGTCCGTTGGTCACTTTTATGGTATACGCTTCTCCTTGCAGGGCCTTGAACATATCCTCATCCGTCGTATCGTCCCCCATGCACAATACAAAGTCAGGATCTATCTCGTTGATCATTTTAAGAGAGGCGGCGCCTTTATCAAAGCCCGCGATGCGGACTTCCACCACTTTATTCCCATCGATGACCTGTAACGTCGTATTCTGGATAAGCTGGGAGAGGGTGTTGAGCAATTCCCTGGACCTGGAAAAGCCCAGACCGGTCTGGGTATTGCGGTAGTGCCAGGCGATGGTATTGGTTTTTTCCTCGATAAAAGAGCCGGCGCAACGAATGACGAAGAGCTGCATGATGCGGCGGATCTCTTCTTTCCAAAGGTCGGAGACGGATACCATCTGCTGCCAGGAGCCATTCCTCATTTTGAAGCTGGCGCCATGTTCGGCAATCAGGGTAATGGGCATGGCCCCCAACCAGCGGTCCAAAGAGGAAACATCGCGGCCGCTGATGACGATGACGTGATTTTTGGGATCTGCCGTCAACCGGTTCAACATCTCTTTCACGGTGTTGTCCGGAGCGGCCTCCGAGGGCAGTCGGGTAAAGGGCACCAGGGTGCCGTCATAGTCCAGCAGGATACAACGGTTGTTGGTGCCCAGGTAATGCTGGCGGATCGCTGCCATGGCCTTACCGTCCAGTACTTTTACTTTCTGTTTCTGCTGTTCCAGTTTGACCTGTGCCAGCTGATCCATAAAATCATTTACCCATTTGATGACATCATACTCTTGTAACCTTCGTTGCATCAGGGACATCCGGTTACGTTGTTCGTACACGGGCATGGCCAGGGCGCGGGTGATAGAGGAGGCGACGTCTTCCACATCGGTGGGATTTACCAGGATGGCTTCACTCAGTTCGGCGGCGGCGCCAGCCAGTTCACTCAGGATCAGCACTCCCCTGCCGGATGCGCAGCTGGCCACGTATTCCTTGGCCACGAGGTTCATGCCATCCCGCAATGGGGTGATCAGGGCCACATCGGCTGCCTGGTAGAGCGCCACCATTTCGTTAAAGCCAAGGTGATTGTACCGGTAGATAACGGGCTGCCAGCTGATGGAGGAGAATTTACCATTGATGGAGCCTATCTTCTCTTCGATCATCTTCTTCCGTTCGAGATAGGCGGGGATGTCGCTGCGGGAGGGAACGATGTTGAGGATGAAGACGACTTTCTCATGCCATTCGGGATATTTCTGCAGGAAGTATTCGAAGCCGTTCAGCCGGTTCATCAGGCCTTTGGTATAGTCCTGCCGGTCGACGGAGAAAATGATCTTTTTATCTTCCAGGTTGCTTTTTATCTTATTACAGATCTCCCGGATCTCCGGGTTGTTAGCAGCCTCGTGGAATTTATTATAGTCGATGCCGATGGGGAAGAGATCGATGCGGATGAGGCGATCCTGGTACTGCAGGTTGTGAAAATAGTTTTCTACTCCCAACAGCATTTTTACGGACTGGAGAAAATGCTGTACATAGTCATAGGTATGGAAGCCGATGAGGTCGGCCCCCATCACTCCCTGTAGTAACATCTTTTTCCATTCGGCGGGCAGGAGCCGGAAGATCTCATAGGAGGGGAAAGGGATATGTAAGAAAAACCCGATGGTGGCGTCCGGTTTCTTTGCCCGGAGCATCCGGGGCAAAAGCATTAATTGATAGTCATGGACCCAGACCTGGTCGCCCGGCTCCAGGAGCGGGGCTATTTTGTCAGCGAAGAGTTGGTTTACCTGTACATAAGCGTCGAAATATTGGGTTTCGTAGTTAACCAGGGAGGAGAAATAATGAAAAAGGGGCCATAATACGGAGTTGGAGAACCCATTGTAATAATTGTCATACAACTCTTTATCGGCAAAAACGGGGATGACGCCAAAGTCCTGTCCGGTCATGTGAGCCTCTGCGAGCTCCCAGTCTTCCTGTGGAAAATCCGCCACACCCATCCACACCTTTTCCGTCAATTCCCCTCCTTTATGGAGGGCGCTGTTCTCGAAATAACTTTTGATAGCGGAGACCAGCCCACCGGAACTCTGGCGGATGTTGACTTTATCGCCTTCCCTGTCCAGGGAGAAAGGCAGCCGGTTGGATATGATGATAAGACGACCCATATTATAAAGATTTGGATTTCCGGGTAATACCCTGCCCTTTGTTCAACAATAGGGCCAAAACCGGGCCGGGGGGAGTCGAGGGGGTGGAAAGGCGGAGGCCAGGAACGGATGGCCAGGGCCGGGAAGGATGGGGAGGCAAAAAAAAAGAGCCCACGAGGGGCTCTTAACGATTTACAGGAAGAAGTTCTACCACCTGTTGCCACCGCCGCCACCGCGGGAATAGCCACCGCCGCCACCGCCGCTGCGGTAACCGCCGCCACCGCCGCCGGTTCTGGCTTCTTTTTCCCTGGCAACGGAAACAGAGATCGGACGACCTTCAATTTCCTTGTTATTAAGGTTGGACATGGCCTCTTTACCTTCTTCTTCAGAAGACATTTCAACGAATCCGAAG
>DATJJD010000221.1:0-11092 GCA_035492545.1 Puia sp.
TTTCCGGCCAAAAGAAAAGCCGGCTGAAAAGAGGGAATCCCTCTTCTCAGCCGGCTGATTTTATTCAGGCAGTTGCTTAGGCAGGTTTGTACACCAGCACGGCAAAGGTGCCCGGGATGATCTTACGCGTTCCCTTCTCAAACTCCGGAGCGCTGAGATAGATCTTTCTCGTCTTCTTATCAAAAGCCATGGTCTTTGCCCTGGGCTGCGTTGCCAGCGTCTGGACCACGCTGTATTCATCCGCAGACTGTTGTTTGATGATGGTCACCGTGGCATCTCCGTTAGAGGCAAAGATCAGCTTATTGGCTGCGTCATAAACAACGGCATCTACGCCGGCCCCGATGGGCAGGGTTGTGATCACCTTACCCGATCCGGCATCTACTACGCTGAGGCC
This sequence comes from Puia sp., assembly GCA_035492545.1. Taxonomy (GTDB): domain Bacteria; phylum Bacteroidota; class Bacteroidia; order Chitinophagales; family Chitinophagaceae; genus Puia. The sequence goes on from DATJJD010000221.1 coordinate 395, forward strand.
TTTATTGGTCCGGCAGCCTGTGAACAGGCGGTTATTGGCAGGATCCAGCGCGATGCCAGTCGGTGCGCCGCAGGGGGAAAGGGGGTAAGTGGCTTTTACTTCCATTGTCTTTGTATCGATGACCTTCAGGCTGCTCAGGTCTTCGATGTTATTATATACCAGCCCCTTGCCATTGGATACGGCAAATTCAGGTCCTCCTCCCAGGTCGATGGTTTTTGTCAGGGTCAGCGTGTTGATATCGATGACACAGGTATTCTTGCTGTCGCCGTTGAAGACAAAAACTTTTTTGGAATAGGGATCATAGATAATCCCATCTTCATCCGTTGCCGGCAAAGAAATGGTCTTAAGGATCTTGAAGCTGGTGAGATCCACTACTACGACTGCACTGGCTTTCCCGTCGCTGATAAAACCCTTGTTCACTTCATTTACGATGGCGATGCCGTGCACTCCTTTCATCCCGTCAATGGAAGCTATCGGTTTCTCCGTGGCCAGGTCGATCACATTGAAGGAAGTTCCATGTGATACGAACAGATGATGGTTGACCTCGTCGATGGCGATATAATCATAACCTCCGTCTCCCGGTACAGGGATCTTTTTATCAAACGTGTACAGCTCGGATGACTGTGCGGACAGCTTTGTGGAGGATAAAAACAGGAAAGCTGCAGCCAGTAATAACAGGGATCTTTTCATGTTGTTTTTCAATTTAACACCAAGGTCCGACAGGACTTTGGAGAGATTCTGTAGGGTCTAGTGTTTGTTGCCTTTTCCGTCAGAAGTATAGGCGCCGATGTCATTGTTGTAGGTGCTGTTGCCCTTTCCGATGGCCGGAGAACCTGCATTCAGATGGTAGTCATTGCTGGTAGCGGCGCCGTTGGGGGTGGCTACTTTTCCATCGAAACTTTTGAACATCGGGTCCTTATCGCCCACTTTTGTGGAGATGAGGTCACTGGATTGCGGTTTGCCTACGCCGTCGCCGGGATAGAAGTTATTGCGGATGTTGATGGTCAGGTTGCTTTTCTGCGTCGTATCCTGGTAGGTATCCTGGGAAGCATAGAACAGGTTGTTGCCGTATTTGGTATCGGCTTTGGCTGTGTCCGCGTCGACAAAAATTTCCAGTCCCTGGTAATTATCCATGAAAATATTGTTGTACACATTTGCTTTGGCATTCAGCCCGATGGACACGCCCCTGCCTGGCTCGGCCTGGCCTCTTCTCCAACCATTACAGACCAGGGTATTGTTGTATACATCCACAGATGTCTGCGGGATAGGTACTACATCGCTGGTCTCCAGTTTAACACCGGTGCCGGCCTGGCTATAAATGACGTTATACGCTACTACACCCGTAACGCCCGTTTTCAGGTTGATGGCTTCGCCGTCGGTGCTGCCGGAGCAGAGGATGGTATTCCGGAGAATGGTCACCTTAGCCCCGCTCTGCATACGGAGCAGGTCATCCTGTCCGTTGGTGAACCAGGAGTCTTCGATGTCTACATTAACAGGCGCATTCACGAACACCGATTTCCGGGCGCTGCCGGAAGGATCGGGACCGCCCGTATTGTCAATATGTGTCCACTGGATGGTGACCGCCTTGGCGCTGTCGCACTGGAAGCCACCCCAGGAGCCGGGCAGTTTGGAATCAGAGTTGAAGGAGATGGGCTGGTCCTGCGTGCCTACCAGCAATAAAACGCCCTGGACCGTGATCTGGGCATTGCCTTTTACCACCACGGTAACTCCCTGTTGTGAAGCCAGGGTATCGCCTGCCTTGATCGTCAGGTCCCCGGTGATGGTATAGGTATTCCCCGTTGTAAAGGTACCCTTTACAAATCCCGAAATATTCCCGGGGGCAATGGGGTTGGAAGAAGGGACCGTGGGGGTGATGATAGTTGTTTTATCGCTGCTCTTCGAGCAGGATGCCAGGCCTGCGACCAGGATGGCAACGTAGAAATAAGAATTCTTTGCTTTCATAATTGCTTTTTTTATGGTTATCAAATTACTTTTCATATCGAATGCCCAGGCTGAAGTTGAACTTGGTAATATCTCTCTGCATCAGCAGGCCGTTGATCTGATTCTTCGAAGGCGTATTCAAAAGGTTGTTGGCCTTGGTGAACAGGGTAAAATGCCGGTTCTTCAACTCCTTTTCAGCGGAAAAAGCCAGGTTGGACTGGGGTTGCTGGTAATAATCATAGCCATAGATGAGGTAGACCAGCCCGATCGACCGGCCTGTGTATTGAAAAGCCAGCTCGGCAAACAGGTCCCTTTTCTTATTCCGGTACAGGAGGGAGAGATTGAGGGTATGATCTGTCTGGCCCTGCAGTGTCCTTTTTTGCAGGGTATCCGTGTTGATATAACCGGTTGTCAGATTGTAAAAAGATTTGGGAGAAGAGATGGCGGAGTGGAGATAGGTATAATTACCCGTGATGCCGATATTGCCGAAATAACGGGTGAAGGCCAGCTCTGCTCCATAGTCGGTAGCATCCCCCAGGTTCTGCGGTTGGTAGGTAATCCCGTCCACATAAATATTTTCAATAGGATTAGCCAGCTTTTTGTAAAATATACCGGCGAAGAGTTGCTCGTCTTCGCGGGGATACCATTCATACCGGATATCATAGTTATCTGATACCGTATGATTCAGGTAAGGGTTACCCTTGGTGGCCGTGGCTGAGGTCGTGCTCAACCGGGTAGCGGGCACCAGGTCATAATAATTGGGCCGGGCGATGGCTTTGTAGTAGGAAAGCCGGATATTAGTGAGGGGGTTCAGCTTATATTTAAGGTCGATGCTGGGCAGCACATCCGTATAATCCTTATTGACCCCATTGATGCCCGTGGGATAAAAAGTATTCAGCGTATACCCCTGTTTGGTTTTTTCCACCCGGACGCCACCGAAGATATCGAAAGAGGCGAGGGAAATTTTTGCTTCTCCGTATCCGGCTGTAACATCCTCGTACAACCGGTATTTGTTTACATCGTAGTCGTAAGTCCCGCTGCTGTTATATACCGTCCACTGGGCGGCATTGATATTGGTAAACTCCTGTTTGATGCCGCTGCTGCTGGTGGTAGGTTTCAGGTCATATTCATCCTGTATGTTATACCGGACCTTATGCCGGTACAAACCACCCGTCTTTAATTCCAGGGATCCGGCCTCACCCATCTTTGTCCGGTAAGCGAGATTGGCCATTCCATCAAAGTCCTTATCCTCGTTGTGCTGCCAGATGCGGGTGATGTCATCGAAATAATCGGGTGTGGTGACGAAAGTATAGGGACCGTGAATATCGTTTGTAGTATGCACGGTATCGATCTTTTTATTGACGGACAAGTCTGCCATATCCGGTGTCCTTTTAGCTGCATAGGAGAATACGCCGGCCCAGTCGACCAGGAAATGTTTGGAGAGGATGTGTTTGCCTTCCAGTTTGAGGTTCTGCAGGAACTGGCGGCTGGTGATGGAAGTGTAGTCGGTGCTGACGGGCCCTGTACCCGCAACGGTCCTTCCGCCATTGCCTCCCAGGATAGAAGTGTCGGTGATGATCCTGGCCTGGGAAAGGGCGCTGTACAGGGTAATACTGGTCAGGGTTATCTTATTGCGGTCATTCAGCGCATAGTCCAGGTGCATGGTCAGGCCTTCATTCAGCTGGCGGGTGGAAAAAGACCGGTTGGCATAATCCGAGATGGTGGGGGCCCCGCCGGCATGTACATCGGGCGCCGCTTTGTTGAATATGGAATTACTGCCGTAATACTGTTCCTGAAAGTTTTCTGCGACCAGCAGGCCCAGTTTCCTATGGAGGAACCGCCGGCCATAGACGAAGCCGGCCACCGTATTGGGCATCGGGCGGGTTTCTTTAAAATCCAGATTGGACCTGCTGAAATCATCCGGCTGAGCCGTATAGGAAGATCCATATTTTTCAATGACACTTTTCTGCTGTATGTCTTTCCGGGAGAAATTGACGAATTTCCGGTCGATGAAGATCTTGTTATAACCCAGGGAGCCCAATACTTTGAACACCTCTTTCTCCGGCGCGTCCTTCATGACCATATTAACGGAGCCGCCGATGGCATCTCCTTCCATTTCGGGCAGCAGGGACTTATGTACTTCGATGCTTCCCAGCAGGTCGGAAGGAACGATGTTCAGCGGAACATAACGGGATTTGTCATCGGGGCTGGTGATCTTGATGCCATTGATGAGGGTGTTATTGTAACGGGGATCCAGCCCCCGGATGATGGGATAGGCTTCATCCCCTCCCCCATTGCGTTGGATGGTCAGGCCGCTCATGCGCTGTAATACGTTGGCCGCATTGATGTCCGGGGACCGCTCCATCGCCCTGGCCGATATGACGTTGACGATATTATTGCTTCTCTTCTCTTTCAAACGGGCGCCGGCTTCATCTTCCTGGCTCACTTTACCGAATACCTGCACATCCGATAGCTCTGCCGCCTTTTCCAACAGGGAGATCCCGACCTCTGTCGTCTTATTTTCAGCAAGGGTCAGATGGGTGGTATAGGTGGCATAACCGACAAATTCAACTTTCAGGTCGTAATCGCCCGGCGCCAGGTTTTTAAACTTGAATTCCCCGTCATTGCCGGTGGTTGTATTGACAAGGAACCCTTTATTATTGAGGCAGGAGACAAAGGCCCCGGAGAGTCGTTCTTTGGAAGAGCTGTTCTTTACACTACCTTTTAAAATGGTCTGGGCCAGGCTGTCCGATGAGCAGAAGAGCAAAACAGCCATCAAAAACAAATAAACAGTCTTCATACCTGCAATATTTTTGGTAGGGCAAATGTGGTCGTATTTACCGCATCAAATTGCAGGCGCTTTCAAAAATAAAACTAGGATAACAATTCTATAATCATTTGATAATAAACAATATACAAATACAAATTTTACGCAAGATTCATCCAGAATCCCTACATAATGCCCACAGGATGTGTTGATATTCCCTTAACATGGCCGTTGGGGCTGCCTTGGGCGGCAACCGTTGCAACTACAGAATCTCACCAAAATTTTGCGCTTATTTTGTCTAAAAGCAACGAGGAAGTCAATTCAAACCCGCCGATGAAGATTCTAATAATAGAGGATGAAACGACCCTGGCCCAGAGTATGGCGACCTACCTGAGAGGGGAGAACTACCTTTGCGAGCTGGCCCCCGACTGCCGGACGGCGCTGGAAAAGATCGATAATTTTGACTATGACTGTATCCTGCTGGATATTTCCCTTTCGGATGGCAGCGGCATGATCATCCTGAAAGAACTGAAGGCTAATAAGAAACCGGATGGGGTCATCATTATATCCGCCCGCAATTCCATTTCGGATAAGATCGACGGATTGAATATGGGCGCCGATGACTATCTCAGCAAACCTTTTCATCTCTCTGAGCTTAGCGCCCGTATAGCTGCTGTTATCCGGAGAAGGCAATTCGGCGGCAACGAAATCCTTACTTTTAATGAGCTGGTCATTCATCTGTCGGCCAAGACGGTATCGGTCTCCGGTATTCCGGTGGACCTTACACGCAAAGAATACGACCTGCTGCTGTATCTTTCTTCCAATAAGAACCGGGTCATCTCCAAAAATGCCATTGCCGAGCATCTGTGGGGTGAGGAAGCCCTGGGTTATGGCAATCTTGATTTCATTTATTCACATATGAAGAACCTCAAACGAAAATTGCACCAGGCAGGGTGCAATGATTATATCCGGTCGATGTATGGGATGGGGTATAAATTCGAGATAAAGCAATAGGCCCCGTATACGGGGCCTATTGCTTTATCTTAGTTTAATTTAAACACCAGGCCGATCTGGACGCTGGTGATATCATAACCGGCTTCTGCATTGAAACCGAAGTTAGAGGTGACGAAATAGGATGCGCCTACGAAAGCACCGGGGGCCGGGATAACGGAGCTGTGGCTGTAGTCCGGGTTCTTGTAACTGTAATGATGAAAACCTAAACCTGCCGACACGCCGGCATACGTATCCAGGCCGGGTACCTGCCATCCATAATGCCAGGCAGCTCTTACAGCCGCTACGATCGTCTGTGCATGATAATTATCGTAATAATCCCCGCTGTAAAAAGATCCGCCCAGTTCACCTCCGATGGTGATGACGCCGGGACCTGCCTGCCACATGGCCTTTTCGAGTGCTATTTTTGTTCCGAAAGCCGTGCCATAATTATCGCCTTTGTAATCCGCGCCAACACCTACGCCCAAATTGACGATGATATCACCCAGTTCTACGGGGGTGACAGGACCGTTACCGCTGTGACTGCCGCGATGTGTCTGGGCGAAAGTCATAGTAGATGCGCTGATACCGAGAACGATCAAAATAACCGGAATAAATTGTGTCTTTTTCATAGTTCTATTTTTGCAAATATAATACCAAGATCTTATTCCCGATCTTTTGTATCGATGAGAATTGTCACCGGCCCGTCATTGAGGAGGGCTACTTTCATATCGGCGCCAAATTCTCCGGTGTAGATTTTCTTGCCCAGATCTTCTTCCAGGCGTCTGATCATTTGTTGATACAATGGGATGGCGATGTCCGGTTTGCTGGCCCGGATATAAGAGGGGCGATTGCCTTTCCTGGAGGAAGCGAATAATGTAAATTGACTCACCAGTAAAATAGCTCCGTCTGTCTCTTTCACGGAAATATTCATAACACCGGCGGCATCATTGAAGATGCGCATATTTACAATTTTACCACTGAGCCATTCGATGTCTTCGGGACCATCTGCATCTTCGATGCCTAATAATACCAACAGACCGTCCCGGATTTCTGCTTTCCGGACGCCTTCGATGGTAACGGATGCACTGGTGACCCGTTGGAGTACAGCACGCATTTTTTGGGATGAAGATAAGTAGTTTTATGCCGCGGCGGATAGGGGTTATGGTTCAAGAACCCCGTCTCCCGCCAGGCCCCAACGTTTCAGCGGTCTGAATGGGGGTAACCGGATGCCTTTTTCTTCCGAGTTGACAATAAGTGCGCCGGCCAGTAACAGGAGCAGTATAATGGTAGCCATCATCTGCACCTGGCGGCCCAGGTAAAAGGAAGTGGGGCGGAATACAAAACGGATAACATGCCGGCCGGGAGGCAGGGATAGTCCTCTCAACGCATAATTTGTGCGGATAATGGGTTCCTCACGGTTATCTACCCATGCCTTCCATCCACGGTCATAAAATACTTCGCTGAACACGGCAAATTGTTTGGTCGACGACTCCGACAGGTAAGTGACGAGGTCGTTATCATTCTTTACCAGATCGATAAAGGCTGTTGAGTCCGGATCGGCATCGACGGACACCCGTTGCCGGTCGGTATTGAATACGATGGCCGTATCTTCCGGGTGCAGGTGGGTCAGTGCACTCATAACGGCCTGGGGGCTTTGTTCGAACCGTACCGTGCGTACGAACCAAACCGGACCCAGGGCGCTGTCATTCCGGTATACCGAGTCTTTTCCCGAATGGTCTCGTCCGATAATATATTTTGTATTCAGCATATTGATCACCGGGCTGCAGTGAGGATAATTAAACAGCTGCCGGTTGATAAGATCTTCATAGATGCGCAGCTTGGCGGCATGATAACCGCCGATGGAGTTGTGAAAATACGCCGTCATTGCTCCATATGTCAGGGCATTGGCTGCGCTGTCCCGTATGTCGAATACCCGGTAATACCCTTTATCTTCCAGGACCTGCCTATCCGCCTGCGTGGCGGAAAAATTCTGGTTGTAATCTATCTTCTCCTTGTAATTATCATTATTCAGGTATTTCAGATCTATCCCGAATACATCTACTAAACATAGGACTCCTATAATTCCCAGGAACAGGGCCGGCCGGAGGCGGGTCTTCATATAACCTATGATCAGCAGGGCTGCGCCGGCAATAAAGCAGAAGGATCTCAGGGCGCTGGTAAAGAATAGCGATTGACGGTCGGATTTCAGTCCGTTGACATAGGCCTGCATATAGACAAATGCATCGCTGCCCCGGGTGGCAGCTTTCTGCAGCAGCTCTTTGTCCAGGGCGCTGGTATAATCATAACGGATATACAGAACTGCCAGGACCGCGAAAACACCTCCGGTAAACAGCAGCCCCCATTTATATTGCCGCCAGAGGGCAGCCGGGTCGACCCGGGTGCTGATTTTATCCAGCGTCAGCATGGCCAGCATACACAAGAGGAAAGTGGGCACTACGATGATCATACTGGGCGCCCTGAATTTATTATACATGGGCAGCCATTTCAGCAGGAAGCTGCTGAAAGGCTGAAAATAACTTCCCCAGCTCATCACAATGCTGAGAATGCAAGCCCCCAGGATCCACCATTTATGTTTATTATCCAGGAGGAACAACCCGATCATTGCCAGGAAACAAATGATAGCTCCCGCATAGGGGGGACCGGATACCAGCACACCGATACCGCCCCAGTAGTATTTGGGTCCCTCTTCTCCGATCTGGCTGGCCAGTTCCGGGGGCATTTTTTCCAGGGCTCCGACGGCTTTCGAATGTTCTTCCGGCAATTCCAGGTCCGTGCTGCCCCCGAACAGGTCGGGTACCAGCATGACAAAAGGTTCCGTCCGGTACATGCTGAAATCGAAGGCGGAGTTTTCGCTCAGTCCATTTGCGGTATAGTTGCTCTGTTTATCCGCCAGCTCGCTACCCCCGCGGACGGTCTCTTTAGAGGAGTCATAGGTGGTGAAAAGGGATACGGCATTGCTGAGCACCCCTGTCGCGACAGATCCCAGGGTGATGATGGCTACCCTTCCCAAATGCCGGAAATCCTTTGCCCGGATCCAGCGGATAGCATACCCTATGAACATACAGACCGCGATGATAACTCCATAATAGATGATCTGCATGTGCCCGATGGAGACCAATAAGGCCATGAACAAGGCCGTCAATGCCATCCCCTGCCAGTATTTTCTCTCGAAGAGGAGGAGGAGGGAGGCGATGAGGCCCGGCAATAAGGCAATGGATTGCATCTTGGTATCATGTCCTACGGCGACGATGACGGGGTTATAGGTGGCGTAGGCATAGGCCAGCGCTGCGATGATGCCCACATAGGGATTGATGCGGAGGGCCAGGGCCAAAAAATAAAAACAGAGGCAGGCCAGGAAAAAAAAACTTACCGGTTTGGGCAGTCCCAGGGTGATGATCTTATAAAAAATGGCGGAGATCCCGATGAACGGGCTATCCATGGCTATCTGGTAGGCGGGCATGCCGCTGAACATGCCATTGGTCCACAGGGGGAAATGGCCATGGGTCGCCTTATATTGGAAGGAATTCCGGGCCATACCCTGCCATTGCAGGACGTCCTCCTGGAATAGCACCTTGTTCTCAAAGACCGGTTTGCAGTAAATGACCGCCACCAGGAGGAAAATAAGGAGAGCCACCACATGGGGAACCAGTTTCCCGGGTGAAAATCTGTTTATTGTTATAAATCTCATATCTGATAGTGAAATAAACGATCCCTACACATATGCAAACCCTTTTGCAATTGTCGGACCACCTTTAATCAGGGCTAATATTGCTGCTGATTTTTGTAAAGTCTTAACTTCGGACTCTCTATGGCCGGCTAAAATAGCGAATGGCGGTAGAAACCTAAAATAATATAAAGCCCGACACTGATTAAAATGTTATGAACCTCGATATTACCAAAGAAATGGTATTTCAAACTGCCCGCAGCGGGGGGAAGGGTGGTCAGAACGTCAACAAAGTGGAGACGATGGTGGAAGGATATTTCCATATCCGCGATTCCGCCCTGTTGTCGGAGGCCCAGAAGGCCCTTTTGGAGAAGAAATTAGCCGCTAAGATCAATTCGGAGGGGTGGCTCCAGGTCCGAAGCCAGGTGCATCGCAGCCAGTTGGGGAATAAGGGGGAGGTGATCCGCAAAATGCATGCGTTGCTGGAACAGGCCCTGAAAAAGGAAAAAAGGCGTATTGCTACCAAGCCGACGGCTGGCGCCAGGGAAAAAAGGATTGAGCATAAGAAAAGGCAGGGGCAGGTCAAGGAAGGCCGGAGAAGGATCAATCCGGACTAGGATTGCCGCTCCTTCGGACAAGATCCCTTTCCGGGTCTTTTGGCGGGTCCCGGGGTGGAACGGGTATTCCAAAAGGGAATGGGACGGCCCAAAAGGGAAAATGCCCCCCCGGAGGGGGGTACAGCAGCCTCCTCCCACCTTTCGGTGGAACTGCTGCTGGATGATCCCAAAAATGTTTAATGGTTAACGGTTTTTGATCAGGCTAGGTAGTGACGATCTACGGTCAAGGAGATAGGGGTTGCAAATTATTCTTAAAACCCGATCGACATACCGGGGCTTTCGACTTCAAAGTTCCTTTTTTGGATCGGGCGTTACAAGCGCATTCTTACCTAAATATCATACGTAGTTATACGCATTTATTCAGGTGGAACTACTTAGCCTTCTATTTCCAGGGAATCAGTATTTTGCCGCCTATTATTTACCTATCTCCCTTTAAATCACCCTTTAAAAAAATTTTTATGAAGAAATTCCTGAGACCCGGATCCTGGATCCTCCCGGTGCTCTTCCTGTTGGTCGCTGTTTGTACTTTCACCCTGTCCGGTTGCCATGGCGGCTCTACCGAGCCCCCTATCAACGAGGATAGTGTCCGGCCCCACGCCATTTCCATCGCCGAGGCCGCCGCGCTTACCGCCAATTTCAGGAACACCGTCGATTCCTTGTCAAAAAAATGCCCTCAAATGAAAGATTCCCTGCGA
>DATJJD010000222.1:0-5921 GCA_035492545.1 Puia sp.
GTCTATAAGACCGTCTCCGAAGCCCATATCGGGGATATGTCCTTTTTCAAAGTTTTCTCCGGGACCATCAAATCGGGTATGGAACTGGTCAATGAATCCAACGGCGTGACCGAACGGCTCAACCAGCTATTTGTCGTGGAAGGCAGCAAACGCACCAACGTAAACGAATTGGTGGCCGGGGACATCGGGGCCACCGTCAAATTAAAGCATACCCATATCAACAATACCCTCCACGCCCGGGGAAAAAATTATGAACTCCCCCCCATCGAATTCCCCGCCCCGCTGATGCGCATCGCCATCGAGTCCACCCAAAAAGGAGATGAAGAAAAGCTGTCCCTGGCCCTTCACCAGGTACAGGAAGAAGATCCTACGGTGATCGTGGAAGTATCGCAGGAACTGCGGCAGACCATTATTCATTGCCAGGGGGAACTGCACCTGTCCGTGATCAAATGGAAGCTGGAGCATATCTCCAAAAACCTCCATGTACAGTTTAGCCAGCCCCGTATCCCCTACCGGGAGACCATCCGCAAGCCCGTGCAGTCCAGCTACCGCCACAAGAAACAATCGGGCGGAGCAGGCCAGTTCGGGGAAGTATTCATGCAGGTAGAACCCTGGTACGAAGGCATGCCCGATCCCAAAGGGCTTTCCGTGCGCGGCCGGGATGAATACGCGTTGGACTGGGGAGGCAAACTCATATTCCTGAATTGTGTGGTGGGAGGAGCCATTGACCAACGATTCTTACCCTCTATCCTGAAAGGGGTCATGGAAAAAATGCACGAAGGCCCCCTCACCGGCTCCTATGTCCGGGATGTACGGGTGATCGTCTACGATGGAAAGATGCACCCGGTGGATTCCAACGACCTCTCCTTCAAAATAGCAGGACTGATGGCTTTCAAACAGGCATTCCAGCAAGCAGATCCGCAGATCCTGGAGCCTATCTATACCGTGACAGTTCTCTGTCCGGATGACCAGACGGGCGCTATTATCGGTGACCTGCAGACGCGCCGGGCCATCATAGAAGGGATGGATACAGAAGGACATTTTACCAAGATCATCGCCCGGGTTCCCCAGGCAGAAATGCACGATTATTCCTCCTCTCTCCGGTCGATCACCCAGGGCCGGGCCAAATTCCGGATGCAGCTCTTCGAATACTCCCCCGTACCGTACGACCTCCAGCGGAAACTCATCGACGAATATCATAAGACGGCCCAGCACCAGGAGGCGTGAAAAGGGGGGGCGGATGTTTTTGATTGCCAGTTTGTAATTATCTTCGGGGCCCCCATCCCCAACAGGGGGGCATCGGCCCAAAAAGAAGGCCCCATGCCCGGGATAAATACATACCTATGGACGTAAAAATTGAAGAAAGCTGGAAAGAAGTGCTGAAACAGGAATTCACCAAGACTTATTTCCTGGAGATCACCACCTTTCTGAAAACGGAAAAAATGGCCGGCAAGACCATCTACCCTCCTGGCGGCCAGATCTTCAACGCCTTTAATACCACTCCTTTCGACAAGGTAAAAGCGGTCATCCTGGGACAGGACCCCTATCACGGTCCGGGACAGGCGCATGGACTCAGCTTCTCCGTCCCCAAGGGCATCGCCCCTCCACCTTCCCTGATAAATATTTTCAAAGAATTGCAAAATGATATCGGTCTGCCCATTCCCAATCACGGCAACCTGACCCACTGGGCCGAACAGGGCGTATTGCTGTTAAATGCCTCCCTAACCGTCAGGGCCAATGAGCCGATGAGCCACGCGAAGATCGGCTGGGCGGAATTCACCAACGCCGTTATCGAGAAGATATCCGCCCATAAAAAGAATACCGTATTCCTCTTATGGGGAAAGTTTGCCCAGGAGAAACAGGTTCTCGTAGACGAGACCAAACACCTGGTATTGAGAGCAGCTCACCCCTCCCCCTTCTCGGCAGACAAAGGATTTTTCGGCTGCAAGCATTTTTCCAAAACCAATGCCTGGCTGATGAGCAAAGGGATTGATCCAATCGACTGGAAACTATAAAATAAAATGATGAATTCACCTGATAGCAGAAAACAATATTCGCCCGAGACGGGGGCCGGGGGGGGCGAACAGAGCGCGAACGGTGGGACGGCAGCCAGGGGCGGTGAGCAAAGCGCGAACGGTGGGCCGGCTGCCAGGGGCGGTGAGCAAAGCGGGCAACGTGAGATACAGACCGCGGGCAACGTGCGAAAAACAAATGGAGGCGCCGACCGGACCAGTCTGCTGGTCGAAATATTTGCGCGGATCTGCGCCTTCTGGGGGTTGATCCTCTTCGTCATCACCATGCTGCTATTCATGATCCCCTTCCTGCTATTCAGCTATTCCCAGCCCGACCCAACCAGGAACCGGCGGTTTATCCGCTATGCACGGGTATGGATGGGCGTTTATCTGACAGGGATAGGTTGCCCGCTGCGGATAAAAGGCAGAGAAAAATTCCGGAAAGGCGAGAACTATATTGTCGTATTCAATCACAACTCTCTCATGGACGTGCCCATCTCCTCCCCCGGCGTACCAGGAGCGAACAAAACCATCGCGAAGACCTCCTTTGCCAAAGTGCCCGTCTTCGGCATGTTATATCGCACCGGCAGCATCCTGGTAGACCGGAATAGTGAAGCAAGCCGCCGGGATAGTTTTATTAAAATGAAGGAGGTATTGGACATGGGCATGCATATGACGTTGTATCCGGAAGGGACCCGGAACCTGACCGACCAGCCCCTGAAGACCTTTCACAACGGGGCCTTTCGGCTGGCCCTCACCACGGGAAAATCTATTATACCCGCCATGATCTTCCACAGCAAGTATGTGCTGCCCGCCAATAAGACCTTTTTCCTCCGGCCCCACCGACTGGTCCTGCATTTCCTGGATCCGGTCGTCGCCCGGCCCGGGGAATCTGTCGATGAGCTCAAAGACAGGGTCCATCAGATCATGGAAGACTACTATGTAACGACTAAACCCAAGGTCTAAAACGCGCGGAGAACCTGGAAACCGGGCGATCGTGATTGGGGCGCACTGATCGGTGGCCTCCGTGCAAAGGCGGCATCAGCCTACTGATCATAGAAGTATTTGGTCCGGTTGATCCTCAGGTCCTGTAAAATACCGGATTTGGGGCTGATGGTCACATTAAAGTAGTGGTTGATCCCTACCGGCGTCACGTTGATAGACATCTGCCAGCAATGCAAGTCGCGGGAGATAGACATGGTAAGGGTTTGCAACTGCTGATATTTGACATCATAATACCCGTTGAGCCCAATCTTCCACTTTTCAGTCAGGTTGAAGTCGCCGCTCCAGTTAATACTCGAAGTAATCGTCGTAGCGAAGCCGCTGTAATCCGGCTTCTGCGCGTTGACAAAGTTCAGGGCAAAGGACAGGTTGAGTGACCAGGGGATATTGAAGTCCGCAAACTGAGCCGGGTTCTGCCGGATATAATTCATTTGCGCCTGTTGTTCTTCCATGGTCAGCGGGACCTGATCCTGAGCCAAATCCTTTTTCTCCTGCTCTAACTTAGGATCTTTTGGCTTGCTCTTAAAACTGGTGGAGATGGCCAGGTTACCCGCCGAGATACGGCCCAGGGAGAACTTTTTACCCGACCAGGCATATTTGTCAATGGGGAAGCCCAGGCTATCCTTCAAATAGGGATCCAGGGTCGCGCCGCCCGTGATATTGATATTCTGGAATAAGGTACTCCTGAAATAAAAACTGATGGGAGACAATTTAAAGGAGTCCGCCAGGTAATTATAGCTGCCGGTAAACCCTACCCCATCGATGATGGTCGTCTTTTTGATGCCCGCATCGGAAGTATCTGATTTGGAACGGGTCTTGATCTCAAAATGGTTGTCCAGTCCGAAAGAGATGCCCCCAAAGGTCCCCTCGCCGAAGGGCCCGTAGGTACTCCCCTGGTAATAAGACATTCGCTGGACGTGGGTTGTTTTGGATTTATCCGCCGTATCGTAGGGTGTCGTCAGGTTATAATAAGACGATCCGGCCAGATCGGGTTTGTAGCTGAGACTGATCGTGGGCCGGATCACATGCCGGATCCCCAGCAGGCTGCTGTGCTTCCCGAAATTCTGGAAAGTACCGAAGATGGCCGAGCTGAGGCTAAGGCTGAAAGACATGTCATTACCCGTCCAGACGCCTTTCTGTGTCTTGAAAGTGTCCACCCGGTTGCTGTCCGGGTTATACCGCATAAACAATTTCCGGGAGAAGACCCTGTTCTGAAAGCTGACACCCGGCGTCACCTGGATAGGCCCTTTTAATGGCAGGGCCAGGCTGATCGGGATGCTGTTCTGGGCGCCCCACTGGAAGGTATCGATGATCTTTTTGAAGCTGGACGCGGAGTCATAAAAGCTGGACCCTCCCTGTACGTTGGTGGTGAGGCCGATGCCGAATTTCTCATACCATTTGGGCGTGCCTATGAAATTCTTCGATTGGAAGGGATAGATCGTCGGCGCCGTAAAAGCGATGCTGGGCAGGTTGACATTGATCTGGCGGGTAAGGTTGTTCTGGCTGTGGTTACCGCTGACCGTCAGGTTGTACTTGCTGTTCCAGGTCTTGGAATAAGTAATGGAAGACCCCAGCTGGTTGTTGTACGTCGCCTGTGGATTGTATAGCTGGTACTGATTGTATTTGGTAGACGCCACGTTGACGTTGGCCGAAAAGTTGGTACCGGGACGGGCCTTGCTGTCGACGGTATGGCTCCAGGTAAAGTTGAAGGTCCGCGCCGTGGTATAGGCGTCCTTGCCCGCATCACTGAGCAACCGGGTATTCTGCAGGGTAAAATTCACCTGGCCGCTATAGTGATACCGCTTTCGATAGGTTGGTGTGAGAAAGACAGACCATCCCCCATAAGAATAAACGTTGGTTCGCAATGTGACGTCAAAATAATCGTTCAGTACCTTATAATAGCCTAACCCTTCCAGACCGATGCCCGCCTGATCGCTGGCCGTGAACTGGGGGGGCAGCAAGCCGGAATGCCGGCCCTGGGACAGGGGAAAGAAGCCAAAAGGTATGTAGATCGGGATCGGTACCCCCTCAAATTCCGGGTGGACAGGACCGGTGATGGCAAATTTCTTGTTGATAAGCTTCATCTTATTGGTCCGGAAGGCAAAGTGAGGGGTGTCCAGGTTACAGGTCGTGAAGACTCCCCGGGAAGCGTAATACTCCTGCGGAGATATTTTTTTCATCTTCTCCGCATGGACGAACATTTCCCCGGAATTCGTATAGGTATTCCTCGTTATCCCTTTCTGGCTCTTGATATTATAGACTATCGTGTCGGACCGCATGGTATTTTCCTGCTGTACCATCTTGGGATAGCCGACGATATTGCCGGCCGTGTCCCTGGTAAAGGAGGCGACCACCACGTTGCGGGTCTGGTCGAACTCGATCTGGTAGGCAGACAGTTCGGCGTCATTATACTTGGTATTGGCCTTATTATAGAGGGTGATCTTTTTGGTGGGAATGTTCATGACCACGGAGTCCGAAGCTTTATAGTCGATGGCTGCCTCCAGGGTATCCTTGGAGACCTTATAGTCCAGGGTGTCGACCGTCTTATGCAGGGAATCGCGGGTTGTGTCCCGGGCCAGGCCCAGGGAATCCCGGCGGAGCGTGTCCGCTTTGAGGGAGAGGGAGTCCCTGCCGGTGACATTTTTTGGGATGGTATCCTTACGGGCAGCATCCTTGCGATGAAAAAGATTAAAAAGCCGGGGTTTGGAGGTATCGCCGCCTAATGCTAATATTTTGTAAAAACGGGCAAATCGCGAATAATTTGCGGGACTATTGAACGTTACTGAAAAGAATATAGCAGTAAAAATCAATGTCAGTAAATATTTTGAGCGAATTGGGCTAAATTTGCGTCCGTTAATATTCATACATTTATAAAAAAACGAATAGGCGAAGGTAATTCCATTCGTT
>DATJJD010000223.1:0-9879 GCA_035492545.1 Puia sp.
TCCCATTTTACGTTCGGGTTGCCTTTGGAAATAATGGTATAGGTGGGAGTAGACACGCCTCCGAAATTATAATAACCGCCCGTTCCGATGGTGGAGGTGTAGGCATAGTTCCCGATCTCCTGGTTGCCCAATTGTCCCAGGCTGGCCCGTAGTTTAAACAGGGAGATGGGTTTTATATTCTGCATAAAGGCTTCCTTATCTATCCTCCAACCCAGGGAGCCGGATAGGAAGTTGCCGTAGCGGTCGTGCTGATCCAGCCGCGAAGAGCCATCCCTTCTGAAGTTGAAGGAGGCCAGGTATTTATCATTGTACTGATAGTTCAACCGGCCGAACAGGGAGAAAAGGCTCCAGTGTGACTCGTTGCTACCTGAAGGAGAAGGCAGGCCGGTAGCATTGTCCAGGTATTGAAAGGGCGCGGACTGGTCCACGAATGTCTTGCCGGAAGCGGATAAGGCTTTGGAATCCGTATAGACAGCTTCGCTGCCCACGAGGATATTCAGGGAATGCCGGCCGGTTTCCAGCTTATAGGTTGCCGTATTTGTCCAGTTGTAATTGAAGTTGTTGGTATAGGATTGGGCTAAGGAGTTAGGGGAGTTTTGAAGTCGAGCGGGGCTGCCCCAGGTGGGAAAGAATTGCTTGTACTCAGTGAGGATAAGATTAGTTCCGATGTCTGAACGGATGGTCAGGTTCTTCAGGGGCCTCAACTCTGCATAAACATCCCCCAACAAGGAATAATTATAAAAGTTCCGGTCGGTATTTGCGGCTAATCCTACCGGGTTAAGCCCGTCGCCCAAATAAGCAGCCCCATCATTGGCCTTATAAAAGCTATCGAGAGGAAGGTCACTGTACTGTCCGTTCTTTAGGTAGACCGGGATTGCCGGGGTCCGGAAGAGGGCATAACGCATGACACTGGGCCCGGGATTGCCGCTTCCAAATCCATCTCCCGAGCTACCCACCTGGCGGGTCTTGTTATAGGCCAGGTTGATGTTGGTGCCAAAGCTGAACAGGGAGGAGACTTTGCTATTGATGCTGGTGCGGATATTAAACCGGTCAAAGGAGGAATTGTCGATCATCCCTTTTTGGGTTAAGTAGGCGGCCGATACGATGTATTGCGTATTCTCGCTGCCCCCGCTGACGGAGAATTGCAGGTTGGTCATGGGAGCCGTCTTCAATGTCGCTCTTTGCCAGTCTACATCGGGCAAAGTATCTGCCATCGACGGCAAGATCCGGTTTCTGAATGTACCCGGAGTGGTAAGGCTATCATTATAAGCAGCGGTATTGTAGGCGTTGACATATTGAGCGGTATTCGCCATTTTTATATACCGCCCGGGCGACTGCCAGCCTGTATAAGCGTTGAGGCTCAGTCGCGGCTTGCCCGACTTTCCCTTCCGGGTGGTGACGATGACCACGCCATTGGCTGCCCTGGCCCCATAGATGGAGGCGGAGGCAGCATCTTTCAAGGTGCTGATATTGTCGATGTCATTGGGAGAAATCTCATTAATGCCGGCAGCGGTGGTGGGGATGCCGTCGACGATATAAAGCGGATCGTTGTTATTGATCGTTCCCAATCCTCTTATCCGGACGGAGATGGGATCGCCGGGAGCGCCGGTACTTTGGGTAACCACTACACCGGCAGCTTTTCCCTGCATGATCTGGTCTATGCCGCCTACAGGAATGCTCTGTATATCTTTTGCGCTTATGACTGACACGGCGCCGGTGAGGTCCTTTTTACGGGAGGTGCCATATCCGATAACCACTACTTCGTTGATGTTACCCGGCAGTGCTTGTAAGGTAATGTTGAGCCGGGTATTCCCGCCCACCGGTAATTCCTGGGACTGGTACCCTACATAAGAGATTACGAGGGTAGCCTCTTCCGGAACGGTGATGGAGAAATTACCCGCACTGTCGGTACTGGTCCCCAATGTGCTGTTCTTTACGTGAACAGAAGCGCCAAAAAGGGGATCGCCGGAAGAAGAGGTAACTTTCCCGCTGACCCTGATCTCGCTGACGGCAGGTTCGAGGCGGGGGGTCACCACTACCAAATGATTGGAAAGCACCTGGTAAGTAAGCTTTGAATTCCGGAAGGCATTGTCCAGGATCTGAGGTACCGTGAGTTCGGAGGCTTCAACGTCTATCTTTTCTTTACGGGGCAGCACATTGTCCTTATATAGAAAGGTATAGGTGCTCTTCTGTTCCAGCAGATCGAACAATTTCTCCCAGCTAATGCTTTTTGCGGTGAGTGTTAATCTATCCTGCGAATGGACGGTTGCGGAAACCTGCAAAAAGGTGAGTAGCAGCAGAGAAGAGGTGATTTTCATACGCAGAAGAATTTTTCCCCAATCCGGGCGATTGGCAAAATAAGAACTACAAAATTTTTTCATACATTTGAAATGTTGAGGTTAAATAATCAGAACCTGAAATCCTGGCGGAGATTAGGTGCATCAAAAATGATTATACCCAACGCGGGAAGTGTGACAGCACTTCCTGTTTTTTTGGGCAAGCTATATCGTTATTCTTTTTTTCCTTTTCTCAATTTATTTTTACCAAATGTGGATCGTGTCCCCAGATATCCGGTAATGAAAATCCGATGTGAGCTGCAGGGCATGCATTACTTCATCGATGTGCTGATCTCTGAAGGTGCCGGTAAGCTCATCCATTTTATAGTTCTCATTGTCAAACCGGATCTTCACATTATACCATCTTTCGAGCTTCAACGCCAGCTGTGCAAAAGGTTCCTTACGGAATACCAGTTTGTTCTCTACCCAGGAAGTCTCTTCTATCGTCCCATCGATGGGGTCCGGCACGATGGGAGCGGTGATGACTTTTTGCGCCCCTTGTTCTTTCTCTCTGGCCGCCTGGGTTGAGGAAGAAAGAGCTGGCTGGCCCGTTGCCGTGCTGACAATTAATTTCTCGCTGGGCTTTAAAATGATGGCGGAATGAGTATCGCCTGCAAAGTCAACTTCCACCTTTCCCCTGATCAGGGTAGTCTCTGTCAGTGAGTCGCCGGGATAGGCCTTTATATTAAAAGTCGTGCCCAGGACTCTTACATCCAGCCGCCCGGTATGAATGATAAAGGGATGGGCAGGATCGTGTTTCACCTCGAAATAGGCCTCTCCGGAAAGGGTCAGCTCCCGTTTGCCACCTGCAAAGGCAGCGGCATATTGCACTTTACTGCCTGCATTCAACCATAATTTCGAACCATCGGGTAATTCTATATAAGAGCGGGAACCATATTTTGATACCAGTTCTTTCGATGCCACCGGAGCAGCGGGTGGAAGATTGCTGCTATTGCTGCTGCCGGAGTACAACATCGCGCCGGCGACCACCAGGGCGAACAGGATGGCAGCGGCCACCATCCATCGATAGGATGGGAATCGGCGGGTAGCCGGGGCCGGAGTTGGAGCCGGGGCATGGTTCTCCCTGGAGAAGTCGAGCCGCTGCAGGCCCCTCTCCAGCATTTTCTGTTCCTCTTCAGCGGACAGTCCGGCGGGAGGCGATGCTTTCAAGGCCTTGAGGGCATTCCAGGTCTCTCTCAGGGACGGGTCATCCCGGAAAGCCGATTCCAGTTCCTTTTGTTCCGGGAGTGTAGCTTCCCCTGCCAGCAGCTTTGCCAGCAAAATGCCTATTCTATCCTGATCCATAATGAAAGGACACGGAGATTATTAAAAACCCTTAAAAGAAAATAAAAAAAATTTACCTTTAGTACTTGCTGTATTATTGCCATATAAAACGCAGTACGCGTTATAAGGAATGAAGACGAGTACAAAACATCTGCTGGGGAGAGTAATCGCATTACCCGATGAGCATGCCTTCGAAGACCTGTACAGGCATTATTTTGTCCGTTTATACCGATTTTGTTTTTCCATTATACACCTGAAGGAGCCTGCCGAAGAGATCATCCACGACGTATTTATGAACCTCTGGAAAAAGAGGCTTACGCTGGGAGAGATTGACAACCTGGATGTATATCTATATGTGGCGGTAAAGAACCTTTCGCTGAATTACCTGCGGGACAATCATTTTCCTCCTACAGTTGACATAGAACAATCCTGCAATAACTATATTCAGTTCCATGCGGACCCCGAAGCCTTGCTGGTCAGTGCTGAAGTGGTAAGGGCCGTCCTGGCTGCCATTGATCAGTTGCCTCCCCGCTGCAAGCTGATCTTCAAGCTCATTAAAGAAGACGGGTTGAAATATAAAGAGGTGGCCGAGCTGCTGGGCCTCTCTGTCAAGACAGTCGAAGCCCAGCTGGCCATTGCGTTGAAGAAGATAGCTGCTGTTCTCAAGATGCAGGAAGCGGGTTAGGCGCCTTAGCGGCGCAAGTCCAACGCATAATTGTTCAATTGCAGGTTGCCGCATCAGTCCGATCGCAAACTTTTTACGGGGTTCATGAGCGCCGCCTTCAGCGACTGATAGCTTATCGTCAGCATGGTGATCACAATGATGCCCGTGCCCGCGGATGCAAAGATCCACCAGGACAGGGGGGCATGATACTGATACCCCTTCAGCCATTGGCTCATGCCATAATACGCCAGGGGTACGGCGATCAGGATCGAGATGCCGGTGAGCTTCAGGAAATCCCGGGAGAGCATGCTCCAGAGATTGACAATGCTGGCGCCGAGGACTTTGCGCACGCCGATCTCTTTGGTGCGCTGTTCGGCTACGAAAGCGGCCAGACCAAAAAGCCCGAGACAGGAAACAAAGATAGCCAGGCCCGTAAAAACAGCGGCCAGGTTACCTATTCGTTCCTCGCCTTCGAATTTGGCGGCGTAGGCTTCGTCGACGAATTTATAAATAAAGGGGCTCGAAGGATTGAATTTTGAAAAGACCGGCGCCATGGCAGCGAGGGTTTTATGCGGATCATTGCCAGGTTTGATTTTTACGATCATCTCGCCGGTGTAACCGTCGCCGACGAAGATGGCGTTGTTCGCCGTATCGTAGGGGCTGTTATTGACCATGTCGGCGCATACGCCTACGACGGTGTAGGGTTTCCCAAAGAGCCTTACGATCTGGCCGATGGGATCTTTGAAACCGATGGACCGGACGGCTTTTTCATTGAGGATCGCGGCATTGCTGTCGGTCGGGAAATCGCGTGACATGTCACGGCCACGGGTGATAGTCCAGCCGATGGTTTTACCGTAGTCGGAGGTGATATTGACATTGTTGAAACCGATGTTGTTCTGATCGGGGCGTTTGCCTGACCAGTCCAGACCGTTTCCATTCTGAAATGCGGTAGGTTTCATGTTCGAGGCGGCGACATTGGCAGCGAGACCTTGCCTGATGAGTTCGTCACGCAATGCTTCGTAATGAGTATTGATATCGGGGGTGCTCATGTCCACTGTGAAAAGGCCTTCGCGGTTGTAGCCGGTGGGTCGATCCTTGGTGAAGAGTATTTGACGGAACACGACGGTGGTCCCGATGATCAGGATGAGCGAGACCGTGAACTGGAGGACGACCAGGAATTGTCTGGGCAGGGAGGCCGATCTGCCTGGTTGGAGTTTGCCCTTTAGCACTTTGACTGGCTGGAAGGCCGAAAGATAGAAGGCGGGATAGGAGCCGGCGAGGAGGCCGGTGAAGATCGTGAAGCCAAACATCGCCGTGATGAACAGCGGACTTGTCCAGGGTATGGACATTTGTTTGGCGGCGAGGTCATTGAAGAAGGGCAGGGAAACCTTCGCAAGCAGCAGGGAGAAGACCAGGGCGATGAGTGCCAGCAGGATGGACTCGCTGAGGAATTGTATAATGAGCTGCCCCCGGAGTGAACCAATGGTCTTGCGGATGCCGACTTCTTTTGCGCGTTGCTCGCTGCGGGCCGTAGACAGGTTCATGAAATTGATACAGGCGAGCAGCAAGACGAAGGCGCCGATGATCCCAAAGAGCCAGACCATTGTGATGCGGCCACCCGCGGGTTTATTCCATTCGAATTGGTTGTACAAATAGGCTTTATCGAGCGGATAGATCAGCACCTCTTCGTGATAGTCTTTTTCGTAGGGGGTAGTTAAGCTTTTTACTCTTGCGGTGGCTTGTTCGGCGGTGATGCCCGGGGCCAGTTCCACATAAAGATTGCCGTTATGGTCCTGCCAACTGGTGTTGTCGCGACGGTAGCTGTTGGCGGCGTTGTCCCAGGGGAGAATGGCCTGAAGGCCGTTGAATGTAGTGTTCTTTGGCAGGTCGGCATAAGTGCCGCCGACGCGGTATCCGATGGCATTGTCTACTTTTACGGTTTTGCCAACCGGGTCCTCGTTTCCGAATAGGGCTGTAGCCAGGGACTGGGCGATGATAATTGTAGAAGGGTCTTTTGTGGCGTCCGCATGGCCCCCTAACATCCTGAAACCGAACATCGAAGGGAGACTGGCCTGGGCGGTGAGCGCGATACCGCTGACCGTCTTGTCCCCGTAGTTAAAGAGCCGGCTGCCGCTTTTGTAGCCGGTCATGGCGACATTGGTGAAGAGATCTTTGTATTGCAAGCTCAGGGCTTTGCCGAGGGGCATCATGATGGTGCTGCCGGTAAAGAACTCTTCCTTTTTTGTGGCGTTGTTCAGGTGCATGTTGACCATACCGACGGCGACGCGGCTATGGTTAGGGGCATAGTGATCGAAGTTTGCTTCGTCCGTGATCCAGAGACCAATGACAAGGGCAATGGCCATGCCGATGGAGAGGCCGGCGATATTGATAGCGGAGTAGCCCCGGTTTTTCAGCAGGTGTCGCCAGGCGAGGAGGAAGTAGTTTTGGAACATACTTTTACGTTTGGGATAGGACAAAGTGCTACTAAACAAATGCCGTTTTAGTTAGACTATGATAATCAATCGGTTGTCATTTTGGCTCATAGGAGAACTGTCCGATTGCGGGCACTCTGTGTACGGTTCATAAATGGCCACTATCTGACAATCTGTATCGCCGCAGTGGGCAGGCCCTCCGCTGCGAGGTAATAACTACCTGCAGCGAGATGGCTGGTATTCCATTCTATCGTATTTACACCAGCCTGGCAGTATATTGTTTTACTTTCTATCAAATGACCTTTTAGATCATATAAGTTTACCACGCGGGCTTTGACTGCTTCGCAGACCAGGGTCGTTCTGAATGTACCGGAGGAAGGGTTAGGGAAGATCTGCCAGGAGGTTGCCTGTCCAAAAGGCTTTCCCCCATTGGGGATGGCCAGGGTAAACCGGTGCAGCTCACTGATATTATTTTTTACTATCCAGTTGGCAAAGATATCTGACTTGTCTTTTCCCCGCGATGCCCAGTCATTACGCCCTTCACGGCTCGCAAAAACCGTGAGGTCGTTTTTATCTTTCCCCGCCAGTTCGCCGTCCAGGTAGAAAAATCGAAGAGTAGCCTGCAAGTCACTATTCATCTCGGGGGTAATATCAAAATAACGTTGAATGCCCGATTGCCCGCTGGGATTGGATTGTTGTACATGTCCCCTTGTTATCACTGTTGATCCAAGGCGGGCCTGACTGGTTATCTCTACTCCTATATTCCCCGGGTTGACGGCTTGGGGGGTGTTGAGGACAGCCGTCTTTTTTATCGTTCCGCCACTGATGCCGGTGATATACGAATGGTTGTTCTCCCCTACTATCGTCCCTGTATTGCCCAGGTCAAGCGTATAATTATTCAATTGCAGGTTGCCGCTATTCAGGATGATGCTGCCGGTAATGACGGCGTCATTGTTCAGTTGCAGGTCGTTAAAGGATTTGCCTACGACGAGGTCGTAAAACCGGATGGGACGGTCTCCCCCGATGGTCGAGCTAAAAGTGGCTGCATCCCCTGTGAATACAACGGCGCCGGTGCCGGCTTCGAAGTTACCATTGTTGACGAGGCCGGCATTGTTCAATACCAGCTTGGGAGAGCCGTTGACTATCCAATCTGCGCCGGGCGTGATATGGAGGCCCTGTCCGAACGTCCCCAGAGGCAGCAAGATCAGGGCATACTGTAATATTTTCATTTTGTTTGCTATTGATAGGTTACTTAAATTATTTGGTGCTTTGTATTAATTTCTTAAGTTCCTCAACTTCCCGTCGAAGGTCCGCAATCTGCTGCTGCTGTTCCTGTATGGCTTTTACCAGGGGGACTACAAAGGCGTCATAGCTCAGGCTGTAGTGGTCCTGGTCGGTTTTTGGCCGGATGAGGCCGCTGAAATCGTAACCAGAGGCATTGGCGGCTTTTTCTACTTCCTGGGCGATGAAGCCGCTGCGGCGGATGCGGCTTGATTCATCATAAGATGCCCGGATCGCATAGTTTGCGGGGCTGGTTGCTTTGTTTGACTGGTGGTTGAGTTGCGCATCAAATCGTTTAGTATCGAATTGATACGTTACCGGACGGAGGTGCAGGATAAAATCAAGGCCCCTTACGTCATCCTGTATATTGAATTTAAAGCGACCGTCAGAGGGGGTGGTGAAGGGGACTTGTCCTTCGATGACGGTTATCGCGCTGTTGCCGATGCGGATTTTATAAGAAGCGTCGACAGTGGCGCCCGCGCCGATGGCGGTGGCAAAGGTGAGGCCATCGGTGCTGACATTGGCATTATTCCCAACGCAGGTATTATAGCTGCCTGTCTTATTATCCCCTAAGGCATATTGTCCAAATGCCGTATTATAGTGCCCGGTGGTATTGTTTGTTAATGCGAATTCACCACCGGCTGAATTATAGTTTCCTGTGGTATTATAAAAGAGCGCCGAAGCGCCAATCGAGGTATTACTAAGCCCTTCGGTATTTCTTATCAAAGCGCCCGATCCAACCGCGGTATTAGCCCCCCCTATAGTGTTCGAGTTCATAGCATCAATTCCGATAGCAGTATTAAAAGCACCTGTGGTATTGCTATTAAGAGTCATGGCCCCGACTGCTGTATTGGAATTTCCGGTAGTGTTGGCAGCCAATGCATAATAACCATAAGCGGCGTTATTTACAGCTGAAGAATTGGATGTCAATGCCAAATACCCAGTGGCCGTATTAAATGATCCGGTGGTATTAGAAGACAGTGCGTCAAAACCATTGGCTACGTTTTGCGCACCTGAAATATTGGAATATAATGATTGATAGCCACTCGCAGTATTTTGAAAGCCGGAAGTGTTAGAATACAAAGCCTGATAACCATTCGCCACGTTATATTCCCCTGTGGTGTTGGAATATAACGATTGGTATCCCGTTGCCGTAAGCCCACTCACCGTAGTACTGGAGTATAGCGCCTCCACGCCAACTGCCGTATTATATTTTCCCGTGGTATTGGAACGCAAGGCCTGATAACCACTGGCGGTATTTCTGAACCCGGTGGTATTTTGATTCAGGGACCCCAAGCCAAAAGCGGCATTGGCATATCCCGTGGTATTATAATACATGGAATATACCCCATTGGAGGTATTATTATACCCCTCCGTATTATAATACATCGACCAGGCCCCATTGGCTGTATTTCGTGTTCCGCTGACATTCGTTTGCAAAGAGAAAGTCCCGATGGCGGTATTGTAAGAGCCGGTATCCATCTTGCCGGCCAGGTATCCCCAGTAGGCATTACCCCGGATAGGATCGATGCGGCCAGATCGCAGATTGTTCACCCGGATATTCAACGGGACATTATTTATAGTCCCCAGGAAGTTGACCGTATCGTTAATATTGCTATTCCCCTTGATCAGCCAGGCGGAATCGGCCACGGAGAGGCTGGCGAGGCTGGACGTACCGGATGCAATGGCCTGCCATTGCGTGCCGGTATTATACCAGAAGGAGTTGGTCGTCGTGTCATACACCAGCAGTCCCTTTGTATTGGGGATCGCATTCCTGGCTGCGGTATTCATGCGGGGAATCAGTAGCCCTTTATTGCCGGACTTGATGTCCAGGATGGCATTGGCATTAGGCAAAGAGGCGTCAGTGTTGATGGAAATGTTC
>DATJJD010000224.1:0-8240 GCA_035492545.1 Puia sp.
TGTCCACCCATTTGAAAGATGGATCTGCGCTGCGGCTCACCCAACAAACAGACTATCCCTGGGATGGAAAGATCACACTGTCGCTGCAAGAGACGCCGGCCCGGCCCTTCTCCATTTTTCTACGTATCCCCGGCTGGTGTATGGGAGCCAGTCTGCTGGTCAATGGTAAGCGTGTAATCGGTATCAATGGATCCCCGGCACCTTCCTCCGCAGGGTCGCCGGCCACCGGCCTGATACCCGGAGAATATACGGCGATCCACCGTCGTTGGAAGACAGGGGACAAGATCGAACTTATGCTGCCCATGCCTGTTGTCCTGTCCGTCGCCAATCCGCTGGTGGAAGAGACCCGTAACCAGGTGGCTGTGAGGAGGGGGCCCATTGTCTATTGTCTCGAATCTCCCGATCTGCCCCCCGGGACCAATCTTTTCAACGTGGCGATGCCGGCCCATCCACATCTTGTAGCTGTGGCGGCAAGAATTGGGAATACCCGGATCATGAGCCTGCAGGGCAAGGCCAAACTGCTGCCTACCACCCATTGGGAGAATAAGTTATATCAGAACCTCTCCCCTGCTCCCGCCACTGATATCCCCGTCCGGCTGGTGCCGTATTACGCCTGGGCCAACCGGGGGTCTTCGGATATGACCGTCTGGATGCCGGTGGTGCAGTAGCCATTGCCGGACGATGGTCTGCCCTCCATGGGCGATGGTCTGCCGCGCCGGGCGATAATATTTTATCTTTTTCTTGCAATCGGTTGCATTATTTCGATTTATTCTTACCTTTAGTTAAGTCGAACCATCCTTTGATTAATTGCCATGATGAAAATTCTTAGCCTCGATACTGTATCGACGGATGTCTATTTACTACACCAACTGCAGCTTGACGATGCACAGGCACTCGCGTCGCTGATGGGAAAATACTACCAGGACCTTTATAATTATGCGGCTAAGTTCACCCGGGATGATGGTTTAATAAAGGACTGCATTCAGGAGATATTCATCAGCCTCTGGCAAAAAAGACAAACGGCGCCTTCCATCTTATCCCCCCGTTATTACCTGCTGCGCGCCGTAAAGAATAAGGTATTCAAGGCCCTTTACCGCAACGATGCAAAAGGTTATCCCTTCGACCTTCCGGATGAATATGATTTTTCACAGGAGTTCTCTGTAGAGCGGCTCCTCATTGAAAAACAGATTACCGAAGAAAAGGCGGAGAAGCTGAAAAAAGTCCTCTCTCTTCTTTCAAAGAGACAGCAGGAGGTGATCTATCTGAAATTCTATCAATACCTGGATCAGGGCCAGATTGCCGAACAGATGGACATCAGCCGGCAATCGGTGTACAATTTATTACACGCAGCCATCCAAAAGATCCGCAGCGTCTGGGCCGCCGAACCGGTGATCCGCTGAGAGAGGAAATTTTCTCAAAAAAACAAGTTGCAGAATGAGTAGATTCCCCGCTCCCCGGGAACTTACCAGTATACTACACCTTTGCAAATGAGAGATTATCGGATGTTCAGCTTGATGGATTTTATCCAAGACACCAATTTTATACGCTGGGTGCGGGAGAAGAAGCCTGCAGACAACGAATACTGGGAGGGATGGCTCGCCCAACATCCTGACAAGCATTCCCTTATCGCAGAAGCCCGGCGGGTGCTGGAATCTATTGAGATACCCCAAAAAATCATTTCCCCCAAAGAGATACAGCAGGAAACTCAGAGATTGCTGGAGGCCATTGGTATAGAGGTCAGCGCTGCCGGGACGGATGACCGGCCTGCGCCGATGACCCGGGGAGCCCGCAAATGGTGGCTGGCGGCGGCGGTGCTGGCGCCTCTCGCCGTGGGCATCTTTTATTTCTCCAGGCGCGACCACTCTACTCCTCAAAAATTCGCCTATAGCTCCCTGGTCTCTTCCCGGCATCTTATTGAAAGGGTCAACAATTCCGAAAAAACGGATACCCTGTTATTTCCCGATGGCAGCCTGGTACGTTTGTCGCCCAACAGCCGGATCAGCTATCCGGCAGGTTTTGACACGGCCTCGGTAAGAGAGGTGTATTTGTCGGGACAGGCATTCTTCCAGGTAGTTAAGAATCCCCGTCATCCTTTCCGGGTGATAGCCGGGGAAGTAGTCACCAAGGTCCTTGGCACCAGTTTCTGTGTCCGTTCGTTCGAAAAGGATACCACTATCCAGGTAGTTGTCCGTACGGGAAAAGTAAGCGTTTACTCCCAGGCCATTCCGGGAGAACCCGTAAATCTTCCTTCCGGGCATTCCGTTTCTTCCGATAGCCGGGGAGAGATCATACTCACCTGTAATCAACGGCTCGTCTACAAAAAAACAGCCCAGAAATTTCAGAAGCTTTTACTGGAGAGTCCCACTCTTGTAACTCCCGGTATGACGGATGAAACGATGGTCTATGAAGATACTCCATTGGAAGAAGTATTCACCCGCCTCAGCAAAGCCTATGGCATCAACATCGTCTATGATAGTGAACTGATAAAAAAATCTACGGTAACGGCAGACCTCAAGGGAGAAACCTTCTACCATAAATTAGATCTCATCTGCCGTGCGATAGGAGCTGACTATGAAGTGATAGACGGCCAGGTAGTTATTTCATTTTCTAACACAAAACCCAATTTGAATGAATAGACGCCAAAACTAACCCATAAAAAAGGGGCCGATATTGTTCTCAGCAATACCGACCCTGGATAATACCCGGGTAATATTATTACATCGGGCCTGTTTTGATCAAACTCGATTGCATAACCAAAACATTGCGAATTTATGAAAAAAGAACTCGTTAACCACTTAATCTATGGGTTTATGAGAATCGGACTGCTGCCATTATTATTGATAAACTGCTTAACTGTAATGATTTACGCGAATCCTACCCGCGGCCAGGAGATATTGAACAAAAAAATAGACCTGGTGGCGCAGCAGCAGGAAGTCAAAGCTATCCTAAACCAGATCAGTAAATCCGCAGGGGTAAAATTTGTATACAGCGCAGAGAAGGTGCCCGCTCATAAAAAAGTATCTCTTTCAGCATACAATCAACGTCTCGCAGAAATCCTGGACAGATTATTAGCGCCCCTGGATATTTTCTATCATGTCTCTGGCGACCAGGTGGTGCTGATGCGGAGGGGCGACGATGATAATACGTACTATTTATTTAGTCCCGAGACTGAAAAGAAAACAATGGACGAAACCTCCGATGCCAAGCTGATCTCCGGTAAAGTGACCAATGAGAACGGGGATCCTTTGGCAGGTGTATCTGTCCTGGTGAAAGGGACTGCCCGGGGTACCTCTACCGATGGCAATGGCAGTTTTTCCATCAGCGTGGATGAAGGAGAGACGTTGGAGTTCTCCATGGTGGGTTATAAGATCTTCTCCATCAGAGTGGGAAATCAGAAGACGCTGACCGTGCAAATGCAGGCCAGTAATTCCAGCATGAACGAGATCATCGTAGTGGGATATGGCACGCAGAAACGCAGCACCCTTACGGGGGCCGTTGCTTCCGTGAGCAGCAAAACGTTGAATGAGCTGCCGGTCGCCAGCATCGATCAGGCCTTACAAGGAAGGGTTTCCGGCCTGTCCGTAACTAACAACGGCTCACCCGGCACCGCTCCTATCGTGGCGATAAGAGGCATCAGTTCCATCAACTACGCCACTGACCCTCTATATGTCATCGATGGATTTCCTACGGGCAATCTCACAAATTTTGATGCCAAAGATGTGGAAGCGGTAGAAGTGCTAAAGGATGCCAGCGCCGCAGCTATCTATGGCAGCAGGGCCACCAACGGCGTTATCATCATCACCACCAAAAAAGGTAAAAGGGATAGCCATCTGCAGATAAGCCTCGACTCTTATGTGGGGATGCAGAGTCCCGCCAAAAAGATCAGCCTGCTGAATACGAAACAATATCTTCAATACGAACGCGCTATCGACGGAGCCGCGGGTATCGGCGTACCCCCTGCCCTCACCGATGCCAATATGGCCCTCCCTATTTATCAGGGCGCCACCCAGACCTTTGCCCAGACGAATACAGACTGGCAGGACGCTTATTTTGTCAGGAACGCCCTGATCACCCAGCACAATCTTTCCGTCAGCGGCGGGAACAACAGCTCCCGTTTCTATATTTCGGGAGGTTATTTCAAACAGGATGGCATCGCCCAGGCGCTGACTTATGAGAGAGGAAATTTCCGTATCAATTCGGAGCACACGATCAATAAGGTCATCACCTTTGGAGAGAATCTGTATAGCTCATTCGGCAACCAGCATTATGAAGGGACGGGCGGCAACCGCTCCCCGTTGACCAATGTCATCCGGATGCAGCCCTATCTGCCCGTACGCGATCCAACAAAACAAGGAGGCTTCAGAGGGCCGCAAAATAGCTACGATGGGGCCGACCCGACCAATCCGGTAGAAGCCGCTTTGATCGGATATAACTCGCTTAAAACGTTAAAGATCCTGGGAACGGCTTACCTGGACATCAACCTCACGTCCTGGTTAAAATTCAGATCGACTTTTGGTGTTGATTATTCCAATTCTTTCGGCGGACAGATCGACGCAGGCAAAGCTCAGTATACTCCTATTTACAATGATGGAGGCACCCTTAGCGCAACATCCGCTTCCATTAACAATGAGCGGAAAACATATACTACTTTGCTTTATACGCAGCAGCTGACATTCGACAAGACATTTGACAAGCATCATATAACTGCTACAGGAGTATTTGAACGACAGGGACAACGCTACAACGATGAACAAGTCTCCGGCAATCAATCCACCAATAATGTTCAGACCCTCAACGGTGCGACTAATATTTCTGCCAACACCCGCTTCGAAGAAAATCTGATCATTTCTTACGTCGGCCGTCTTACCTATGATTATGCCGGAAAGTACCTCCTGAGCGCCAGTTTACGCAGGGACGGCCTGTCCGTCTGGGCCCCGGGACATAAATGGGAAAATTTCCCTTCTGCCTCCGTGGGATGGAAGATCGACCAGGAATCTTTTATGAGCAGCGTGAAAGACGTGTCTGAATTAAAGTTGCGGGCCGGGTACGGCATTACCGGACTTAACGTGGCAGTAGGGCCCACAGGCGCCAATGGAGTCGTAGTGGGTAACTATCCATGGGAAGTGGGCGTGCAATCCAACCAGGCCCTTTATCCGTTTGGAGGTACCCTGACGAATGGTTCCGCCAGTTATTACAACCAGTTAGGAAACCTCGACATCGCCTGGGAAACGACCAAACAATTAAATTTCGGATTAGACCTGGGATTGTTCAATAATACCGTCACCCTGACCGCCGAGTATTTTAAGAGAAAGACGGACAACCTGATCCTGAATGTACCTACTCCGGGCAGCTTTGGGTTTGGCGGTGTCGGCGTCAACGGCAATGTAGCGTCCATGCAGAACAAGGGTTTGGAGTTACAGCTGGGCTATCATCAGCGGGAAGGGGCCTTCCGATGGGACCTTACCGGGCTGGTGAGTGTTATCCGCAATAAGGTCCTCAGTCTGAATACGCCTACGGCTTCCATCGTAGCAGGCGGCGATGCTGATTTCGGGGGTGGTTCTCCTATTACCAAAACCGTGGCCGGCCGGCCCGTTCAATCCTTTTATGGATGGCAAACGGACGGCATCTTTCAAAGTGCAACGGATGTCTCGAAAGGTCCTGTGCAGCTGCCAGGCACCAATCCTGCCAAGTCCACTGCCCCTGGTGATATCCGGTTCAAAGACCTGAATGGGGACGGAAAGATCACCGATGCAGATGAGACCTTTATTGGAAGCTACCTGCCGAAGTTTACGTATTCGCTGAATTATTCAGCTTCTTATATGAACTTCGACCTGGGTGTTTTCTTCCAGGGCGTACAGGGTAATAAGGTCTTCAATGCCGAAAGGATCATCGCGGAAGGTATGGTGAGGCTTTTTAATTCCGGAACAGCCGTATTGAATGCCTGGACTCCTACTAATACGAATACTGACATTCCCCGTGCGATCAGCGCCGATCCCAATCAAAATGCCCGGCCTTCCAACCGGTGGCTGGAAGACGGCAGTTACCTGAGATTGAAGAACCTCATGCTCGGTTATACCCTTCCGGCAGGTTCGTTGCACTCGTTGACCAAGGGCGCCGTCACCCGTTTTAGGATCTATATATCCTCGCAGAACCTGTTCACCGTGGCCAAATATAAAGGATGGGACCCCGAAGTAGGCACCCGTAGAACGACGCTGACCAACGGGATCGACTATGGTCAATACCCTTCTGCCCGGTCTTACCAGGTTGGGGTACAGGTCGGGTTTTAGCCTGACGGGGCATCCGAACAGGATGTTAGTTTAACGAATTGTCTGACAATAAAAAATTGTGTATGTCAATCAAGAAAAAATATTTTAGGTATATCATGGCGGTCATCGTGGGAGCCGGAACCGTTATTTCCTGCGGAAAAGACCTGAACAAACAGGATCCGAATGTCGAAAACGTGGATGGTTATTTCACCACGAGCGCCGAACTGTTAAATGCGACCAA
Organism: Puia sp.; assembly: GCA_035492545.1. Classification (GTDB taxonomy): domain Bacteria; phylum Bacteroidota; class Bacteroidia; order Chitinophagales; family Chitinophagaceae; genus Puia. The sequence goes on from DATJJD010000224.1 coordinate 6,508, forward strand.
CGCCATTTATTCCACGCTGCACAGCCATCCCCTGGTGGCCCGCGAGTGGTTTTTTGTTCATGACCTCCGGGGTGACGAAGTATCTTCCGGCGGGGGTCAACTGGAGGCGCCCAGGGCGCAGATGCTGAACGGGGCTACAGATCCTTCCAATACCCTGGTCAATCTTCAATGGAATGCGTTGTATACTATGATACACCGGGCCAATACGGTGATCGGCAACGCTGCGAATGTTAAGGACAACCCTACCTTAACGGCCCGCAATGTGGGAGAGGCCAAGTTCCTTCGCGCCTGGGCTTATAATGAACTGGTGACGGAATGGGGTCCTGTTCCCGTCTATAAGGAGACGGTGAAAACCCAAAGCGATTTTCAACCCCGGTCCAAGGAAGCGGATGTCTATGCCCTGATCATCCAGGACCTGAAAGATGCGGTCGCCGCCTTACCTGAAAAATCGGGATATGGCGCCAGCGACCAGGGGCGTGTCACCAAGTCCGCCGCCAACGCCATGCTGGGCCGGGTGTATATGCAGACAGGGGATTATGCCAGCGCAAAAGCTGCTCTTTTACTGATCCCTACCTCGGGAGCTGACGGGTATTCCCTGGTAAACAGGTACCTGGATAATTTCGAAGAAGAAACGGAGTTCAATAACGAGTCTATTTTTGAAGTCATCTTCTTTGACAAGGGTGATAATAATTTCAACTGGGGAGGGAATAGTGTCGGTGACGGTCCCGCTGCCGACCAATCCACAGTGCGTAACCAGGAGTATTGCGGAGTCGCCTGGCGCAACCTCATCCCCTCCAACAAGTATATCAACGAATTCGAGAACACCGCTACGGGCGCCGCCAAAACGGATCCCCGCTTTGGCTTCTCTTTGTACCAGACCGGCGATGCCTTTAACAACGGCGCCACGGTCCTCACGGATGCGATGCAGAATGGCAATTCTTCTCTTCTCAATGGAGTCACGAAGAAAATAAGCTGGCGTAAATGGATGCTGATGTACAAGGAGAACGCCAGTTTCCACCCCGGCGGGAATAATCAGCGTCTGATCCGGTATGCGGAGGTCCTATTAAACCTGGCCGAGTGTGAGAACGAGCTAGGCAATACCGGTCCGGCCATTACCTACCTGAACCAGGTGCGGGCCCGTCCCACCGTCGCTATGCCGCCCTATCCTACCGCCCAGTTCCCCTGCAGCAATAAGGATGAGATCACGAAAGCCGTCATGCATGAGCGGATGGTGGAGCTGGGTGATGAGGAAGTGCGTAACATCGACATTATCCGGTGGAGGAAGAAAGGATATTTCACAACAGACCCCCTGTCTTATTTCAGACCCAACAGGGATGAGCTGCTGCCCATCCCCCAGGCTGAGATAGACAACAACCCTAAGCTAGGGACTGCCGGGGTCAATGCGCAAAATCCAGGCTATTGATAGATGGGGTCGTGCTTTATTTTAAAATGTGTCGCACGCCCCCATCTATCATCTAATGCGTCGCGACCGGGGAAGTATCCCCGGTACCTCTCTTTAATAAGATTCGAATGGTTACAATACATACAAGCAAACGTTCAAAGGCTATTTCTATAGCCTTTGCTTTTTTATTCTTTTCCTGCGGACGGGAACAGAAAGACACGCTGTTCACTTCCCTGAGTGGAGACCAGACGGGAATCCATTTCAGCAATACGATCCGCGAAGATGACTCCACCCAGTCGTTTATCGATGAGTTCGGATATATGGGGGGTGG
>DATJJD010000225.1:0-84642 GCA_035492545.1 Puia sp.
GTCATCAAAATAGCCTTTTTAAAATTCGCAAGGGCCTTTATTTCCTTTGCAAAGGGAGTCTCCTCTCCGTTGCCAAATTCCGGGATGCTCATTAGCTCCTTCGATACGGCCAGGGCAGGCCCCATAATGTCCAGTCTTCCCTTCATAGCTCTCTTTAATACCATATCTACGATCAGGAGACGGTTGATCTCATTGGTCCCCTCAAAAATCCGGTTGATCCGGCTGTCACGGTAAGCTTTTGAAATGATATATTCATCGCTGAACCCATTTCCTCCATGGATCTGGACGCCCTCATCAACTACAAAATCCAGGACTTCACTGCCGAATACTTTCAGGATGGCGCATTCGATGGCATATTCTTCAGCAGCGCCCAGTTGGGACTCATTGAAAGGTTTACCGGCGCTCACCATCTCCACCTCCTTGTCGTCAATCCATTTAGAGCTGCGGTACAGGGCACTCTCCGTCACCCAGATCTTAATGGCCATTTCGGCCAGTTTGTTTTTAATGGCGCCGAAGTTGGCAATGGCCGTTTTGAACTGTTCGCGGGTATTCGCGTATTCGATGGTGGTGGTAGCAGCCCTTTTAGAGGCACCCAGCGCGGCTGCGCACAGTTTCAAACGACCGATATTTAAAATATTGAACGCAATGATATGGCCTTTGCCGATCTCCCCCAGAAGATTTTCCACGGGCACTTTACAATCCTGGAAGTAGAGTTGTACGGTAGAAGATCCTTTTATCCCCATCTTGTGTTCTTCAGGACCCTGGGTAAATCCTTCAAACCCCCTTTCCACGATAAAGGCTGAGAATTTATCGCCATCGATCTTTGCAAAGACGGTGTAGACATCTGCAAAACCGCCGTTGGTGATCCAGCATTTCTGGCCATTCAGTAAATAATATTTACCGTCGGCGGACAATTTTGCCGTGGTCTTGGCTCCCAGGGCATCGCTGCCGCTATTGGGCTCTGTAAGGCCGTAGGAGCCTTTCCATTCGCCGCTGGCAAGTTTAGGAATATATTTCTGTTTCTGTTCGGGGGTGCCGAAATAGAGGATCGGCAGGGTGCCGATGCCGGTATGAGCGGCCAGCCCCACGGAAAAAGAGAAGCCGCCTCCCAGGCCTTCGTTCACCAGAGTGGCCGTGATAAAGTCTTTTCCCAGTCCTCCATATTCTTCCGGAACGGCTGTTCCCAGCAAACCCTGTTCACCGGCTTTTTCAATCAGGGAAGCCATCAGACCGGCCTCCTGTTTGTCGATCCTTTCGATGATGGGCAGGATCTCTGCGTCGAGAAAGGAAGCACACATGTCTTTAACCATCTGCTGCTCTTCGTTAAAATCTTCCGGGATAAAGGTCTCGAAAGGAGAGCTTTCTTTTATCAACCATTCAGCTCCCTTGAGAGCTTGTTTTTTTTCGGTGGAGGCGCTCATAGAAAACAGTTTTGTGGTGAGAAAAATTATTTATTTAAGATTTTCGTAAACGACTTGTAATACTTCCTTGCAGATATCGATCCGGTCTGAAGGAACCCCCTCCAACGCTTCATTAAGAGTGGCTTCGGCCAATGCCATCGTCTCTTCCTGAAGTTTCTGCGCCTGCCGGGTCAGGTAGATCAGGTTGATCCGGCGATCGTTATCCGACGGCACCCTTTTTACCAGCTGCAATTTTTCCAGGTTATCCACCAATCGGGTAATACTGGGTTTGTCCCGGAAAGTGGCGTTGCATAATTCCTGCTGACTCTTGCCATCCTCTTTCCATAGATGATATAACACGCTCCACTGCTCAATAGTTATTTTCAGGCCGGCCGAATTGAACTTTTTTTGCAGATTGCGGGCTATCGCGATCACAGCTTTCCCGGTAATAAAACTATAAAGCTCTCCCTTCTTAAATTGGTTGTTTGGCATATAGTTAGTTAAACAACTAACCAAACTTACCAAATTTTGCCGGTTTATCAAGGCCGCCACGGACTTTTTTTGGCCGGAGGCGGACAAAAAGAGGGGACAGGCCTCGGGTGGCCTGTCTGCCCTGACCCGGATGGCCAGGGCAGACAGGCTGGCGATATGAGATCGATTCAGTAGTTTTAAGACTGAATCCGAAGAATATGCAATCCTTCTTTTTGCCCTTCCGCTCCTCCCGGATCCACTATCTGCTGGGGGGTAAGGGGGATAGGTTATTATTGTGCTTCCATGGTTATGGCGAGTCGGCGGAATCCTTTGCTTTTCTGGAAGAGGCGTTGGGCGGGGATTTTACCATCCTTGCCGTCGATCTGCCTTTTCATGGAAAGACGGACTGGAAGGAGGGGCTTTTTTTCGATCCGGAGGTCCTGATATCCCTGGCCGGGCAGATGGCGGCCGGGCAAGCAGGCGGCGATAAGGGATGGTGGCTCATGGGGTATAGCATGGGAGGGCGGGTAGCCCTTAGCTTACTGGAAAAAATGCCGGAAAAAGTGGAGAAACTGGTACTGCTGGCGCCGGATGGATTGAAGGTCAACGGGTGGTATTGGCTGGTCACGCAGACAGGTCCCGGGAATGTTATATTCCGATGGACTATGCGAAGGCCGGGGTGGTTTTTCTCCCTTCTTCGTTTTGGGAATGCCTTGAAGCTGGTCAATCGCAGCGTCTACAAGTTCACCACCTATTACATCGGCCATCCATCGATAAGGAAAGAACTTTATATCCGGTGGACCACCATGCGGGGGTTCAGGCCGGATATCCGGGCCATCCAGGCCCTTATCCGGAAAAGGAATATTCCTGTAAGGCTCTTATATGGATCCCATGACCGGATTATTCTCCCGGAGAGAGGGGAAAAGTTCAAAAAAGGAGGCATCGAAGCCCATTGCCGGATCACCCTTCTCCCCATAGGCCACCAGTTATTACAGGCCAGGAATCTGGAAGCTATCGTCTCTTTGCTGAAGGATTAGAAGTTCGCCTATATTTACGCATCAATTTGTATTCCTTTATTTGCCGGATCTATCTATTCTATGTTTCTGTTTGCGTTTATAAGTCTGTTCCTTTTTGCCTTTTACGGGGTGCTGATAGACTATTACCGGAGGGCCTGGAAAGCCATTCCTTACTCCTCCGCGCCGGCAGCGGGGTTATCCCTGCCGCTGCCCACCAAAATTTCCATCCTGGTGCCTGCCCGGAATGAAGAAAACAATATAGGAGCCTGTCTGGCATCCTTATCCAGGCAATCCTATCCCAAAGACCGGTACGAGGTCATCGTTATCGACGATCATTCCACGGACAGGACGGCAGCGATCGTAACGGAATTCGCCCATTCCGGTCTTTCAATAGTGTATCTGCAGCTCACGAAAGCGGAAGACGAGGCCCGACATCCGAAAAGGCAGGACCAGAGGCCGCCCGCAAGGGCAAGAGGTAAAAAATTCGCCATAGAGACGGGCATCGGGGCCGCGGCAGGGGAGCTGATCATTACTACGGATGCCGACTGCCGGTTCCATCCTGATTGGCTGCGCACCCTCGCGGGGTTTTATCAGGAAACGGGCGCCAAGTTCATTGCCGCTCCGGTAAAGATCGACTCTTCTTCTTCTTTTTTATCCATCTTTCAGACGCTGGATTTTATAACCTTACAGGGCATCACCGGGGCCGCGGTCTATAAAAGATTTCATTCGATGTGCAATGGCGCTAACCTGGCCTATGAGAAAAAGGTCTTCTATGAAGTGGAAGGTTTTAAGGACATCGACGCCATTCCTTCCGGCGACGATATGTTATTAATGCATAAGATCTATAAGAAATATCCCGCAGGGGTGCTGTTCTTAAAGAACCGGCGGGCTATTGTCACTACCCGGCCGGAAACCAGCTGGAGGGGATTTGTCAACCAGCGAATCCGCTGGGCCAGTAAGGCCGATAAATACGACGACAAACGTATCTTTTGGGTGTTGCTGCTGGTATATATCCTGAATCTTTTTTTTATAGGACTGCTGCTGGCATCCTGGTGGAATAGCTGGTATTTATGGCTGCTGCTGCTGCTGATCGTGGTAAAGACAGCCATAGAATTTCCTTTTGTCCGGTCAGTGGCCGGCTTTTTCGGGCAACAGCACCTCATGGTATATTTCCCGGCTTTGCAGCCTTTTCATATTCTTTATACCGTGGTGATCGGCTGGCTTGGTAAATTCGGCAGCTATCGCTGGAAGGAGAGAAAAATAATTAAATGAACCATTCGAGTCGAACTATCGGGGGGCGCCTGCTCCGTAACAAGGGAGCCGCATTTGGACTCATCGTCATCGGAGCTGCTATTTTTGTCGCCCTGACCGCCTATTTCATCGCCCCGGACCCTTCCCCCGATGCCAACCGCATGATCGTAGAGATCGGAGGACGCAAACCGGGATTCAGCCAGCAGTTCCTGCTGATAAAAAAAGAAAAGCCGCAGGCTCCTGTCTCTTTCTGGCAGCGCCTGATTTCCGGGAAGGAGGATAGTTACAACTACATCCCCATCAATCATTACATGATAAAAGGAGACAGCCTCATCGTACAAAAGTTCGTGGACGAAGGAGTGGAAGAAAGAAGGGGCTATCCCCTGGAAGGTGCCAGGACCAGTAGGGGAATGGGCAGTCCGGAGACCGGCGGGGTGGCCCCGAAAGGAGAGCTTCCCGTCAAGACCCGGGTCTTCTGGCTGGGAACAGACAAATATGGACGGGATATTTTAAGCCGCTTACTGGTCGGCGTTAGAGTAAGCCTGGCCGTCGGGCTCGTCACCGTCCTTATTTCTTTAAGCTTAGGCGTGCTGCTGGGTTCCCTGGCCGGCTATTTCAGGGGTAAGGTGGATGAGATCATCCTATGGCTGATCAATGTCATCTGGAGCATTCCCACGCTGTTATTGGTGTTTGCCATTACTTTGATGCTGGGAAAAGGATTTTGGCAGGTCTTCATCGCTATAGGTCTCACCTTATGGGTAAACGTGGCGAGGATCATCCGGGGACAGGTCCTGGGGGTGAGAGAAAGAGAATATGTGGAAGCAGCCCGGGCCCTGGGCTATTCTCATAGCCGGATCCTTTTCCGTCATATCTTGCCCAATGTGATGGGCCCTGTGTGGGTGGTGTCGGCCTCCAATTTTGCTTCTGCTATCGTGATAGAGGCGGGCCTGAGTTTCCTGGGAGTAGGTGTCCAGCCTCCCCAGCCCAGTTGGGGACTGATGATCAAGGAAAACTATAATTTCATTATTACGCATAATCCTATGCTGGCGCTGGCTCCGGGCCTGGCCATCATGTTACTGGTACTAGCTTTCAATCTTTTAGGGAATGGGCTGAGAGATGCCCTGAATGTGCGCGTATAAAAAGCTTCCTATAACCGGTTACTCCTTAAAGACCTGTACGTTGCGGCTAAAGCTTTCATCCAGAGAAATGAAGGTCTCTGTACGTTCGATCCCTTTTATCTTCTGGAGTTCATCGTGCAATACAAATCTTAACTGAGCGATGTCTTTGCAGACTATTTCTGCAAACATGCTGTAATTACCCGTAGTATAATTTAACCGGACAATCTCTGGGATCTTTTGCAGCTCCCGCGCTACGCTGTCATAGAGGGAGCTTTTTTCCAGGTAGATCCCGATGAAAGCAATGACGTCATATCCTAATTGTTTTAGGTCAACGTGTAATTTTGTACCTTTAACTACAGCCAGCTCCTGTAGCTTTTTAATCCGTACATGGATGGTGCCCCCCGAAACAAATAGTTTTTTCCCCAATTCAGCATAGGAGATTTCTGCATTCTCCATCATCTCGTGAATAATTTGCAGATCCAATTTGTCGAGATTCAATTTTGCGGCCATGTTGAATAGTGTTTTTTAAATTTTCTCTACATTAAAATGCAAATATTTGAATATTTTTGAAAACATAAAAATTTTTGTTCGAAAAAACACAAAAATCTGGGTATTTCTTTAATTTTACCTCGTAATAGTTCTTTACTTAGTGTTTTACCATACTGTGGGATGATGGAATCTTTGGCAGACATGCCCTCTTGTCTCGGGGGTGGAGGTAACGGGATAAATATAGTGTAATGCCGGGTCTGGTGCAAATCAGGTCCGACTGGGGTTGACCACCACACATTGCGCTACGGCTAACCGCTCCGTGGAGGTTCGAGTCCTCCTCCTACAGCTACCGAAAAGGATCTTCCTCTGGAAGGTCCTTTTCATTATGATATTTCTATTGTAGAGTGATGAAATTTGGCAGACATGCCCTCTTGTCTCGGGGGTGGGGGATCTGGGATAAACATAGTGTAATGCCGGGTCCGACTAAAATCGGGTCCGACTGGGGTTGACCACCACAGATTGCGCTACGGCTAACTACCCCGTGGAGGTTCGAGTCCTTCCTCTACAGCTTTACCTTGCAAAAGGTCCTGTGAAAAGCCAGCGGTTACCAGGCTAAAAATGTATGATGGCCCTGTCAATGACGGGGCCTTTTGTTTATTTACTATTTTTGTCCCCCCATGGGCCAGAAAAAGCTAATCCGATTCGAAGCGATCAAATCTTTTCCCAATGTTCTTCAATACCCCGAAGGCATGGCGGGACAATGGGCCGCGTTTTTTAAGAACGAGCACCCGCTCACCCTGGAGCTGGCCTGCGGGAAAGGAGAATACACCGTAGGACTGGCACGGATGTATCCACAGCGGAATTTTCTGGGCGTGGACCTGAAGGGCAACCGTATCTATATCGGAGCCAAAAAATGCCTGGAAGGAAATATTTCCAACGCCGCTTTTTTGCGCACCAAGATCGACCAGATCAATACCTATTTTTCCCGGAATGAAGTGGAGGAGATCTGGCTTACTTTCCCGGACCCCCAGCTGAGAAAGTCCAGGGCCCGCAGAAGGCTGACACATCCCAAGTTCCTCCGGCTTTATCAGCAGATCCTGGTTCCGGGAGGACTCATCCATCTGAAAACGGATTCTCCTGTCCTGTACACCTTTACCAAATGGGTCATAGAATTATGTCATTTAACGGTGTTGGAGGACCTGGATAATATCTACTCCGTCCCCATAAAGGAGGAATTGAAGATCAGGACGCACTATGAAGCCCTCGATATTGCTCAGAGCAGCAGGGTACACTATCTTTGTTTTACCCTTCCGGAAGGACCCTTGCCCGATATTGATGAAATACTGCACCAACGGCTTATGGAGATAGAAAAAGGAGAAGAAGGTCTGTTCGCAACAACGCAGCCATGAAACAACTGATCGAAGGCGAGGATTTTTACTATAACCAGGAGGGCCTGATGGTCCTGACAGAAAAATATCACCTGGACAGGGGGTATTGCTGTGGTAACGGATGTCTTCATTGCCCTTTTAATTATGACAATGTTCCGGAACCGCGGCGGTCCCAGCTTTCCGCTCAACGAAAAATGAATGGCGACCCCAAAAAAGAAAAATAAGGCCCCTGTGAAAAAGGCCACCCGGAAAAGCGGGCAGACATCTTCCCGGCAGCCTGTCTCCGGTACAGCCCGGAAGACACGCCCGGCGACGGGCACGGTTACCGCCCGCGAAAAGCTCACCGTTCTCCGTCCTTCCGGTAAAAAAGACGATTCTTTTTTTGAGCTGGTGCATGAGGTAGCCCGTCAGATCCCCCGGGGCCGGGTTACTTCCTACGGCGCTATTGCCGCCTGCCTGGGCGCCCGCCGGTCGGCAAGGATGGTAGGCTGGGCCATGATGCAGACCCCTCACGCCAAAAAACCTGTCCCTGCCCACCGCGTGGTAAACAGTATCGGATTGCTGTCGGGCAGGCATCATTTTCGTCCCCCCGAAAAAATGCAACAATTGCTGGAGAAAGAAGGCATTACGGTCAAAAACGAACGGGTAGTCGACTTCAGGAAACTGTTCTGGGACCCGGCAAAAGAGCTTTAAGCAGAGAAATTTTACAGAATTGTTTGAATTTCGTAATTTCATCCCATGCCGACCACCGAAACGCTTGAGGAGTTTTACAAAAACAAATTCAACTGGATACCCGATGACCTGCAAAAAGGGATCGGGCATTTTAATGTATTCACCAGGGAGTCCTGCCTGGCGCCCGGCAGCACCCCTGTCGTGTATAGCAGAAGGGACTTTTATAAGATCAGCCTTACCCGGGACCGGAATATCTACCACTACGCCGGCAAGAGCCTGGAGACGGAGGGGCCCACCCTTTTATTCTTCAACCCCCGGGTTCCCTATACTTTTGAAGCCGGCCCCCCGGCCGACCAGACGGGATTTTTCTGCATTTTCACGGAATCTTTTATCCCCGAGAAGAATTTTGCCGACCTGCCGATGTTTACACCAGGAGGTGCCCCTTCCTACCCACTAAATAAAGAACAGGATGAGGAGATCAGCGCCCTTTTCCGGAAAATGCTCCGGGAGATCGACTCCGGTTATGTCTACCGGTATGACATGCTGAGAAATTATGTCACGGAAATCGTTCATTATGTGCTGAAAATGCAGCCGGCAGAAATATTATACCGGCACCCGGATGCCAATTCCCGGATCACAGCCGTCTTTACTGAGCTGCTGGAACGCCAGTTCCCCATAGAATCCCCTTCCCAGCAATTCAATCTCCGCTCAGCCAGCGACTATGCTAAAAATCTCTCTGTACACGTCAACCACCTGAACCGTGCCGTAAAGCAGGTCACCGGCAAGACAACCACCGAACACATTGCCGACCGCATGCTTTCCGAGGCCAAGGCGCTGCTGAAATTCACCGACTGGAATGTCTCCATGATCAGCTATTGTCTCGGCTTCGAGGAACCCGCGCATTTCTCCCATTTCTTCCGCAAACAGACCAACCTCACCCCCACGGCTTTCAGAATTGTTTGAATTTAGCAAGACTTCGTTTGATCAGCGTAAGGTTCCGCAGCGAGCAGGTTCGTACCTTTATGTCCAAACAAAACGGACAGTAACTATGAGTTTTAAAGAAGTATGGTTTATTACAGGTGCTTCAACCGGACTCGGACTCTATTTCGCGAAAGGGTTGCTGCAAAATGGTCAACGGGTCGCAGCCGTCTCCCGGGATAGGCTCTCTCTGCAGAGCCTTATCGGGCGGCCAACAGGAGCCGGGGATAAGACAAAGGACCTCCTTTGCCTTACCGCAGATCTCACCGATGAAGACAGCGTACAAAAAGCCATTCAGCAGACAATTCTTCAATTCGGAAGGATCGATGGGATAGTCAATTATGCCGGCTGTGATCTCTCCACTCCGCCGGAAATGCTGCCCGAAGACCTTCTCCATCAACATTTTGAAGAAAATGTGTTTGGGACATTTCATGTGCTGAGGCAGACGCTGCCTTACCTGCGGAGACAGGGTTCCGGCATGATCCTGAATTATTCTTCTCCGGCCACCGCCGTTGCCATAGCTGGTTCCACGCTCTATGCCGCCACCAAACTGGCCGTAGAGAGCCTCTTGGAAGACCTTTCCGCCGGGATGGAAGACCAGGGCATTCAACAGACCTTCATCGGACCAGGTATTTTCCGGCAAACAGGTTCTGGAAGGATATTCTCTTCAACCGGTCTGGCACTGCAACCGCGCTCAGCCGGATTCTCAAAGACATACTCCTTTAGAGGGACAGGGGTCAATAATACGGACTGATCATCAGATAAACTACCACTCCCGTAACCGCTACATACAGCCAGATAGGCCAGGTGATCTTTGCCAGCTTGCGATGTTTGTCAAACCTTTCCTGAAAAGCCCTCTGCAGGGTGAACAATACGAGGGGGATAATGACCCCGGATAAGATAATATGCGAGGAGAGGATAAAATAATAAACATATCGCAGGACACCCGCGCTGAGTTTTTCTTCATCACTGAGGATCCCGTCATGGTTCAGATCCCCGAAACGGGTAGAAGGATTGGACGAGTGATAGATCACATACGATATCAGAAAGATGCTGCTGAGGACTACGGCCAGCAGATTAGCCCTCTTATGCGCTTTGATCAGCCCATTCTTTATAAAATACAAGCTGGCGATCAGTAGTATGGCCGTGCTGGAATTGAGGATCGCGTGAAAAAGCGGAAGGAACCGGGTATTAAAGCCAAAATCAATTTTTGCCTGCGGCACCAGGATGATAAAAGCGACAGCCGCCGGAATGGCGATAGATACGATGATGATCGCTGTAGTAAGGTTCTGCCCTTTGGCGGAAGAAGGCTGATTACCGGAAATGAGTGGTTCGTTCATGGTATATAAACTAATCTGTCTTGAATTTTTTTTGCTTCCTGCTGAAATACCAGACACCCAGAATGGTTCCCAACAGGATTATGACGATAGGGATCCGCAAAGGCTTTAATTCTGAAAAAGGAGATTTGCGGTTCTTATCTTTTTCCAGCATGATAAAAACGATGTCGTCAGCAAGTCTCGCCAGTTCTGCAGTATCCGTGCCATGATAATATCCCCGTATCACCCTGTCTTTATCCAGAAGGGCGACATAGTCCGTATGTACGAAGTTGGAGTCGACGCTGACGCTGTCCTGCAGTCCCAGTTTGAGCTCATTGAGGGCGAAATCGTAAATGGTCTTTTTGGGGCCGGTGAGCAGCCACCAGACATCGGAATTAACCCCATAGCGATCGGCATATTTCTTAATGACGGGTACCGAGTCCCTGGTGGGATCTACACTGAGGGAAAGGAACCGGACAAAGGTGGTGTCGACCCGCTTCACCTCGTTCCTGATCTTCAGGCCGTCCTGTAACCTCTTTACGTTACGCGTCAGGATAGGGCAGATACTGGCGCAGTGAGTAAAGAAAAAATCAATGACCAGCACTTTGCCTTTCTCCTGATCCAGGCTTATCTGCTCTCCCAATTGGTTCTGCAGGTGGAGGTCGTTGACCTTATGCCAGATCGTATCCGTAATTTCCTTCCCATCCTTCATTTTTGTGATCACGGAGTCCGGGAAATACCTTTTCGGCATCACCACACCATATTGGTTCGCGATCATATAAAAAATGAGGGGGATCAGTACCGCCACACAGAGTGCCAACCACGCTTTCTTGCTCAAGGCTTATAATATTATTTTAAAGTACGAAACCATCGCCAGCAGCGATGGTTTCGGGAATATATCTCTAGTTCGATCGAAATAGGGCTTCTATTCTGCCGATCCGGGTTTCTTCGCTGCGGGTTCGTGTTCTCCCTCCGGATTAGGGGCCTTTTCCTTGCTCATCTCATAATGATGACGGTCATACCGGTTGCGAAGCTCTTTGAAAGAGCCGCCGTCCCACAGGAAGGCGATGATAAACCAGACAAATAACAAGGCCGCAAGGCCGATGGTCATGATCAGGTTCTTGAGCTCGTGACGCAGGTGCATGAACTCGGCGATGATATAAAAAGCTTTGGCGCAGGTGAGGATCAGATACATGCCGTTCAAAACCAGCTTAGGAGGAAAGCCCGTCTTCAGGTGGATGGTCGCCAGGACTAACTCCACCAGGGTAATGCCCAGCAGGATCCAGAAAGTCCTCCAGATAGGTTTTGTTGAAAATTCCGGCTCGTGATGATGGCTGCCTGCAGTTTGAGTAGTTGACATAATAATCTAATTATAATAATCTTAATGAGGTCTTCTTACAGTAAATAAAAACAAGTGAATACGAATACCCATACCAGGTCCACAAAGTGCCAGTATAGACCCGCTTTTTCGATCATCAGGTAATGTCCTCTCTTGGCAAAATCCCCTCTCAGGTTCTTGATCAGCATGATAATATTGATGATTACCCCGGAAAATACGTGAAAGCCATGGAAGCCGGTGATGGTAAAAAAGAAATTGGTGAAGTTGGTCGTCGCCTTCGAACCATCCGCATTGATAAAGGGATTTCTTCCCCACCAGGCGCCTTCTCCATGCAGATGCGTCCATTCCCAGGCCTGGCAGCTTAAAAATGCGATGCCGCCTATGATTGTGAGGATCATCCATTTTGTAACAGCTTTTTGGTCATTCTGATGACCTGCAGCCACGGCCAGGACCATTGTTACCGAACTCATGATCAGGATAAAGGTCATCAGGCTCACGAATACCAGGGGCAGGTGAAGACCTCCCATTCCAGGGAAGGCCCGGAAAACTTCGTTCGGGTCAGGCCATCCGTTCGTTGCGAACCGGATAGAGCCATAAGAGATCAGGAAAGCGCCGAAAGTAAAGGCATCACTCATCAGGAAATACCACATCATCAGTTTACCATACTCCACATTGAACGGACTTTTCCCGCCGCTCCACCATTTTTGTCCTGCTGGTATTGTCTGTGCCATGTTGTTATTTTAGTTGGTTTGCAAATTTATTTAACTAAACTGAATATTAATTTATGCCGATAAAGAAAATGAGCAAATAGATCCAGAGCAGGTCTACAAAATGCCAGTAGGTGCTCATCAGTTCTACCGGAACGCTGTTATAGCTGCGGACCTTTGACGCATAAGCTTTTATGAACATTCCGAAGAGGGCAAAGACCCCTGCCAGCACGTGTGCCGCATGCAAACCGGCGATGACATACAGGAACTGTCCGCCCCCGGAACCTTTGAAAGTGATCCCGCTCCGCCAGATCTGTTTGAACCCTACCCACTGCAACAGCACAAACAGGACTCCCAGGATGGCGGTCAGCGTGATCAGGTTGCGATACCGCAACATCTCCCTTTCTTTGAATGACCGCAGGGCCATCTGGATCGTCAGGCTGCTCAGCAGCATCACACCCGTGGAATACCAGAAAGCGCGGGGGATAGCAAAACCCGTCCAGCCCGGCTGATCCCTTTTTACGATATAGGCACTGGTCAGCCCGGCAAACATCATGATGATGCTGCCCAGGGCCACCCATAACGTAAACTTATGGGGATGTATTTTCTTTCTTTGGTCGTTCACTTGTATATTCCCTTCGATCGATTTTATCATGTCTAATCCTTGTCTTCCTAGGGGGAAGCGTTTAGGAAATTTTATTGGCCAATAAAGCCAGTAATACTATCGGCAAATAAATATAGCTGCTGAACATGACCCGTCTTGCCGCTTGAACGGTCATTTCCCTGTACAGCCTCACACACTGCCACACCATGAACAGGTTGGCGATCAACACGACCACCAGGCTCGCCATCCCACTCATTCCGATGAGATAGGGCAGGATACCTACTGGCAGCAGCAATAAAGAATATATGACCGCCTGTATCGCTGAATATTTAGTAGGCCCTTCATTGGAGGGCAGCATTTTGAAACCTGCCGTCGTATAATCTTTGTGCGCAATCCAGGCAATGGCCCAGAAATGGGGGAATTGCCAGAAGAACTGCAGAGCGAACAAGACCCAGCCGCCGGCGCTGAGATCATCATTGCCAGCCGCCCAGCCGATCAGACAGGGCAGGCTTCCCGGAATGGCGCCTACCAATACGGAGATCGAACTGACCTTCTTCAGAGGTGTATAGATAAAGGCATATACAAACAAACTGAAGGCCGCCAGGACAGCCGTAAGGAAATTGAAATGCCATAGGATCAGCACCCCTCCGATACCCGCGATCACGGCGAAGGCCCAGGCTTCTCCTGTACTCATCCTGCCGGAAGCTACCGGCCGGTTGGCCGTCCGTTTCATCAGGGCATCCGTATCCTTCTCTACTATCTGGTTGATCGTATTCGCACTGCCTGTGACGAGCATGCCTCCCAGGAAAAAAAGGATAATAGATACCCAGTCATATTCCTTTACTTTCGGCGCCAGCAAATAACTGATCAATGCGGAGAACACCACCATGAAGCTGAGGTTGAACTTGATCAGCAGTTTGTAGTCCTGCAATTTGCCGGCAAATTTAAAAGAACTGGATTGCTTCACGGTCTCCTCTGACATGATTTTTTATGTTTTCAAACTGATGCCCTGATCTGCATCAGGGCATAGTATGATTTTCTACTTTATCGCTGCTGCTCTCTACTCAAACCTATAATCTTGTCAATGTTTGCTTTCATTGCTGCCTATCGGCTCCGTCTGGGGGATAAAGTCCCTTCCATCCTTAGCGTAGTCATAGGGCCAGCGGTGTACTTCAGGGATCTCTCCGGGCCAGTTGCCGTGACCGGGACGGATCGGAGTGGTCCATTCCAGGGTAGTGGCCTGCCAGGGGTTCTGAGAAATAACTTTTCTTCCTTTGAATATGGAATAGAAGAAGTTGAATATGAACAGTAGTTGAACGGCGAATACGACCATGGCCACTGTGGAGATAAACCGGTTAAGATCTCCGAACTGGTTAAAAGAGAGCCAGTTGCTGTAATCCAGGTAACGGCGCGGCATACCGGCCAATCCTTCGTAATGCATCGGCCAGAATATCAGGTAAGCACCGATGAAAGTTATCCAGAAGTGGATATAGGACAGGGTATTGTTCATGTAACGACCATACATCTTGGGAAACCAGTGATAAATACCTGCAAACATGCCCAGCATACCGGAAACACCCATTACAATGTGGAAGTGCGCGATGACAAAATAAGTATCATGCAGTTGTATATCCAGGGTAGAGTTACCTAAGAAGATCCCGGTCAACCCTCCGGAGATGAACATGCTGACAAAACCGATGGCGAAGAGCATGGCCGGGGTAAACCGGATATTCCCTTTCCACAGGGTCGTGAGCCAGTTGAACACTTTAATGGCGGAAGGCACGGCGATCAACAGGGTGAGTAATACGAATACCGAACCGAGGAAGGGATTCAGCCCTGTAACGAACATATGGTGCGCCCATACGAGGAAGGCCAGTATCGCGATGGCGAACAAAGATCCCACCATGGCCATGTAGCCGAAAATTGGTTTGCGGGAGTTGATAGACATTACTTCCGAGACCAGTCCCATCGCCGGGAGGATAATGATATATACTTCCGGGTGTCCCAGGAACCAGAACAAGTGCTGGTAGAGTATGGCGCTACCGCCCTCATTCGGCAATGCTTTTTGCGTAGAGGCTATAAAAATATCTGACAGGTAGAAGCTGGTGCCTGCGTGACGGTCGAATAATAACAGGATGAAGCCGGATAATAAAACCGGGAAGGACAATACACCCAGGATAGCGGTGAAGAACAACGCCCAGATCGTAAGCGGCAGGCGTGTCATGCTCATCCCTTTGGTACGCATGTTCAGGATGGTGGAAATATAGTTCAGACCTCCTAACAGAGAAGACACAACGAATAAGGCCATCGAAATGATCCATAGGTCCATGCCTGTCTTGGATCCTTCCGAAGCGTCCCCCAAAGCGCTCAAAGGCGGATAAGAAGTCCAACCACCGCTGGCGGGGCCGGTCTCTACGAACAGGGAGGACAGCATCACGATGCTGGCTGACCAGAAGAACCAGTAAGAGAGCATATTCAGGAAAGGAGAAGCCATATCCCTGGCGCCGATCTGCAATGGGATGAGGAAGTTGGCGAAGGTTCCGCTCAATCCTCCCGTCAGTACGAAGAATACCAGTACGGTCCCGTGCATGGTTACCAGCGCATAATAAAACTCGGGCTGAATCTGTCCTCCCTTAGCCCATTTGCTGCCCAGGAGGTCTTCCAGGAAAGCGAATTTGGCATCGGGATAACCCAGCTGAAGACGGAACAGAACAGACATCAGACCTCCCAGGATAGCCCATATCATGCCTGTGATCAGGAATTGCTTGGCGATCATCTTATGATCCTGGCTAAAAACATATTTTGTGATAAAGGTCTGTTTGTGATGACCATGCTCATCATGATGCACGTCATGAGTGGTGACCACTTCAGGATGTCCGTGTAATGCTGCTTCGTTGCTCATGAGAAAAAATTTAGTTGAAAACCCTGTCGCTATTCAAATTATTTATCGGATACCAGATTAGTTTTTCTGTGCTACCAGCTTTGCCGCTGCTGCCGGTTCTACGGCGGCTGTCTTTGTCGAATCCGTCTTTACGGGGTTGGAAGGATCCTTGTCCGGGAAAACCTGCACATAGTTCGGCTTCTGTTTGGCTTTCCAGAGTATGAATTCTTCTTTGGTTACGACCTTGATGATCCCCCGCATGGTGTAATGGCCTCTTCCGCACATCTGATCGCAGGAAATCTCATATTCGAAGTCGGGGTTGCCCAGCTTCTTTTTCATTTCATCGGTGGTAAATTTAGGGACGAACCACAGGGTGGTGGGAGTACCCGGCACGGCGTCCATCTTCTGCCGGAAATAGACCAGGCCTACATCATGGATCACATCCCGGGAGTTGATGATCAGTTTCACGGGCTGGTCCTTCACGATGTACATTTCATTGCCTATCACCAGATCATCCTGCGCATAAGGGTCTTCCCAGATCAATCCCAGGGAGTTATTATCCTTATCGCTGATATTCTGATAGTATTTCTTGCCGAAAGTGTTGTCTTTACCGGGATAGCGGAAGATCCATCCGAATTGTTTGCCGGTGACCTCTACTTCCAGGGCGTCTTTCGGAGCTTCGCCGGTGATGCGGAACCAATAAAATAAGCCAAAGCCAACCAGTACGGTAAGGGCGATAGCGGGTACAACGGTCCAGATCACTTCCAACCTGTTATCATGGGGGAAGTAGAAAGCCTGTCTTTTTTCGGAGTACTGGAACTTGTAGGCAAACCAGAACAGCAGGATCTGGGTGATGACGAAGACCACCCCTGTGATCGCAATGGTGATGTACAGCATCGTATCGATCTGCTCGCCATGTTTGGAAGCGGATTCTCCGAGAATTTTTCCCCTGTACAGTTCGTTGCAATAATATACGCCGATCAACCCCAGCACCAGGAAGGCGATCATGAGAAAGCCGTTGATGCGGTTGTGCTGCTGAAAGTTTTTCTTTTCGCCTCTCAGGACACCTACGTATTCACTGGCCTTTGCGATCTGGAAGGTTATCAGGAAGCCAAATATCAGGATCAGTAATATGAAAATAGTTGACATGATAGTTTAAAAAATTTTAAGTATGGTGGATAATACTTTCTTTCAGGAAAGGGTGGTTTTTCGCCAGCAACGGAGTCTTACTCAAAGCCTGTCCGGTTTGCCACATGATCAGTCCCACAAATCCGAGTGCTACTCCGAAGTCGAACAGGTTCAGGGGTACCTGGTCAGGGTAGTGGTAAGGGAATACCATCTGGAAGAAATCCAGCCAGTGACCGAATATCAAAAGTACAGACATAAAAGTTACCGTAGCATAGTTGCGTTTGGCGCTTGCCTTCATAAAGATCAGCAGGGGAGCCAGGAAGTTGATCACCAGGTTTAGGTAGAAAACTCCTTTATAGGCGCCATCGAACCGGGATTTGAAATAAATGGTCTCTTCCGAGATGTTGGCGTACCAGATCAGCATGAACTGTGCAAACCACAGGTAAGTCCAGAAGATGGAAAAGGCGAACTGGAATTTACCCAGGTCATGTAAGTGTTCCACATTAGTATATTCCAGGTAACCTTTGTTTTTCAGGTAGATCACGAAAAGGGTGATCAGTGCGATGCCGGCAACAAAGCTGCTGGCAAAAGTATACCAGCTGTACATGGTGGAGAACCAGTGTGCGTTGATGCTCATCAGCCAGATCCAGGGAGTCACCGAAGCTACCGTCAGCGCAAACCATACGATGTAGATGGCCGACCATACCGTATTCTTAAAGATATATTTCTTTCCTTCTTCTACGGTGAGGGGATGGTTGTCTATTTCCTGGGACATGCTGCGCATTTTTTTGCCTATCAGGATCCACAACCCGATGGTGAGGGTAGTCCACACCGTAAAGAAGGTGGGGTTAAGGAATCCTTTTTTGCCATTCAGAATGACGTCGTTCTTAACCAGGTCTTTATCCAGCCATTCGTAGATAGTTGTCTTGCCGCCGAATACCAGGGCCATCAATATAACGAACGTGATGATGCCGATGGGGATAACGGAAACGGAGATGGCTTCGGTCACCCGGCGGAAGGTCAGCGTCCAGCCGCCATAAGCCAGGGTGGTAGCACAGAAGAAGAACATAGCCGCATTGGTGATCAGCAGGAAGTATACGCTGTTCTGGAGCAGGGAAGCCCAGAAACGGGTGCCATGGTCCGTACCTCCATACAGAACAAACCCAATGATCAATGAGAGCACACCCACACCTATCAGACCAAAGGACCACTGTTTGTATCGGCCGGGAATTTCAAAATGTTCTTTAACTGATGACATTCTATAGTGATTTAATGTATTCGTTAATCCTGTTAGCGTTCTATTTTTTAGCAGCTACCGAATCTGCTCCTGTGGCTGCCGATCCTGCGGATGCTCCGGTCGCACTCTTTGCAGCGCCCTGTTTGGATTTAATATAAGCGATCACCATCCAGCGCTGCTGCGTGTTAAGCTGGGACGCATAACTACCCATTTTATTCTTTCCGTAGGTGACAGAGTAGAACATCTGTCCTTCCGGCATGGATTCATATTTGGCATCTCCTACCAGGGTAGCCGGTTTGGCCGGGAAAGGACCGTCTCCGCCCTTGTACAGGGGACCGTTGCCATCCAGCTTCTGCCCATGGCAGATACCGCAGTTCACCAGGTAAAGACGTTCGGCTTCCACCATCTGAACCTTATCCAGTTCGGGCAGCGGGTTTTTTACCTGCCTGGATGCCGCATAATCAGTGGTATCCCCATCTTTATCCTTGGTCAGCAGGAAGGGGAAGAGCTCGCCTCTTTTAATAGTGCCCGCTACCGGTACATTGCTGAAATGTATTCCTTGTTTTTCCAATGCCTGTTTTTCCTCTTCGGTCATGGAATACGTTTCATAGGCCCGGCTATAAGCCATATCGGGCATATAAACTCTTCCGGGCTTGCGTTTGACATCGCTACAACTTGCAACGACTATAACCGCAGCTATGATCAACGATAAGACGGATACTTTTTTCATTATTCAAAATTCGTTTCTGGTTATACTTAGACTAAGGCAGTTCCTTTGTGTTCGAATGGTGTTTTGTCTTTATCATAACGACCCAGCCACCAGCCTGTTTCGGCCTGCTGTGTATTGATGCCCTGGGCGCCTACGCTCTGCAGGAAAGCCTGCACGTCGGATTCATTGGTCTTGGCGGTACATTCAATCACCATGGTGAACTGGTCATCCGTCGACCGGAGATTGAAGTGATGTTTGCGGACAAACGGCGCCATCTGGCACAGGTAACAAAAAGTCAATACCATTCCTACAGCAGAGAACAAAACGGTCAGCTCGAATGTAATAGGTATCCAGGCGGGAAGGTCAAAATGGGATTTACCGCCGAAGTTGATAGGCCAGTCACTGTTGAAGATCCAGCCAATACTGCTGAGTGCGGTGGTTGTGCCCGTTATACCATAAATAAATCCCGCTGTGTGCAGGCTGGTATCCCGCAGCCCCATAGCCTTATCCAATCCATGAATAGGCATCGGCGTATATACGTCGTGGATCTTGTAACCTGCAGACCGGACCTTTTTAACGGCAGGGAATAAGACTGCCTCGTCTTCAAAATAGCCTACAACAAATTTTTTTACTGCCATATCTTGTTAGCTTTTAGCTCTTGTTAATCAAAGTTTCTTAGTGCGCGTGGGCCATTTCGTGTGCAAACTCTTCTATAGATTCCTTTTCCGCCTCACCCATCTTTTCTTTATACGATTCGCCGGATCTCTTCAGAATATGTTTGATTTCGGCAATGGCTATCACAGGGAAGAATTTGGAGAACAGGAAGTAACAGGTAAAGAACAGTCCGAAGGTTCCCATGTAAAATCCTATTTCCCAGATAGTGGGCCGGTAATAGGTAGACCAGCTACTGGGCAGGTAGTCCCTGTAAATAGAGGTTACGATAATTACAAACCGTTCGAACCACATCCCGATATTCACGATCACGGACATGAAGAAAGTCACCGTGAGGTTTCTCCTCATTTTTTTGAACCAGAAGATCTGGGGGGACAGTACGTTACAACCCATCATAAGGTAATAGCTCCATCCCAAGGGGCTGAAGATATTCACGCGGTTCTGCATGAAAGCCCAGCCTTCGAATTTATTCTGACCATACCAGGCGATGAACAGCTCCGTCAGATAGGCGACGCCTACGATAGAACCGGTGAGCACGATCACTTTATTCATTACCTCGATGTGCTCCATGGTAATATAGTCTTCCAGTTTCAGGACTTTACGGGTCACCAGCAACAAGGTCTGCACCATGGCAAAACCGGAGAAGATGGCCCCAGCCACGAAATAGGGAGGGAAGATCGTCGTATGCCAGCCCGGGATAACGGAGGTGGCGAAGTCAAAGGATACGATGGTATGTACGGAGAGTACCAGGGGGGTGCTCAACCCTGCCAGCACCAGGGACAGCGCCTCATGACGTTGCCAGTGTTTGGTAGAACCGGACCATCCGAAAGAGGCGACGCCATAGAAGGCCTTTCTCCATTTTAATTTAGCACGGTCCCGCACGGTAGCCAGATCAGGTAATAAGCCCGAATACCAGAACAGCAGGGATACGGTGAAATACGTCGATATCGCAAATACGTCCCAAAGGAGGGGAGAGTTGAAGTTAGGCCATAAAGGTCCGCGGGTGTTGGGATAAGGCATTACGAAGAAAGCCATCCATACGCGTCCCATGTGCCAGATGGGGAACTGGCCGGCGCACATTACCGCGAAGATGGTCATGGCCTCCGCAGCGCGGTTCACCCCTGTCCGCCAGCCCTGGCGGAACAGCAGAAGGATCGCCGAGATCAGGGTTCCGGCATGACCGATCCCCACCCACCACACGAAGTTGGTGATATCCCAGCCCCAGCCTACTGTCCGGTTGAGATTCCACTGGCCTACCCCAAATATGACCTCATGTGTTACAGATATAATCCCGAAGGTGAGCAAGCCAAGGGAGACGATGAAACCAATCCACCACGAGCGGGATGGAGAGGCCTCGATAGGGCGCACAATATCTTCCGTGACCTGGTGATAATTTTTTTCACCTACTACCAAGGGGGGTCTTACCTGTGATTCGTACTTTAATAATGCCATAGTGTTTTGAGCTTTTAGTTGCCGGGCTTCCCCGTCAACTGTTAAATTCTCAGTTTAATATATTTTAGGCCGCGCCTTCTTTTTCCTTTCCTTCGAATTCCCGGATCACGTCCGTGTTACGTACCTTGGCCAGGTAGTTGACATTCGGCAATACGTGTATTTCTTCCAGGGCATAGAACAGGCGATTGGAATTCTCACCTCTTGTCTGGGAAATAAGGCTTTGTTTATCATTTACATTTCCAAAGACGATGGCATCAGAAGGGCAGGCCTGTTGGCAGGCGGTCCTTACATCTACCATATCCTTCAGGGGACGGTCTTCCTTTTTCGCTTTCAGCTTGCCTTCCTGCAGACGCTGAACACAGAAAGTACATTTTTCCATTACACCACGGCTGCGAACGGTAACATCGGGGTTCAGCACCATGCGGGTCAGGTCATCATTCATCTGGAAAACGGCCGGATCCAGCTTGCCTACCGTCGTCTGGTCCTGGTTGTTCGGGAAGCTGTCCGCTCCCGTATAATCGGCCCAGTTGAAACGGCGGACCTTGAAAGGACAGTTGTTGGCGCAGTAACGGGTTCCGATACAGCGGTTGTAAGCCATCTGGTTGAGGCCTTCCGTGCTGTGGTTGGTGGCGGATACCGGGCAAACGTTCTCACAGGGAGCATTGTCGCAATGCTGACAAAGCATGGGCTGGAATACCACCTGCACTTCATTCGGGTCTTCCAGTTTGCTGCCGGGAGTGACCGAGAAATACCGGTCGATGCGCAGCCAGTGCATGTCGTGAAAACGTAATACTTCGCTCTTCCCGACCACCGATACATTGTTCTCCGCATGACAGGCCACCACACAGGCGCCGCAGCCAAAGCAGGAGTTCATATCAATGGACATACCCCAATGGATACCGGGCTTATCGTAAGTGGGATACAACGTACCCTGTTCCCTGAAATGTTCCAGGCCTCCAAAAGGTTTCAGCTCTTTATCGCGCTCTTCCAGGATCTCTTCGGGAGATTTTTTAAAGTCCGCCAGGGTCACTTCCTTCACCACTTCCGAACGGCCTTCGTAGCTGCTGTGAGTCTGGGTCTGTGCCACCTGGTAAACCTCGTTGGTCTTTTCGAAGCTGGCATCCGGGTTGCTCCATTCAACGGTAGTCCCGTTGAAGCCCAGCAGGGGGAAGGCATTTTTACCAACACCGACGACCGACCTGCCGATAAATTCAGGCGTGTTTTCGGGTTTGGCGCTCTGCCGGCCGTAGCCGACTGCTATCCCGATCACCTCATTATGCGTACCGGGAACGATGACCACCGGGAGGGTCAGTTCCTTATTACCTGTTTTTACTTTGATTACCTGCTTTTCTGGATGCACTTCATAAGCATCCGCCTGGCGCTGAACGCTGAGGTCCAGTCCCCAGGTGTCCTTCGCGAATTTGGGAGAGACTACGGCGTAGTTGTCCCAGGTAGATTTCGTAATGGGGTCCGGCAGTTCCAGCAGCCAGGGGTTATTCGCCTGGGCGCCGATACCGATGGCCACTTTCTGGTACAGCACGACTTCGAAGGCGCCGCCTTTTTTCCAGGCGCTGATAGCGGAAGCCGCTTCACTGACCTTGGAATTACTGAAGGTAGCGGTGGCAGCGGCGGGGGCGGAAGTGGGTTCTACCACTCCGTCCTGCAGGGCTTTTTCATAGCCTTCGATGCCTCCGAGCTTGCCCGTCCAATATTGTTTAAAATAAGCTTCGTAGGGGGTGTTATTACCGCTCCATTTCAATAAAGACTCTTCGAAAGGCCTTGTTTTGAACAGGGGGGCAATGGTGGGCTGAAGGAAACTATAGTAACCCGGTTTTGGCTCGGCGTCTCCCCAGCTTTCCAGGAAATGGGGGGCGGGGATGGCAAATTTCACCAGCTCTGTCGTTTCATCCAGACGGTCGTTGAAAGATACGGTGGTCTTTACTTTCTTCAGGGCGGCCCTGAATTTCTCGCCGTCAAAATAATCGTAGGCGGGGTTGACTCCGTAGATCAGCAAGGCGCCTATTTTCCCGGCGTCCATGTCTGCCACCAGCGCGTTCATTTCACTGTCGATACCCTGGCGGAACTGGATGGGTGCAGACCAGTTGATCGTAGTACCGTTGGCGCCGATGGCTTCGTTGATGGCATTTACGATCACCTGAACATCCGGATTGTTGCTGCCGCTCACGACGAGGGCTTTCCCTTTATTATCCAGGAGATCCTTAGCGGCTTTCTTAACACCGGCTTTCAGTTTATCATTCAGGGCAGGGGCGCTGACGCTTCCGCCCAGCTCGGCCAGTAAGGCCAGGGCAATGGCTCCCGCCTCGGAAGGACGGTGGGTATACCGGTCATCGGCATTTGCGCCGGTGGTGGAGAACAGGCTTTCGAA
Source organism: Puia sp. (assembly GCA_035492545.1). Taxonomy (GTDB): domain Bacteria; phylum Bacteroidota; class Bacteroidia; order Chitinophagales; family Chitinophagaceae; genus Puia. The sequence continues at coordinate 23,215 of DATJJD010000225.1, forward strand.
CTGGTAATGCCTGCTCATCTCAGGGTTCTTCTCGTTGATCTTTCTGCCCTTGGCCCAACCGCGGGAAAATTCCAGCGGGGACAGCCAGGTGCCGAGGAAATCGGCGCCCAGGCTCACAATCACTTTTGCATTCTCGAACTGGTAAGAAGGGATGGTCTTTTTACCGTAAGTAGCTTCATTTGCCAGCAAAATGCCGCTATAGGAGTCCGCGTCATATTGTACGTGGCGGCTTCCGGGATATTTGGCTAAGAATTCGGTGATGATCTGTTTGGTGGTAGGGGAGGTCAGCGTCCCGGTCAGCAGAACGACAGGGGCTCCGGCAGCTCCGGTCATTGAGTCCGCAACCAGTTTGTCGAAAGCCTCGAAGGTGCTGACTTCCTGCGGTTTGCCATCTGTCAGCTGAATGGGGTAACGGAGGCGGGCCGAATCATAAAGATCCAGCACGGAAGCCTGTACCCGGGCGGAAGTGCCCCCCCTGGTAATAGACGACAATTCATTCCCTTCAATTTTGATGGGGCGCCCGTCCCTTACTTTCGCAACGACAGACACGACATCTCCGCCATTGGTATAGGTGGTAGCATAATAATCTGCTACACCCGGGATCATATTCTCCGGTTTGTTGAGATAGGGAACTACTTTTTTTACGGGAATTTCGCAACTGGCGGCCAGGGTGGCGGCAGCCGTGCTAAAGCCTAAATATTTAAGAAAATCCCTGCGGGGAGTTTTAGCGTCGAGCAATCCTTTTCCATCCAGGCCTTCCAACGGTAAATCCTGTCCGAATTCATTTTCCGTTGATTTCTGAAACGCTTCACTGTTATTGCGCTCTCCGAAACTTTGCCAGTATTTTTTGTCGCTCATATTTGAGAAGTTAAACCCCTCTTTGTCTTCCGGGATTAGTTCCCGGACAGCTTTAAGGGACTTGAATTTTTACATTATATATAATAATCTTCAAAGCTTTTTTCATCCTCGCTTGTTGGTGCGGCCGGGCCAAGCGAAGTCCGGGGATTAATAATGGCATTTCTGGCATTCGGTACCTCCGATATTCTCGACGGTGACGCTATCCATTTTACCGGTTTTTAAATCTTTATGGAATTTCTCGTAAATGCTGTAGAATTTATTACCATTCCCGCTGGAATCGGGGAAATTCACTTTCGTCGTACGGTGACAATTGATACACCAGCCCATGCTCACATCTGCAAATTGTTTCACCTCGTTCATTTCCTGGATCGGGCCATGGCAGGTCTGACATTGTACTTTGCCGGCGCGAATGTGCTGGGCATGGCTGAAATAGACGTGGTCAGGCAAATTGTGGATCTTGGTCCATTCTACGGGTTTGGCATGCTCGGTATTATAACGGCCGGTCTTGGGATCATAACCGGTATAGCTGTACAGTTTTTGAATTTCCGCAGTTCCGTCGACTTCGCTGCCGTCTTCACGATACAATTTCGGCCCTTTGGTATAGTCATTGATCGCAGCATGGCAATTCATACATACGTTGAGCGCGGGAACAGTAGCGTGTTTACTCTCCCAGGCATTACCATGGCAATACAGACAGCTGATCTGGTTGATGCCCGCATGCACTTTATGAGAATAGAAGATCGGCTGTTCCGGCTGGTAGTCTTTGGTACGGCCCAGGCCGATAGCGCCCTGAACCAACCAGTATCCGCCGAGGATGAAAAGGAACAGGATGACCAGGGTAATGTAGACTTTATTTCTGTAGAAGGGGATTGGCTCGGCAGAGGGAATGCCTTCTTTGTCGTCAGAGAGTTTCTTCAGACTGCTGTTCACCTGGAGCAGCACGATCATGATGATAGCCAGGATCAGCGTCAGGATGCCGTATAAGAGCGTATTATCGCTCTCGGCTCCTTTTGAGGCCGCATCTTCGCCGGTGGTAGCTCCGCCAGCACCGGTATTACCGGGAACCTGGTAAGTTTCCACATACTTGAGGATAGCGTCGATCTCTCCATCCGTCAAGGTGGGGAACAGGTTCATGGCCGTCTTGTTGTACTGGTTGTACAGGCCGTTGAAATAAGGATTGCCCGAAGCCAGTACCTTCTGGTTGTTTCGGATCCAGTCATGCAGGAGCTTTTTATCCGGGACCCTGTCCGTAACCCCTTTTAGTGCGGGGCCAGTGATCACTTTTACAGGATTATGGCAGGACGCACAATTGGATTGGAACAAAGCCTTTCCGTCTTGCGCATACAACCTATTTCCCATTAAAACCAGAGTGGAGAGTAGGATACTGAAAAATAACTTTTTGACAATCGGTCTATGGTGGATCATATATACAATCTGTTGTATAAATGTGGAAAAATCTCCTGAACAGGGTGCAAAAATAAGTCAGGATTTTAACAAAATATCAACATGGTGAAAATTTTTTTTCCCGCATTTGGCGTGGGTTTCAGCGAATTGTAGAAAGTCGTTCTGCCCTTCTGTCATTATTATGTCAACAAAATTATTGAGGAAATTTGGTAACAGAGAGTCGGTTTGTTGTTCACCTTTTCCAATACCCGCATCCCACTATTAAAACAGGATTAAAAACAACGCATCAGGATGCTTTTTATTTTCTCCCGGGGCTACCGTAGTTTTGGCGGATGAAGCAGATTGCCATCTTCGCCTCGGGAACAGGTTCGAATGCAGCACGTATTATTGATCATTTCCGTCATCATGCTGCTGTAAAAGTTAGCCTGATCGTCTGCAACAAACCTGGTGCAGGGGTGTTGAGCATTGCTGAAAAAGAACAGATACCCACGTTGCTGCTGGAAAAAGAACGGTTCTTCCGGGGAGATGCCTATGTTGAAGAGCTAAGAGAAAGAAAGATCGATTTCCTCGTATTGGCGGGGTTCTTATGGAAAATACCCACAAACCTTGTAAAAGCATTTAACCAGAGAATATTGAATATCCACCCTGCCTTACTACCTAAATATGGAGGGAAAGGCATGTACGGACACTTTGTGCATGAGGCAGTGATCAGCGCAAAGGAGACAGAAACGGGTATTTCCATTCATTATGTGGATGAGTTATATGACCACGGGCAGATCGTATTCCAGGCCAGTTTTCCCGTGGAGGCAACCGATACACCCGAATCATTGGCCCAAAAAGTGCATAAGCTGGAACATGAACATTTTCCCGGGATCATCGAGCAGGTGTTGAGCAATCTGCAAAATCAACGTTAAAACGACAATTCCGGGATTTTTATATCCTGTTTTGGTAGTAATATCACTTTTAAAATTATCGTCTTTTGTCCCATTCTACCCATAAGATTATACTGGTATTCTTTCTTTCATTGTCAATCTTTACCTGCGGGCAGGTCCTGGGACAGGAGGTCACTATAAAAGGGACGGTTTTTAATATGTACAGGACCCGTCCGCTGGATGGGGTCAGCGTCATCAGCACCTCGGGAAGAGGTACCGCCACAGACTCCAACGGTAATTATTCCATTCAGGTAAACCGGGAAGATTCTATCTACTTCTCCTACCTGGGCAGAGCTACGGCCAAATATGCGGTCAGCGGTCTCAACGCCTCCTCCAGCTTCGATATCGCCTTGCATGTAGACCCGCTTGAACTGAAAGAAGTAAAGGTCATGCCGCAGAACTACCGCATGGACTCCCTGCAGAACCGGAAGGATTATGAGAAATATTTTGACTTCAAAAAGCCTGGTTTCAAGATCACCAGCCCTACAACCAACGGGGGCCTGGGGGCAGGGGTAGACCTGGACGAACTGATCAATGTCTTCCGTTTTCAGCGAACCAAACGTATGGTAGCCTTTCAGAAAAGACTGGTGGAAGAAGAGCAGGATAAATTCGTCGACCACCGTTTCAGCAAATATGTCGTCAAAAAGACAACCCGTCTCAATGGCGACGAACTGGACTCCTTCATGGTGAAATATCGACCTTCCTATGAATTCTGCAAACGGGCGACCGACTACGACTTCCTGGACTATATCAAACTGGCCTATCAGCAATACAAGAAGGACCGCAAGGAGAACCCGTAGGGCCTAAAACATCCATGCATGGCTTATATTTGTCCAAAACAATCCAAACATGGACCAACTGACGCTGGGGATCGGCACCAGGCTGCAACATACACAATACGGACCGGGAGTCATTGTCGGTGTGAAATATGCCGTTTACCTGATCTCATTCATCCATCATGGCATCAAAGAGATCGATAAGACCGATGAACACCTGGATGAGATCATTCCGGAAAATGTCACGGAAGATATCGAAACGCATTCGGAAGTCGAGAAGTCACTCCTGAAGATCCTGCGACTCTGGGGAGGCCTTACAGAGACCGTTCCCCTGGGCGAAAAATGGAGAGGGGGCACCCTGATCCTACAGTCAGGCGATAAATCCATCAAACCAAAAGAAGTGCCTATCGATGTATTCTTTCACAAGATCGTTATGGCCAGGGACCGGCTCCGGGTCCTGGAACAACAGATCAATGGTCATAAAGGACTCAGTGATGAAGATAAGGTGAACCTGCAGCAGTATATTACCCGCATCTATGGTTCTTTTACTACGTTCAATGTATTGTTCCGGAATAAAGAGCATTGGTTCGTAGGGGAGAAGGGGGCTGGGGAGTAGGGCGCATAAGGAGACCACGGGTCTCCTGCCCGAAGGGCCATCATTAGCCGTTTTTTGCGCCGGGGCTACTTTTGTGAAAAGCCCCGTAGCGCAAAAAACAAAAAACCTCCTTTTGCAAGGAGGCTGCACTAATCAGTTCCATTACCATTAAACCTTATCCTATTAAGACTAAAATACATAATAATAATCCTAATAGCAAGAGTTGTGCATGATTAGTGCAAAACTAATATCTCATCAGTTTTTCAACAGTTTTATCCAACCTCGCCCTCGCCAGGAAATTGGCCTCCAGGTCCATATTGAAAGGAACGGGAGTATCCAGGGAGGCGCAGCGAAGAACCGGGGCGTCGAGGAATTCAAAACAATGTTCGCCGATCCAGGCGGCTATTTCCCCTCCGATGCCCCCGGTGAGGGTGTCTTCATGCAGCAGCAGTATTCTTCCCGTTGTTTGGACGGTAGCGCGTATCGCCTCATAGTCGAGGGGCAATAAGGTACGCAGGTCAAGGATGTCAATAGAAAGTTCCGGATGTGCGGCGGCATACGTTGTCGCCCAATGCACTCCGGCGCCATAGGTGATGATGGAAAAATCTTCTCCTTCCTGTACCCGGGCCGCCTTCCCGATCTCAATCTCATAATAAGCTTCCGGCACGGGGCCGGTGATGCTGCGATAAAGCGCTTTATGTTCAAAATAAAGTATCGGGTTAGGGTCATTGATAGCCGCGTTCAGCAGGCCTTTTGCATCCATGGGTGTAGCCGGATAGACAACTTTCAGGCCCGGGGTGTGTACAAACCAGGCCTCATTGCTCTGTGAGTGAAAGGGACCGGCTCCCACTCCGGCGCCTGTCGGCATACGAATGACGGTATCGGCAGGCTGTCCCCAGCGATAGTGTATCTTCGCCAGGTTATTGACGATCTGGTTAAAGCCGGCCGTAACAAAATCCGCGAACTGCATTTCCATCACACTCTTATGTCCTTCCAGGCTCAATCCCAAGGCGCAGCCTACGATAGCACTCTCACAGAGAGGGGTATTCCTGACCCTTTCTTTCCCGAACTCCTCCATAAATCCCTCGGTGATCTTAAAGGCGCCTCCATATTCGGCGATGTCCTGCCCCATGAGGATAAGGCCGGGGTGTCGCCGCATGGACTGCCGTAACCCTTCGCTGATGGCATCGATCAGCCGTTTTGAAGGGGCTTTCCCGCCGGAGCCGGGAGAAGAGATCGGATCGGGGTCCGTTTCTGGAGCAAAAGCCAATTCAGCGCCGGAGGCGGTAATAGGGGCCGGGCCATAGCCTGCGTCGGCGCCTTCGTCCGGGTCGAGCCGGGGATCGGTGAATGAGGGGGGCGGGTTCACCACTGCAGGGGCAGGGGCATATACGTCCACAAGCTCAGCAGCCGTATCCGGAATGATGGGCTGCCAGTCCATGACCGACTCCAGTTCCGACTCAATATACAACCGGATCTCCTCCCGCATCCGGCCTACCGACTCTTCATTCACCACCTGCTGCTCTACCAGCCAGGCTTCATAATTGGCCACCGGGTCTTTTTTAGCCCAGTCTTCCAACAGCTCTTTCGGAACATATTTGAGCCCACTGGCTTCTTCGTGACCCCGCATCCGAAAGGTCATACATTCCACCAGATAGGGCCGTTGATATTTTATACAATATTCTCTGATCCCTTTCAGCGTGTCGTATACAGTAATAATATTATTCCCGTCGATGCGCACCCCCACCATGCCATATCCTTCTGCTTTGTATACCAGGCTTTCGCAACGATATTGTTCCGATACAGGTGTACTCAGCCCATACCCGTTATTCTCCACCAAAAATATGACCGGGAGATCCCAGACGGAAGCCACATTCAGCGCCTCATGAAAATCACCTTCGCTGGTGCCCCCGTCGCCGGAGAAGACCAGGGAGGCCTTATGTTTTTTATCGAGCTTATAGGCAAGGGCAATGCCATCCGCAATACCTAGTTGAGGGCCCAGGTGAGAGATCATGCCACAGATAGAATGCTCCCTGCTGCCGAAATGAAAACTCCTTTCCCTACCCTTACTATAGCCCTCCCGGCTGCCCTGCCACTGCAGGAATAGTTTGGATAAAGGCATCTTCCGGGTAGTGAAGACCCCCAGGTTGCGATGTAACGGCAGGATCCAGTCTTCTTCTCCCATGGCCAGGGTGGCGCCCGCGGCGATGGCCTCCTGTCCGATACCGCTGAACCATTTGCTGATCCGGCCCTGACGCAATAGCACCAGCATTTTCTCTTCGATCATCCGTGGTAATAAAATATTGCGGTAGAAACGGATGAGTTCCTCGTTGCTAAAATCTTTTCTGTCAAAGTTCATACTGTCAACCTATCAGATTATGAATTAGTCTATTGCGCTCCATCAACGTCTGTGAGGGTCGGATTAGTATTTGATGGCCCTGTCCGGGCAATGGGCCCGTGGCCCATTTAGTATCCCTTACGTCTCCTCGTTTCTTCGTCTTCCCGGTCTTTATACAGAATAGAGGTTAGAATGGACAGCAGCAGGCTGAACAACAGCGCCCATCCGAATCCATCCACGCGGAATCCATCCACGAATTTCCCGGCCAGCAGAACAATACAGGCATTAATGACAAAAAGGAACAAGCCAAGCGTTAGAATAGTGATCGGTAAGGTGAGGATAATGAGGATGGGCTTAAGTAACGCGTTCAGGATGGCCAAAACCACCGAAAGCAACAGCGCCGACCCGAAAGTATCGATATGAATACCATGTAGCACCGCAGACAGGCCGAAAGCAACGACTGCCGTGACAATGATGCGGAGGAGGAAATTCATGTGGATCTTTTCGTCAAGTTAAGAAGAATATATGTCATTATATCACTACCAGCTCATAGAAAGCGGCAGGATCCAGGTATTTCTGAGCCAGTTCCTGCAATTCTACGGAGGTGATGGTCTTAACGATCTGGATGCCCCGATAAAAATAGTCCCCATCAAGGCCATTCAGGAGTATATTCTTCCAGCGGGAGGCTACGTGAAAGGCGCCGTCCAGGTCTCCCAGCACAGTCCCGATGGTATAGTTCCGGGCCATCTGCAGCTCTTCCTCGTCGATGGGCTCCTCACATAAAAGCCGCATTTCCTTATAAACTTCTTCTATAGTGGCGGCGCATACCTCTTTTCCCGCCTCTGTGCTGATCAGCAGGGCGCTCTCCTGCAGGTTATTTACCAGGTAACTATAAATGCCATAAGTATATCCTTTGTCTTCCCGGATATTATCCATCAGCCTGGAGCCGAAGAAACCTCCGAAGACATTATTCAGTACCTGGACCTTCTGGAAATCGGGATGATGCCGGTTGGGGAAGGGCCGGGCGATCCTGATGGAGCCCTGTACCCCATTCGGATCATTTACGATATGATACTTCTTTTCTTTTGCCGGGGTAATAATGTGGGAAGGACCGGTATCTTCTTTACCGGGAGCCCGGAGAGGCAGCCCTCCGAAGTGAAATTCCAGCTGCTGCAGCAGCGTAACCGGCAGTTTTCCGGCCACAAAGATCCGGCAGACGCCATGCTGGTAATATTTCTGATAATAGCGTCTCAGCTCTTCCCTTTCCAAACCCTGATAATCTTCCAGGGAGCTGTATTTCCCGTAGGGATGCGAGGGGCCGTACAGATACGCGTCGATCAGACGGCCTGCCACGAATTCACTCTTTTTGAGGTTGACCTGCAACCGCTGCTGCCCGTTCTTTTTATAGATTTCCAGCTCTTCCTCGGGGTATACGGAGTCTTCGATCATTTCGGCCACCACCGGCAACAACTCGTTTACATGTTTGCTCAGACAGTGAAGGGTAATATCAGCCGTTTCATGCTGACAGGCCCTGGCCAGATGAGCGCCATAATAATCAAAATGTTCATTTAACTGGAAGGCGCTGCGGGTGGAAGTGCCATTTTTCAGCAGGGCGCTGGCGGCGGCCGCTATCCCCTTTCTCTCTTCAAACCAGTTGCCGGCATTAAAGATCCAATTCACCATCAGGGCATCCACATCGCCCAGGTTGATGGCATATACTTCTACTCCATTCTTCAGGACATGCTTCTGATAGGGCGGCAATTCCAGGTGAAAGGAGGTGGCGTCCTTTATAGGGGGTGCGATTGTTCTGTTTAGCATAATTTCTTGTTGTAAAGCCTATTCCTATTGGCCAGCATGATAATACAGTGTATTACTATTATTGGGGTCAAAGATCTGCCGGCTGGTGTTTAACAGGTCTTCGGCCGTTACGGCCTGGTATTTTTCCAGCTCGGTATTCATCATATTCACATCCCCCAGCAGTTCATAAATAGCGAGGCTGTTCGCACGGTTCATCACACTCATATCCTCGAATACAATGGCGGCCTCCGTCTTATTCTTTATTTTAGTCAGCTCTTTTTCGGAGATCTTTTCTGTCCTCATCTTCTCCAGCTCCTCTTCAATGGCCTTATCCCCTTCCGGGAGGCTTACCCCTTTGATCAGCTTGCCTTCTATGACAACCAGCCCCGGATCATTGGACCCGGTATGGTAACATTCGATATGGCTAAACAATTTCTTTTCCTTGACCAGCGTCTGGTGGAGACGGGAGGAAGCTCCTCCCCCCAGCACTTCCGTGATCAGGTCAGCCACATAATAGCCGGGCTCCGTGCGGGAGGCCATAGGGAATGCCTTGTAAAGGGCATCCAGGGGGACGGCGGCCGTTACCTCCAGCTTGCGGATCTCCCGTTGAAGGGGTTCGACAGGCAGGTTGCGCTTGTATTTTTCACCGGAGGGAATATCCCCGAACCATTTTTCCGCCAGGAGCCGGACCTGCGCTGTCTTTACATTGCCGGCTACCACCAGGATGGCATTAGCCGGCCGGTAGTATTTGAAAAAAAACTGCTGTACATCCGTAAGCTGTGCCTGTTCGATGTGGCTCAGCTGGCTGCCGATCGTCATCCAGCGATAGGGATGTTGCTTATAAGCCAGCTCCCGCATTTTAAACCACACATCCCCATAGGGCTTGTTGATATAGTGCTCCTTAAACTCCTCGGAGACGACTTTTCGCTGGACTTCCAGGCTTTTCTCGCTGAAAGCCAGCGACAACATGCGGTCGCTTTCCAGCCAGAAGGCCGTCTCGATATTCTCGGCCGGCAACTGGATATAATAGTTGGTGAAGTCGTTGGTGGTGTAGGCATTATTCTCCCCTCCGGCCAGCTGCAAGGGGGTCTCGAAGTCGTCGATATTCACCGAGCCGCCGAACATCAGGTGTTCGAACAGGTGTGCAAAGCCGGTCCTTCCCGGGTCCTCATCCCGGGCCCCCACGTCATACAGGACATTTACCACCGCCATGGGGGTGGAAACGTCTTCATGCACAATTACCCTCAATCCATTAGACAGCTGAAATCTTTCAAAATGTATCATAATTGCAAATCCTTTAATGTACCAGAGATGTGCATTAAAAAGAAATTAGCACATCCCCGGCAAATGGCTAATGCCGGCGATAGGGACTGCAAGTTAAAGAAAGTTGGCTAAAGGATGCTTTTGACGCGGAGACTTAGCTGTTGGAGTGTCCCATTCCTTTTTACGATGATGGTGACTTTTTCGCCGACATTTTGTAAAATATTCTTATATGTCTGGATATTATTAGAAAAATTGTTATTTACGGCTATGACAACATCATCCAGTTTAAGCCCGGCTTTTTCCGCCGGGGACTCATGCATGATATCCCCCACCCGTACCTCCCCTTCCACCCAATATACCCCCAGCCCGGTATAGGAGTAATCGAACTGGTCGCGGTAATGGGAGTTGGGGATCAGGAAAATCTCCCGGCGATCATAGTTCAGGGTCACATTAAACCGGCGCAGGATGTCATTCCCCAGCAGGCCGCCCAGATTGGGGTAGGAGGTGACATTATAATCATCGTCAAAGATATAGGTGGGCACTTTGCGAAACCGGAAGGGTCCCAGCCGCAGCTCCTTCACGGTGGTCAGCCGCATATTCGCTTTCCCACCCAGCCCTTCCGCCTGGGTGGGAAAAGATTTCTTCCGGGGGTCCAGCAAACTGCTGTCACTGGCAAAATCGGAGGACAATAAGAGGCAAAGGCCGGCTCCCGTATCAAAATAGAACCGGGAGCTGACAGTCTCCGCATCTCTTAACTGGGCAGTCTGTATCGGCAGGCTGGCAATCACCGGCTTAAGGAGGTGGCCTCCCTTGGGGTATTTGACAGTGCCCTTGGTGTATACATAAATCTTCAGGCTATCGTAGTCGATCTTTACGATGAAACGGGAAAAAAAACTGTACCCGATAATACCATCGACTTTTTCTCCATAGACACTGCTGAGGATATCATAGTCATTCACGTGAAAATTGAGGCTATCCACTGTCAGGCCGGGCAGATGGAGGGTCTCATTGTAAATGAATCGTACCTGTCGTATGCCGGCAATACCCAGAATGGTCTTATCGGAAGGAAGGGTGACTAATTTAAGCCTTGCCACGGTGGCAGAGTCCAGGGAAATACCCCCGCTGCCGGTATCCAGGATAAAATTGAGGCTGTCCGTGAAGTTGTCCACGCATGCTTTTATGAGGATGACACCTCCCGTGAATACCGTAAAAGGAAAACTGGTGATCAGCTTGGCAGGGGCCGGTACAAATTTTTCCTGGGCTTCCAGGGGTCTGCCGGAAAAAAAGGTCAGGCAGGCCAGCAGCAGGCAGAACAGGCTCCTGTGAAGAAATGCGGCAAAAAATTGTCGAAATATAATTTTTTGCCGCAAAACCGCTAATGTCGGCAGACTTTGGCCAAGGCCTCGTCTGCTAACTGGACTCCGTCCAGTTAGGCTATGCGGAAGATAAGGCATGGATGGGTGTTTTTTCTGGCAGAGCATGGTTAGGGACATTCGATCCATTAAATATATTACCAAATTGTTATTATCACAAGCCATTCATCCGGAAATATTTGTCTTTTAAACAAGGAACAAAATCCCTTCAACAAATAGTCGGAATCCTTCAATAGAGTTTGTTGGAGGTATTCCGCCCCCGCTGCCCTAACTTTGTCATCCAAAAAACGCTGGAAGCGTTTTGTCCGAAGGACAGACATTAGCCATTTGCCGGAGATGTGCTAATTTTCTTTAAATGCAAATCTCCGGCATATTTAATAAATGCTGTGTTATGAACTTGTCCGAATTATACACGAAGGCTATGAAGGGGGAATTCCTGGATACGGAAGAAGGCGTTTTTTTATTTAAAAACGCGCCTCTTACGGAATTGATGTACCTGGCCAATGAGCTGCGGAAATTGCAGGTCCCTCATGGTAAGGTCACCTGGCAGATAGACCGGAATGTAAATACCACGAATGTCTGTATTGCCAACTGTAAGTTTTGCAATTTCTACCGGATACCGGGCCACGCGGACGCCTATATCACGGATATCGACACCTATAAAAGGAAGATCGAGGAGACATTCCGGTGGGGCGGGGACCAGCTGCTCTTACAGGGGGGGCATCATCCCGGGCTGGGGCTGGAGTTCTATACTTCGCTGTTTCGCCAGTTAAAAGCCCTCTATCCAACACTGAAACTTCATACTCTCGGGCCGCCTGAAATAGCCCATATCAGCAAACTGGAAAAAATGAGCCACCATGATGTCTTGGTGGAATTGAAAAATGCAGGCATGGATTCCCTGCCCGGGGCGGGAGCCGAGATCCTGGTAGACCGGGTACGCCGCCTGATCAGTAAGGGGAAGTGCGGATCCCAGGAATGGCTGGACATCATGCAGGAGGCCCACAAACTGCATATTACCAGCTCCGCCACAATGATGTTCGGACATGTGGAGACCTTGCAGGAGCGGATGGACCACCTGATAAAGATCCGGGAGGTGCAATCCCGGAAGCCTGCCGAAGCGAAGGGATTTCTGGCTTTTATCCCCTGGACCTTCCAGGATGTCGATACCTTGCTGACCCGGATCCGGGGCGTACATAACCTGACTACCCCCGAGGAGTATATCCGGATGATCGCCATTAGCCGCATCATGCTGCCCAATGTAAAAAATATCCAGGCTTCCTGGCTGACAGTCGGCAAACAAACCGCCCAGTTATGCCTGCATGCAGGCGCCAATGATTTTGGCAGTATTATGCTGGAGGAAAATGTAGTCAGCGCAGCCGGAGCCCCTCACCGTTTTACGGCTAACGGTATCCAGGAAGCTATCCGGGAAGCCGGTTTTGAGCCTCAATTACGCAACCAGCAATATGAATGGCGGGAAAAACCCGCCGCTATGGAAGATCAGGTTATAAACTATTAGCTATCACTCTTCTAAGTATTTACCCTAACTTTTTTGTAGTTCCGGAAACTTAATTAACTATTTTTACGTTCTAGGGGGAAGGACCCTGCTATAATCCCATGAAAAGCCCCTTCCGCAAGTTAATACGCATATCGGTTGTCTTGTTTGTATTAGTTCTCTTGTTCAATTTCTTTGGATATTATTTCAATCATATAAGATCCATCGAGAATAAAGAGCTGATCGAAGCCGTCAGTAGGTCAGGACACCAACAAACGCTCAGTCAGCAGATTGCCAAAGAGTCTGTTTTGCTATTGAGTAATCCCGATCGTAAAAGAGCAGAGGCTTTAAAGGATACGCTTTCCAGACACCTGGTTCTTTTTCAAAATGAACAGGATTTCCTGCAAAAACAGGCGGGAGCAACCCCGACGCCTGTCCCCCAACGCATTTTCCAGATCAAACTATTACTTTCCAGCGCCCGGCAGTATTTTCTGCCCATGATCGACATCGGCTTGGAACTTACCCAGGCAGATTCTTCCCTGCTGGCCATGAATAAACGCCTCTATCTGCGCGAGCTGACGCACAATGAGGAGAAATTCAGCCCGCTGATGGCCCAGGTCGCAGAGACCTATTCAGAAATGGTGAACGAAAAGAGCCGGGAAGTGTCTACCCTCGATACGGGAAAGTTCATTTCCCTTATCATTGCCGTTATCTGCCTGATCTGGCTGGTGCTGGAGCCCGCCTTTAAAAAGGGGGAAAAGAATTATAAAGAACTCCAGAAAGCCAGGAATGAATTATTGAATGAAAAAAAGTTCCTGGCCTCTATCCTGCAATCCCAGACCAACTACGTTATCCGGATCAACAGGACCGGCCATTTTACCTATGCCAACCCCGCTTTTTTGAAGACTTTCGGTTATACGGAGCAGGAGCTCCCCCATACCCTTTTTTATACCACCATCTTTCCAAAGGACCTGGCGCGCTGCCAGCAGGTAGCTAATGAATGTTGGAACAACCCCGGAAAGGTCTCCCGGCTTCTGATCCGCAAACCAATAGGACAATCCCGGCATTTTGTCTGGACGGAATGGGAATTCCTGGCTTTACCGGGCGAAAACGGCCAGATCACCGAAATACAGGGCATCGGGCTGGATGTCTCGGAAAAACTCCAAACCCAGGAAATAAAAGAAGACGCGATCCGGACCCTTTCCTATGCCATGACCTACGCCAAAATGGGCTCCTGGAAGCTGGATTTCCTTACCGGAGAACTATCCCTAAGCAAGGAATTTAAGGCACTGCTGGCTATGGAAGAGGAAGACCCTGATAAAATATCCCTGGATAGCTTTCTACATCTGTACATCGTTCCGGAGGATTTTGCCCTGGTATCCGAAGAGTTTGCCAAAGCCATCCAGCATAAAGAAACCACCGGTTACGAGACCTCCTTCTCCTGCCGTATTATTACCAAACAGGGTTGGATGCGCTACCTGTCCGTAAAAGGAAGGGTAGTGGATGAATGGCAGGCCTTTGGTATTGCACAGGATATCACCGCGCAGAAAGAATCGGAAAACGCTCTCCTGAACAGCGAACAGAAATTCCGTTTGCTGGCGGAAAACTCGGAAGATATCATCAGCGTACACGCCATCGACGGAACGATATGGTACCTGTCGCCATCCGTGCTGACCGTTCTTGGCTATGAGGTGGATGAAGTGGTGGGAAGATCCTTCGGCCTGTATGTTCATCCGGATGACCGGCATAAATTCGTGCCGCAGGAACAGGTCCCGTCCTTTATAGATAAAGAAAGCATTATCGTCCGCTATCGCATCCTCCGCAAAGACGGCACCTATATCTGGCTGGAGACCATCATCAAACCCATCGTCGATGAGGAGGAGCTGGTGAAGCTTATCTGCACTTCACGGAATATCACCGACCAGAAGATCGCGCAGGAAAAGCTAAAAAAGAAGGATCAGCTCTTACACGCAGTAGCCCAGGCTACCCATTCGCTGCTAATCAATACGGACCTTGACCTGGCCATCACAGAATCCATACAGATGCTGGGCAGCAAGGCCCTGGTCAACAGAGTCTATGTCTTCCAGAACCATTTCGACACCGCGTCGCAGCAATGGCTGACCAGTGAAACCCACGAATGGACAGAAGACCCATCCGATTTCCGGCTGGAAAGGCCGGAAGTGAAGAACATCCCTTTTGAAAACATTAAAAAAATAGTCGAGCCCTTGCAGGCTAACCTGCCCTTCCTTAGCTATAAGAGCAGGGAGGAGGATGCTCAGCTACAGGCGATCTACGAAAGATCAAATCTGTTATCGTCTGCCGCCGTCCCCATTTTTATCAAGAACAGGTTCTGGGGGTTTGTAGGATTTGATGAATTTAAAAAAGACCGGGAGTGGTCGGAAGCTGAATTCTCTATCCTCCGCTCCTATGCCTCCTCCCTGGCAGCGGCCATCGAACGCAAACAGATAGAAGTAGAACTGGTACAGGCCAAAGAGCTGGCTGAATCCGCCAGCCGGGCCAAGAGCGAGTTCATGGCCAATATGAGCCATGAATTACGTACCCCTATGAATGGCATCATCGGCTTTACCGACCTGGTGATGACCACAGAGCTCCAGAAGGCCCAGCGCGACTACCTGCAAAACGTGAAAAAATCCGCTTATGGGCTCCTGGGCATCATCAATGATATTCTTGATTTCTCCAAGATAGAAGCCGGGAAATTACTGATAGATCATACGCTGTTCAAATTAGACGAGCTGATAGAAGAGACCATCGACATGCTCACCCTGAAAGCGTTTGAAAAGAAGCTGGAAATGCTCTACCGGGTGGACCCTTCCATTCCCTCCCAATTCCTGGGAGACCCTGTCCGTATCCGCCAGATCATCGTGAATCTTCTGGGAAATGCTATCAAATTCACCAGTGAAGGGGAGATCCTCGTTTCTATTAAAAAAACCAGCGATGGATATCAGCAGGCCGGGAAAGGTTATATGAAGCTTGCTATCGAGGTAAAGGATACAGGCATCGGCATCCGCAAGGAAAAGCTGCAAAAAATATTCGAAAGTTTTACCCAGGCAGATACCTCCACTACCCGGAAATACGGCGGCACAGGGTTGGGCCTTACCATCTCGAAAAGTCTGGCGGAATTGATGGGCGGGCATCTTACCGTAGAGAGCGAACCGGCGAAAGGAAGTTCGTTCACCCTTCATCTTGTCCTGGAGATCGCCAATGAACAACCGGAAGTCCTGCTGCCTCAAAAAGCCCTGCTGAAAAAAGTATTGATCGTAGACGACAATATTACCAACCTGCATCTTATGCAGGAAACCTTTGGTTATTTCCAGATCGTTAGCGAATTAGCGACCAACGGACCCGCCGCCCTGGCGAAGATCAAAGAGGCCAAGAAAAACAACGATCCTTTCAATCTCATCATTACGGATCACCTGATGCCGGGCATGGATGGCATCTCGCTGGTGAAGGAAATAAAAAAGCTGATCCCTGGCAGCGAACAGCCTTTCATCCTCATGCTGTCGTCCATGGAAAAAACCATTTATCAGCACGAAGCCAGTAAGACCGGGATCAACAAATTCCTTTCCAAGCCGGTAAAGATCCATGAATTACACGCCACCCTTTTGTCCCTGTTTGAAAAGAACATGCAAAACGATCATTTACATCCTTCCCTGCCCCATAATGTAAAGATCTCCGAGGCTACCAGCATTATGGTCGCCGATGATGATCCGATCAATATGCTGCTGATCTCCGAAGTGTTGCGCAGAATGGGATTCGAGGTGATACAGGTCAGCAACGGCAAGGAGGCCCTGGACAGGCTGCCTGACTGTGAGCCGGTGATCATCTTCATGGACGTCAATATGCCGGAAATGGACGGATATACCACGACCCGGCATATCCGCCAGATGGCCGAGCCCTATTGCAACATTCCTATCATAGCCCTGACGGCCGATGCGATGAAAGGCGACCGGGAAAAATGCCTGGATGCCGGAATGAACCAGTATATTTCCAAGCCTTTCCGGCTGGAAGAGATCGATGCCGTATTAAGGAATTATACCCTGGTAGTATAACTCAGCTTATTACAAACCGGTATCCTTTTCCTTTAATGGTAATGATCTCAAGAGATCCATCCTCTTTCAGGTAGCCCCTCAGTTTAGTGATATAGACATCCAGGTTGCGACTATTGAAGAAAGAGTCGCTGCCCCATAACACATTCAGGATATCCCTCCTGTCAATGATCTTTTCCCTATTCCCGTAGAGGAATTTCAAAAGTTCATTTTCCCGGAAAGACAATTTCCGCTCTTCCCTTCCGTAGCTGAGTACCTGGCGTCCAGGCTGAAATGAATATTTTCCCAGGATCAGGGGTTCACCGGTAGCAGACCCATCATTATCTTTACTCCGCAAGGTATTATGGATACGAACGATGAGCTCTTCCATACTAAACGGTTTGCGGATATAATCATTCCCCCCCAAAGAAAAACCCTTAACCAGGTCTTCGGTCCGGCTCTTAGCCGTTACAAAAAGGATGGGCACCTTTTTATCCAGCCCCCTGATCTCTTCTGCGATCCCGAAGCCATCCCTGTTGGGCAACATAACATCCAGGATACATACATCCGGCTGCATTTTCTTAAAAGAGGGCAGGACCCGGTCGCCGTCACTCTCCATCCATACTTCAAAACCCCGGCTTTCCAGGCTCTCTTTTACGATCTTCCCCAGGAACAATTCATCCTCCACATACAATATTTTTATCTTAGCCATTTTCACGGGGGATTTTAACGATGAACCGGCTTCCTATCCCTTCTTCGCTGTCCACGCTGATCCTCCCGCCCTGCCGTTGCAACACATAGGAGACATAACTCAACCCCAGGCCATATCCTTTTACATTGTGCCTGTCGCCCGTCGGTACCCGAAAGAATTTTTCAAAGATCCGGTGCCGGTACGCCAGGGGAATCCCAACTCCGTTATCAGTAACGGATAAGGTCAGCAGCTCCGGCTCTGCCCCCACTTCGATTTGAATGGCCGGATCGATCCTGCTGTATTTTAATGCATTGTCCAACAGGTTAAAGATGACGCTGGTGATATGTAATTTATCGGCTTTTAACTGGAAGTCGCTGCCCTGGGCCCCCAGGGTTAGTTTTGCCTGAGACTTTTCGAATTGAAGACGCATGGAAGCCGTGACTTCCTCTACCAGCATTTTCAGATCGAACTCCTCTTTCTTCAATTCAATCTCCTGTCTTTCAAAAAGGGATAATTTCAGCACTTTATCCACCAACAGGGATAGTCGTTGTAATTCATGGGCGGAGATGTCCAGGTATTCAGCCGTCCGCAGGGGGTCCTGCAAAGCGGAAAAGTTTTTCAGCGCCTCTACCGCCACACTTACGGTGGCGATGGGCGTTTTTAATTCGTGGGTGATATTGCTGATAAAATCGTTTTTCAATTCGGTTAGTTTCCGCTGCTGCTGCCAGTTGCGGTACAACCATAGAAAGGAAAGGGTCGTAAGGCTCACCAATACGAGGGAAAACAACGCCTGCCCACCGACGCGCCGGGCCATGAACCAGAATAAATTGTCAAAATTCAATTCATATACTGCCGGATGGGCAAAGCCTATGGTTACTCTATTGCCGTTACTGTCGGAGGGAAAAAAATCCGGCGGTTGATTACTCCGGACTTTTACAGGAGTCATCGTTATCCGGAATGAAACAGGGATGCCTTCCCGGATCAGAGTCTGCTTATAGTGGTCGGAAAGATCCTTCACGGTAATAGAGTCCTGCAAAGAATCCACTCCTGTCAGGAAATCCACGATCTTCTCGTTTGGGCTGCGGTATAAGACCTGGCCCATGGAATCTTCTTTGCCATCTATTCTTTCATGCCGGAGGGAAATGATCACCGCCTTCGCTCCCTGTATCCGGCCGGAACTATCCCTGGCCAGTTTATCTTTCAACACATTGGTCATGCTGATCAGGCCGGACTTGTCCTGCACCCGAATATCCAGGGAGGTATCCAGGTGCAGCCTGGCAGCCTGCAGTTTGAAAAGGGTCTCCCGGAAGAGCAGGTTGGTGCGGATGGTAAAGATCCTTTTTTCCTCTTCATAATTCTTCCGCAGCCAGGAGACCTGGAAAACGACGATCGCTCCGATCGTGAGCACCATCAGCAATATGGACGTCCCTCTCCTGTTCATGGGAAAAAGGTAATAAAAATCGGGCAAATGGTTTTGCCCCCCCGCGGAACATTAACCTTAATTAACATTAAACAAAGGCCCATTAACCTGTTTTACCTGGTGCTGAAAATAGATTTGTACACTAAAATCATCACCATGCAAAAATTTCTATTCGCAGCATTCCTGTTGCCGGCACTGCAAACCTCCCAGGCTAAGGCCCAGGCGCTTTCCCCACTAAAGGAAGGAAAGATCATTTATGAACGAAAAGTAAATCTGCACCGGCGTCTCACAGATGAGAGCATGAAGTCCATGGTGCCGGAATTTAATACCTCGAAAGTAGAGCTGGATTTTTCCTCCGACGAGTCCATTTATAAGAACATAAAGGAAGAGAAGGACATCCGCGACGAAGCCGGCCAGGAGAATAACGGCAACATGGTGATGAGGATCGGCGGCGGTCCCGATGACCAGACCTATAAAAATTATGCAACGGATAGGATAACGGAGCAGCGGGAGCTGGGACCTAAAAAATATCTCATCGAAGACACGTTGCAAAAGCAAAACTGGAAGCTGGAGCCGGAAACCCGGACGATAAAAGGTTATACCTGTAAAAAAGCAACGACAAAAGGCCGGGATGGGGGAGAGATTGTCGCCTGGTACGCAGAAGACATACAGACCTCCTCCGGCCCCGATTCCTTTGGCAATTTACCCGGTCTTATCCTGGAACTCAACATCAATGATGCCGAGATCGTCTTTACAGCCCTGGACATCGTTACGAAAGATTTTGATAAAAAAATAGTAAAAGCGCCTGTTGATGGCAAAAAGATCAGCCGGGCGGCGTTCCGCAAAATGATGGAAGATCAGTTTGGGGCCAATCCGGGCGGAGGGCCTACCATAAGGATCATCCGGAATTAAGATCCGATACCGGGACGGAACCGCCTGGAAAGATCGCCGGCCGGCAAGCACTGGCCGGCGATCTTTTTTTTAGCGGATAATTTTTATATCTGCCTTCCCGCCGCCCATACCCCCCTGCACGGATTTGCCGGCAAAGCGGCTGATCGCATAGGTAAAGCTCAGGAGCCAGTACCGGTTCAGTACCTTATAAGACAGGTCATCGATATAGTTCTGGCTCGTACTCCTGGAAAAACCCGTGTTCTGCTTCAGGATATCGAATACCTGGATCCGGATAGTCCCTTTCTGATTCTTAAACACTTTTTTAGCCAGCCCTGCATTCCATACCAGGGGGCTGCTATTATAACCGGCCGGCAGACCGCTACGATGAATATAGTCCAGGTCGCTGGCAATGCTGAACTTTCCGGGCAGATACCAATTAAAATCCACCGTGTACGTGGTTGTCCAGTAGTGTTGATTCTGCCCGGGCTGCAACGAATAACGGGTATCATTGTAGTCTACTTTGATGCCGCCGGTGATGTCCAGCAACTCTTTATAGATGAAATTCAAATCGGCCCCCTGGCTTAAGGTCCAGGTATTACCATTGTTTCTTACCTCATTCACCAGGCTGGCATTATGATCGTATCGGGCGCTGCTATTCAGGTTGAGGTTGCTTTTAAGGGCCCGCAGGGGAAGTCCCCAGGACAAGAAACCGTTCATCGAATAAGTTCCATCCAGGTTCCCAGGCCTGGTTGTCCGCACGCCCGCGCTATCGAAGGCATCTTCATTGACAATCCTGTTATGGATATCATTAAAATTCAGCATCGCGAAAAAGCTGGTACGCCGGAAAGGGTCGAAGGCCACATAGTTGAGTCGGAGGGAATGATAGTATTCCTGTTTCAGCCCCGGGTTGCCCAGCTTGATATTCAATGGATCGGAGTTATCCGGCACCGGCGCCAGTTGTGTTATCCCCGGCTGATTGGTATAGGTAGTATAAAACAGGCGCAGGTCCTTATACTTGTCAAAGCTATATTGAAGATTGGCATTCGGCAGGACATTGACAAAGGATTGTTGCAGGATGCTGTCTTTTGTAAAATAACTGAAATGATTCCACGAAAAGGCCTGCTGCAGGGCAGCGCCCACCGTAAAATTGAACCGGCGCTGCTGATTGCGGAACTGGATGCCTTCCCGGTGAAGGGTGTAGGTATTTTTATAGTCGTTGGTCAGCTGTGCATTGGGCAGCGTGAATTTCCCGTTCGCATCTGCGTCAAAAGTCTTTTTATCCGACTGAGAATGGCTTTGAGAGAAATCATAATTGAATTCCAGCAGGGACTTTTTTGAGAGAGGTTCCGTATACGCCAGCGTACCTCCATAATTATTCCCGTCAGCCGGCAGGTCATAGACCTGGTTCAGGGTATCGGTAAGAGGCGGGCTGCCCGGCTGCGTCTGAAAGTATTGGTTGATCGAATACAGGCTGCCACCACCCGTATTGCTGTTCAGGCCAAACAAAAGATTCGCCGAGATCGTCCTTCCTTTTTTGGCAAACCGGTGCCGTAACAACGCATTGGTATTCCAGCTATATCCCTTCGCATAAGCCGAAGAGTTGGAAATGCCATCATTCAGCAGCTGGCCCGTAGCCTGGTCCCGGGAGCTGTCCACCGTTTTTTCAGCATGGCTGCTGTTCTGATAGGTGAAAGAGCTGGTGATCTTCAGAGAGCTGAAGGAGTCGATACGAAGGTCTGAAATAAGGGCCAGGCGCTGATTCTCATTGTGCCGGTTGCCGGCGCTGTTACGGTCCTGCAGGATTGAATTCCCCGGGGACAGATATTGACGGGCATCTTTCTGATCGATAAGATCATCGGTGCGGTTGTAAAAATAATTCCCATGGACATTGCTATTGCCGTTGTGCCAGTCATCGTTGAAGTTGGCGCCTCCCGCCCAGGTGGTGGTGATTGCCTGGCTGTTATTCGTCAGGCCCTGCACGGGGATGTCGGAAGAGAGACCGGGCGGCGCCGGATTATTACCCCCTTTGCCGGATCCGGTCGCTCCGCTGTTGAAGTTGAGCACATCCTGGAAAGAGAACCCTTGCTTGTTTGTATTATTCGCCATCCCCATGGCGGACAATTGACGGTCGCCCCGGAATTGATTGAGGTTGAAGTTACCTTCATAACGGCCATCGCCAACTCCATCCCCCATCTCCGCGTTGCCACCTCCGGCCGCCACCTTCCCGAATGACCCGTGTTTCTTATCCTTTTTTATCGTCAGGTTGATGGTCCGTTGACTATTCCCGTCGTCAAAACCGGTAAACCGGGACTGATCTGATTTCCTGTCAAAGACCTGCACTTTTTCGACAGCATCGGCTGGCAGGTTTTTGGAGGCAATCCTGGGGTCATTCCCGAAAAACTCTTTCCCATCCACCAACACTTTTTTTACCTGTTCGCCATTTGCCTTGATGGTGCCGTCCTTGTCCACCTGCATACCGGGAAGCTTCTTCAACAGGTCTTCCACTACGGCATCCGGTTTGGTCTTGAAGGAGCCCGCGTTGAACTCTACCGTATCGTGCCGGATGGTAACAGGAGCCTGTTCCACCGTCACTTCCGCCAGCAGATTGCTTTTGTCTGTCAGGGCAATTTCTCCTATATCCAGGTCCCGGACAACTTCGTTGATCACAAAATTTCTGCTGATGGTGCGATAGCCTACATGGGTGATCAGCAGCCGGTAGTTGCCGGCGTTAAGTCCTTTCACCAGGAAATGGCCGGATTCCCGGCTACGGGAGAAGCCTGCCAGCGAAGAGTCTTTCGCGTTCAGGACGGTAACGGTGACATCTGCTACGGGCCCATGAGCAGCTGTATCCTGCAGGTGGCCCCGAATGCTGCCATCGCGTTGGGAAAAGGTTGGGAAGGCGTGCAGGTTTATTACGATAAGTAACAGCCAGGAGTACCTATTTTTCATGCCATGTATTTTACGTTGTCGGACCAACGAAAATAGGGGCCCCTGTCAGGGAAACAGGTTAATAGGCTTTGATTTAAGGTTAATCAAAGTTAATGTTTGGGCGATTGGCCCTTTAGGAAATGTGGGCCCTTGGGAGATTCAATTGACGGTCAGGGCGTTTTGGACCTCTTCTTTCAAGTCCTGATCATTTACGCTCAGTGAGATCTTCCAGTCATTTCCGCTCTGGCAGAGGGACAACTCTACCTTTAGCTTTTTCATTTCCCCCACGCCGGGCAATAAGGAGAATACGACCTGGGTGCGTTTCTTTTCCGGTACAGGCTCTTCATATTGCCCGCTAAGGATAAAGGTTTTCTGGCCGCCGGTCGTAACGATGCTATTGGTGAGCTGGCTATAGATTTCCCGGAACTTTTCCTTGACGCTGGCAAAACTTCCGGTTTCCAGCACGGTACAAGTCCATCCATAGCCTTCATCCCGGGTGGCGCGATAGAGGGTGACAATGCAGGAGGAAGATCCGGGCAACTGAAGGGTGGACCGGTATTCGGTCGTTTGATGGGCCTGGGCGATCATCTCCCCTTTAATATTGTAAAAATGATTGGGGTAATCCTGTATTACTTTTTCAAGTATGGATTGGGTATTGTTCGAAAAAACCCCTTGTGCAGACAACGTGGCGGACAAGAGAACCGGCGCCAGTGTGAGAATTGTGTTTCTCATAGAGCGGATTTCCGGCAAAGTACAATAATTCCGCCCCCCCTGCAATAGAAAAACTACGTCCCTATTTAACAGTTTTTTGCAAAATAAATCAGTATCTTAAACGTTAATTACGATTAGTTATCCCCTTAATCCAATCTAAACCAATATCGATGAACAAGACCCATATGTCCTTTGACACCCGTAACGCAAAGATTTACAAAGACATCTATCGCCCTTCCTCCAAGCTTTCCCGTTTTTTCGGTACTATTTTATCAGTAATCATCGTTGGACAATCCCCGGTCAGCACTCCGGACTATCATTACACCCGGAAATCTAAATAACCGTCCGGTTTCGCCGGTCAGGGCAGCGGACCTCCGCCAAACCCACCGCCACCGAAGCCGCCTCTTCCTCCGCCCCCACGGAATCTTCCCGGGAACATACCCGGCATTCTCTTCTGTTGTGAGCCGGCGAAATTGTTCAGGTTATAAGTAAACGTCAGCATGGCGTAGCGGGTCAGCACGTTGGTACGTGTATAGGCAGCACTTGTAGCTGCCACTGTTTTGCTAACCGACGTGTTGGAGTTCAGGAGATCAAAAACACTGAGACGTAACTCCCCATTCTTTTTCTTAAAAAGCTGTTTGGCAATACTGGGTGTCAGCAAAGGTACGCTGGCATTGTACCCGGAAGCCCCCGTATTGGTATAGGTATAGTCGAAGTTGGCCGCAATGAGCCACCCGTTATTGGTATAAGCCGTAAATTCTGCCGAAAGGATCTGGGAGAAGGAATTCAGGTTGCCCTGGCTGCTTCCGGACTTATTGAGGGATTCCGTTCCTGTACGTTTGGTGATATTGTACTGGGAGGTGGAGCTGAAATTCATGTCGAAATTCTTCTTGATATTCGTCGTCCAGGATATGGTCTCGGACAGGGTGGTATTCTTTGTATAGATATGCTGGAAAAGGTTCTCCAACGCATCGGCAGAGTCTCTTGCCTGCAGGGTCTGACTTTGGCTGTAATTTACATTCGAGATCAGGTTGAGGTTGGACTTGGGCTTTTTCAGGGCAAATCCATAGTTGAAATAGCCAGACAGGTTATAAGTCCCGTTCAGGTTCACATAAGTGCTGTTCTGTCCTTTTTTGTAATTATAATAGCTGGAGGTCTGGATGTCGTTAACGATGGTGCTCGCATTGATGGTGGCGAAGATGACCCGCTGGGTGCTGGGGTCGAAGGAAGCGAACAACATCCGCAGGCTATGGGTAAACTGGGGTTTCAAATCGGGATTACCCGTCTGGAAGCTGATTTGGTTGGTGGTGGTGGTCAACGGCTGTAACTGAGAAGGGGTAGGGGTTCCCGTTCTTCCCGAATAAAACACCCGCAGATGCGTCGTCCTGGAAAAAAGGTATTGAAAATTGACCGTGGGCGTCACATTCACATAATTGTGCGCTACGGTGATATTCTTGGTGATGTTGTCGCTGTTAAAGCCCGTATACTGCAGACCTGAACCCAGTGATAAATTGTATTTGACATTCTGGATACGGTAGTTCAGGGTAAACCGGTCGGAATTGGAGAGGAACTTATAAGAGTTGCTGAATAAGCTGTCGAAAGTCTTATAATCATGCAGCGAGTCTACAAAATCATAGGTATTATTGATAGTCGTGCTCTTTGTATAGGTATGGTTGTAGTTGAATTCCAGGATCTGATTTTTCCCGATGGGCTCCGTATAGGAAAGGGTAGGGCTCAGCGTGACGGAATGCAGGGAGTCGTTATAGAACTGGTTGAGTGTGTCTATTTCGTGAATCGTGTAGAAATCATTGATCGCATAGTTATATCCGGTCCCGTTATTCACATTGGCAGTACCATTCATGTCCAGGGAGATGGTACGGAAGGCTTTATTGAATTTATGCCGGAACTGAAGATTAGCGCCGTTGATATTGAAGCCGCTGTTGATGCTGGACGAATGGCCAATCGAGTTGCTGAAAGCAGCCCCGCTGCTGTCCGCTACAAAGGTATTGTAAGAGGCATCCGGTGTACTCTGCTGGATGGTGACATTGGGCCGGAAGATCAGGGAGTTATTGCTGTCGAACCGGTGTTCCAGGTTGAGATAGATCCGGTGGTTCTGTATCCGTGAAACGCTGGAGCTTCCCCCTGTATTATAACCGGTGGAGTCGCTGCCGGCGGCATCTTTGTTGGTAGTAAACGTACTATCCTGCTGGTTGACGGATATATGCTGGTAGTTGAAAAAATAGCTGCCGTAGAAATCGGTCTTGGGTCCAAACGCATTCCGGTAGTTGGCCCCGCCGGCCCATACCGTCGTTACTCCGCTGCTGCTGGAACCCGAGCTTCCTCCCCCTCCTCCATTACCACCGCCTCCACCGCCGCCGCCGCCATTGCCGCCGCGTCTTCCTCCGGAACTACCTAAAATATCCTGTGGGGTAAAGTTTTGTTTATTGACGTTGTTGGCCTGTCCCAGCAGGGAGATTTGCTGGTTACCATCGAACCGGTGGAGATTTATGCTCTCGTCATAGTTCTCATCACTACCGGCCCCGGCGACCATTTTACCAAAATAGCCTTGCCGTTTGTCTTTTTTGGTGACGATATTGATGGTCTTGACCCGGTTGCCGTCATCAAAACCCGTGAATTTGCTCTGGTCGCTCAGATCGTCGAATACCTGGATCTTATCGATGACATCCGGAGGAAGGTTTCTCGTTGCCAGTTTGGGGTCATCGCTGAAAAAACGCTTGCCGTCCACGAGGATCCTCGTTACCGACTCACCCTGGGCAGTGATATTCCCGCTCTTATCGACCTGTACCCCCGGCATTTTTTTCAATAGATCTTCCGCCACGGCATTAGGTTTGGTGGCAAACATACTGGCCGAATACTCTACGGTGTCTTTCTTCATCGTTATGGGAGGCCGGGAAACGATCACAGCTTCCATCTCTTCGTTTGACCGTTGCATATACAAGGTCCCCAGATCGATATTGGGGTTGCCCGCATCGATGGTAAATGACCTGGACAGGGGTTGATATCCTTCAAAACTGATAAGCAGGTGATATTTTCCCGGATTTAAGCTTCTCACGAGGAAGGCGCCCTGTTTGTTGGTGACGACAAATTGTACGGCATTCGTGTCAGCATCCGGTGTCGCTGCGACGGTGGCTGCGCTCAGGTTCTGCTTTCCTACCGTATCCACGATGGCTCCTTTTACCGAACCTTTGATCTTTACCTGTGAGAATGAATGAATTGAAAAAAACAGCAGCCCCAACAACAGCGAAAAAACATATTTTTTAATGGAAGAATTCATACCGGACGATTATACTGATTGACTGCTAAAATAATAGCTCGTTTACTCAAGGCATACCCCTGTGTTATCAGTGGCAAAAATTCCTTGCCGGTAGGGTGAAACTGGGTACCGCCCATCCCGCCCTATCGGTGAATTTAGCGCGATGGGTGGTACCCAATTTTCGACGATGATGGGCTTTCAGCCAACAGACCGTAGTCCGTTTGGGCTTATCTCCATTCAGTCTTTCCCGGTTAATTTCTATTTCATCTAGGAGAACAGGTATTCCACATCGGCCTTTGTAAGGCTCTTCACAAATCCGTCATCGTCGGCGATCAGGTCTTTGGCCAGGATGCGTTTCTTTTCCTGCAGTTGAAGGATCTTATCTTCGATGGTATCTTTACAGATCATCCGGTAGGCAAATATATTCTTGGTCTGACCGATACGATGGGTACGGTCGATAGCCTGTTGTTCCACGGCAGGGTTCCACCAGGGATCCACAATGTACACATAGTCTGCGGCGGTGAGGTTGAGACCCACACCTCCAGCTTTCAGGGAGATGAGGAAAACACGGCAGGAGTCATCGTTCTGGAAGCTCTGGATAGCCCGCTCTCTTTCCTGTGCCGAGGTGCTGCCATCAAAATATTCAAACTTCACATCCAGCTCTTTCAATCTTTCCCGGATAAGGGCCAGCATACCCAGGAATTGGGAGAAGATCAAGGCCTTATGGTCTCCTATATTCTCTGTAATTTCTCTGGCCAGCTCATCCAGCTTGATAGAATGATTGGGATAGCGGTCTGTTTCGTTGAGGATAGCCGGAGAGTCGCAGATCTGCCGGAGCTTCATCAGGCCCTGTAAGATGGTCAGCTGCGACCGCTGGATACCCTGGGTCTCTATCGTTCCCAGGATCTTATCCCGGTAGTCATTACGGTAAGCATCGTAGACCTTCCGCTGCTCATCTTCCATTTCACAGAAGAGGATGGTTTCTGTTTTTTCAGGAAGGTCCTTGGCTACCTGTTCTTTTGTCCTCCTTAATATAAAGGGATATAATAATTTCCTCAGGTGGTCTTTTCGGTCCTGCTCTCCAAACTTATCGATGGGAACGGCAAATTCCTGCCGGAAGAATTCGATGCTCCCCAGCATGCCGGGGTTCAGGAAGTTCATCTGGGCAAAAATGTCAAAAGTGTTATTCTGCAGCGGGGTACCACTCATACAGAGCCGGTGTTTGGCGTGCAAAAGGCAGGCTGCTTTCGTTACTTTACTGCCCGGGTTCTTGATTGCCTGGGACTCATCCAATACAGCATAGTCGAAGGGGATGTCCACCAATAATTTGATATCGCTCCGCAGAGTGCCATATGTAGTGATAATGACGTTGTATTCTGAAAGAGCTTGTTTGTTGCGGGTTCTGTCGCCGCCATGATGGATATGATAGGTGAGCCCGGGCGCAAACTTCCGGATTTCATTCTCCCAGTTGAACATCAGGGTGGTGGGGCAGACCACCAGGGCGGTCAGTTTCTGATTGACCTCCTTATAATGCTGGAGGTAAGAAAGAGCCTGTATGGTTTTACCCAAACCCATATCGTCGGCCAGGATACCTCCCCAGTTGACCTCCTGCAGGTAGTTGAGCCAGTGGAACCCATGGACCTGGTACGGCCGGAGGATATGGTCCAGGTGGGCAGGGGGAGGGATTTCCCGGATACGGTTGAATTCCCGCAGTTGCTCATATTTCTCTTCCAGACGAATGATCAGCTCTTCTTCATTGCGATTGTCATACAGCTCGTCAATAACACTCATGTGATACTTCGACAAGCGTAGCTGATTGCTTTTTCCCTCTCCTACCCGGAACAGCAGGGAATATTTTTTTATCCATTCTTCCGGCAGGACCCCCAGGGTGCCGTCATCGAGGGGAACGAACTGCTGCCGGTTGGCCAGGGCTTTTTTTACGTCGGCGATCGTCACTTTCTGGTCGCCGAACACGATATCCACCCGGGCGTCAAACCAGTCCGTATTGCTGCTGATATGGATCTTTGTCTGCGGTTTGGCCGTGTTGAAGCGGAAGTTTTTCAGGGCCTCAAAGCCAAATACCGGTATTTTCATTTCCTCCATGGCATCCACAAAGAGGAAGAACCAGTTATTCTTTAATACATCGGCTCCTTTCAGGGCGAGGCTATTGGAACCTTCCGGGTGAATGAATTGGGAATGAAGGGATTCCAGCTTGCGGAAGAATTGCAATTCCGCCTCTTTGTTGCGATGTACGACCAGCACCTGCCCTCCGTCGGGTACGATAATTTCGTCTTTCCCTCCAGGCCGGGTCTCGAACCCTTTGTAAGAGAACAGGGGTTGAAATACCAGGTAATCGCCTTTTTCCTGAAGTAATAGCTTTTTCTCCGGATCCCCGTCTTTCACTTCTTTTACCAGCACTTCGTCAAAATCCACGTGGTAATCCCTGGTAAGGGGGAGCACAAAGGTTTTTAACTGTGCAGGCCATTCTGCCTTATCGATGAGCCATTTATCTTTCCCGGTAAATTTCTCCACGAGGGCGATGTCTTCCGGTTTGTTCCAGAGGTAGAGGTTGTTGTTATAAAAGAACACCACACTGCTGCTACACTCATTTTGAGAGACTTCGACCGGCTGGCCATTGATCTTGACAAAACAGAGCAGCTCGAACTGTTCTTTTTCCACCGATACGGAAAAGTAGGGGGTAATGGTATCTCCGGTTATGCCGATGGGCTGGAGGTTGGCTGTTTTAAAAGGTTTGTGCCCGTTGAGGTAAAAGATGAATGGGTTGGCGTTCACTTCCGCGAACAGCTTCTTCAGCTTCGGGTGAAGGTATTCCACCATGAGCTTTTTTGTCTCTTCCGGGAGGTCATCTTCCTCGTGGTGAATGATATTTTCCCAGATGCCGCTGAATGGGGAATTCCTGTTTAGGTATTTGCTGATCTCCGGCCCCTGCATTTTACG
This sequence comes from Puia sp., assembly GCA_035492545.1. Lineage (GTDB taxonomy): Bacteria > Bacteroidota > Bacteroidia > Chitinophagales > Chitinophagaceae > Puia. Next base: position 52,962 of record DATJJD010000225.1, read on the forward strand.
GAGGGAAGGGATCAGCTGTTTATCGAACTCATTAAAGGTGTCGGTATTGACAAACTTGGTAAGGTCCATCTTCTCGACCTTACCGGAATAAGAGGATTGTTCTTCGTTGCTCTCTCCGGCGATGGCGTCCAGGGCGAAGCCGGGAAAACTACCCTGGTTAAAATTAAATACGATCCCAAGCCTTTGAGCGATGCCGGCCGGTTTCTCTTCTTCCGATACGACGGTAGCGGGCAGATCGGCCTCTGCAGCCCGGGGACGGCCTGTCGCGAGAGGAGCCACCCGTTTGATAGAAAGGTCCAATACCCGTAAAAAAGGCTTTCCATCCTTATAAGAGAATTCGAATTTCCCTTTCAGGTCGTCGGAAAGGGAATAGCCATAGGCTTCCAGTAATTTGTTCTTTTCTTTGTCCCAATTCCGGATACTGTCAAAATAATAGGCCCCGTGCGCATGAAGCAACTGTAAGAAAACTATCACCTTAGGCAGGCAAAGGGGGTGTGCTGTATCTTTGTAATTGCTGCTGGTATCAAAATTCCTCTCCTCATTTTTCCGGATCACGACCTGATAGATCTCTCCGTCCAGCTCGACAGAGGCCTTTACGATTTCATCTTTAGCGTATTCGATCCTGGCTTTTTGAGCCTGCAGGTATTTCTCCGCTTCGCTGAGGGTCTGTGGGGAGCAGAGCAGGCGAATGCTCTTCAGGTCGATGAACTTCATTTTCACGACCGTATGCTGCTGGTCATACTGTACTTCCTCCGCCTTTAGCATATTCCTGTCCAGGAGCTCCTGCAGCTGGATAAGGGCACCTGCCTCATGGCGGCAGATATCCCCCAGGTTATAAGGACAGCTACAGCGGATAGAAAGGGTTTTAGCGTCTTTGAATTTCTGGACATATACCTTATAATACGTTGCGTAGCTGTCATCTTTTACCCGAAAGGTAACAGATTCGAACAGCTCGTCGTACTCGACCAGTTCTACATAGCCAATAGCGTGGATTTTCTTTCCCCGGCGAATTACTTCGTCGGTCCCATTGGTATATACATATTTAATAAGGTGCGGTAACGCCATAGTTTTTATTGACAATTGCCTTTTTACCGGACAGGGGTCTTTCCGGACATTCCGCTTCCAGCGTCATTCAAGGGCAATCTGCAAAACTAAAGGAAAAAAGGTGAGTGTAGAAAAGATTTACTCAATTATTAATCCAGGGGTAATATTTCTTCACTTTCTTTGGAATAGCCCCGGGCGGGTATACCTTTGCTGCATAAAGATATTCTTGTTAAACCGATTTTTATGATCCTTCGTATCAAGATCGTTACGCTTATCCTGGCCGTTCCCTTTTTACCCTCCTTTGCACAAAAAGTCAAAAAAGCCGATAAAATCACGTTAACCAACCTGGAAGCCCATATCCGGTATCTTTCTGACGACAAGCTGGAAGGAAGGAGGACGGGGTCTCCGGGAGAGAAACTGGCGGGGGATTATATCAGTATTGCCTTCTCCAAAGCGGGTTTGGAGCCCAAGGGAGACAATAATGGCTGGCTTCAGGCTTTTGAGGTCAATGAAGGAAGGCTGGTAAGCCCGGATTCCTATTTTTCCGTCAATGACCGGGAACTCCTCCTGAACAAGGAGTATTTTCCATTGAGCCTCAGCGCCATAGGGTCGGCGGCGGGTTCCCCGGCCATTGCCCTGCAGGAAAGCGGGGAACCCTGGTTTATGGACCTGAAAGACATCCTGGAAGCAAGCCAGGGCAACCCCCACTTTGACCTGGAAGGGGCTATCCGCGCCAAAGCAAAGGAATATTCCAAAAAAGGAGCTACGGCCCTCATCGTGTACAATACGTCAAAAACAGCCGATAACCTCTCCTATGACCGGAAAGACAGACCGGCGCCGGCGGTGATACCCGTCCTTTATATTACCAGGGAAGTAAAGAGGAAATACCTGAAGGATGAGTCGGCCTCCCTGGACGTAAAACTGAAGATCGGTTTTACGGAGAAAAAACGGACCGGGCATAATGTCCTGGGTTATCTGGATAATGGGGCTTCCAATACGGTGGTCATTGGCGCTCATTACGACCATTTAGGTTACGGAGAGGACAGCAATTCCCTATACCGGGGGGGTGAAAGACAGATCCATAACGGGGCGGACGATAACGCCAGCGGGGTAGCGGCCACCATCGAACTGGCCCGTTTGCTAAAGGAATCCCGTTCCAAAAGCAATAATTACCTTTTTATTGCCTTTTCCGGGGAAGAACTGGGGCTTTTCGGATCCAAATATTTTGTAGAACATCCCACCATCGACCTGAAGAAGGTGAACTATATGATCAATCTGGACATGGTCGGGCGGTTAAGGGATAGTACCCACGCACTGACCATCGGTGGTTATGGCACCTCTCCGGTCTGGGGGGAAGCCTGCAATAACGCCGGCGATAAAAAATATTTTACCCTGAAATATGACAGCAGCGGCGTGGGTCCCAGCGATCATACCTCATTTTATCGGAAGGGCATACCTGTTCTCTTTTTTTTCACGGGTATACACGCGGATTATCATACGCCCACGGATGACTATGATAAGATCAATTTTGTCGGGGAGCTGCAGGTGGTGAAATACGTTTATGAGGTCGTGGAAAGGGTGAACAACAAGGGCAGGATTGCTTTCACCGAAACCCGTGAAACGCAGATGGATGCACCCCATTTCACGGTGACACTGGGTATCATGCCGGATTATACGTTTAGCGGCGGCGGGGTGCGGGCTGATGGGGTCAGTGAGGGCCGGCCCGCTCAAAAAGCCGGGTTAAAGGCCGGAGATGTCATCGTACAGCTGGGAAAGTTCCCGGTCCCTTCCCTGGAAAAATATATGGATGCGCTGTCAAAGTTTAAAAAAGGGGATACGACGACGGTGAAATACCGCCGGGGAAATGAGGTTTTGGAAGTGCCTGTACAATTTTAACTTTGTATATGAAGCTGAAACTAAACATCGATGATCTGACGGGAGAGTTCTTCGAAGGTACCCGGCTACTGGGTGTCGTTGCCCCCATAAAAGATTACCAGTTCTGCTGGCAATTGAATAACCGGCTGCGGTTTGATTTTCGAATCAACAATGACATCGAGATACAGCTGACTAAAAAGCAGCGGAAATATTTTTTCGGGGTTTATGAATACAGCGAGGCCAATAACTCCCTGCAACATTTTCTCTATAACAATCAATTCGACGGGGAATACCTGCTTCCCGAATTCAAACACCTGGATTTTTTATGGCTGCTCAAAGGCGATATGGTAACGGATGAGAAGCTAAAAGACCTGATAAGCTCCGTAAAGAGTATTCAGGGCGTACAATTAGTGATGGAGCTGGTTCATGACAAGATCAGGAATAAAGGGCATTTAATATTTTAAATAATTCATATGTGGGAAGAAAAAAACAATACCCTCTATCGGAAATTCAATTTTAAGAATTTTTCCGAAGCTTTTGGCTTTATGTCCCGGGTAGCGTTGGAGGCGGAAAAGATGGATCATCATCCGCTATGGACCAATGTCTATAATCAGGTGGAGATATGGCTATCCACCCATGATGCGGGGAATATCGTCACCGATAAGGACAGGAAGCTGGCGAAAAAGATAGATGCCCTGGTTGCTTGATGCCGGCGGCCGGCAGCGTGACCATCTGCACCGGCTTAACTATTCATGCTTGCCAGGAATTCTTCATTGCTTTTGGTTCCGCGCATGCGTTTCAGCAATTCATTCATGGCTTCTTCAGGGTTCATATCGTTGAGGTAAACGCGCAAAAGGTTCATTCGTTGCAATACATCCCTTTCCAGCAGGAGGTCATCCCGGCGGGTGGAAGAGGAAACCAGATCTATTGCGGGATAGACGCGCCGGTTAGCGAGGCGGCGATCCAGCTGCAATTCCATGTTGCCGGTTCCTTTGAACTCTTCGAAGATCACTTCATCCATTTTGGAGCCGGTATCGATCAGGGCGGTGGCCAGGATGGTCAGCGATCCGCCGTTTTCGATCTTACGGGCGGCGCCGAAGAATTGTTTGGGTTTTTGCATGGCATTTGCTTCCACACCGCCGGACAATACTTTTCCGGAGGCAGGGGCCACGGTATTGTGTGCGCGGGCAAGACGGGTGATGGAATCTAACAGGATCACTACATCGTGTCCACACTCTACCAGACGTTTGGCTTTTTGTAAGGCGATGGTGGAAACTTTTACGTGTTTTTCCGCGGGCTCGTCAAAGGTGGAGGCTATCACTTCCGCTCTTACGCTGCGTTCCATATCCGTGACTTCCTCGGGACGTTCGTCCACGAGCACGATCATCAGGTAACATTCAGGATGGTTGGCGGCGATGGCGTTGGCTACGGCCTTCAGCAGCATGGTCTTCCCTGTTTTGGGCTGGGCCACGATCAATCCCCGCTGTCCTTTGCCTATGGGCGTAAACAGATCTATGATACGGGTGGAATAGTCACTGGGAGTCGTGAACAGGCTTAGCTTTTCAAAAGGAAACAACGGCGTCAGGTAATCGAAGGGGACGCGGTCGCGAACTTCTTCCGGGCCTTTGCTGTTGATCGTCTCTACCTTTAGTAAGGCGAAATATTTTTCTCCTTCTTTGGGAGGACGGACGGCGCCGTGTACAGTATCTCCCGTCTTCAGGCCAAATAATTTGATCTGTGAGGGGGAAACGTAAATATCATCGGGGGAAGACAGATAGTTATAATCGCTGCTCCGTAAAAAGCCGTATCCGTCGGGCATCATCTCCAATACGCCTTCTGCCTGGATCACTCCGTCAAATTCAATATTGAACACCTCATTTCTCCGCTGGGGATACATTCTGCCGGCCTGAGATTCGGCGGATCTGTTTATTTCAGCATTTGAGTCCTGTCCTTCCTGCTCTTCCTGTGCCTGTTGTAATTCTTCGTCGTCGTCGGACTCTTCATCGATCTGGTCATTTCTATCGCGATTTTCGATCCGGTCATTCCTGTTGTCATTCCTGTTCTCGCCCCTATCGTTTCTGTCATTCCTTTCGTTGTTCCTGTCATTTCTTTCCTGTACGGGCTGAGGTTTTGCCGGAGCTGCTTTTGCAACAGGCACCACGACCTCTTCTTCAGGCTCTTCGTCTTTTTTGCGTACTTTTTTAAGAATAGCAGGTTTCTCTTCTTTTTTGCGGGACTCTTTTTTTACTTCTGCTTTCTTGGGTTTTTCTTCCACGCTTTCCACAATAGCTTCTTCGGTGCTGTTGGCAGTAGAGGTCTTTATGATGCGTTTGCGTTTGGGCTTGTCATCGGAGGCTTCGGTTTTTACTTCGCTGGCAACGACTGCTTGTTTATCGAGGATTTTATAGACGAGTTCCTGTTTGTCCAGTTTCTTGGCGCCGGAGATCTTTAACTGCTCAGCAATATCGAGGAGTTCAGGAACGAGCATGTCGTTCAATTGGAGAATATCGTACATAAAAGATAACTTGAGAGTTGAACATCATTCTCAAACAGTCGGCCTGTTTAATTGAAAATGTGAAAAATGAATTTTAGATTATTATGATGAACGGACGACTAAAACTGATGAGCTGTGAGCATTGGATAAGAAAACTGATCAGCTTAATTCCAATGCAATTTTAGTATAAAAACGCAAAAATCAAAAAAAATTTTTAAAAACCGCTGACTTTCAGCTAGTTTTTGACCCAAATAGGTTAGATAAAAGGTAAAAATATCTTGATTCGATCAGGGCAAATCCCGTCATTTTTGTGTTCTATTGCTCTATTAATTCATTTTCCGGCGACTTATTCTTTATCCGCTTGCTTTATCTTTGCCCGACTTTGCCGGACGGTGTCCGGCAAAGAATTTATTAATCAGCGTATAAATATCATGTTCAACACAAGAGTCAAAGTGAAAGAATTGCTGGCCACGGCGCCGGAAAATCAGGAAGTAACGGTAATGGGATGGGTGCGGACCTTTCGCAATAACCAATTTATAGCCCTGAATGACGGCTCTACCAACAATAATCTGCAGGTGGTTGTGGAGTTAGGCTCTTATGATGAGAATTTTCTGAAGAAGATCAATACAGGCGCCTCCCTGAAAGTGACCGGCATGCTGATTGCCTCCCAGGGCAAAGGACAGGCCGTAGAAGTCAAAGCCCGCTTGGTCGAGATCCTGGGAGAGTGTAATCCGGAGAAATATCCTTTGCAGTTAAAGAACAGGCCCAGTCTGGAATACCTGCGTGAAATCGCACATCTTCGATTCCGTACGAATACGTTCGGGGCAATATTCCGGGTGCGTCATGCCCTGGCTTTTGCCATTCATCAGTTTTTTAACGAAAAAGGGTTCGTATACCTCCACACGCCCATCATCACAGCTTCTGATGCGGAAGGGGCAGGGGAGACATTTCGCGTTACTACTTTACCCTTTGAGAATCCTCCCCGCCATGAAAACGGCTCGGTGGATTTTCGGGAAGACTTTTTCGGCCGCGCCACCAATCTGACTGTCAGCGGACAGCTGGAGGGAGAATTAGGCGCGATGGCCTTTAGCGAAGTATATACGTTCGGCCCCACTTTCCGGGCGGAAAATTCCAATACAGCCCGGCATCTGGCTGAGTTCTGGATGATAGAGCCGGAGATGGCTTTCTATGATCTGGAAGACAATATGAACCTGGCGGAAGATTTTATCCGTTATCTGATCAGGTATGTCATGGAGCACAACCGGGAAGACCTGGAATTCCTTGCACAAAGACTGGTGGAAGAAGAAAAACAGAAGCCTCAGGCAGAGCGCAGTGAAATGGGCCTGATCGAGAAGCTGGAATTCGTCGTGAACAATCAGTTCGAGCGGATCAGCTACACACAGGCCATCGATATCCTGCTGCAGTCGCCTGCCTATAAAAAGAAGAAATTCCAGTACGATGTAAAATGGGGTATTGATATGCAAAGTGAGCACGAACGCTACCTGGTGGAAAAACATTTTAAGAAGCCGGTGATCGTGACGGGTTATCCCAAACATATCAAAGCTTTTTATATGCGGCAGAATGAGGATGGACAGACCGTTGCCGCCATGGATATTCTGGTTCCGGGAATCGGGGAGATCGTTGGAGGTTCGCAAAGAGAGGAGCGGCTGGAAAAATTAGAGACTAGGATGAATGAGATGAATATTCCGGTAGAGGAAATGTGGTGGTACCTGGACACCCGGCGCTTTGGCTCTGTGCCCCATGCGGGTTTTGGGTTGGGATTTGAGCGTATGATGTTGTTTGTTACAGGCATGACGAATATCCGGGATGTCATTGCATTCCCAAGGACGCCTAAGAGTGCGGAATTCTAAACAGGAAGCCGCCAAAAGCCCCTGAAGCAAAGAGCAGACGCCGGCATTAAGATAAGTGGCGTCCCGGAATTTCCGGGGCGCTTTTTTTATGGAAACACCACTGCGCTGTATCTTATTCTCAAACAACATTTATGGCAGAGCTGACTATACAGGCAGGTCACACCCGCAAACGGGGAGGGCGCCGCAGTAAGAAATCATCTACCCGGGTCGATCTGACGCCCATGGTGGACCTGGGCTTTTTGCTGATCACTTTTTTTATCCTCACGACAACCTGGTCAAAGCCCCACGCCACCAACCTGAACATGCCTGCCAAAGGAGATAGCAGTGCTGTCGGAAGGGAGGCGGCCCTTACGCTGGTGGCGCTTGGTAATGACAAGATCTTTTATTATCATGGCGATCTTGGGCAGGCGCTGAAAGAAGGCCGCTTTGGCATTACCGGTTACAACATCAACGGGGGCATCGGAGATATCATCCGGGAAAAGCAGGCCGCCATGGACCGCTCTTACAATGGTGGAAGAAAAGAAATGATCCTGCTCTTCAAGCCGACTCCGGAAGCCAGCTATAAAAATGTCATTTCCATGCTGGACGAGGCGCTGATCAATCAGGTAAAACGTTATGCCTTCGAGGACCTCACGCCCGAGGAAAAAAGATCCGTCGAAAAGACTCCTTAGAGGCGGTCTCTTTAATTACCGCCCTTTTTGCACACTTCCATGATCCGTATTCGTCTGCGTTTTAAACGCTAGAATGCGCGTGCGGACATTCTCCCGGATATTGAGGTAGAACAGGTTGATATCCCCGATATGGTAGTTTTGGGTTCGATAGAGAATACTGCCAGGGAAATGAGGCCGGTGCGTCCATAAGATCCCATCATGGATCCGGGCATCCGTTACCCGGGGAACCAGATGATTAAAATTGGTGACAATACCCCCTTTGTTCAGGTCCCGGGGAGCGGGATCTTCAGCCATGGTCCAGGTCAAGGGGTTTATCACCCAGGAGCTGCCATTTTCTTTTACTACATAAGGAGGTTCATATCCTTCTTTAAATGTTCTCCAGCCGATCACGCAGCCGGTGGCCGCGGAGTCCCGGCAAGGGGCCAGCCCGGAAAAATAATTTCCGGGTATGGCCATTCCGATGATATAGGCAGCGACCAGCCTGTTCTTTAGCGGCTTATTCTCAAAGAACTCCTTTAGCAGCCGTTCTGCATGGGTCGTGCCCTGGCTATGCGAGGCAATGATGATCGGCCGGCCTTGGTTGTAATGGTCCAGATAATACTGAAAGGCCGCCCGAAGGTCTTCATAGGCCAGGTCCAGTGCGGCCCTGGCGGCAGCTGTGTCGGTGGTGAAGTAAGAGCGGAGGTGGGCTTGACGGTACCGTGGCGCAAATAGCCGGCATTCATTAAAGGCGCTGGCCTGGAAAAGGATGGTGGTATTGTCCGTTCGGGCATTAAGTGCCGAATCGTCGATATCGGCATTCCATCGGGAATCTTTGGCAGCAACCAGGGTTGTGGGGTGCAAAAAGAACACATCGACGGAAGTGTCCCGCAGGGTGCCTGCCAGTAAAGGGGCCGGAATGCTGTCGGAGAGGTCTTTTTTGTCCGGATGGGCTGCCCAGCAGGCCAGTTGACTATAATCCGGCCGGCCGGCAGTGTCCCGCACGGATTTACGGATTGGAGCCGGAGCCCCGGCCGGCGTTGGGAGCAGACCTCCTATCGGGCAGGCATGACTCTGAAAGCCGTTTACAAACACGAACGTAAGTGCTAACCCTACTAAATACAGAAAAGCCCCTTTATGGTGTACCAAAATTTTTTACTTTTACTGATAATAATTGCCTGAAATTTGCTCGTTGGAAATGTAGCGAATTTCCGGCAAGTGTCCAATTATGTAGAACTTCGGACACGAGGCTTACAGCATCTAGGGCTAATAACAGTTATCATCGTTTAAATAAATCAATTGCCATGGCTATTCCGGTTGTCGATCTTTCTGAATTTTCTGCTGACTCCGCTAAAAAAGCATCCTTTGTAAACGCATTAGGCAAAGCATATGAAGAGGTAGGGTTTGTCGCTGTAAAGAATCACGGTATAACAGAGACCACTATTTCAGATCTTTATTCGAATACAAAAGAATTCTTCTCCTTACCGCCGGATGTAAAAAAGAAATATGAGATCCCGGGACTGGCTGGCCAGCGGGGTTATACTTCTTTTGGAAAAGAACATGCAAAAGGCAGTAAGGCTCCCGACCTGAAAGAGTTTTTCCAGTTTGGCCAGACGGTGGTGGATGAGGACCCCATCCGTTCGGAGTATCCGGCCAATGTAACAGTTACAGAGGTAGTGCCGTTCTCTCCTGTTTTCTTTAAAGCTTATCGTTCCTTTGAGGCATCAGGTACCCTCTTGTTACGTGCCATCGCGCTGTACCTTGGACTGGATGAGAAGTATTTCGATCCTTATGTACACAACGGAAACTCCATTCTGAGGGCCATCCATTATCCTCCCATCACCGAAGAGCCCCGTTCTGCCATTCGTGCGGAGCAGCATGAAGATATTAACCTGATCACCTTGCTGGTCGGCGCCTCTGCCGATGGATTAGAGATCCTTTCCAAACAAAATGAATGGGTGCCTGTCACCTCTTTACCTGACCAGATTGTGGTGAATGTGGGGGACATGCTGCAAAGGCTTACCAATAATAAGTTGAAATCTACCACGCACCGGGTGGTGAATCCTCCCAGGAAGTTATGGGGTACTTCCCGGTATTCCATACCTTTCTTTTTGCATCCCAAGAGTACGATGAGTCTTGCCTGTCTGCCTGGCTGTATTGACGAACAACATCCCAAAGCTTATGCTGATGCGACAGCGGGGCAATACCTCGATGAGCGTCTGCGGGAAATAGGTCTGAAGAAATAGCAGGCCCTTGTCATCTGCCTAAAAGACGCCAAAATACCAGAGCAGATACAGCTCCCGCTACGAAACAGATAGCCAGTTTTAAATAAATGGTGTAAATCTCACCATTGCTAAGCCTTTTGATAACCATAGTTTTAAGAGTCCTCGGGGTTCAATATGGAATAACGAGAACGAATCTAAGGGTTTTCGACTATAATTTTAATCCTTTTTTAATTTTAATTAAAATGTAAAGGGTTTTTCTCCCCTTATCTACGTGCTTCTCTTTAAGAGGACTTGTCTTCACTTATAGTCCCCCATTCATCCGGAGATTTTTCCCTTTATCAATCTTTTTCCTGCCGTCTTTTAGGGGCGGGAACCGGAAATCCGCGTCCATACTGAGTTTCATTCAGTCTACATTAGTGGCCTATGAAAATTACCTTCCTTAGAACAGTACTTTGTGTTGCATAGTACTAAAAAAGCGCTTATCTTTGGTTTGTCAAGTCGATTCAATCACCGCTGACCCCTTATCCCGAAGAAAGGAAGTGCAGGAAAGGAAGCAAAAGAGATAAGGTCAAGCGCAAATCAGAAGAGCATGAATATCGAGAACACCCAGAGCCAGATGCGAAAAGGTATCCTGGAGTTTTGTATTCTCTCCGTTATCAGGCGCGGCGAAGCCTATCCATCGGATATCGTGGAAGAGATGAAAGCCGCCAATCTGAATATACTGGAGGGCACCCTCTACCCTTTATTAACCCGGCTTAAGAATGCGGATATGCTCACCTACCGCTGGGTAGAGAGCAACTCCGGACCACCCCGAAAGTATTTCTCCCTGACGCCAAAGGGAGAGGCCTTCTACGGGGAGCTGGAAGCCACCTGGAACGAACTGGCCAATGCCGTTCACGCGCTGACCAACAAGAGCCAGATAAACTGATTGCTTTCTAAATTTCAACCTTCAAATACAACTCAAATGAAAAAGATCATCAACATAAACTTCCATAGCAGGGTGGTGCCCATCGAAGAGACCGCCTACGAGATCCTGCAGCAGTATATTGAGAGCCTGCGCAGGTATTTTGCTAATGAAGAAGGCCGTGATGAGATCATCAGTGATATTGAGAATCGCTTTGCAGAGCTGTTCTCCGAAAGCCTGAAAAAGGGCGCGACCTGTATCACCGATGCAGAAGTGAATACTATCATCGCCAGCATGGGGCGACCCGAAGACTTTGAAGAAGAGGAGATGCCCGGCGCCACGCATGCAGGGACGGCCAATACAGGCACAGGCAACACGGCCGGCAGCAGCGCCCAGGGCTCTGCCCAGAGTTCTGAAACCTATACCGCCGAAGAGCCCCGCCGGCTTTACCGCGCTGAAAACGATAAGATATTAGGAGGCGTCTGTGCCGGCCTGGCCAGCTATCTGCGCATAGACCCGGCTATCGTCCGGATCATCTTTGTGCTGATCACCTTCGGCTGGGGCGCCGGCTGTCTTCTATATATCATTCTCTGGGTGGTCCTTCCCTATAAATCACTGCCGCTGACCGCACGCAAACGCCTGTACCGCAACTCGGATGACCGCGTCATCGGCGGGGTAGCCAGCGGACTGGCCGCTTACTTTCACATCGAAGTTTGGATCCCCCGCCTCATCTTCGCCCTCCCGCTGATCCTGGGCGTCATCACCTCCATTTTCCGGAGCGCCTGGTTTGACTTCGATGGGCCCGTATTTTTTACCGGCGGATTCGGGGGTACCCTTTTCATAACCTATATCGTTTTATGGATCGTATTGCCAGAGGCAGTGACAGCCTCCGAGAAACTGGAAATGAGAGGAGAAAAAGTAGACCTGGAGTCCATCAAGAATACCATCAAAAACGACCTTTCCTCCTTTAATAAGAAGGCAAAGGATATGGGTTCCGAGATGAAAGAGAGTTTTCAAAAAGTCGGCGAACAGGTAAAACAAAGCTCACAAACCTTTGCTTCCGAAGCCTACCCCGCCGCCCGGAGAACCAGCAGCGGCATCGGCCACGCGATCGGCGTCCTGTTCAAAGCCTTCTTCCTCTTCATCGCCGGGCTTATCGCCTTCTCCTTAATTATGGTACTGGTGGGGCTTGCCGTAAAGGGAGATGGGATCCTAACGGTCAAGAGTTATCTGTTGGCAGGTTTCTGGCAGAATTTCCTCGCCTGGGCAAGCTTTGTCCTCTTCCTCGTCATCCCGGTTGTCGCCCTCCTTACCTGGCTGATCCGCCGGATCACGGGAGTCCGCTCCCGCAGCCATTACCTGGGGTATACATTCGCCACCCTTTGGGTTATCGGACTATTCTGTTTTCTCGGTCTTGCCGGCATGGTGGTCAATAATTTCCGGTCCCGCCAGCATGTGGAAGAAGATATCAGATTAACCCAGCCCACCCATGGTAAACTTATCGTCAGGACCATCGAAGGGAAAAACGATTATGATGATGGAGACTGGTGGTTTGACTCGGACTGGAAAAGAAATCGGCTGTTCCACAACCTGGACGATGACAGCCTTCTCCTGAATACGGTAAGGGTAAATCTTTTGAAAAGCCCCGACTCCAGCTACCATGTGCAATTGGTAAAATTCAGCCATGGCAATAACTCCCGCATGGCCCGGGAACTGGCCGGACAGGTCCGGTTCTCTGTCAGCCAGTCCGACAGCATCCTGTCCCTGCCATACGGATTTCCCATCGTGCGGGGAGAGAAATTCCGTAACCAGCAGGTGCTGGTCAATGTGTCCATACCCGTAGGCAAACGCATTTTCGTCAACAGCAATGTGGACAATTATGATTGGTTCACCATCAATGTCAACAACCGGCATATCCGGTGGAACAAACGGTACAAGGACGACTGGGACACAGATGTGGATGGATGGGATTCCGATATGAGCAATAGCTATTCCTGGACCAGCAACACCGAATATATTATGACAGCCGACGGACTGGTGAAGACAGACAGGAAAACCAGGGAAGTGGAAGACAGGAAAAAGAAGACTGACGAAGATGGGGGAGAATACAAAGAATCTCCCAAATCGACTCCGGACAACGGCGGTTACCGGTACAAACGTCCTGCGGAGCCTGCCCAGCCCAAACCGGCAAACGACACGGTCCCGGTGAAGAGGACAGCTTCCCGGCAGCCGGTGTCGGAGTCTTCCATCTATTTCCTATCGACTTTGTTCAGACCCTGATTTGAATTGCGGCAGACATCGGCCAAGGCCTCGTCTGCTAACTGAACTACATCCAGTTTAGGATATTTTAACGAAGCGTGAAGTCGCCTTCGTTTGACAGTAGGTTGAAGTTGGAACATGGGGCCCGCCGACAATGGTCGGGGGCCCTTTTTTTGCCTCGGGGTTTTGGGAAAAATAACCCCGGGCAAAAAAAGTCTAATGATGGCCCTTCGGGCAAAACGCCTGTGGCGTTTTTTGCTACCGCGGCAAAGTGACCGGCGCCTTTTGGTTTAATGATGGGCAAACTCTATTTTTGCGGCCAAAATCACCATATGAAGCATACTCCTTTCACGGACAAACACATAGCACTGGGCGCCAAGATGGCCGAGTTCGCCGGATATAACATGCCCATCAGCTACAGCGGCATAAATGACGAACACCAGGCTGTTCGTACCAATGCCGGCATTTTCGATGTAAGCCATATGGGGGAGTTCATCGTGAAAGGAGATAAGGCCCTGGACCTGATCCAGCGGGTAACCACCAACGACGCTGCCAAACTGACGGCAGGAAAAGCGCAATACAGCGCTCTCACCAATGACAAGGGTGGCATCGTAGATGACCTGATCGTCTATTGCCTGGAAGAGAATAAGGCCTATATGCTGGTGGTAAATGCCGCCAATATTGAAAAAGACTGGAAATGGATCTCCAAACATAATACCCATCATGCGGAGATGCACAATATTTCCGACAAAACCTGTCTGCTGGCCATCCAGGGACCCAATGCCACGAAGCTGATGCAGACCCTTACCGACATCGATATTCTCAACCTTAAATATTACACTTTTGTGAAAGGCCGGTTTGCCGGAGTGGACAATGTCATCGTCAGCGCCACCGGCTACACGGGGGCGGGTGGTATTGAGATCTATTTCGAAGATAAGGACGGGGCTGCAGGTATTATCTGGGATAAGATCTTTGAAGTAGGCGCTCCCGCAGGCCTGAAGCCCATCGGTCTTGGAGCCAGGGATACCCTGCGGCTGGAAATGGGCTACTGCCTTTATGGAAATGATATCGATGATACTACCTCACCGCTGGAAGCAGGCCTGGGCTGGATCACCAAGTTCACCAAAGAATTTACCGCCAGGGAGATCCTGGAAGAGCAGAAAAAAGATGGCGTCTCCCGGAAGCTGGTGGGCTTTGAAATGCTGGACAAAGGCATCCCCCGTCACGATTATGAGATCAAGGATTTCTCCGGCATGATCATCGGGAAGGTAACTTCCGGCACCCAATCCCCTTCGCTGGGCAAAGCCATTGGCCTGGGTTATGTCAGCACCGTCTTTGCTCATATAGATACAAAAATATATATCAAAGTGCGCGATAAGCTCCTCTTAGCCAAGGTCATAAAGCTCCCTTTTAATTAAATAATGCCTGTTTTTGGGACGGCCGAAAGCTTGGAATGATTTTTTCTTGTTAGGGTCATGCCTACTATTCACCTGACAACCTTTGTCGCTGCCCCCATAGAAAGGGTATTCGATCTTTCCCGGAGTGTAGATCTGCACAGGAAGTCGATGGCTCACACAGGTGAAGAAGCGGTAGCCGGCACGACCAGCGGTCTGATCGAGCTCGATGAGACGGTGACCTGGAAAGCCAAACATTTGTGGAAGACCCGGGTCCTGAAGTCCAGGATCACTGCCATGCGACGTCCCTTTTCCTTTACGGACGAAATGGTGAATGGGGACTTTAAAAGCCTGCGGCACGAACATCATTTCAAAGCCATCGATAATGGCACCCTCCTTATAGATCTTTTTAGCTTTGAGGCTCCCTACGGCCAACTGGGACGTATGGCTAACCAGTTTTTCCTCACCCGTTATCTGAAAAATCTGCTGGAATCCCGCAATTCGGTGATCAAGGAATATGCAGAATCGGAAAAATGGAAGTCCATTTTGAACAAATAAACCCCCCCGATGTCCTAAATTTGCCCTTTATTCCGATATGACAAATTCCAAACCTCTCTTACATACCGCACTGTCTCCCGCCTTATTGCATTTATATGATCTGAATCATGCCATTGTGGTCATCATCGATGTGCTCCGCGCCACTTCAACCATCGCCACTGCCTTATACAACGGAGCCAAATGTGTGATCCCCGTGGACAGTGTTGCCAAATGTATCGAACTGGGCAGACAGATCGACGGCATCACGGCGGGCGAGCGGGATGGAAGAATTGCAGAAGGGTTAGAGCATGGCAATTCTCCCTTTGAATATCCCCGGGAGTTTGTTGGAGGGAAGACCCTCGTGCTCACGACGACGAATGGCACTAAATTATTGCACATGGCCCTGGACAGGGGAGCCGGACAGATCATAACGGGCTCTTTTCCCAACCTGGGGGCCGTTTGTCAGTACCTGCTATCCCAAAATCTGCCGGTTGTTCTTGGCTGCGCAGCCTGGAAAGACCGGGTGAATATCGAGGACCTTTTATTTGCCGGAGCCGTTATTAACCAGGTCAAAGACCATTTTGATATTAATTGCGACTCCTCCCAGATCGCCGAAACCCTCTACCTGGAAGCCAGATCAGATCTTTATGAATTTATGAAGGCTAAAAATGCCTCGCATTATCACCGCTTAAGCAACTATGGTCTTGAAAAAGACATCCGGTATTGCCTGACACCCGATACGGCCAACGTGCTCCCGCTCTATGAGAACGGAAAGTTAATCATAGACTCCAGAGGAGTCTAGGCCGAAGGCCCATCATTAGATTCGAGCGTCCGGAAGTTCACCTTCCAGACGCTCGCTTGAATATCCTCCCAAAATCGTAAACGTTATCCCCCATAAGGCGTTACTTTTGCAAACTTGACCGGTCCGATAGAGGGATCATACCAGTTTGAAAAAAAACAGTCTTCATATAGCTTTAGTCGGTAATCCCAATAGCGGAAAAAGCTCCTTGTTCAATGCCCTCACCGGTCTGAACCAGAAAGTAGGCAATTTCCCGGGCGTCACCGTAGATAAGAAGACCGGATCGAGTGAACTGACGCCTGGTCAGCAGGTAAGTATTATCGACCTTCCCGGTACATATAGCCTTTATCCCAAAAGGGCGGATGAGTGGGTGACCTATAAAGTCCTTTTAGGACAAGACCCTGCCGTACAGGCAGATATGGTCGTCTTACTGGTAGACGCCAGCAACTTAAAAAGAAACCTTTTATTCTGCTCCCAGATCATCGACCTGAAAATACCGGTCGTCGTCGCGCTGACCATGATGGACCTGGCCAAACAAAAAGGCATCGTGATCGATGTGGACGGGTTGGAACGGGAGCTGGGTATCCCGGTAGTGGCTGTCAACCCGCGCAAGAATAAAGGCATTCCCCAGTTGAAAAAGATCATTGACCTAAGGGCCCGGCAACTTCACCAGGCGCCCGTTCGGGATTTTATCAGCAATAATGCCCTGGCGGCCGGGGCCGTACAAGACGTTAAAAAGCTGTTCCCGGAGAAAGAAGTCAGTGACTATACCGCTATCCATTACCTCATCAACCACGAGAACTTCGACTTTCGTGGGCCCCTCCAGGAGAAGATCGAACAGATAGAAAGCTTACATGCTTTTAATCACACCCGCATACAGGCAGACGAGATCATGCAGCGCTATGGACGTATCCGGCAGATCATGCAGCATACCGTAGCAGAGCCGGATCCCCTGCAGAAGACGCTTTTCACGGAAAAACTGGACAACCTCTTCCTTCATCGTCAATGGGGGTATGTGATCCTCCTCGGCGTCTTATTCCTCCTGTTCCAAAGTGTCTTCTGGATGGCCCAGTTTCCTATGGACGCCATTGACTGGACTTTTTCGCAGCTGGGGGGTTGGCTGGGCCATGTGCTTCCGGAAGCCTGGTGGAGCAACCTGCTCGTCAACGGCGTCCTGGCAGGTCTGAGCGGCATTCTCGTGTTTGTTCCCCAGATCATGATCCTGTTCGGCCTGATCACGATCCTGGAAGATACCGGGTATATGGCCCGGATCAGTTTCCTTACCGACAAGCTCATGCGGAAGGTAGGATTGAACGGGAAAAGCGTAATGCCGATGATCAGCGGGTTTGCCTGCGCCGTTCCGGCCATTATGAGCACCCGCAATATCGAGAACCGGAAGGAACGTCTGCTGACGATCCTGATCACCCCTCTGATGAGTTGCAGCGCCCGGCTGCCGGTCTATACCATCCTGATCGCACTGGTCGTCCCCCGAAAGGAAGTTTTTGGCTTCTTCAGCCTGCAGGGACTGGTCATGATGGGCCTCTATATGCTGGGCCTGGTCATGGCGATGATCGTATCTTATGTCGCGAAATGGTTTATCGGCCTAAAGGAAAAGAGTTTCTTTATCCTGGAGCTGCCGATCTACCGGGCGCCCAGATGGAATAACGTAGTCGTCACCATGATCAATAAGGCCAGGATCTTTGTGGTGGACGCCGGTAAAGTCATCATTATTATCAGCCTCATCCTTTGGGCGCTGAGCTCATTCGGTCCCGGCGACCGGATGAAGCAAGCCTCTGTATATTATGAACAGCAGGCAGCGAAGAATCCCGGGCAGGCTGCCGAACTGGATAAAGAGCGGCGGGCCGCCTTGCTGGAAAACTCTTATGCCGGCCTGCTGGGTAAAATGGTTGAGCCGGTCATTCATCCTCTTGGCTATGACTGGAAGATCGGCATCGCACTCATCACCTCCTTTGCCGCCAGGGAAGTATTTGTAGGAACAATGGCCACACTATACAGCGTGGAAGGGGGAAAAGACGCCGATCCGCAAACTTTACACGACCGTATGCAATCGGCCCGCCGGAAAGACGGCACCCCCGTATATACCCTGGCCAGCGGCATCTCCCTCATGATCTTCTACGTATTGGCCATGCAGTGTATGAGTACGCTCGCCGTAGTACGACGCGAAACCCGAAGCTGGAAATGGCCCCTTATCCAGCTGGTGTATATGACCGGTCTGGCTTATCTGATGAGCCTGATAGCCTACCAGCTGCTTAAATAAATCAGGAGAGTAGCACCCCCAGCTTTAGTAATTCCTCTCTGAACTGCTGCGGAGAACGAAAATGAATTCCACAAAAGCCCAATTCCCGGGCCGGGAGCACATTGCGCAGGTTATCATCCACATAGATCGATTCCTCCGGCCGGATGTCAAACCGGCTGATCAACAGTTGGTAAATTTCCGGAGACGGCTTGCGGATCCTCTCTTCTCCGGATACAAGACGACCATCGAACCAATGTAAAAACTCATATAATTCCAAGGCTACGGGGAAAGTCTCTGCGCTCCAGTTGGTCAGGGCATACAATTTAAGCCCGGTATGGAATTTCAGCTGGCGAAAGATCTCCACGGTATCATGAATAGGTCCCCCCAGCATTTCTTTCCAGCGGTCATAATACATCCGGATAGAAGCTTCGTGTTCCGGGAATTTCTTTACCAGGTATTCCGTACCTTCTTTCAAGCTTCTCCCTGCATCCTGCTCTTCATTCCAGTCCAGGGTACAGATGGTGGACAGGAACCAGTTTCTTTCCTGCTCATCGGGAAAAATAGTACGATAAAGATATTCCGGGTTCCAGTCAATCAGCACGCCCCCCAGATCGAAGACGAGGGCCTTGATCGGAGTACCCGGCTGTTGTATACCAGTGTTGTTTTGGGGGTCGGTCATAATCATATTTTTATCAGTCTTTCCGCAGCCCGTTCCAGGGTCTCTTTCTTTTTGGCAAAACAGAACCGGACCACTTTATCATCCTTACCGGACTGATAAAAAGCAGAGACCGGAATAGTAGCCACCCCATAGTCTTTGGTAATGCGGATGGCCAGGTCTTTATCGCTCTCGTCGCTGATGCGGTCGTATTTATATAACTGAAAATAACTTCCATAGGAAGGCAGGGGGGTGAACCGGGAGGATAACATCAGGCGATGAAAGGTATCCCGTTTCTCCTGCATGAAAGCGCCCAGGGAAAGATAAGATTCTTTCTTAGCCAGAAAAGTAGACAGCGCCACCTGGGAGGGGGTATGGCAGCTAAAGCAATTGAACTGATGTACCTTTCGGAATTCGCTCATTAGCTCCGGGGAGGAGACACAATAGCCCAGCTTCCACCCTGTACAGTGATACACTTTTCCAAAAGAGAAACAGACAAAACTTCTCTCCATCAGGTCAGGGTATCGGAGGACAGACTGGTGGGGGATGTCATCAAAAATAAGGTGCTCATAGACCTCGTCCGAGACGATGAAAATATCCGTATCCCGGACAATCGCCCGCAGTTGTTCCATATCCGTTGCTCTCAGCACGGATCCGGTGGGGTTGTGCGGTGAGTTGATCATAATGGCCTTTGTCCGGGGAGTGATCCTGCGCTGTACTTCCGTCCAGTCGATCCGATAATCGGGAAATTGCAGGTCTATCCGTACCGGGATGGCGCCGTTGATCTCTATATTCGGGATATAGCTGTCATAGGCCGGTTCGAATACGATGACCTCGTCGCCGGGTCGCAGGATGGTAGTCAGGGCGGTATAGATCGCATAGGTGCCGCCGGGAGTTATCGTGATCTGTGACTGGAAGTCCAGAGAGGCGGCATAGAGGGAATGCATTTTTTCTGCCAATACCTCTCTCAGGGGCAGAAATCCGTTCATGTGAGCGTATTGATTGAACCCTTTATTCATCGCAGCGTCAACCAGGGCAATCAGCTCCTCACTCATCGGATAGTCCGGAAACCCTTGCCCCAGGTTCACGGCGCCAAGCTCCGCCGCCAGGGAGCTCATTACAGTGAAAATCGTCGTACCCACCCGGGGGAGTTTACTGGTGATCGAAGGAGGGGGCATAAGGCTCTTTCTTTTGGGGATTATTTAATTTCTATGTTTTCCGGCAGGATCAGAGAGTCTCCACTCATCCGCAGATAGACCTGCGCTACGGTGACCACGTCTTTCTGGCAATAGGTCGCGATGCGGGGCAGGTCGCGCTGCGACCAGTATACGTCCCCCACCTGGCTGCCATCGATGTCATCTTTAGGGGTGGAGATCCCCAAAGAATGAGCCAGCAGGTTCAGGGAAATAAAACTTTTGTACTCCCCGAATTTCCATAGTTCCATGGTATCGATGTGCTGCACTTCCCAGGGTTTTTTGCCGGAAAGGTTCAGCACGGCCGGAATGGACATCCCCTGTATGATCATCCGGCGGCACAGGTAGGGAAAATCGAATTCTTTTCCATTATGCGCGCATAGATATTTCTGATGGTCGGAACCCCATCTTCGTAACAGGTCGATAAATTGAAGGAGAAGGCTTTTCTCATCGTCCCCATAAAAAGACTTCAGGGAAATTTTTTTTCCTGTACCGGATCCGGAAATAATTCCGCAGCTGATACAGACAATCTTACCAAATTCCGCATAAATGGCGGCACGGCCATAGATCTCTTCGGGGGAGATGAGTTGCTTATCCCTGTTCAGGGATTCCGCTTTATGCCGCCACAGGTCTTTCCATTCATCGGGTACCTCTTCAAAGGTGGCATATTGCGACACCGTCTCAATGTCCAAAAACAAGATCGTATGGAGTGGATAGGAATACATATCAGACAAAAAACGGCACTCGCCGCCCTTTTGTGAACGCTGGCCTGTAAGCCTGGTTCACGACCAGGCAAAGCCCTGTCAAAGATACTGATCTCCCTTGTTCCGTTTCAGCTCGGCCACATATTCTTTGATCTCCTGCTCTTTCTCTCTTTTACAGATCAGTAATACGTCCTTGGTGTCCACGACGATAAAATCGTCCAGCCCCTGTAGTACGAGTAATTTATCATTCGGGGCATGCACCATACATTTGGTAGCATCGATTACGACGACATTGTCACCGGCCACGGCATTCGCCAGATAGTCTTTGTTCAGGTTTTCATAGGCGCTGTTCCAGGTGCCCAGGTCACTCCATCCAAAAGAGGAAGGAATAACGTATACATTATCCGCCTTTTCCATGATGCCGAAGTCGATGGAGATGTTGGTACATAAGGGATAAATATGTTCCAGGGCATTTTTCTCTTCCGTGGTATTGAATTTTTCCCTGTCTGCCGCAAATACGTCATACATCTCGGGAAGATATTTTTCGAAGGCCTGGATGATATTCTTTACCTGCCAGACGAAAATGCCGGCATTCCATAAGAAATCTCCACTGGAGAGGAAGGTCCGGGCCAACTCGAGGTTGGGCTTTTCGGTAAAGGTCTTTACTTTATATACATTATCCGATACCGACTGTTGTTCATGCTGGATATATCCATATCCGGTGTTGGGATAGGTGGGCTTTATCCCCAGGGTGATAAAAGCATTGTGCTTGTTTACAAAGCTCAGCGCTTCCAGGCACACTTTTGTAAATCCTTTTTTATCGAGGATGAGGTGGTCTGCCGGCGCTACGATCAGGGAGGCTTTCGGGTCCATCTGCTGGAGCTTGAAGGAAATATAGGCGATACAAGGCGCCGTATTCTTCCGGGATGGCTCCCCCAGGATGTTGGCCTTAGGCAACAGGGGTAATTGTTCCTCCACGATATCCGAGTATTCATGTGAGGTCACCACATAGATATTTTCCACGGGTATGAAAGAGGCAAATCGTTCGAAAGTCCATTGGATCAGCGTCTTTCCCGTATTTAAAATATCCAGAAATTGTTTGGGATAGTTTTGGCGGCTCATAGGCCAGAATCGGCTGCCGATTCCCCCGGCCATGATGACTACATAATGATGTTTGTTCATAATTTAAATTATACCCTCTCGGATAAGATCATGCAAATGGATAAAGCCTAAATATTTTGTTCCGCTTGTCACGACAAGCTGGGTGATATCAAAGTTACGCATCAGGTCCAGCGCTTCAATGGCCAGGGCATCCGCCTGGATCGTCTTGGGATGCTGAGTCATGATCTCTTTTGCTGTTATGCCATCCGGCATGGCGTTTTTCTCCAGCATACGACGGAGATCGCCATCTGTGATAATGCCTAACAACACGTCCTCTTCATTGGTGACAGCCGTAGCTCCCAGCCGCCTGGAAGTAATCTCCATGATCACCGTATGCAGGGATGCATCGATACCCACCCTGGGCTGCTCGTTGTGTATATACAAATCCTGTACCCGTAAATAAAGTTTTTTCCCCAACGTACCTCCCGGATGAAACCGGGCAAAGTCCTCGCTGCCAAAGCCCCGCATCTCCATCAGCGTTATGGCCAGGGCATCCCCCATCACCATCTGTGCCGTGGTACTGCTGGTAGGGGCGAGGTTATTTACACAGGCTTCCTGCGAGACCGTCGTATTCAAAACGATATCTGACTGTCTGGCCAGCACAGATTGCAAATTTCCTACCAATCCTATAAGAGGGTTGCCAAAATTTCGAATAAAAGAGAGTAGCATTTTAACTTCCGGACTTTCTCCACTCTTGCTGATGATCATCACCACGTCCTGTTCCTGCACCATGCCCAGGTCTCCATGAATGGCGTCGGCGGCATGGAGAAAGATAGCCGGCGTTCCGGTAGAATTCAGGGTGGCCACCATCTTCTGGGCGATGATCGCACTTTTCCCGATGCCGCTGACGACCAGGCGGCCTTTACAGGCAAAGATCAGCTCCGCCGCTTTTTCAAACTGGTCGTCTAAAAGCTCCTCCAATGCTGCGACGGCAGCAGCTTCCATCCGGATGGTATTCTTTCCTATCGCAATGATGTTTTTACCCGTGCTCATAAAGATTTCGCAAACCTACAGTAAAAAGCTTAATCCCAGCCATGTAGCTGTTTTATTGCCCTTCCCGGATCGGGTTATACCGGGAATTGTGGAACTCAAAAAGCGCCGACGGAAATTTCGAAAAACTTATCCACCTCTTTGCCGGATTGGGGAGAATTTTGGGCATTTTTATTTTAAATTGTTGAAAATCACCCCAATTCAAGGAAAATTAATCATATGAATACATATTGTTTTTGTTTATATTTATACGGCAGTGGCTAAGTTTTAACAGAAAGGGCTAGTTCCTTACCCTGTTTTTCTGTAACTTCGCCATCCCTTAAAAACACAGAACGCCCTAATTAAGCTGTTAATCCTAACTCGTGAATAATTACTTCCGGCTGTTCAGGGTATTTTGAATTATCTTAAATCAGTTTGATTAGATAAATCGTGAGGAGGAAAACATTTGAGCATGGCAACAACCGCAACTAAAAGAACCGCTACCAGTAAAACAAAGGCGATTAGTAGCAAACCCGTTAAGGAAAAAGCATCCAGCCAACTTTTGGCCCAGTTACAAGAGCATTTTGGTTTTGACGCCTTTAAAGACAACCAGGATGCCATCATTCAAAACGTATTAGCCGGGAAAGACACTTTCGTCATCATGCCAACAGGCGGCGGCAAAAGTCTCTGTTATCAGTTACCTGCCATCATCAGCGATGGGGTAGCGATTATTGTCAGTCCCCTGATCGCCCTGATGAAGAACCAGGTTGACCTGGTACGCAGTTATAGCAGCAAGGACAACGTCGCCCATTTTCTGAACTCTACGCTCAATAAAAAGCAGATCCGGGAGGTCCACGAGGACCTTCTGAATGGTCATACTAAAATGCTGTATGTCGCTCCGGAGACGCTGACCAAACAGGAGAACATGGAATTCTTCAGCGACCTGAAGATCTCCTTTTTCGCCGTGGACGAAGCGCATTGTATTTCGGAGTGGGGGCATGATTTCCGGCCTGAATACCGGAGATTGCGGGAAATGATGGATCAGATCAGCCCCGGCACCGCCGTGATCGCCCTGACAGCGACGGCGACCCCGAAGGTGCAGAGTGACATCGTAAAGAACCTGGGCCTCCGGGACCCGAAGATCTTTATCTCGTCCTTTAACCGTCCTAACCTGTATTATGAGATCCAGCCCAAGATAAAGAAGGACCAGACGATTAAAAACATCGTCCGTTATATTATCCAGCAAAAGGGAAAGAGCGGGATCATCTATACCCTCAACCGGAAGACGACAGAAGAGCTGGCGGACATGCTGGTAGCCAATGGCATCAAGGCCGTCGCCTATCATGCGGGTCTGGACAGCAAGCTTCGCGCCGAAAGACAGGATCTCTTCCTGAATGAGGACGTACAGGTCATCGTTGCCACCATTGCCTTTGGAATGGGCATCGACAAGCCGGACATCCGTTTCGTTATCCATTTTAATATCCCAAAGTCCATCGAGAACTATTACCAGGAAACCGGTCGCGCCGGCCGCGATGGATTGGAAGGAAATTGCATCTTATACTATTCCCATAAAGACGTAGCCAAACTGGAACACCTGATGAAGGACAAGCCCCTCAGCGAACGCGAGGTAGGGGCCCAGCTCATCAATGAGACCGTTGGATATGCAGAGACAGGCGTTTGCCGCCGGAAAGTGCTGATGAGCTACTTCGGCGAGGAATATACCGCAGAGAATTGCGGTAAATGCGATAACTGTCTCCATCCGAAAGAGTGGGTGGAAGCAAAGGAAAATGCCACAAAGGCCCTGAGAACGGTAAAAGCCCTGGATGAACGATTTGCCACCGGATATGTACTCAGTATCCTGATGGGCAAGCTGACACCCCAGATCCAGATGTTCCGTCATGAAGGCATTGCAGAATTCGGCATCGGCAAGGAGGACCCTGAACATTTCTGGAATTCCCTCCTCCGGCAGCTGCTGCTGGAAGATCTTTTGAAAAAAGACATTGAAGAATACGGCGTTTTGAAGCTCACGAAGAAAGGAGAGGATTTTCTCAAAAAACCCCGCTCGTTTAAGATCGTGCTCAACAATTTATTTGAAGAGGCCAATGCAGATGATGAGGAAGAAGGAACAGAGGCTGCCGGCTCCACAGCTACGGATGAGAAACTCTTTGAACTGCTGAAGGATCTTCGCCAGAAAGAAGCTAAAAAGAAGTCCCTGCCTCCTTTTGTCATCTTCCTGGAAACCTCTCTGCAGGACATGGCGACCCTTTACCCCACAACGACACAGGATCTGGAGAAATGTCAGGGGGTCAGCAAGGGCAAGGCGCTTCGTTATGGCAAGCCTTTTATCGAGCTGATCGCCAAATATGTAGAAGAAAACGATATCGAGAAGCCCGATGACTTCGTAATGAAAAGTGTCGTCAATAAGAGTGTTAATAAAGTATATATTATTCAACAGGTAGACAAGAAGATCCCCCTGGAGACCATCGCCAAGAATAAGGACCTTCGCCTGGACGCTTTACTGGAGGATATGGAGACCATCGCCGCCAGTGGCACCAAGCTCAACCTGGACTATGCCGTAGACGAGATGCTGGATGAATATGAGCAGGATGAGATCATCGATTATTTCAAGAGCTGCGAAACCAGCAGTCTGCAGGTAGCACAGCAGGAATTATCCGAGGGGGACTTCACCTGGGAGCAATTGAAGATCATGCGGATCAAGTTCCTCAGTGAGTATGGAATGTAAGAAGCTTTTTTCAGGATTTTCGGCTTATAATTTCGGAATTTTGCCCAGAAGTCCTATTTTTGCCACCCCAATGAAAATTTGGGAGAGGAGGTGCGGTAGCTCAGTCGGTAGAGCAAAGGACTGAAAATCCTTGTGTCGGCGGTTCGATCCCGCCCCACACCACCAGATAATCAAGCAGTTACGCATAAAAAACGTAGCTGCTTTTTTTATACCTACAACTATTCTACAACATTTTTCCCGCCCCTGATTCCGGGGTTTTCAAATACCGTTTAAACACGGTGCCACATCCCACAAAATCATTTTATTTTCAGCAGGCAAACCTTATTGCCGATGGAACTTATTTGTCTGGAAGATGCCGCCTTTTACGCCCTGCTGGATAAAGTTTACGACCACCTCATGCAGAAGCAGGGTATTACGGAGGATAAATGGATTTCCGGCCCCGAGGCCATGAAAAAGCTCCGGATCAAAAGCAAGGCCACCTTGCAGAAAATGCGCGATGAAGGGGTGATCCGTTTTTCCCAGCCGGAAAAAAAGATCATTCTTTATGACACGGATTCCATCAACGAATATTTAGCTAAACATTCTAAAGCCACTTTTTAGCCATGGACGAACAGGAACCATCGCCCCAATACCTGAAAGGCTTCAATGTCGGTTATCAGATCGCCAAGGCCGACCCGCAGCTATTGGAGAAACTGGTCAAATCCTTCGACCAAGATAAGGATTATATTTATGGCCTGAAAATGGGAAAGAAACAGCTTGACCGGGAAAAACTGTTGAGACAGCTTAAGCAAATCAATAAAAAAGAAAAAGAACGCTAGTACCCTTATAATGGCCGAAGCAGCCCACAAACAAAACACTTACATTCAACCTAAGGATAAAGATATTCCCTTATGGCGTTATATGTCATTTGGTCGTTTTGTCGATTTACTTTCTTCATCCCAATTATTCTTTTGTAGAACAGATAGGTTTATAGATCAGTATGAGGGGTACATTAACAGTTTTACCAATAGTCTGATCGATGGGCTATTTACCGAATTTAAGAATGCCGAAGAAATGAGAAAGAATCTCAAATGGCTGCTTGGCGAAACCAAGCGTCTTTCTTTCATTAATTGCTGGCATATGAATCATTCAGAGTCTTTGAGTATGTGGGAAACTTATTGCTCGAATGGAGAAGGCGTAGCTGTGAAATCCAAATTTGAAAATCTCTTGCATGGCATAAATGATCCTAATTTAGGTTCAATGCATATCAGACCCATTCGTTATGCAGAGAAAGTCGAAGAAGAAGTAAATCTGGCTAATTTTCTTAATCTATTAAATTATAAACGACCAGAATATAAATACGAAAATGAATTAAGAGTCCTGCTATTTTATACTCAAGGCATTGATGATCCAAATGAAAAGGATAAAATTATCATTCAAGCTCCGGAATTTGGTCAAAAAATTTCTGTGGACCTCAATATATTAGTAGACGAAATCTATGTCGCTCCTAACGCACCTGAATGGTTCTATGAACTTGTAAAAAAACTTACCACCCTAACATATCAAAAACCTGTTCTCAAATCAGCGTTTCATCGGTGAGATTTTGGCTGCTGGAATCACCAAGGCAATCCCAGCAGTATTCAAAGAGAAAAATTGAGGGTGTTACGCCACCATTCTCTTTCCTAATTCTTCGAGATATACAGCATCAATATAATCTGCATATTTCTGCATCATTTCTATCCGCTGTGGCAGGAATTGCGCCCGGTCATAGGCTCGGTCCACGCTGTTTTTAGGAACATGGGCCAATTGCCGATCCGCGACATGATGAGGATAGCCAAGTTTTTCTTTCAGCAGCCCTAAGGCCAATGAACGAAAACCGTGCCCGGTCATTCGTCGGGTGTATCCCATGCGTTTGATAGCTTGAAGCATCGTATTTTTGGACATGGGATTTCGAGGCCGGGGAACACTCGGAAAAACCAGAGTTCGGTGACCGTTCATTTCCTTCAACTCCTGCAAAACTTCAAGTGACTGCCGCGATAATGGAACCATATGGGTTTGCCCCATTTTCATACGTTCTCCGGGAATAACCCACATCGCTTTATCGAAGTTGATTTCTGACCATCTCATTTCGACTAATTCTTGAGTCCGTACAAAGGTCAGCATTAGAAGACGAAGCGCAAGATAGGTCTGTCTGTAAACCTGTGTTTTATAGTCATGCAACTTTACCAGAAATTCAGGGAACTCATCGACAGTAATCGATGAGTAATGGCCTCTTTTATACTTCCTCAAGGCGCACTCAAGGCCGTAGGTAGGATCAGTTTCGGCCCGGCCTGTCGCAATAGCGTACTTAAACACATGGCTGCATATGCGTTTCATTCTCCGTGACATTTCTGGCGCGGTTTTATCGATCTTTCTAAGACAGGCCAGCATGACGACAGGTTTTATCGCGTAAAGCGGATAACTGCCGATTTCAGGGAAAATATACTTTTCCAACCGATAAAGAACAGTCTGAGCATGTCGAGCACTCCAATGACCGACTTGTTGTCCATGCCATTCCATTGCCATTTTCTCGAATGTTTGCGCCTGGGCAAAAGCGGCCGTCTGCGTTTCTTCTATCCGAACGAGTGCCGGGTCTAATCCTTGTCTTATTTTCTCTCGGGCTTCTGTTTTCTTAGTCCGCGCTTCTAACAAGGAAATTTCAGGATAGACGCCGAGCGCCATAGTCTTTTCCTTTGCAAAAAGGCTGTATTTTAAACGCCAGTATTTTGCGCCAGAGGGCATGATTTGAAGATAAAGCCCTTCAGCGTCGAAAAGTTTATGCGGTTTGATTTTGGGTTTTGCGGTACGGCATTGCATATCGTTGAGAGTCATTGGTTAATCCTTTCATGTGTTATGGCTAAAAAACCGGGGTATCAGAATGTCGGAATAGTACTTGATACCCCGAAAAATACCCCCGAACGCAGTTAATGCAGGGTAACTATGGGAATATATTGCTAACGATTTTATACGCCAAAATGCCGCACAAACGATAAATTTCATGCGGATAATAATGTATATTAATATCGAAATAGGAATATAGTGGTGGCCCGAGCCGGATCAACATCTGATTGCCTTAGTGTCTGTTATAATTAGAAAAACAGTATATTAAATTTCGATGATACCCCTACAAGTTCCCCCATAAGAAACCCTTGTGGTAAAATGTCAAATAAAGCATAACAAATAAAGAAAAAAATGCAAGTTATTTCTGTTATGAATGTGAACATTCAATCGGGATTTAAACTGGCGACGACTGGTAATATTTTTTCCAATTGTAACTAGTAAAAGAAAATATATTATCCATTTTTTCTGTCACACTTTTTCTTCTTTAACCGATATTAATCCGCAACAAATTATTTCCCTTTACCGAAACATCTCCTATATAACACTCCCTTCATAGGAATTATAGCCTATGATATGTATTTATTCTTACAGGAGCATGTAATGACAAAATATAACGAAACAGGCCAAACACCCAAACCTTACGACCCGGAAGACGACATTCTATTAAATACACCCGCCGCCGCCGAATTTATCGGTGGAAAGACTAAGCCGCTAAACCCCGACACTCTAGCCGTCTGGCGGTGTATCGGACGATACAACCTTCCGTATTTGAAAATCGGGCGGCTTGTTCGTTACAGGCAATCCGATCTGCGGCGCTTCCGCGACCAGTGGCATCAAAATCCGAAATAGAGAAAAGGCCAGGGCGTTTCGCAAAACGCCCTGGCCCCGGCCCAATTCCACCATTTCATTTTCAGAGAGGCTCCGAATGAATATCGAGCAAGCTAAAGCCGTGCCTATTTCCCTGATCCTCGACAATCTTAATATAAAGCCCCAACGCATAGCAGGAAAGGACTATTATTATCTTTCGCCGATACGGAATGAAAAAACGGCCAGCTTTCACCTCAATACAGCAACAAATGAATGGTATGATCATGGCCTCGGTATCGGCGGCGATATTATCAAGTTTGCTCAAAAACGCCTTGAATACCTGAAAGCCGACTGCACCGTATCAGACGCTTTGCGGTATATCGCCAGCATGTCGGGGCATGGCCGGATTAAAATCCCTTCGGTGATCCGGCAGCAACCGGAGCCGGAAGGCGAAAAGAACCTTGTCATCAAGGAACTGCAAGCCATCAAGGATGACGGCCTGATCGATTATCTTGGTGACCGGGCCATTCCTATTCTGCTTGCACAAAAATATCTGCGTGAAGCCGTCATCTATAACAGAAAATCTAGGCGGCATTTTGTTGCCCTTGCATTTCCAAGCGGCGAAGATGGCGGTTATGAACTCCGGAATCGTTATTTCAAGGGCTGCATCGGCAAAAAGGATATTACGGTCATTCGTGGAAAACAGGACAAGCCGGATGGGTTTCATGTTTTTGAAGGCTGGCCGGATTTTCTGTCAGCCGTTGCAGATGCCGAAGGTTGGCAGTTTGATGAGGATACTTACGTCCTGAATTCTTTATCCTTGCTGGATCGTCCAACGCCCTACATTAAAGGCTATGGCTACCGCACAGCCTTCACCTGGTTAGACAACGATGCAGCAGGAAATGCAGCACAAAAATCATTGGCTGAATTTTTCAAGGCGGAAGACGCCTTGATCCATTACCCCATGAATGAATTCTATCTGCCGCATAAAGATGTCAATGACTGGCGCGTTCATCGCGTAGTCCAGGTGAAGAAGGAGCCGCAATAATGGCAATTCCTTCTTTATTCACCGTAACGGAAATCGAACTCGTCTATCGCAACAAACAGAACCCCAGGGACAGGCCGATTGTCAGGAACAGCCGTAATGCCTATGATTTGTTTCTGATGTCCTGGAACATGAACCGGATCAATCTTGTCGAGGACTTCAAAATCCTGCTTCAGGACCGAAGATGTGCTTGCCTGGGGATCGCGCCGATTGCCAGCGGCAGCATAAATGAATGCCTTGTCGATCCCAAAATCGTATTCGGTATTGCCCTGAAAGCTAAAGCATCCGCCTTGACCCTGGCGCATAATCATCCTTCAGGATGTGTGCAGCCAAGCCAGCCGGATATGACCTTAACGAGACAATTCAAGATGGCGGGGGAATTCCTCAATATCCGGGTAAATGACCATCTGATTATCACACCGCGAGATTATTATTCATTCGCAGATAAGGGCATGATGCCGTAGCTTTCTGTTTTGATTTTACTCCCATAGGCATCCCCCTTTATCAGATCCGCTTGTATTGGTATAACAGTCGTCTGTGCCAATGTTTCGAAATGGTCAATGCAAAACAACAAAAGCCAAAGAGCTGCATATTTCATGGGAGTATATTTAAAGGCTGTTTTTTTGAAACTAAGGATTTCAATACAATCTAAAAAGAGTGAAAACACCATTTTGCCTAGTTAAATAAAAAAAGGTGTTTTCACGGTAGGAGGATAGAATAAGGCATTGTAAATTCAGGTAGCCGGATATTAGGCTTTTTTGAAATAATCTGATTTATAGTGTAACAAATAATTGGCCGCGACTATTTCATAGGGGTCAAGAGGCCCTTTCGTACTAAAAGTCAATCGTATTCTATCAATATAAAATTCCAATCTTTGAGACGCGCTAATTTCATTTTAGGATTCAACAATTGGGGCAAAACTTATACCATCCATACCCTTTTTGGGAAGGACCCAAACCGTCGAATAATGTATCGAATGGACAAAACCTATGCAATCAGTACGATAACTCTACCCGCAGAATTCATTGTTCAATCTCAATCGAACGATGATGTCGGCATGAAATTTATCGACATAATTACTGCAAGAATCAATAGAACGCAAGACCGGGAACCAGATTTATTTGCTGCCTTATGTCCGGCGCTAGAACCTCGATATTCCATGGCTGAAATTTTCAACAGTGGAATATGGGCTCCGTTCGATGAGCTTAATTTTTTTATCCTCCAATACAAATGGGA
>DATJJD010000226.1:0-9909 GCA_035492545.1 Puia sp.
ATTGGCTATTGGGTGAGTTTTGTCCGAAAGAAGAATACGGAGGAAAATCTCTTTTTGGCAGAGCGGAGCCTGGGCTGGGCCAGCATCGGGCTGAATATGTGGGGTACGAATGTGGGACCGTCCATGCTGATCGCTTCGGCCAGCATCGGGTATACGACGGGCATCGTGGCGGGCAATTTTGCCTGGTATGCTTTTATTTTTATTCTTTTGCTAGCGGTGGTGTTTGCTCCCCGTTACCTGGGCAGCAGGGTCTCCACCTTACCGGAGTTCATGGGACAGCGGTACGGGGAATCCACCCGCAGCATCCTGGCCTGGTATACCCTGATCACCATCCTCATATCCTGGCTTTCGTTAGGACTGTTTGCCGGCGGGGTGCTGGTGCGGCAATTGTTGGGCCTGCCCATGTGGCTCTCCGTGATCAGTATGGTAGTCCTCGCCACTTTTTTTGCCGCGGCGGGCGGGCTGAAAGCCATCGCCTATACGAATGTTTTCCAGATGCTGCTGCTCATCGTCGTCTCCTGTTGCCTGGTGGGCATCGGTCTTTCCAGGGTGGGCGGCATTAGCGGATTATTGGCAAAGACACCTGCCACCTACTGGAATCTATTCCTGCCTTCGAACGACAAAAATTATCCATGGCAGGCTATTCTTTTAGGCTATCCCATCATGGGCGTATGGTTCTGGTGTACGGAGCAGTCGATGGTACAGTCGGTGCTGGGGGCGAAGAGCCTGGAACAGGGGCAGCTGGGCGCCAACTTCATCGGCTGGCTGAAGATCCTGGATGTACCCTTATTCATCCTGCCGGGCATCCTGTGTTTTATATTATATCCACACCTGAAAAACCCGGACGAAGCCTACCTGACCCTGGTGACGAGGTTGTTCCCTCCCGGCATGCGCGGACTGATCATCGTCGTACTCATCGCGGCCCTGGTAGGCAATATCGGCAGCTCGCTGAATTCCGTCAGCACGGTGTTCACCATGGATATCTATATAAAAAAATACAAACCCCAGGTTACCAACCGGGAGGTCATCCGGATAGGAAGGATTATTACAGTGGCAAGCGCCCTTATATCGGTGATGGTCACCCTGGCGATAGACAACATCAAAGGGCTGAACCTCTTCGACGTGTTTCAGTCGGTACTGGGTTTCCTGGCGCCTCCCATGTCCGCGGCCTTCTTATGGGGTGTCGGCTGGAAGGGGACCAGCGCCCGGGCCATCAATGGAGTACTGACCCTGGGAACCTTATTCAGCGTGGGGGTCGGTATCTTATACCTATGGGTATTCCCCGCGGCGAAGTATCCTGGTTGGCCTCATTTCCTGCTATTGTCCTTTTATATTTTCGTGATCCTCTCGGCAGGTATTTGGCTGGTGTCGCTGGCGGATGGGCGTCGTGGTCAGCTTGCAGCCGGCAACATACCGGTGGATGGCGGGCCTGCATCGGCAGCGCTGCCACCCCCTTCCCGACGGGTATGGTCCCTCTGGGGAATCCTCACCGTGGTGATGATCATCCTCTATATCCTATTTAATGGGCATGCAGCGAAGGCGCAATCCTGGATCGGCTACCCGGGCGACTTCGAAGTGTGGCTGGGAAATAAGATGCAAAACCGGCGGACCGAAAGAGGCTCCTTCTTTCCTCCTTTCTGGAAACTGGACAACCATTATGTTCTGATCGACTTTCATAAGGCCTTCGAACTGCCGCAGGCAGAAGAAGTAGAGCTGGCCGTCGAAGGTCAATATAACTGCAAGGTGGACGGAAAGATGATACCCGGTAATCCGCCATTCCTGCATTTGGCCGCCGGCAGGCACACGATAGACCTGAAGGTATTCAACCAGTTCAGCCCACCGGCCATCTATGTCAGGGGCCGGCATTTGCTGTCCGATACCTCCTGGTCCGTCACCTTTGAAGACAAAGAATGGATCGACGCCTCGGGGAAGACCTCGGACAAGTCAGGCACCCTATGGATGCATGCCGCCGATTGGGGGCTGCATGAACGGGCGACGCCCCCTTCCCATTTCCGGCTCGCTACCCTGGCACAGTCACCAGCCCATACAGAGCAAGGCAGCCATTCCCTGCTGGTGGACTTTGGCAAAGAGACCTTCGGATATATCCGGCTGCATGGCCTGAAAGGCAGGGGCCGGCTCTCTCTTTATTATGGAGAATCAAAGGAAGAAGCCCTGTCGACCGACAGTGGCGAAACCCTCGACCGCCTCGACATCAATGAGCCGGCGATAAAAGACAGCATCCTGGAAGGCTCCCGGGCTTTCCGGTATGTCAACATTCAATGGGAGGAAGGTTTGCAGCTGGACTCGGCCTCCATGCTCTATGAATATTCACCCGTCATTAACAAGGGCAGCTTTCACTGCTCGGATGAGGAGATAAATAAGATCTGGGAGGTGGGGGCGTATACCCTCCATCTCAACACCCGGGAGTTTTTTATCGATGGCATCAAGCGCGACCGGTGGATCTGGTCGGGAGATGCCTACCAGAGTTACCTGATGAACTACTATCTTTTCTTCGACAGCGCCACGGTGACCCGGACCCTGTGGGCATTGCGGGGGAAAGACCCCGTAACCAGCCATATCAATACCATCATGGATTATAGTTTCTATTGGTTTATGGGGATCTATGATTACTACCTCTATACGGGTGACGGGGATTTTATCCGGTCCTGTTATCCCCGTATGGTGAGCCTGATGGAATTCATCCTGTCAAGACGGAATGACCATGGATGGCTGGAAGGGCTGCCCGGCGACTGGCTCTTTATCGACTGGGCGGATGGCCTACCCAAAAAAGGAGAGCTGAGTTTCGAACAGCTGCTGTTCGTCCGCAGCCTGGAGACCATGGGGCTTTGTGCGGAACTGGCCAGTGATACAAAAGGAGCAGCCATTTACCGGCAACAGGCTGCCACACTAAGGTCGAAACTGTTTGCTGATTTCTGGGACCCGGTCAAACAGGCTTTTGCGCATAGCCGGGTCGATGGGAGGCTGGAAGATAAGATCACCCGCTATACCAATATGTTTGGCATTTTCTTTGGATACTTCACACCACAGCAAATGGAGGCGGTGAAGGATCACGTGCTGTTGAATGACAGCGTACAGAAGATCACCACACCGTATATGCGTTTCTATGAGTTGGAGGCGCTATGCGCTATGGGTGACCAGGCCCGTGTATTAAAGGAAATAAAAGACTATTGGGGAGGCATGCTGCGACTGGGGGCTACCTCTTTCTGGGAAAAATATGATCCTTCGGAAAAGGGGGCACAGCATTATGCTATGTATGGCCGCCCATTTGGCAAGAGCCTTTGCCATGCCTGGGGGGCAAGCCCGTTGTACCTCCTGGGGAAATATTACCTGGGGGTCCGTCCGCTATCGCCCGGTTATGCCACCTGGTCCGTAGAGCCGGTGTTGGGGGGACTGTCATGGATGGAGGGAGAAGTGCCTACGCCACATGGGAATATAAAAGTATATTGCAGCAGGACCCGCATACTGGTGAAGGGAGTAACAGGGGAGGGGGTGTTACGTTTCCGCAGCAGCACGTTACCTGCCTGTAAAGAAGGGCGGCCGGCGGCTGTGGGCAATGATACCTATGAGCTCCACCTGGAAGAGGGGAAGGAGTATACGGTAAAGTATAAAAATGTATGAGAGGAAAGGGATTGATTTTCTTACTACTGATTGCAGCAAATATGAAGGGGCAGATGGCCCTTGACCTTGAAAAGGGCTTTCGGCATCCTCCCGACGCCGCCAAACCTTGGGTATTCTGGTATTGGATGCAGGGTGCCGTATCGAAAGAGGGGATCCGTGCCGACTTGCAGGCCATGAAGGAGCAGGGCATCGGAGGGGCTTACCTCATGCCGATCAACGATGTGGCCAAACCTCCCTTGTATACACCCGTCGTCCGGCAACTGAGTCCCGCCTGGTGGCAAATGGTTCGTTATGCCATGAAGGAAGCTGACAGCCTGGGCTTACAGCTGGCCATGCACGCCTGTGACGGTTTTGCCGTGGCGGGCGGACCCTGGATTACCCCGGAGCTGTCCATGCAAAAAGTGGTCTGGAGCCGGTCTGTCATCGAGGGCGGCCGGCAGATAGAGACGGTCCTGCCACAGCCGGAAACCCATGAAAAATACTATAAGGACCTTGCTATATTGGCTTTTCCTACACCGGCGAATTGGGAGGGCTCTACCCGCACGACAATCCCGCAGGTCACCACCTCTTCCGGCGCTACTGCCCAATACCTCGTACAGGAAGGAAATAAAGAATCTTTTAAAAGCGAGGATGCCTGCTGGATCCAGTATACCTTCGACCACCCCTTCACCTGCCGGACCATCATCATTCATTCAACTAATAATTATCAATCTCAGCGGTTATTGGTTCAGGTGAGCGATGACGGTATTAATTTTCGCCCGGCCGGCCGCCTGACACCGCCCCGGCATGGATGGGAGGATGGCGATGCCCCCGTTACCCATACGATACCAGCCGTAACGGCCCGTTATTTCCGCCTGGTATACGACAAAACCGGCTCCGAGCCGGGGGCCGAAGACCTGGATGCCGCCAAGTGGAAACCCAGCCTCAAAGTCAGCGGCATCGAGCTGTCGGCCATGCCTTCCATCGGGGGGATCGAAGGAAAGTCGGGGGTCGTATGGAGGATCAGTGAACGGAGTACTGCCGCACAGTTGCCGGATTCCTCTTGCGTCGACCCTCATACGATGATCGATCTTACGCATAGGACCGACGCACAGGGCCGGCTCACCTGGAAGGCGCCGGCAGGACATTGGACCCTATTGCGGATCGGACATACCTCAACGGGGCATACTAACGAGACGGGCGGCGGAGGGAAAGGTCTGGAGTGTGATAAGTTCAATCCCCGCGCGGTCAACCTTCAATTTGATCGCTGGTTCGGCGAGACCATCCGCCAGGCGGGCCCGGAGCTGGCCAGCCGCGTGCTGAAGATCTTTCATGTAGATAGCTGGGAGTGCGGTAGCCAGAACTGGTCACCGGTATTCCGTGAAGAATTCAAACGGCGAAGGGGATATGATCCACTGCGCTGGCTGCCGGTAATGGCCGGTATTCCACTGGCCTCGGCCGACAGTTCGGAAAACTTTTTAAAGGATATAAGACAGACCATCACGGAGCTGATACACGATAATTTCTTTGCCGTCCT
The DNA here is from genome assembly GCA_035492545.1 of Puia sp. Lineage (GTDB taxonomy): Bacteria > Bacteroidota > Bacteroidia > Chitinophagales > Chitinophagaceae > Puia. Next base: position 5,156 of record DATJJD010000226.1, read on the forward strand.
GGCTCAAAGAGCTCATGCGAAAGGCTGCAGCTTCAGCGCCGAAAGCGTGGCGCCCACCATGACCAGCGATGGGATGCTGCATTACAGCGAAGCGGATATCCCCATGGGTGAATTCTGGCTGCGCAGCCCTACGCATGACAAACCGAATGATATCCTGGACGCCATTTCCGGCGCGCATATTTATGGGAAGACACTGGTGCAGGCCGAGGCATTTACGGAGCTGCGGGAAGCCTGGGATGAATACCCGGGCCTGTTAAAGACCTTACAGGACAGGAACTACGCCCTGGGCATCAACAGGCTGGTATTCCATGTTTTTACACACAACCCCTGGACGGATCGCAAACCGGGTATGACCCTTGGCGGTGTAGGCACTTTCCTGCAACGGGATCAAACCTGGTGGGCGCAGAGCAGCGCCTGGATAACCTATACCCAGCGCTGCCAGTGGTTGCTGCAACAAGGCAGCGCCGTGGCCGACATCGCCGTATTTACGGGAGAAGAGATTCCCCGCCGGGCCCTATTACCCGAGCGACTGGTAACGACCCTGCCGGGACTCTTTGGAAAGGCCCGGGTAGCCAGCGAACAACTACGGCTGCAGAACACCGGGGAACCGACGACAAAATTTCCCAACGGCGTCGTTCATGCCGCCAATATGTCGGATCCGGCAGCCTGGATCGATCCATTACATGGCTATGCCTATGACTGCCTCAATCCGGATGTGCTGTTGCATCGGACCTCCGTGGACAAAGGACACATCGTTCTGCCGGAGGGCGCCCGTTATTCCATCCTCGTTATTCCGTGTTCCATACAGGACCGGATGTCACCGGAAGTGACGGCCCGCCTGCAGCAACTGGTACAGGCCGGCGCTACGATATTGATAAAAGGAGAGGACCCGGCCGGTCAATCGGACCAGCCGCTGCCCGATCAGTCCTTTAGAGAAGTAAAGGACAAGAATGGCTACTCTTTTTTGGAGGCCAGGGTGGGAGAGGGTAAGGTCATCCGTGCCCCTTTCCGGGCATCCTCCCTGGAAGGCATTGGGATAGAAAAGGACTTTTCCGCCATGGAATCCGATTATCGCTGGAATGCCGGCGCAGCAAAAGACGACACTGCGTCGGAGATCGTCGTGCCGGCCCTTCATCCGGCTACCGGCATCGCCTATACGCATCGTACAGCGCCCGGGTTCGATATTTATTTTGTATCCAACCAGCAGGATAGGCAACGGATTGTCAACCTTTCCTTGCGCATATCGGGGAGAAAGCCGGAAATATGGGATGCCGTCACCGGTGAGATAACCCCCGCCGGTCAATGGAGTCAGCACGGCGGTCATACGGTCTTACCCGTACACCTGGACGCCAACGGTTCCCTCTTCCTCGTATTTCGCCAACCCTCCTTTACGGCAGGCGGCGTCGAAACCAACGATGAAGGTGACAATTATACGGAGCCGGCTCCGGTGCAGACCCTGCATGCTCCCTGGACGCTGCATTTTGATACCGCTGCCGGCGGTCCTGCCGCAGGGTTAGTACTGGACTCCCTGGAGGACTGGAGCCGGAATGCCGATTCAGCCATCCGCTATTATTCGGGAACGGCCGCTTATCAACAGTCCTTCCAATGGGACCAACCGACGAAGGACCAACCGATGAAGGATCAACCGGCAAGAGACCAACCGGCCGACGGACGCCTTTGGCTGGACCTGGGCCGGGTAAACAACATCGCCCGGGTCACCTTGAATGGCGTCGACTGCGGCATCGCCTGGACGCCGCCTTACCGGGTAGAGATCACCAGGGCTATCAAAAAGGGCAACAATACCCTGAAGATCGAAGTGACCAATACCTGGGCCAACCGGCTGACAGGTGATCATCTCCTGCCGGAAAACAAACGGGCCACCTGGACGACGTCGCCCTATCACCTGGATGGCAAACTCCTGCCCGCAGGACTGCTGGGACCGGTGCTCATCGTTCGGTAAATAGCTTACCTTTAAACAATGAAAAAGATCGGATTGATCGGCGGCACAACCTGGGTGTCCACCATCGACTATTACAGGTATCTGAATGAATATGTCAACAAGGAATTAGGCGGTATCAATTTCGCCGAATGTATTATTTATTCTTTCAACTTTGCCGACATCAAGAAGAACAATGACGCCAACGATTGGGATAAAACCCTTGATATGATGACGACTGCCGCCCTGCATTTAAAGAATGCAGGTGCGGAACTGCTGCTGCTGGGCGCCAATACGATGCACCTGATTGCAGAGCGACTGGAAGAAAGGGTAGATCTGCCGCTCATTCATATTGCGAAGGTCACCGCTGATGATATAACCAGGCATGGTCTTAAAAAAGTGGCGCTGCTGGGTACGAGGTTCGTCATGGAACTTGACTTCTTTACCTCCAAGCTGGCGGCGCAGGGCATCGAGGCTATTATCCCCGGTGAAGACGACCGGCAGTTTATCCAGGATACTATTTATTATGAGCTGAGTAAAAATATCCTTACGGATGCTACCCGTCAGCGCTATCTTTCGATCATAGAAGGACTGATACGCGATGGAGCCGAAGGTATTATCCTGGGCTGTACGGAGATACCGCTGATCATCAAACAGCAGGACGTCAGCGTGAAAATATTCGATACCGTGCAATTACATGTGGCGGCGGCGGTGAAAGTTGCGTTGGGATAGGGCGACCAATTTTTCAGGATAGCCTGATCTGCATTTGCCGGGGCACCCGCACATTCACCAATGGCTCATAGCCGGGCTTTTCCATCAGCTCAATATTTTTATAAGTCTGAAAAAGAATATGCAGGGCTTCCGTGGCCATATGAACGGAGAAGTGATGGGCCATGCATTCGTGGGCTCCGCCGCCAAAGGTGAGGATCTCGTGGAGATTGCGCCGGCAAGGATCGAAGATATGCGGATGGACGAACTGTTGGGCGTCCCGGTTGGCGGCGGCCAACATCAATACCACCAGCTCTCCTTTTTCCAGGGTAAGGTCATGGAGTTTGATATCTTCGGCCAGCATCCTTCGGGTATTATGTACCGGTGGGTCATACCGCAGCGTTTCCCGGACGCATCCGGTGAGATAATCCCCCTTACCAGCCCGTATTTGTGTGAGATCTCCCTGTTGCAGGCATTGTAAAAGCGAATTGCCCAGGAGTCCCCTTCCCGCATCATAACTCTGAATGAATAACCCCACGAGGTTGCTCACATAGACATCCGGCCTGTCAAAGATCCCCTGATCAGCCAGATACCTTTCTGTGAGTAGATAGATCTCTTCAGATACCTTATTGAGAGCGATGACTTGTTCATCGGTCCGGAGGGGCGATAGGATCCTGACAAGGTCTTCGATGCCTGCCAGGATACGACCGGTGTCTGCCGGCGAAAACCCCAGACTTTCCGCCAGGATCAGCACGGGTAATTTATTGGCAACGGCTTCCATCCAGTCGATGGCGAAAGGGCCATGCCCGGCCGGCAACAATCTTTCTATTATATCAGGTATGGACACCTGCCCTCTCTTTGCAAATAAGGCGGAGGTAACCTCCCTGGCCGCTGCGTGACCATCCGCATTCTTTAACCGGACCAGGTTCCGGATCATCCGGAGGGCGTATTCATTCAGCGGCTCTAAGGCGGCAGGCGGCTGCCCGGGTATCTTTGCCCGGTCGTCCTCCAATATTTTCTTACAGGAGGCATATCCATAAATGACCCAGGCGCCGCTGTCTTTGTCCCGGAACAGGGGACTCTCCCTCAACATGTTGGCATAGTACCTATAGGGATCCTGAATATCCGAATGCCTGAACAGCGCTTTTTGCATTTCCAATATTACTCTCCTTCACGGAGTAATACTTCATTTCAGGTTGAAATATGCTATTATACTCCGACAGCGATTTGGCATATTCAAGATTCTCAGCCTTGGTTAAGGTCGTGCTGCTGCCCTGTCCCTCGAAATAATAGTGGGTGGCAATGTATCGCTTGACATGCAGCCTGGTTTCCAGGGGAAGATAATGCTGGAGGGCCCAGAAGTTCCTGCTATGCGACTTACGGATAGCAGCATATACCGGGGCAGGGCCGCTATTATAGGCCGCCAGCACCAGCAACCAGTCTCCAAATTGCCCATAGAGATCTTTCAGGTATCTGGCAGCAGCCTTGGTGCTCTTGGAAAAATTGATCCGTTCGTCATAGTGACGGGTGATCTTCAAACCCATATCACGGGCAATCTCCGGCATCAACTGCCAGGGGCCCATGGCGCCGACAGGGGAAAGGGCCGACGGCTTCAATTCTGACTCGATCACCGCCAGGTATTTCAGCTCGACAGGCAATCCATACCGGTCGAATACAGAATCCATGATAGTAAAAGGAACTTTACTTCTTTTTTTGATCTTCACCAGATCTTCCGCATTTTGCCGGATGTAATTCCTGGTGAACTGCATTTCGCGCTTGCTCAACTTTACTTTAGGCGCGAAAGAAGCTTTTAAATTGATGGCTTCTTTTGGAAGACAAATGGCCGTGGAAAGTTCCTGGCCAGGTGCGAAGAAGGTTGGAATAACACATAATGAATTCCAAATGATCACCTTCGATAACTGCGTTTTCAACATCGTTTTAATTTTAGGGTAAAACAATGCCGACCCGGAGGGTTTGGATTCTGATCTAACAACAAAAGTTTTATAGGAATATTGGAAGCATTCATTGTACAGCCCGGCTTCCGTGGGTGCGGACATTCGAGTTTTTCATTGTACGGAGGGCTGTACAGTATTAGGGCAAAAGTAATACC
>DATJJD010000227.1:0-4368 GCA_035492545.1 Puia sp.
ACCACAGAAGAATATTGGATATTAGGACTAAATATATGGTAAAAGGGAGGGATGTGCAATAGGGTAATAAAACAGTGCTATTTGCGTTGTACGTGATATTGTTTTTTCCCTGGAAGGTAATATCGTTTTTTATCAGACAGAGTCTGGCAATAATCAAATAGAAGTTAGGCTGGAAAATGATACTATTTGGTTAAGCCTAAATCAAATAGCATCATTATTTGGAAGAGATAAATCTGTGATATCCAGGCATTTAAGTAATGTTTATCGAGACGGTGAGCTTGACAGAAATTCAACTGTTGCAAAAAATGCAACAGTTCAAAATGAGGGGGAACGGGAGATCAGTCGGGAAATAGAGTATTATAACTTAGATGTTATTTTATCGGTAGGCTATCGGGTCAATTCAGTTCGGGGCACCCAATTCCGCATTTGGGCCAACCAGGTATTAAAAGAATATCTTGTTAAAGGTTACGCAATCGACAAAAAACGCTTCCAGGAGCAATCCCGCCAATTGGAGGAGCTAAAGCAGACCGTAAAGCTTTTGGGAAATGTGATCGAAAGCAAGACACTGAATTCCGACGAGGCTACGGGATTATTGAAAGTCGTAACGGACTACACATACGCCCTGGACATCCTGGATCAATATGACCACCAGGTATTAGAGATAAAATCCACCACCCCGCAGGAGATCTTCCAAATTACCTATCCGGAAGCAATGAAGGCGATTAAAGGCCTGAAAGATAAATTCGGCGGCAGCACTCTTTTCGGAAATGAAAAGGATGATTCTTTTCAGGGGTCTCTGGCAGCCATCTATCAGACTTTTGGAGGGAAAGACCTATATCCCAGCGTGGAAGAGAAAGCCGGCAATCTCTTATATTTTGTCATTAAGAATCATTCTTTCTCAGATGGGAACAAACGAATCGCCGCCTTCCTGTTTGTATGGTTCCTGGAGAAAAACGCGATCTTATACCGTCCCGATGGCTCCAAAAAAATAGCAGATAATGCCCTTGTCGCATTGACCTTAATGATCGCTGAGAGCAAACCCGAAGAAAAGGATATGATGATCAAAGTGGTGGTGAATTTGAGTAATCTTAAGAACTAAAACCCTCCATCATCCTCATCACCTCCACCCCTTCCTCCCCACTGCATGGATTGGGGCCTTCCCCTAAAAAATATCGCACGGTGGCTTCGATCATAGGCTGCTGCACATGCTGCAAGGTATCAAAAGAATGGGTGGTTGTCTTTCCGCCGGTCAGTACCGTAAAATGAGTGCCGCTAAAAACAGAGAAACTTATTTTACCGTCCGTGCCAGTGATCTCGCAGCGGTCAGTGGTCGCTTCGGCGGCTGCATTAAAACACCAGGTACCGCTGAAGGCTACTCCACTTTTGAATAAGATATTTCCAGCCACCAGGTCGGCGGCGGAATAGAGCCCTCCCTGGTTGGCAGCGATGCCCGTTACTGTTTTTACGGGCCCGAAAAAATGGTACATCAGGTCGAGTTGATGAGGGGAAAGGTCATGAAAAAGGCCGCCGCCGGCGACGGCAGGATTGACCCGCCAGGCGATTTTCGGGTCGGCCAGGTCTTCTTTAGTCAGGGGAGGCTTGGACAATTCCAGGCGGGCAAGTAAGGGAGTGCCGATGATCTTATCGTCGATCAGTTGTTTTATTTTTTTAAAGAGCGGCTGCTGCCGGCGATAATGCGCTACCACCAGCGGAATGTTTTTCGCAGCAGCGGCTTCGGCTAAGGTGCGGGCGGCAGCATAACTGTTCGCCATGGGTTTTTCAACATATACCGGCTTGCCGGCCTTGATGGCGGCGAGGGCATATTCCTCGTGAGAGGAGGGAGGGGTAGCAACATAAATAGCGTTGACCTCTGCATCGTTGATAAGTTTGTTCGCATCATCATACCAGCGGGGCACCTTATGACGACGGGCATAGTCTTCCGCCTTGGCCCCGTCCCGCCGCATGACGGCTACCAGGGAGGAGCTGGCTACTTTATTAAAAGCAGGCCCGCTTTTTAGTTCTGTAACATCTCCGCAGCCAATAATACCCCAGTTGATCTTGTTCATGCCGCTAAATTATTGCTTTTTCAGCCTTTTTGGCGGCTCTCTTTTATAGAAAGGAGGGCTAAGATCGCGGAGAGCAGGAGAGCGCCCGACATGAAAATATAAGCGGCGCCGAAATTACCCGTGACGCCATTAAGATAGCCGACCAGGTAAGAGCCGGCGAAAGACCCCAGCGCGCCCAGGCTATTGATCAGGGCTATCGCCCCCCCTGCCACGTTAGCGGGTAGGATCTCTGTGATAATGGCAAAGAAAGGGCCATAAGGAGTATACATAGCCATGCCCGCGATGCACAACAGGACGAAGGATAGCCAGAAATGTTGCTGACCGATGGCATACGAACAATAAAAGGTAATGGCGCCCAGTAACAGGAAGGGCCATACAAATAATTTTCGTTGTAAGGTCTTGTCGGAAAACCAGGAGGCGCCCAGCATTCCGATGATCGCCATCAGATAGGGAACGGCGGAGAGCCACCCGGTCCTTACGATGGTCATGCCCGGTGCGGCTTTAATGATGGAAGGCAGCCAGATCACAAACCCATATACCCCGATGCTCCATAGTGCATATAGCAGGCAGAGGGACAAGACAATGGGGGATTTAAAGGCTGCCCGATAATTTTTGACCGGTTTAATAGCCTGTTGTTCTTTTTGCAGTTCTGTTTCCAACAGGTCTTTTTCTTCCTGCGTGAGCCATAACGCATCTTTGGGCTTGTCTTCCACCAGCCTCCACCAGAAGAATGCCCATAGGATGGCGGGGAGCCCTTCCCAGATGAACATCCATCGCCAACCCAGCGCATTTAATAAATACCCGGAGAGGATGGACATCCAAAGAATGGTGACGGGGTTGCCAAAGATTAAAAAAGTATTGGCCCTGGAACGCTCGGCTTTGATAAACCATCTGCTTAATAACAGCAGCATGGCAGGGAATACAGCGCTCTCCACCACGCCAAGCATAAACCGGATGACGATGAGCACATTGACATTACTGATCAGGCCGGTGGCCATGGCGAACAGGCCCCAGCCGATCAGGGACCAGAAGATGAGTTTCTTGGCGCTGTGCCTGGACGCATAGTACACGCCGGGGATCTGGAAGAAAAAATAGCCGAGGAAGAACAACGATCCCAACAGGGAGGACATGGTGGAGGTAATGTGCAGGTCTTTAGCCATCCCGCCCGCCATCCCAAACCCGAAGTTTGCCCGATCGAGATAAGCAAGGCTATAGGTGATGAATGCCACCGGTATGAGGCGGTACCAGCGGGAGACAGCGATTGTTTTTTCCATCGGTCCGTTAAATTACGACAAAAAGGTTATTTCATACACCATTAACCTCAACTCATCCTCCTATACGTTGCCGGCGACGGCTCCCGGCAATATCTTGCCGTGAATTGTCATTTTATGAAAAGAATCGGAAAAATATTGAAATGGACGGGCATCATCCTGCTGGTCCTCATCGCAGCGGTTGCCGGGACCGTCATGGCCCGGCAGAACCTTACCTATGAAGCTCCCTATCCGGATATAGCAGCTTCTACGGATACTGCCGTCATCGCGCGGGGCAAACACCTGGTGTTCAGCTCGGCGCATTGTATCAATTGTCACAGTGTCCGGAACCCCGACTCGCTGATGGAGCTGGGGAAGGCGGTGGATCTAACAGGCGCTGTAGCTTTTCATTTACCCGTAGGCGTTATTTATTCTAAAAATATTACCCCGGACAAAGAGACGGGCATCGGGAAATTCAGTGACCGGGAGATTGCCCGTGCGTTGCGATACGGTGTGCATCCGAATGGGGAGGCTGTCTATGACTTTATGCCCTTTCATAACATGAGCGATGACGACATGACGGCCGTCATCTCGTATCTCCGGGCGCAAAAGCCAGTCCGCAACGCCGTTCCCCCCAATGAACTAAACCTGGCGGGAAATATCGTGAAAGCATTCCTGGTGAAACCCGTTGGCCCGGACGGGGAGGTTCCCAAATCAGTACATCCCGACACTACAGCCGCCTATGGGAAATATCTGGCATTGAGCATATCGGAGTGTAATGGTTGCCATACCCGCAGGGACATGTCAGGTGCTTATATTGGCGAGCCATTTGGAGGAGGAGGGGAGGTGGAGGGATTCATAACGCCTAACCTTACACCGGATTCCAGCAGTAGGATCTTCCGATGGAGCCGGCAGGACTTTGTCGATCGCTTCCATAAGGGCAAACTGATCCCCGGCAGTCCTATGCCCTGGAATTCATTCAAGCGTATGACAGATGAAGAGCTCACGGCAGTCTATAACTACCTTAAAACGGTGCGGCCGGCAAAGACACC
>DATJJD010000228.1:0-11928 GCA_035492545.1 Puia sp.
TTGTCAGTCCCCGGACCGTGGAAGGGTACCGGGATGCCCTCTGTGAAAAGCTGAAACTGCGGACCCGGATCGGCCTGGCTATCTATGCCCTGAAATATGGGATCGTGGACCTCAGTAATATCGATATTTAAAAATTTTCCCTCTCCTGCACTAGTACTTTTTGCGGCTTTAGCTGTTTCTAATGGATGGGACCTGGTGGCTCCCAACCATTGAACCTAACTCCCGTGCCGTCCCAATCAGCCTTACTTATTATTGCCGTTGAAGAAATTTTGCCTAAAAATTTTTATACTATTTACATGAAACTACTTTCCCTAGTTGTAGCTTTTGCCGTGGCTGTGGCGATCATGATGAGTTGCCATAAATCCAATAACACCATTACCGCTCCTGCGTCCCTGAATATTGTCAATGCTATTGCTGGTAGTCAGCCGGTCATCCCGGTACTGGGAACAACCGATACCATTCAATATTATTCCTCTGCCGCCTCGATCGGCTATGGCAGTACGCTGCTCTATTCACCCCTCAGCGGTTCTAATATAATTTATGTTGTGCAGAAGACAGATACTGCACCCAGCAAGGAGAAACTGTTCAACGGAACGCTGAGCCTGGAGGCCGGCGGCATCTATTCCTTCTTTCTTTCCGGGGATACGACTAAGGCGGATACTTTGCTGGTGCAGGATCATATCCCCGTGTATAGTGACAGCTCTGCGGGAGTACGCTTTGTCAATTTATCCTCCGGCAGCCAGCCCTTCAACGTCACCCTGGTGGGGAATGACCCCTCCCAAACGGAGTTCAGTGGTCTTGGCTACCGGCAGATCAGTTCTTTTAAGAGCTATATTGCCAATAGCAGCGTCGTGGGGAATCGTTATACCTTCGTAATCCGGGACCAGGCGACCGGAGATTCGCTGATGAAATTTGCCTGGAATTATCCCCGTTTTAAAAACAATACTCTTGTGATTGCCGGGATGAAGGACTCCGTGGGTGTCAAAGCTTTGAAGGTGTTCTCCGTCAACAATTATTAGGAAACAAACGGACCCCATCCATCTTCTTCCCAAGACGGGAATGCAAGCCGGGTGGGGGCTTTCTGAGATTTAGAAATGCCCTGAAAAGACATTTTTTTTGCCATTTTATCAATAAATTATTATCTTGTTGCACCTACCAAACCACCAAAAGTGTGAACTAACGATTGCCAGCTTTATAGCTCTGAAAGGCCTGGCCCTGTGTCCCTGCTATGATGATTGTTATGGCTTTCTAAACCTTCTGATACCATAGATGGTATCTGGTTGATCCCCTTCCTATTAGCAGCATTTTCAATTTATTTGACCATGGATTTTCCTGCGGGAGGGTCTTCGAAAAATCATCATAAAGTAAAAGTAGCTAAATCACGAATTCGCATGGACCACCCAGATTTAAATCCGGAGATCATTAATGAATTTCGAAAGGGTGATCCACAGGCGTTTAGCTCTTTTTTTAACCTGCACTACCGTCCTCTTTGTTATTTCGCCGCACAGCTGCTCAACAGCCAACAAGACGGCGAGGACATCGTAAAAGACACCTTCGTAAAGCTCTGGCAGAAACACACCGACTTTGACACTCCCCAGAATATAAAAGCATTTCTGTACATTACTACCCGTAATGCCTGTCTCAATTTCCTCCGCCACATCCAGGTGAAAGAGTCTTCCCGCAAAGAACTGATGTACATCGAAGAAAGTAAGGGCGATGAGCTGGTCCTCAACCAGATGATCCGCGCGGAGCTGATGCAGGAGATCTACAGTGAAATTGAAAAACTTCCCGAGAGACGCCGCGACGTCTTTAAGATGGCCTACCTGGATGGGCTGAAGAATGAGGAGATCGCCCACCAAATGAATATATCCATCCACACCGTAAAGGAGCATAAAGGGAAAGCCCTATACTCCCTGCGCCTACGCTTCTCCGACAAACAGATCATCCTCTTTATCATGCTGTTCGCAAAATGCCTGGAACTGATCGATAAGAATTAACGACCGCACCTTTTGGTCCTTAGCGTGTTTCTTATTACATGTACTATTTTTTCATCCTGCTGCTGGGTTTGGCTACTCCCTGTCTGGCGCAAGTCAGCGCGGGCCATCTCCGTTGTGCCAACCGGGTGAACCCTCTTGGCATCGATGATGCCCACCCCTCCTTTAGCTGGCAGCTGTCCGGCAAGGGGCACAACATTCTACAGACGGCCTATGAGATTCGGATGAACGAGGGGTTTACTACCGGCAAGGTGTATTCTTCCAACTCGATAGGAATTCGTTATAGCGGCCCTCCGCTGGCGCCGGGAACCAACTATTCCTGGCAGGTGCGGGTCTGGGATAATCGGGGAAATATGTCTTCCTGGAGCAGGCCAGCTTGGTTTCAAACAGGGCTGCAGGTTCCAGGCAACTGGAAGGCCCAATGGATCGTTGCCGGATTTCCCGAAGATTCGGTAAACCGGCCCCCTCCTGTCTTCCGGAAGGAGTGGATGATCTCAAAGAAAATAAAATCGGCGACCCTATTCATCACGGCGCATGGCTTGTACGAGGCAACCCTGAATGGTCAACGGATCGGGGAGGCGTATTTTACCCCGGGCTGGACCAGCTACGACCATCGGCTGCAGTACCAGGTTTATCACCTGACCTTGAAGGAAGGGAAGAACCAGGTGCAGATCACCGTCGGTGATGGTTGGTGGCGGGGCATCTTCGGGGGGGCGATGACCAACAACCACTATGGGAAGGACGCGGCCCTTCTGTTTCAACTACAGATCGAATATGCGGACGGCACCAGCAACAGCATCCTCTCCGACAGCAGCTGGCAGTCGGGAGCGGGCCCTATCTGTTACTCCGATCTGTATAATGGGGAGGTCTATGACCAACAAATGAAAGCCATTTCGTGGACAGGAGTAAAGACCGCAGCAGGCTATTCGAAGGGCAACCTGGTGGCGACGATCAGCGAACCGGTGACCCGGCAGGAAGTGCTGCCACCCGTGAAGATCTTCAGGGACCCCAACGGGGAACAACTACTCGACTTCGGCCAGAATATTTCCGGCTGGGTGCGATTCCAACCCAGGGGAAAAGCCGGGGATACGATAGCCATCACCCATGCGGAAGCCCTGGACAAGGAGGGCAACTTCTATACCGGCAACCTGCGGGCTGCAAAGGCACGGGATGTTTATGTTTTGGACGGGGAACCCACTCAACATCTGGAGCCGCATTTTACGTTTCACGGCTTCCGGTATATCCGGGTAGAAGGCTGGCAGGGAGAGCTGCATCCCGGAGATTTCGAAGCGGTGGCCCTGTATTCCAACCTGGACCGGACGGGGTCCTTTACCTGCTCCAATCCCCTGCTGAACCAATTGCAGCATAATATCACCTGGAGCCAGAACGACAATTTCCTGGATATCCCCACGGACTGTCCCCAGCGGAGCGAACGTTATGGCTGGACCGGCGATGCCCAGATCTTCGCCCGGACGGCCAGCTTCAACCGGAATGTCCACTCCTTCCTTTCCAAATGGTTGAAAGACCTGGCCGCCGACCAGGGCAGCAATGGCGGCATGTCGGTCATCATCCCGGACCTGAACGGGCATGGGAACACAGGACCGAAGAAAGGAGTGGCCGGATGGGGAGATGCCGCCACCATCGTACCCTGGACCCTGTTCCAGGCTTATGGGGATACCTCCGTACTGGAAGCACAATATGCCTCCATGAAGGGCTGGGTGGATTATATACGAAGCTGTGTGGACACCAGTCACGGCGACTATCTCTGGAAAGCTGAAGGGTATGGGGACTGGCTGGCCCCGGATACCCTGCAGACACCGGTGCCGTTTATCTCTCAATGTTATTTTGCCTGGTCTGCGCATCTTTTGGCGCTGACGGCCGGCGCGCTGCATCGCATGGAAGACAGTTTGTATTATACCGGATTGTACGAAAAAGTGAGGGCTACCTTTTTAAAAGAATATATTCCCTTGCCCCCTACTCAGACCGGACAGGTATTACCGTTATATTTCGATCTATTACCCGATAGCCTCCGGATAGCTGCTGTTGAGAAGTTAGTGGCGCTGATCCGGACCCACCACGATCATCTCAGCACGGGCTTCCTGGGCACCCCCTACCTGTTGCCGGTCCTCACCCGGTATGGTTATACGGACCTGGCCTATAGAGTCTTGCTCCAGGAGACACCTCCTTCCTGGCTATACCCCGTGAAGATGGGAGCCACCACCATCTGGGAGAAATGGGATGCTATCACACCGGATGGTACGGTGGGAGATAAGTCCCTCAACCATTATGCCTATGGGGCTGTGGGAGACTGGCTGTACCGGGAGGTGGCAGGTATTGCCGAAGAAGAGCCGGGTTACCGGACGATCCGCATACAACCCCATGTCGGGGGAGGGTTGCAGTTTGTCCGGGCGAGTTACGAATGTCCCTATGGGAAGATCGTCTCCGAATGGAAAATGGAGAAGGGCCGCATGCGGTTGCATGTGGAGATCCCGCCGAATACAAGGGCGGTGGTGTATTGGCCAGAGAATGAAGCCGGGGCTCCCCAAAAAATAGGATCCGGGGTTTATGATTTTTGGGCGGGGATGGGAGCTGTTAAAAAAAAAATTGGACTAACGAATGTTAGTTTTAAAGAATTTATATATAATTTCGGTTTCTAAATTGGTTTGTGTTGAGGCCTGATTATCCCGCAAAAGTTTTTTCCGATCAGAGGAGCAAGTATATTTTGCTCCTTACTTCGCTGCAAGGGACTCTCCCTACCGACGCCCCCTAAAATTTCTTTTGCTTTGTCCTATTAGCACTATTCCTTTCCAGTTTTAAACCTTAAAACATGCGCAAACTTGCTTCGCCATGGGATGAGCTGCCGAATGAATCCGAGCAACAACTTCTTATGTCATTTAATCAGCGAATGGAAATAGGCTTTTACCATTATTTTAACCGATATTTTCTCCTCCTTTTTACGTATTCCTTAATTAAGCTAAAGGAAAAAAGCGTCAGTGCAAAAATTGTAAATGATAGCTTCACGGTTATCTGGACAGGTAAAAAGACTTTCGAAACAACCGATGACCTAAAACACTATCTCCTGCTTATCGTGCGCAATAAATGTGCAAGGCATTACCATAAAGCCAGAAAAGAAGGGAAACCCCTTTCACCCTATAGATACCATCTCGGAAACTCGGCCAGCGACCTGGAGGCAGACAAGCTATTGCTTGATGGGCTGGAAAAGTTTCTTGCCAGCCGGCTCCCCCGTGAACTCCAGCAACAACAGGGAGTAGCTCCCCAATAGGATCAGTGGCAATATCTGGTACCGCAGCACCACCGGGGTGGCAAAGATGCTGAAGGCGAAGTTAAATACCCAGAAGGCGGCCAGCAGCCAGAGAGATTTTCGCAAAAGTGGATCGAAACGCCCCATCCTTTTGGTAAACCACAACCACAAAAAAGCGCCCAGGAAATAAATATTCAGCAGCATGAAGGCAGGAGGATAAACAGCAAAGATGGTCCCCTGTAAATCCTTGGAGACGGAGCGGACGGCTGGTGTCTTATATTGAAAAAAAGCTTGCGCGGAGGGCCACACACTGTCCATCTCCAAATTATAGGTCCCGAATTTTTCCAGGTGGGGAAGAAAATAATTTTTTGTGTTCAACCAGAGATAGTACCGGGCAAAGGAAAAAGGATAGTGACGGATCAGCCAGGAACCATAGGCTTTATAGATGGGGGACACCATACCCCAGGCTTTGAACTGCCCTTCAGCGTCCTTAAAAGTATAACGCATCAGCATATAAACTTTCAGCGGGGCGTTGGGCATCTTGATAAAAAACGTTCCGGGAAAGGGATCCAACTCCCGGTACTGGGGCGGAATGGCTTTGAAATACTGCCGCACCATCCTGTCCAGGGGCCGGGTAGCAGGGGGCAGTTTGGTGCTGTCGACTTCGATGTGATCATACATATAGATGGCGTTGTTCGCCAGCTGCCAGCCACCAAAGACAGAGAACTCGGCGGTGCCTGTCACTTCCCTGGTTCTTTGCTGGGTGATAAGGATAAAGGGTATCATCACTGAGATACCCAGCGCACTACCCAGGACCTTCCATTTCAGGGGATGCCCCGAAAGGGCAAAGGCCACGATGGCTATGGCAGGATAATACATCGCCGTATACCGAAGGGTAAAGGCGATGCCCAACAGCCCTGCCAGGACAAAAAGCTGATAGAACTTCGGCCGGTGCAGCATCCAGATAAACTGGATCCACCAGAGCAGGCTGAGGGTGTTGAACAGGGCATCGCTCAGCACACAGTTGCTCAGATAAAGGAAGATAGGGTTGAAGAACAGCAGGACGAAGAGGATGTTGGAAGTATTCTTCGCGGGCCGGTGGAACCACAGCAGGGTATAGAAGAAGAGAAGCAGGGCGCCCTCCAGCATAAAAAACTGGACACCCACTAAAAAAGTATCGGAAGGGGAAGAGGCATGCAGCGCGGCGATGAAGCGCGAATAGCCGATAGGCCAGAGATTGACATCCAGGTGCTCCAACACCGTGTCGATATAGCTATAGGAGTCGGAGATAAAATCCGGGAAAGGATATAATAACTTGAACAGGATGAACTGAATGACAAGGACTGGAATGGCCACCAGTAAATACTTCCCTCTTTCGACAAACACGAAATTCCTGAAAGAAGGCGCCGGCGGCGGGGTGGGCGCCAGAGACGCTGCGGGATGATGGATGTCCGTGGTGGTGGTGCTCATAAGTAGTTATTTATGGCGTTGGATTTGATGAATGTGCGTTTGTCTTTTGATCAGCTCTTTGCCCATGAGCGGTAGGGCCGCCATCAGGATAAGGGCAAAGACCAGGGGTTTGAGCAGGAGACGATAGAAAAGAAAAATGCAGCAGGAACAAAGGAAGCCTGCAATACAGATGCATAGAAAGGCGATGTGCATCAAATTTTTGGATAAGGTAGTCACGCCCGGCATACTATAAAGTTCCTCTACGGATATGATCCATTTGGGATAGAGTATAGTCCGTTCGGAAGTATTTTCGTGAAAAAGGCTATCCGGGAGTATAAATTTTCACTATTATTGTACCTCTTATCCACCTGTCTCCCTCCTTATTACAACACTGATTAGCTGCAGGCCTTATCCTTCGTGTTATACCCATTTTATAAAATCGCCTGTACGATGATACCGGAACATGCTGAAGAGGAGTGGTTTGCCCTGCTCCAGCAAGGGGAGGAGACCGCCTTGCACTATTTCTTCCAGGTTTATTCCCCTGCCGTCCGGGGATATGTTGCCGCTATGGTGAACGACGAGACGGTCGCCGAAGAGATAATCTCCTCCGCCTTTTTTAAATTATGGGAAGGAAGGCTAACGTTGAAAAGCCCGGGACACCTGGTCAATTTCCTGTACAAAGTAGCCGAGAGGGAGGCCCTTGACTACCTGAGAAGACAGAAAATTCTTTCTGCAAAACAGCAGCGGTGGTTGGTTTTACAGGAGAAGGAAGAACTTGATGACGGGCTGAGTCTCAAAGACACCGAACAATTGAAGGCCATCGTGTTACACGAGGTGTACCAGCGGGCTGAACAGTTGTCTCCCGCCTGTAAGAAAGTGTTTGATCTACGCTATGTGAAAGGAAAAGAAGTGGGTGAAATCGCCGAGCAGCTGGCCCTCCGTCCACAGACGGTGTATAACCAGCTGACCAAGGCTATCGGCCTCTTGCGTAAGACCCTACAGGAGAAAAAACTCTTAGAATGAAAAAAAAGGGCTGCTTTTTCATAGTTGGATTTTCAGATGGTGCGTAATAAAATAGAGAAAATTTTTTATCCCATGTCCAGGGACGAAGATATACCTTCCATAAAAGCCTTGCTCCTTCGCTGGATCAGCGACGAGGAACTCAACGCGACCGAACAGGTGCGGCTTCAGCACTGGGCGGAGGCTTCCCCCGACAACCAACTCCTGTTGGATCAGCTAAAGGATGATGGCTGGCTGATGAAGGAGGTAGGGAAAATGCGGGGAGTGGACACGGAAGGAAACTGGCAAGCTGTCGTGAAGAAATTGCATCCGGTTGCGGAGCCTGTCGAAAGACCTGTTCGAAGGATGAGTGGCTGGAAGCCCCTTCGTATAGCAGCCGCTGCCGTACTATTAATTATCGCCGGCCTGGGATTGGGCAAATGGTGGTTCCGCTCGTCTCAACCAGCCGGCATCTCATCGGATCCCTTGCTTACCCCGGAGGAGATGGCCGCTGCCGGCGCTGCTACCCAAGTAAGCCTGACCCTGCAGGATGGATCTGTTATCGTACTGGACGACAACGCCAATCAGCAACTGCCACCGCAGGCAGGCGCCCGGATCAAACTGGAGGAAGGTCGCCGGCTGGTATATAACCGGACGGCGTCCCCTGGGACGACGACTACGGATAACCAATCTTCCAAGGAAAGTTATAACACCCTTACAATACCCCGTGGTCAACAATTCGAACTGGTACTGACCGATGGCACCCGGATCTGGTTGAACAATGCCTCTTCCCTCCGTTACCCGGTGACCTTCACCGGTCGTGAACGGGACCTTCAACTGACAGGGGAGGCCTATTTTGAAGTAGCTCAGATAGCCGGCCTGCCCTTCCGGGTGCAGACGCCTTCCATCCAAACCGATGTCCTGGGCACCCATTTCAACGTCCGGGATTATCCCAATGAGCTGGCGCCGAGAACTACGTTGCTGCAAGGCAAGGTAATAGTCCGCAAAGGGAAGGAGGCGGCCATGCTAGACACTCCCGGCGAAGAGGCGCAGACCATTAAGGGCGTAACGGCCTTGCAGGTCACACCTGTTGACGTTGGAAGCAGGGTAGCCTGGAAAAGTGGGGATTTTTATTTCGACAGCCTTGACATCCGGTCCTCTCTGCGGGAGGTGGCAAGGTGGTATCGAAAGGACCTGCGGTTCGAGGGAGGCGCCGAGAAGGCCCAACTCGCCGGTGGAGAGACCAAAAGAGATCAACCTCTTGTCAAATTATTAAAACACCTGGAGAGAGGGGACTTACACTTCCAGGTCAGAGACAGTATTATCATCGTCAGCCGATAAAGATATTCAGGTTTGTTCAGTCGCTGAAAGCCTGCCATTAACCATTAAACCTTCTCTCCCCGGGCAGCCACAAGACCTGTTCTTGTTGGTTGCCCCTATTAAATCTTACCTCTTCTATTAAATCTTTTCCTCTTCGTCCTTACTATTTATTAATCACAAAGAATCAGTAATGATCCTGAGGACTCTTTGTCTCACAGCAACCTGCCTGTTCTTCCACACCAGGGCTGTATCGCAGATTACCTATAAAGGGAAGGCCGTATCCATGGGAAAAGTCATCGACGTCCTCCGAAAGCAGACAAGCTATAAATTTGTCATCGATCCGGGTGTCCTGGAGCGGGCGGGTCCTGTCACCCTTCACCTTCGCAACGCCTCTATCGAAGCCGCGATGGAAGCCTGTCTGAAAGGACAGCCCTTAAGATATGAGTTAGACGAAGGCACGGTCTATATCAAGTCAAAGGAGAAGGTGACGGCCCTTCCCGTCCCACTGATGAGGACGGAACCCTTTCTAACGGTACGGGTATTCGATCCGGATGGCTTGCCCCTGACGGGAGCCACGGTGCGGACCAAAGCAACCTGTCAGAGCACGCTGACCGGGGTGGATGGTTCAACCCGGATCCGGGTTGCCGGAGAAAAGGACACCCTTATCGTCTCTTATATCGGGTATGAATTAGTCGAAAGAGCCCTTTTTCCAAATGAACCCATCACCATCCGACTGAGTCCCAGTGCCGGTCAGTTGGACGAAACGGTGGTGACCGGCTACGGGCCCATTACCCAACGGCAGAATACGGGAGATATTACCGTGGTCGACGCAACTGCTATCGGCGTTCAGCCGGTATCCAATCCCCTGGCTGCCCTGGAAGGGAGAGTGCCAGGGCTGGTGATCACACAGCTCAACGGCATGCCCGGCGCGGGATTTGTCGTGCGGGTACGGGGTGAGAATTCTATCGCCAATGGCAGGGACCCTTTTTACCTGGTGGATGGAGTACCTTTTGGGAGGAACAATACCTCCAACAGTAACATAACTTCGGGCAGTTCCGCCGGATCGCTGAGCCCTTTTTATATGATAGCCCCCGATGATATCGGAAGCATTGAAGTGCTGAAGGATGCCGATGCGACGGCTATCTATGGATCCAGGGGTGCCAATGGCGTCATCCTCATCACTACCAAAAGAAGGAGACCCGGAGACAGCCACCTGCATATACAGCTCAATTCCGGGATCAGCGAGGTCACCCGGAGGCTGCCTTTGTTAAATACCCGGCAGTATGTCCGGATGCGGATGGAGGCCCTGGAAAACGATGGACTCAAACCGGATACCCGGAATGCACCGGAGCTTTTGAGCTGGGACACCACGCGGAGCACGGACTGGGGCAAATACCTGATCGGCGGGATGGCCCATACCACGGATGTACAGGCCTCGTTATCCGGCGGTGGTATCCACACCCAATTCCTGCTGGGGGCGAACTATCATCATGAGTCCACCGTATTCCCCGGACGGCAGGGGGATGACCGGGCCACGCTACACGGCAATTGGGTTCATTCTTCCCTCAATAAGCGGCTATTCATGCAAGTAAATGTCCTGACGGGAGGTGATTGGAATAACCAGTTCACGAAGGACCTCACCTCCCTGCAGTTGCTGGACCCGCATGCGCCAGGCCCTTATGATAGCGCCGGCAACCTGGTGTGGAGCAGGAATGGCGTGTCCCTGACCAACCCGATGGGTTTTACCCGCGAACCGTACCGGGCGGTATCGGGTAATTTTTTAGCCAACGGTCTTTTCAGCTATCGCCTCTTTCCCCGGTGGACCCTTCAGCTGAGCCCCGGTTATAATATGATCCGGGCGAGTGAGACCAGCCGGATGCCCATCGAAGCACAGGACCCCACCACCAATCCCACGGCCAGCAAGTATGCTGCCAGCACGGTAACCAGTACCTGGATCCTGGAATCACAACTGGAGTTCAGGGATACGCTGCCCGGGGGCGTGCTGACTTTTCTCGTGGGCGGCAGCTGGCAGGGAGAGCGGAATACCATCACGACGCTGACTGCCTCCGGTTATACCAGCGATGCCTTGTTGTCCGTCACTTCTGCCGCGCCTTCCCTGGTTGCCTGGAACCAACTGACGGATTATCATTATATGGCCTTCTTCGGTCGTCTTAACTATGCGTGGCGAAACAAATATTTCTTTAACCTTACGGGCCGCCGCGATGGCAGCAGCCGGTTCGGGCCGGGAAAACAGTTTGGCAATTTCGGCGCACTCGGTGTCGCCTGGCTTTTCCGGGATGAAAAGAAGATCGGGCAGCATTTGTCTTTTCTCAGTTTTGGCAAGTTGAGGGGCAGTTATGGATTAACGGGCAACGACCAGATTGGCGATTATCATTACCTGGAGACCTGGGGCGCCACGGCAACGAGGCCCTACCAGGGAATTCCGGGTTTCTATCCCACCGGTCTGGCCAATCCCGACCTGGCCTGGGAGACCATCCGCAAGCTGGAACTGGCGGTGGAGTTAGGTTTTTGTAAGGACCGGTTCTTTTTTACGGCGGCGTATTATCAGCACCGCAGCGGCAACCAGCTCCTGCCCTATGCCTTGCCGTTGCAGGCCGGCTTCACCTCCGTGCTGCGAAATTTTCCGGCGGTAGTGCAAAATACCGGATGGGAGTTCAGTCTGAAGGCCCGGCTTGCTGCGACCCGGGAGGTGCAGTGGACGATGACGGTGATCGGCACATTCCCACAAAACCGGCTGCTCTCCTTTCCCAACCTGGCTAACTCGGCCAGCGCGAATAACCTCGTCGTGGGAAAGTCGCTTAACATCCTGAAAGCCTATCGTTATACAGGAGTAGATGCCGCTAAAGGAGTCTTTACTTTCGAGGATGTCAACAAGGATGGAAA
>DATJJD010000229.1:0-61470 GCA_035492545.1 Puia sp.
TTTATTATGTTCTCTTTTCAACAGGTATCCCGGGATAATATAACTTACCAGGATAGCCGCCGCCAACAGCAGTATATTGGTGTCATAATCCGCAAAGGTGGACAGGATGGCCAGCCCCCAGCAGGCGATGGCTCCCCATACCAGCGGCTGGAACTTCAGGGTCCTGCCCGTGAGGAAACATCCGATGGAATACAAAAGCATAAAAATCGTATAGCAATTCTCCCAGCCGCCTCTGCGGAAGAAGATGAAAACGACCAATCCCTGGGTAAAGCCGACACAGATCCAGATATTTTGCAACGTCTCATCCACATAGGTTTTTACCCTTCTGTCTTTCTCCCGCACTCCATGGAAAATGGAGAGAATTACTCCCAGGAACATAATGTTCCATGCCATCGGATGAGCTTCTGTTCGGACGATGACTTTCAGGGTATATTGTAACAGGGCCCCGATCAGCACCAGCCATCCCCACAGGAGAAAATAAAAACTTTTATCGGCAACGGAATCTTTTGCTTTGCTGATCATCGTCTGGATGATCTGCAAGCTTTCTTCCGGGGAAAAGTTCTCTGCGTTGTTGTCCATAGTTCAAAAGTGAGGGCAGTCTCCGCCCAATTTAGGTTTTTTTTATTTATTGCACTGGGCCAGTCCATCTTCTGCCTGCTTCTGGCCCCAGGTGGGATAGAGCGACTGTGGTTTGCTGGATTTATACAGGGCCAGCGATTTCTCAAATACAGGTTTTGCTTTATCCTTTCCTCCGCCAAACTGTTCAGGAGTACCCAGCAGGCTCATCCCTTGCAGGTAATAGAGACGGGGATTGTTGGGGTCTGCCTGCAATCCTTTTTGCAGGGCGGCGCCGGCATCTTTGCCATTCGTCATCCAGCGGTTCTGGGGGTCAACGAGCATTTGCTGGGTAGCTGACATATTTTCTACGGCATATAATTCGGAATTCTTTTCGATAGCCTCGGCTTTTGCCAGGTAAGCGTTGATCTTTGCGGAATTGGCATCTTTGTCTTTGGTCGCGGGATTCCAGCCAACCCAGGTCTGGGCCAGAGCCGCATAATAATAAGGCAGCCATTTTGTCTTTTCCGCATCTCCGATCCTGTCGAAGGTTTGCGCCAGGCTCTGGAGTTCATCGATACTCTTGGCAGAGTCCAGCAAAGCGATATTCTTTTGCATGATCTGCGTGTATTTGTCTGTTTGGGCGCTGACTTCCAGGGTGACTAAAAGGGCCAGCGCGAGGATCATTTTTTGCATGGTGTTGGTTTTTAAAATTTAAAATTATTATTTAGTCTCTTAGATTTTACAAATTGTTGTTAATGGCATCCTGGGAACGATCGACCCCCCAGCTCAGGAAACAGCCGATAAAATAGAACCGGTTGGCCGGAGGCGTAATAGCCTGCCGGTACTGGCCACTATAAGAAAAATTGTAGCCATATACCGCATTATAACCCAATACATTCGTCATGCTGGCAAAAAAGACGACGAAGGTCTTTGCTTTAGGATTGCCGATACTGGGAACGTATTCCGCGCTGAAGTTAAGGCTGTGATAGTCTTTAGTTTTGCCCTGATTGGCCAGGTCATATTTATCCCCTTTCAGCATAAAATTGTAATAGGGCCTGCCCGTCGCATAGCTGTAGGTAACGTTGGCGCCTGCCTTGAGCTTGGTAAAGAATTTCTTCATGACCAGGGAGGCGGTATGAGTCGCGGCAAAGCTGGGCATTAGTTGTTCGGTATAGTTGAGATAATTGCGTTTGGTATCCAGGTAGGAATAGCTGATCCAGTAGTCGAAATCCTTTATTGATTTCTTGTCCCTCCAGAAGAGTTCGATCCCTTTTGCATAACCGCTGCCGGTGTTATTAAAGGTGGAATAATAATAGTTGATGGGCACGGTCTTGATGAGGTCCTCATATTTTTTATAATAGGCTTCGATCCGGAAGATCCTATCCTTCGACATCTTCTGGTAATTGATAATATAATGGGTTGCCTTGGTGAAGCCTACGTTGGTCGTATAGAAGAGCTGATTGTTCTCGGGCTTCTGGTAGAAGATGCCATAAGCCAGAGAGACCTGGGCCTCCGGACCTGTTTTATAGGCGAGGGATATCCGGGGCGCCAGGTCGGACTTTTTGATCACGGAAGAATATTCGTACCGGAGGCCCAGCTTGGCTGCCAGATCGTTGGTTAGGAATATATCGGATTCGGCGAACACGGCATTGTAGTTATCCTTGAATTTATACAGGGTATCGTTGTAAACCCCTGAATTGTATTTCTGGGTGTTATAGGAATACCAGTATTCCGTGCCGAAGCGGATGTAGCTGATCCCGCCCAGTTTCTTGTCGAAGACAGCCTTGGCCTGGGAGAGGTCCTGCCGGTTGGCCATGCCAAAATTCTTATAGTTCATCCAGAAGCTGGTGTCGGCAAAGGCCTGGGGCTGGTTATAGGCATTCTGAACCTGCTGGCCCAAATTGTCGAGGTTGGTGCTGTAGCTGGCGACGAGATTCATCTTCCAGCCGTTGTTGAGGTATTCCCGCCAGCTGAGGTTGTTATACCAGTTATGGTTAGTTAGGGAAAAAGCATTTTTGAGATAGAGGCTATCGATATCCTGTCTTCTCAGTCCAAGGTCATTATAGGCGAAGGTGGTGTAATATTTGATCATGCCGCCATTCTTGGTCTTTATCCTGAAGTTGAAGTCCGCATTGTGGAACTGGGGCATGGTGAAATAATCCGGGGTCTGTTTGACAGCCTTGAAATACAGGCCCAGGTTAACATAACTATAGTTGATGCCAAACGAGGATCTTTTATCTTTCGCCAGCTGCTGGGTACCGGCTCCGACGAGGATAGGGGAAAGGGTGGCGTCTATCTCTGATTTCTCCGGCAGGTCGATAGATTCCAGTAATACGACGGAGGAGAGAGCCTGGCCATAGAGGGCAGAGTAGCCGCCGGTGCTGAATACCGTGCCTTTGAACAGGAAGGGGGAGAACCGGCCCCGGGAGGCGATGTCCGGTACGCTGGTATAATAAGGGTTGTTTACCAGGGCGCCGTCGATATATTGTTTCGCTTCATAGCCGGCTCCACCCCGGACGAAGAGTCCTTCCGACTCCCCTACCTGCTGAGCCCCTGGCAACGTCTTCAGCGCCGCGGTGATGTCGGCATTGGAGCCGGCGGTGGTAGCTACATCCAGGGAGCTTAGTACGGCCCCTCTTTTGGCGTCTCCGGCCGTAAAGGAGCCGGCGGTAATGGTGACGGCCTTTAATTCGCTGAGCTGTTCCTTAATGACGGCATGGAGGATGACGGGGTCCCCTCCCAGGGTAATGGGCTGTTCAAAGGAATTATAGCCTATATTGGTCACGGTGATGGTGAAGGGACCTTTTTCGTTTGTCGAAAAGTGAAAATTGCCGGTGGAGTCGGAGGTAGCTCCATCATAAGAGTCTTTGATGGTGATGCTGGCGCCCCGGACCGGGTGGCCTTTGGTATCCTTGACGGTACCGGATACCCGGGTCTGGGCGTTAAGCCATCCGGTAAGGAGGATAAGAGTGGTGAATAAGGCTGCAACGCGCATTTCTCATAAATTTATTGCTAAACTAAAGTAGTTTATTTTATAAACCAAATTTTTTGAATAAAAAAAGCCAGGCTTAGAAAAGCCCGGCGGTTGTTGATCGTACCCTTTAAAACTAAACTCTTATAATTAATTAATTTTAAGTCTTTTAAGTCTCAAATTACAAAGAGGGCCGCTTCCGGGAGGAGGCGGAACGAATACTACACACAGAATAGATTATGGATTGAAAACGGGGAGATAATGGGTAGTACGGATAAAATTGCTTCATATATAGTTTTATAGTCGCGAAAACAAACAGCTTATCGCCGGCAGCCGGAATAGTACACAATAAGTGATTTGTTTTTCGTACGGATGATCAGAAGAAAAAAAGATAGATTGGAATAAAAACTTAGGATCGTTTTTCTGGGAAACTTGGAGGGGGTGTCGTGTTGACGGTGTAAAGATTGCCAATTTTTTCTAATTGTGCAAGTGTTTATCCGGATTTTTTTGAGCATAAAAAAACCACTTCTTTCGAAGTGGTTTTTTATTTAGTAAAGACTTCTTTATTTGTATTGAGGGATCAGGCCATTTGCCAATTCCACCATTTTCTTGATTCCGTCGTCGGGCAGGTTGCCCTTTTTAAATTCGTTCAATACATCCGGAAGTTTGTTTTCCATTTCCAGCAGGAAATGATCTTCAAACTCTTTTACTTTCCGGACGGCCACCTGTCTCAGCAGACCCTGCGTACCCAGGTAGATGATAGCGACTTGTTTCTCCACCGCGAAAGGTGAGTACTGAGGCTGCTTCAATATTTCCACGTTACGGGCGCCTTTGTCGATAATCAGCTTGGTAGCGGCATCCAGGTCACCACCGAATTTGGAGAAGGCCTCCATTTCACGGTACAGCGCCTGATCCAGCTTCAGCGTACCGGCCACTTTCTTCATGGACTTGATCTGCGCGTTACCACCTACGCGGCTAACGGAGATCCCTACGTTGATTGCGGGACGGATACCGGAGTTGAAAAGGTTACCTTCCAAAAAGATCTGACCATCGGTGATGGAGATCACATTGGTGGGGATATAGGCGGATACGTCACCGGCCTGTGTTTCAATGATGGGTAAAGCTGTCAAAGAGCCACCGCCTTTCACCAGGTGTTTGATGGAGTCGGGCAGGTCATTCATATTCTTTGCTACGCCGTCATCAGCGATGACTTTTGCAGCACGTTCCAGCAGACGGCTATGCAGGTAGAATACGTCACCAGGATATGCTTCGCGACCTGGCGGCCGGCGTAGTAGCAGAGACACCTCACGGTAAGCCACAGCCTGTTTGGAAAGATCATCATAAATGATGAGGGCAGGACGTCCGGTGTCGCGGAAAAATTCGCCGATGGCAGCGCCTGCGAAAGGGGCGTAGAACTGCAAAGGGGCGGGATCGGAAGCCGATGCCGCTACGATCACCGTGTATTGAAGGGCGTCATTCTCGGCCAGCGTTTGCATAACACCGGCAACAGTGGAAGCTTTCTGTCCGATGGCGACATATATGCAATAAACAGGTTTGCCTGCTTTGAAGAACTCTTTCTGATTGATGATGGTATCGATCGCGATGGCCGTCTTACCGGTCTGGCGGTCGCCGATGATCAGTTCACGCTGTCCGCGGCCGATAGGGATCATGGCGTCGATTGCTTTGATACCTGTCTGCAGGGGTTCTTTTACCGGTTCTCTGAAAATTACACCCGGGGCCTTCCGTTCCAGGGGCATTTCATATTTTTCACCGGTCAAAGGTCCTTTTCCGTCAATGGGTTCACCCAGGGTATTTACCACACGGCCCAGCATACCTTCCCCTACATTGATAGAGGCGATCTTACCGGTGCGGCGTACTTTCGCACCTTCTTTAATATCACCACTCTCTCCCATCAGTACCACCCCTACATTATCTTCTTCCAGGTTGAGTGCAATGGCCCTTACGCCATTTTCAAATTCCACCAGCTCACCACTGCTGACACTGCTCAGGCCATACACACGGGCAATGCCGTCACCGACCTGCAGCACGGTACCAACTTCTTCCAGCTCAGCGGAAACATCGAAGTTGCTCAATTGCTGACGCAATATCGCTGAAATTTCATCCGGTTTGATCTCTGCCATAGTTATACTTTGTTAGTTAGTTGTCTTATTATTGTTGTTGTGACTATCTTATCTTATAGATAAAATCATTGTTCTGGAACTGCTTCTTTATATTATGCAGGTCGAAGGCAATGCTGGCGTCCACCAGTTCGTCGCCTACTTCCAGCACATACCCTCCGATGAGGCTTTCCTTAACTTCCGTATGCAGCTCGAGGTGCTGCATATTTTTCCCAACCCTGACCTGTTGCAGGATGGCCTGTTTCAGCTCTTCGCTTACAGGAACGGCAGTGGTCAGTTTGACCGTATGAATGCCTTTATACTCCTTATACTGGGCTATGAAGGCCGTAACGATCTCCGGCAGATAAAATTCGCGGCCTTTGTTCAACAGCAATTTGTTAAAGGTGGCTGTGATCACACTGATCTTTCCGGCGGTGACGGCGTCCAGTATCTTCCCTTTCTTATCGGCCTTGATGATCGGGCTTTTTAAGAGGATCACCAGCTCCCGGCTGCTTTTGATGGCGGCATCCAGGAACAGCATGTCATTGTACACAGCATCCAGCTGACCTTTTTCAAGGGCGAGGTCTAAAAGGGATTTGGCATATCTTCCGGCGAGACGGGGGTTCGGCATAGTTAGTTTAATTTCACTTCGTTCGACAATTGACGGATGTAGTTCTCCTGTTGGGCCTTATCAGACAGCTCCCGGCGCAGTATTTTCTCCGCTACTTCGACAACGAGGTTGCCTACCTGGTTCTTGAGGTCCGTCACGGCGGCCATTTTCTGCTGTTCGATCACCTGACGGGCGTCTGCGATCATTTTATTGGCTTCTTCTTTAGCCTGTTCTTTTGCCTCGTTGATGATCTTATCCTTAATATCCCGGGCTTCTTTCAGCATCAGGGCCCTTTCTTCACGGGCTTTGGCCAGCAGGGCTTCATTTTCATTTTTCAGCTGGGCCATTTCGAGCTTTACTCTCTCAGCGGTGGCCAGCGAGTCGGCGATGCCCTTTTCCCGTTCGCCCAGGGATTTCAGGATCGGCTTCCAGGCCGTCTTTCTCAAAATAACGAACAGGATGAGGAAAGCCAGGAGGTTCCAGAGAAATAAGCCTAAATCAGGTGTTAACATGGCGTAAAAAATTTATCAGATACGTGTTAGGTTTTGTGTCTTGGTGTACGACCCCCAGAGGGCAAAAATACTGCATCCTCGGCCCTGTGCGTCGGATGCAGTACGATTTTTACGTGCCGGCCCCGCAGTTGCTTTGCGGGTCGTCGCTTATTTACTAAATACAGCGAGCAGACCTGCTACGGCAGCCAGAAGGGCAACCCCTTCTACCAGCGCCGCGGCCAGGATCATGTTGGCACGAATGTCGTTCGAAGCTTCCGGCTGGCGGGCAATGGCTTCTACAGCTCCCTTACCGATCTGTCCGATACCGATACCGGCACCGATCGCGGCAAGGCCTGCGCCAATTGCACCATAACCAGGCTGAATCTCTAACAATGTTGTCATCAACGTCATGATACTTGGTTTTATAATTAAAAAAGACTTTAGATCATTACGGCGTCGTCATGATGCCCTTCCCCGTGGCCATGGTCGTCATGGCCTCCTTCGAAGGCCTGACCGATAAATACCGCAGTGAGGTTAGCAAAGATGAAGGCCTGTATGAATGCGACTAATATTTCGATCAGGTAGATAAATACGGCCAGCAGCACGAAGAAGGGGGATGTGCCCCATCCCAGGGCTGTGTTCATGGCGCCGAAAATAAAGATCAGGATAATAAAGCTGAGAATGATGATGTGCCCGGAGATCATGTTGGCAAAAAGACGGATGATCAACGCGAAGGGCTTGGTGAAGATACCCAGGATCTCCACAGGGATCATAATGGGTTTTACGCCTAAGGGTACAGGGGGGTTGGCAATGTGTCCCCAATAATGTTTGTTGGTGCTGAAGAGGATCACGACAAAGGAAATAAGCCCCAGTACGGCCGTAAAGGCGATATTCCCGGTAACATTGGCCGTTCCGGGGATCAGGCCGATCAGGTTATTGATCAGGATGAAAAAGAATACAGTGAGTAAAAAGGGCATGTATTTGAGGTACTTATCCCCCAGATTGGACTTGCCGACTTCGTCCCGGACAAAGGTGATAACGGGTTCCACCGCATTCTGGAAGCCGGTGGGGGCCGTCGTAACTCCCTGACCCTTAGCATATTTTTGAGCTACACTGTTCATGATCAGGATCAGCAGCAGGACAGAGATCAGCACCTGCACGGCATTCCGGCCCAGGGACAGGTCGTATACTTTTATGCTGGCATCGGGCACTCCGGCTTCATTGAGCGCAAAGATCTTGCCCGGCTGGTATACTTTGGGGTCCAGTTTGTGCTCTTCGACATATTCATCTTCCAGCAGCTGGTAGCCGCCATAGGGCTTGGCGCCATGCTCGAATTGGGAAGACATGAAAAAAGACCAGCCGCCTTTGGCCGGGGAATAGAGGATAACGGGCAAAGAAACCGTGACAGGCTTCCCGTTGATGGAAAAAAAGTGAAATTCATGAGCATCGCCTACGTGCTCGAGGATGATCTTGGAAGGGTTTAATTTAACGGCCTCCTTGCTGTTGGGTTCTCCACCGGCGGGAGCGCCGGAATCCTGAGCCTTGGACACAGTTGAAAAAAACACGATACTTAGGCTGAAAGCCGCGACCAATAAAGATTTGAAGCTTCTGGATACCATACCTTCCCTGAAATTTGGCGCAAAGATACGGGGGGAGCGCCAAAATATGAAAATAAGATTAGAGTAAGATTAGAGAAAAGGGGGAAAGAGGGGCCGGCGGACCATTCAGGTGATGGGGTCATTCTGTCCGGAAAGACTGCGGATTTTTTCTAATGCCTGGACGTCAGATTGATCTTTGGGACGATTGACCGCTTTTTTGTTTTCGATTAGTTGGTTAATATGTAGGAACGGAACATGAACGTTTTCAATTTCGGCTACCGGAGCTCTTTGGAGACATTCGTCAAAGGTAAGTTCCACCCCCTTCAAGGAGGTCATAATATCCATTTTGACACCATTTTGCAATTGAAAATCAACCCATCCAGGAATAAATTCAATTCGCTCTATAGGCTCAAAATCCCCAAGTCCCAGGTCTTTAAAAGCCTTTCTTAGGTTTTTACGATTTTCAGAAGTATCATCTATATATAGATCAACATCTTGCGTAAATCGGTGGTACCCATGAAGATTCGTTGCAAATCCCCCCACCATAATATAGCGTACCCGATTGCTGTTTAAGCAATTCCATAGATCAGTGAAGGCATTTTCATAAATATCCATAAGCTGAAATGGATTTATGCTTTATGGTGGATGACGGCTTTATTCATCATGTTGCCAATTTTCATCAACCCCATTAACCTATGAAATTTTTCCGTGGCGGACCGGTTCATATCGTCCTTTAGCCTTTCCAGTTCCTGCTCTTCCTGGGAAGCATAGAAACGCATGGCGCTATTGTCTTCATTTACAATAGAAGCCAGATCGTTATCTTTTTTATATGCTTTAGCCATAGTAAATGGTTTTAGGATCTATTACGAAACCTTCCTTTCAACGGGCAGTTGTTTGCTGAATTGCATCTCATGCAATTTCGCGTAAAAACCTTCATGTGCCAAAAGTTCTTCATGAGTGCCGATCTCTTTGATCTCGCCTTTGTCCAGCACGATGATCTGGTCGGCTTTCCGGATGGTAGAGAGGCGGTGTGCAATGACGATGGAGCTGCGGCCGGCGATCAGTTTGTCGATGGCCTCCTGGATGAGCAGCTCGGACTCCGTATCCACCGAGGAGGTCGCTTCGTCCAGGATAAGGATGGAAGGATCGTATAACAAAGCCCGGATAAAGGACAGCAATTGCCGCTGACCCAACGACAGGGAGCTGCCTCTTTCCATTACATTGTAGTGATAGCCGCCCGGCAGCCGGGTAATAAATTCATGCATGCCGATCAGTTTTGCCGCCTCTATTACTTTTTCATCCGGAATATCATTATTGCGCAACGTGATATTGTCCTTTACCGAGCCCGAGAATAAAAAGACGTCCTGTAATACGACCCCGATGTTGCTTCTCAGGTCATCCAGTTTATAGTCCATGATGGGGGTGTCATCGATGCGGATCTCCCCTAACTGAATGTGATACAGTCGATTGATCAGAGAGATGATGGATGTCTTGCCGCTGCCGGTATGTCCGACGATGGCCACCGTCTGGCCAGGTTGTACGGTGAAAGAGATATTCTTCAGGACGTATCGCTGGTCCGTATAGGCGAAACTGACTTTATCGAACTCTATTTTCCCCTTTATCCTTCCCGGGGCATAGGTCCCTTCCGTTTTAATGGTATCGTCATTATCCATCACCCGGAAAACCCGCTCGCTGGCCACCATACCCATCTGCAGGACGTTGAACTTGTCCGCTATCACCCGCAGGGGACGGAACAGGAGGTTCAGATATAAAAAGAAGGCGATGATCTTACCGCTCAGCTCATTTGCCTGGGCTGCGGGCAAGTGAAGCACCTGCCGGGCGCCCCACCAGACCAATAAGCCGGTGGAGACTGCCAATATGATCTCTACCAGGGGAAAAAAGACGGAG
Organism: Puia sp.; assembly: GCA_035492545.1. Lineage (GTDB taxonomy): Bacteria > Bacteroidota > Bacteroidia > Chitinophagales > Chitinophagaceae > Puia. Next base: position 10,254 of record DATJJD010000229.1, read on the forward strand.
TAGGCGAAAATAGCGTTGATATTTGCGTTACGGTGCTCTCTATTGATCTTATTGAACTTTGCGGATTCCCGTCCCTCCGCCGAAAAAGCCTGTACGATCTGCATCCCGGTAATATGTTCCTGTACAAAAGCATTGAGGGCCGCCACGGCGTTGCGCACCCGGATAAAAGACCGGTTGACAGATTCTTTGAACAGCCAGGTAGCCAGGATCAGCAGAGGGAAGGGCGCCAGGCAGATCAGGGTAAGCCGCCAGTCCGCCACGAACATGAACAACAATACGGAAACGATGGACAGCAGGTCGGCGATGATGGGGATCAGCCCATCCGAAAAAATGTCGTTGATGGCTTCAATATCATTGATAGTCCGGGTGGTGAGGGTGCCGATGGGCGTTTTATCAAACTGAGAAAGGTTTAGCCCCAGTATTTTATTATAGACAGCTACCCGCAGGTCTTTTACTACGGTCTGACCCAGCCAGGCCGTGATGAAAGAAAAATAAAAACGGGCTACCGTCTCTACCAGTAAAAAAACGATCTGCAGAAGGGTAATGCCGATCACCAGGGTTTCCATCTTTTGTTTGAGGGAAAAGTCGGGGGAAGCCCCTTTACGGATAAAGTCATTGATCGTGACCTGTATCAGGAAAGGCCGCAGAGGGGAAAGTATAGCCAGCAGGATGGACAGTATTACCGAGATATACAAGCGGCTTTTGTAAGGAGCCGCATAGTGAAATACCCTTCTCAACAAGCTAAAATCGAATATCTTTTTTTTCTTTTTCTCTTCAGACATAACAATAAACCGGCGGGATGCCGGGTGCAAAGGTACAAGGATTATTCATCCGTATCCATGGCCTTCCGGTAAGCTTTAATAAAGATAGCGCCCAGGTTTTTATAGGGCGGTATATAGTCGTCGAACTTCTCTTTGGCAGCGGCATCGTTCTGGAACCGGGTGCTCAGCTCTTTCCACATGGGGAGCCATTCGATGTCTTTCCCGGCCAGGAGGGTATTATTGATAGCCTGGAGGATGGGCTCATTTACCGTCTTGGTCCCCACCTGTTTGGAAGATATGATGTGTGCATCCTCGTTGATCTTCAGCACTTCGCTCAGGTTGTTATACCCCCCGCAGGAGCCCAGCACCACGATACGGGCCGTCGCCGGCATCTGTTCGATGGTATATTTTACGTGATAGCTATGTCCCCGGTGAATGACGACGGTGGGTCGAAGGTGATGGTCATATAGATAGTCGTTCAGGGCTTTCTGGGCTTTGGCATCCGGGTCGTCGTCCCCCAAAAGAGGTCTGTTGGCAAATATGAGGACGGGTTTGCCTTTGGTAGAGGTGATGGTCACCCACTGGGGGTTTTCCGTGATCTTCCATTCGGGCCTGACCCCTGGTTTGGACCGGAAGAGGGCCATGAAATTGAGGAAGGAGTTCTGGCCGTCCTTGTCCTGGTCTCCATAGAAAAATACCTGTTGGATCACCCGGCCGCTATCATCCGCCAGGGAGCTATAATCCACGGTATAGACGGGAGGAATGCCCAGTTTGGCCGAGAGATCGGTCTTATTGGCCGTATCGGCCGATTCAAAAAGGGTCTCGAGCAGGTTGTAGATGATGGTGCCTTTTTTATCCCCCGCAGCCACATTCTTTTCGTAGTTACCTTTCACCTCCCCCAGGATGAACCTGGCCAACGCCCGGTTCTTTTCAAAAATACTGCTATAGGAATCGGCTACGTCCACGGCTTCTTCTTCATTGGCCTTTTCAAGGTGAATGATGAAGGATTTCATGATGGTCCCGGCATTCTGCTTATCCATCGTGCCCAGAAAGTGGTCCAGTTTGTTATAGGCGGCGGCCATTTTTATAAATTTCCGGAAATAATCGCCATGGACCTGCATCAACAGGCTATCCCCATAGGGATTGGGCATTCGCTGGAAGATCCTGTCATATACGCCCAGATAGCTGGAGGTATAGATCTCATCTTCGCTGAGCACGATAAGGTAATATAGTTCGGCAGGGGTCAGCGGGTCCAGGACCTTAAAGCGGATAGCAGGGTTATCCACGGTGTGGAGGGCATTGATCTCCCGAACAAAAATCTCTTTTCCTTTTTTTGCCAGCATTTCCGTCAATGCATTCATTTCCAATGGAGTATCTCTTTGTGGAGGCAAGAGCCGCTCTGCATAGTCCTGTCTGGTCCTCACCAGCAGCCGGAAGTAATTCAGTTCATCCGTTTTTACCTTATCGATGTCTTCAAGGGTGATGCGTCCCCGGACCAGGTTGTCGAGGAAGGGGAAATACAATTGCCCGCTTTTGTTATTGGCCATCATCGCCACGGTGTGGACCAGGGAATCTTTACTATTGCGGATATGGGCTCCCAGCTCGTTACTGGCAGCTGCGAAATCGTATAACTGACGGATATTATAATGTCCGGCGATGACGATGAGGCTGTCGGCAAAAGGAAGGTCCGGATGAAGACGAAGATAGTTCAGGATGAGCCCGGGGTGCATTTCGCAGTATTTCCGGGTCAGGTAAAGGCGGGAAGGTTTTACTCCACTGTTCTCCGAAGGATAGAGGAAACACTCTACCAGGACCTTTCCCACTTCGTAAGGGACCGTGGTAATGACGGGCTCGATGCTCTGGCCTTTCTTGTCCAGGACCATGGCTTTTTCGAAGGCGGCTATCAATGGAGGAGCTGCAGCCGGCTGAATCTCTCTTTTGTCATAGGCCTGATGAAATCCCCGAAGGAGGAATTCCAGGGCCCGGAGGTATTTCTTTTTATTATTAGTGTTGAGGGCGGAGTCGAATTCAATTTGTTGCTGGATCTCGTCCACCTGCCGGATCAGGGCGTCGGTGATCTGGTAATTGATGGTCTCGTCCTTTGACAGCCGGATCAGACTGTCATATTTACCTCCCCCTAATATCACCAGCCGCTGCTGTTCTTTGTCCACATTGTCATGCCATAACATACGGTCCTGGGCCACCCGATAGGGGTAGGCATTGGTCTGGGCCCATCCTTGTAGGGTAAAGTTGATCAGAAATACTAACGTTGCAGCGCCGAGTTTGAATCGTAGAGCTGTTTTCATAGATTAAAGCTACGTATAATATAGTTACGTACCTTATGGTATGGAGCCGGGGAAGGCCCCTTCGGTGTAAGAAAAAGAACCTATAAATTTGATGAAAATCAGATAATTCGCCCCGGTTTTCGTGTTATTTCTATATTAATAAATTGTAAACTAAGCAATTGAAATCCCGCTCAAAGCTTTATTTCCAGTAGGTTTGCGTAAATTTTTGGTTAAAATGGAATCCAAAGGAAAGAAGATACTAATAGCCGACGACGAACCAGATATATTGGAAATCATTCAATACAATCTCACCAAGGAAGGCTATGAGGTTATCACGGCCAAGGATGGCGACGAAGCGATCGGCAAGGCGAAAATCGTCAGACCGGACCTGATCATCCTGGATATCATGATGCCTAAGAAGAATGGGGTGGAGGTCTGTGAGATCTTACGGTCCCAGCCCACTTTTAAAGAGACCCTCATCATATTCCTCACGGCGCTGAGCGATGAGGGATCGCATGTCAGGGGGCTGGAGACGGGAGCCGACGACTATGTCACCAAACCTATCAGCCCCAAAGTTTTGATAAGCCGGGTGAATGCCCTTTTCCGCCGGGTGAATAAAGAGCCGGAGGACAAAGTTTTAAAGGTGGAGAACCTGACCATCGACCCCTCCAAATTCGAGGTTACCGTAGACGGGAAGGATGTCACGCTGGCTAAAAAAGAATTTGAATTATTGTACCTGCTGGCTTCCCGGCCGGGAAGGGTATTCTTACGAAATGAGATCCTGAACCAGGTATGGGGGAATGAAGTGATTGTGGGCGACCGCACCATTGACGTCCATATCCGTAAGATCCGTCAGAAATTAGGGCTGGATTGTATTACAACGGTAAAAGGGGTGGGTTATAAGTTCAATTTATAGGCCGGGCTATCGGTTTTTTGAAATATAACCTATCGCCGGCCTGGGTTTATGATGGGCCTTCGGCCGGATCGCCAGTGGCGATTTGAACAATCCACGGGTGAATTTTGTAATTTACGATACCCATGCCTTCCACTAAGAATCTATCTCCCAAACAATTATCTGCGCTGACGGCCGGGCTGCTGGCTCTTCCTATTTCGGCGGGCATCTATTTTTTAACGGGTAATCTCATTGTGGGTGCGGCGTCCCTGCTCATCATTTTCTCAGGCAGCTACGGACTGATCCAGTTCACGCTGGAGAAATTCATCTACCGGAAAATAAAGCTGATCTACAAGCTCATTCATCAGACCAAGGCTACGAAGAAAGAAGAGGTATACTTCAAATATATCCTGCCCCAGAAGAGCATCGACGAGGTGCGGGAGGATGTAGAGAAATGGGGGGAAAAGAGGAATGAGGAGATCGAACTGTTAAAAAAGAATGAGGCCTACCGGAAGGAATTCCTGCAAAACCTGGCGCATGAGTTCAAAACACCCATTTTTGCCATACAGGGGTATGTGGATACCTTACTGAATGGCGCGATGGAAGACATAGCCATCCGGAAAAAATTCCTGGAGAATGCTGCCAAAAATGTTGACAGGCTGGTCAACCTGATGAATGACCTGGACGAGATCTCCACGCTGGAGCGTGGGGAGCAGCTGCTATATAAACAGAATTTCGTCATCCAGGACCTGATAAAGGAGATATTCGAATCCCTTTCCATCAAGACCCATAAGAAAAATGTCCGGACAGCCATTAAAAAGGGCTGTGAGTCGCCCATTACGGTGTTTGCAGACAAGGAAAAGATCCGGATGGTGCTGATCAATCTCGTGGAAAATGCCACCAAATATGGGAAACCTGGCGGTACCATCGTCGCCAGTATTTATAAGATCGACGAAAAGAACGTGCTGATAGAGATCAGTGACGACGGGATAGGCATCGAGGAAGAGCATCTTTTGCGGATATTCGAGCGTTTTTACCGGACGGATGCCGCCAGAAGCCGGGACAAGGGGGGGACAGGGCTGGGGCTGGCGATCTGTAAGCATATTATCGAGGCACATGGTCAATCCATTCATGTACGGAGTACGCCGGACGTGGGCACGACTATCGGATTTACGATGGAGTCGCGGAGAGATTAATTTGGATTTATGTACCTTTGCGCCTTGCGGACCCAAGGTCCGTCAGGCTCAAACATATAAAAAAATCCAAACGTGTCAACTACCCAAATCTTTGATTATAGCAAGTGGAATAGCCAACTAGGTGAATTAAGTAAAAAATACCAGGGAGCTCCTCCCTACCCCCATATCGTACTGGAAAATTTTCTGAATCCCGCCGTGCTCGATACCTGTATTGCGGAGTTCAACAAGCTGAACGAAACGAATGGCTGGATCAATTACAAACATTACAACGAGGACAAAAGAGGGTTGAACAAGATCGATCTTCTGCCGGAAACGATCAGGGGCACCATCAACGAATTAAATTCCCCCGCATTCCTGGAATGGCTGAGCGCCATCACCGGTATCAAAGGCCTTCAGAAGGACGATGGCCTGGAAGGGGGGGGTATCCATCAGTCCACCCGGGGAGGCTTCCTGAATATCCATGCAGACTTTACGGTGCATCCTCATCACCGCAACTGGCAACGGAGGGTGAACGTGCTGGTCTATCTCAACGAAGACTGGAAAGAAGAATGGGGTGGCAAACTGGAGCTGTGGGACCGGAAAATGAAAGCCTGTGAGGAGAGTGTCCTGCCGGTCTATAACCGTTGTGTCATTTTCAATACCGACGCGGACTCCTTCCATGGCCATCCGGAACCCATGCAGTGTCCCGAAGGTACTTACCGCCGATCCATCGCCCTCTACTATTATACCGTCGAAGAGAACCCCTACCGCCGGGCTACTTACTACCAGGCAAGACCCGGGGATGGCAGCAACAAATTACTGGTCCGGCTGGACAATGCACTGGTCTCCATGTACACTTCGATCAAGGGAAAGCTGGGCGCCAATGATAAAGTGATCAGCGGTTTACTGAAGTTCTTTTCCGGGGGAAAGAAAAAATAAGCCAAACCGGCCGTTGCCGGGCGCGAATCAATGAGCGGCCGGCACGTCGCGTTTCAGGAATACGAAACCATTCTTGCGATAAAGCTCCTTTAACTCCGGGTATTTGTATTTATCCTCCCGGTCCACCTTGGTAACAAAGTATACGGGTTTATCGATATTGCCGGTAAGCAGCCATTGTTCGTCATAAGAATTGGGATTGGAAGGCCGCTCTTTTTGGGTGTAGAAGAGGTCTCCATAACTCTTATATCCCAGCGTGTGCACATAACAGTTCTCTCCCTGCCTTGCGATGAAGAAGTCGATGGCCGCGCCCTGGGAATATCTCTCCACTTTGGGGACGATGATAGCGGAGGCCAGAAAGATAACGATGGCTGTTCCGCCAAAAAAAGTCCAGGCGGCCGCATTGAATTCCCTTTTATTCAATCTTCTTATGCCCAATATGAGGGTGACGATCATTAACACACCGACAATGCCCTCCCAGCCTGACCAGTGTACCTCGGCCTCCATATTTCCACGGGCGAAGGTATCCTCGACATAAGGGGCCAGTCTTTTTACATTCAGCCCGATAACGGCAACGCCCAGCAGAAGCAGGGAGATCAGGCCGCCCAGGATCCCGATAAATACCCCTACATATTTTTTATATTCGGCTGTCTTGTTCTGCCATTTGTACAGGGAATAAGCCGCCAGGAAAGTGACGGGGAACCAGGCCATGGACGAATAGTGGATAATCCGGGACTGAACGATGGTGAATAAGACCGTCACCACCCAGAAGAGGATGAGCATCCATCTTTTAAAGTCCTTATCGTAGCGGCTGGTGTAGTTCGAGGGGAAAAAGGAGGGTATTGCCAGGAGAGAGGCGGGGAAACAGCCAATGAGCAGGACGATGTAATGATAGCCGAAAAATCCCGCCTGGTCGGCATCGTGGGTGGTAAGAAGACGGTATTGATATTTCAGGAACTCTTTGATGAACCAGGGGCCTCTTGTCATCGTCTCGTAGCCGTACCAGGTGGAAGTGACCAGGGTGGCGATGACCAGGAACAATACGGCATGTCCCCAGTTGAAGTAGAATTTAAACCGGTTCCATACCAGGTAAACGCCCAGGGCCAGTAAAAAGACCATCAGGGCCACCTGTCCTTTGGTAAGGATGGCCAGGCCCATAAAAATACCCGACCATAGCACATAATACACCGGGGCTTTTGTCAACCCTTCTTTATCGAACCCATTTCTTTTCCAGTGGTACAAAATAAAATAGTACAGGGAAAGAAAAGTGAACAGGTTGAACCAGGGGTCGATGATGCCTGACTTGAAATACATATTGGGGAAGAGAGAGCCTCCATAGGCCAGGGCCCATAGAATACCAAAACGGGTGTCATAGATCCTTCTGCCACAGCAAAAGATCACGATGAGGGTAACGATCCCGCAGAGGGCGTTGGGGAAGCGGGAAGCAAATTCCGTGACGCCGAATAGCTTCATGGCGGTACTCTGCATCCAGAAGAACATAGGAGGTTTCTCCCAGAAAGGTTTGAAGTCGACGTATACCCGGGTATAGTCGTGCATTTTTATCATTTCCCGGCTGCATTCGGCAAAGTTGATCTCGTCCCAGTCGAACAGGTGCACCCGTCCCAAAAACGGGATAAAGAAAAGAGCGGCGAGGGCGGCGATCAACAGGACGGTGGTGGTTTTATTTAGACGCATGGTCCGGGGAAAATTTGGGTATTTACAGATAATTTGATGAAGGTAAGGCTTTTGCAAATTTCCTTAAAAGAATTAGCGGCATGTTTATTATTATTACATATAATATCTGATCTCATATGTCTGGTATCTTCAACAGGCTCTGTTTTTTGGCTTTTGGTATCCTGCCTTTTTTTGCAGCGGGGTCAGATGCTCCTGTAAGATACCTGGGAATTGAACATGGCCTTTCGAACAATGCAGTCACCAGCATCTACCAGGATTATAAAGGATTTATGTGGTTTGGGACCTATGACGGACTGAACCGGTATGATGGCTATGGTTTCAAAATTTTCCGCAACAGGATTGGGGACAGCACTTCTCTTATAGACAACGGGATCTACACGATTGAAGGAGACCGGCAGCACCATATATGGATTGGAGGCCGCAAAGGGGTTTGTCTGTTCGATCCCGCCAAATCCGGTTTCTCCACTCCCCTTTTTATCAAATCCGACAACCATTCGGAAAGTAAGATCACCGGCAATGTCCATGTTATCAAAGCGGATTCAGCGGGCAATATTTTTATCGGCACGGAGTACAGCGGGCTTTTGCTATTTGAAAATAATAAGTCCAGGGGGCAGCAAATCCCTTTGCGGACGGGATCGGGCCTTGTTATCAATTATGAGGTAATGGCTATCGAGTGGGCCGCCGAAGGGTCATACGCCTGGGTATTCGTGCAAAATGAGGGCTTGGGTATCTACGACAGCCGGGGAAAAACGTTGCGTATCCTCAACGGCGGTATCAAAAAATGCAACTGTCTCAAGATCGATAGAAGCGGAAACCTCTGGCTGGGAAATGACAATGGTCTTTATCGATATGATCATACGTCGGATACCTTCTCCAATAACTACATCCCGGGGAGCAGCCGGATCATCAATCTTTGTTCGGACAAGGCCGGAGTCTTATGGATAGGGTCGGACGGGGATGGGATACTGGTCATGCATTCCCCCGGAGAACCGGTAATACCTCTTGTATCGTCTGAAGGCAAGCCGGTGATCAACAGTAATGCCGTCTTTTCCATTTATGAGGACCAGGAAGGCAGGAAATGGATCGGCACTTTACGGGGAGGGGTCAACATCATTGAAAATAGGGCAAGGCCTTTTAAGACGATATTTTTTCAACCCGGCAACAGCAATACCCCCCTGGTCAATAATTTTATCTTATCCTTCTGTGAAGCGGCCGACCAGCGCATCTGGATCGGAACAGATGGAGGAGGGCTGCGGCGCTGGGACCGGGGAAAAAACACCTATACCGGATATGTCCATGACCCGGCTAATCAAGGATCGATCAGCAGCAATTTTATTACCAATATATTAAACGATGATGAGAATACTCTCTGGATATCTACCTGGTCGGGAGGAATCAACCATTACCGGTCTTCCACGGGGACCTTTGAGCATTATAGCTGTTTCAATCCCTACACCCATACGGAAGAGAAAAATGTCTGGCTATTATTCGAAGACGCTGAAAAGACGCTCTGGGCCAGCACGACCAACAACGGCACCTTGTATTCACTGAACAGGCCAGCCAACCGGTTTGACCTATTCGACAACAGCATCGTTAACATCCAGTGTCTTTCGGAAGACAGGGAAGGAAATTTCTGGGGAGGGAATTATTCTTCTTTAATAAAAATAGACAAGGGGGGCAAGAAGCACATGGTCTATCCCATCGGATATACCGTCCGCTCGATACATGAGGACAAAAGGGGGAATTTTTGGGTGGGCACCGATGGAGGGGGATTATTATTGTTCAACCGGGCGACGGGCAGCTATCAACGGTTTACGGATTCCGATGGCCTGCCCAGCAACTCCATCCTCCGGATACTGGAAGACGGCCGGGGTAATTTATGGATCAGCACGTTCAACGGGTTATGCAGATTTGACCCTCTCAAAAAAAATTGCAGGAATTTCTCCCAGTCCGATGGCTTACAGAGCAATCAATTCAGTTTCAATGCCGCTTTACAGTTGAAGTCCGGCGAATTCCTCTTCGGCGGCATCAAAGGGTTCAATATCTTTTATCCCGACAGTGTATATGACCGGGGGGGCAAACCCCGGGTCTTTATTACCGGCATGAAGGTCAATAATATTCCCCTGGAGAAGAATGACTCCTATGTCTCCAAAAGGACGCTGGAAGATATCCAGGAGCTTACTATTCCCTATGACCGGGCAGCTTTATCCATTGATTTTGTCGCGCTGGAATATTCTTCGCCAGATAAAATCAATTACGCCTACTATCTCGACGGCTGGGATAAGGTGTGGAATTATACGGCAGGATCGAGAACGGCGAGTTATACAAGGCTGGCGGAAGGGACCTATATTTTCAGGATCAGGGCTACTGATGAGGATGGCAAATGGAGCGACAGGGCGCAGGCTATTACCATCATCGTATTGCCGCCCTGGTACAGGACCTGGTGGGCGTATCTTTTATACGGCCTCTGTGTCGCCACCGGCATATATCTCTATATCCGCTATACTTCCCGGCAGGAAAGATTGAAATATGAGGTAAAGCTGGCCCATCTGGAGAATGAAAAAGAAAAAGAGCTCAATGAAAAAAAACTATCCTTTTTTACGGACATATCGCATGAATTCAGGACACCGCTGACCTTAATCATCAACCCTATCAAAGAGCTGATACATTCGAAGGGAAGCAAGACGGATACGAATGATCTTATCCCTATCGTCCACCGTAATGCCCGCCGGCTGTTAAGCCTGGTCGACCAGCTATTGCTGTTCAGGAAAGCCGACAGTGAGGGGGATAAATTAAAGGTCAGCAGGCTCAACATAGCAGAACTATGTAATGAGGTGTATATGTGTTTTACCACCCATGCCAAATCAAAACATATCCTATATCAGTTTCTCTGCGATAATAAAGATCTTGAGATAGATGCCGACTACGAAAAAATAGAAATAGCGCTGTTCAATCTTCTGTCCAATGCTTTTAAGTTTACACCTGACGGGGGACGCATCGACTTTATTTTGACGGAGACTGGCAAAGGGGTCTGTATTGAAATCAGCGATACCGGTTGCGGAATCCAGGAGAACGATCTGAACAGGATATTCGACAAATTCCGGCAGGTACATGCCAATAGTAAGGGGAAAGCAGGATTCGGGATCGGGCTTTTTCTGGTAAAGCATTTTATTGAACGCCATAAGGGGACCGTTACCTGCAAAAGCATACCCGGGGAGGGTTCCATTTTTACCATTTGCCTCCTGAAGCAGATCCCGGAATTGGGGGAAGCCTATATAATGGAAAGTCCGGGAAGGAAATTTGAACTTTTAGAAGAATTGATGGAGGAAGACAGCGGTGTACCCGATGAAGCCCCCGGCATCCTGCCCGACGGCAAAAGAGCTGAAGAAGTGGTGACTGATAAAAAATCCATCTTATTGATCGACGATAATGCGGAAATCCTGCAGTACTTACATCGGCTTTTTTCTTCCAAATACCTGCTTTATGCTGCGTCTAATGGCATAGACGGATTCCGGCTGGCAGAGGAACATATTCCCGATCTCATTATCAGCGATATTAACATGGCCGGAATGGATGGCGTTGAGCTATGCACCAAAATCAAGCAGTCCGCATTCATGGGCCATATACCGGTCATTTTACTTACCGCCGCCACCACATCAGAAACCAGGCTAAAAGGGATAGAAGGCGGAGCCGATGACTATTTTACCAAACCTTTCGATAGCGAACATCTGGTAGCAAGGGTGGAGGCGGTGCTTAAAAACAGGAATATGCTGCAGCGATATTTCCTGGACAGTATTACCCTGAAGGAAAGTACGGTAAAGGTGCCAAAGGAATACCAGGACTTTCTTAGAAAATGTATTACAGTAATTGAAGAAAACATTGATAATGAAGAATTTACAATGAAAAAATTCTCCAAGGCGATGGGCATGAGCCATTCTCGGCTCAACCAGAAGGTCAAGACGATCTCCGGACAAAGGTTGAACGCCTTTATCCGGTCCATCCGGCTTAGAAGAGCCGCTGTGCTGATGCTGACGGAAAATGTAAATGTTAGCCAGGCTGCTTTCCAGGTTGGCATCAGCGATACGCGCTATTTCAGAGAGCAGTTTGTGGGGATTTTTGGCATTACCCCCTCCGAATACATCAAAAAATACAGGCAATCCTTTAATCAGGATTTAAATATCATTCGGGAGGAATGACTCTCCCCTAAAATGGGCAAAAAATAACAAAATTTGGCCTTTTTTCCCATTTTACCCCCCATTCTTGTGTGTTTTGTCCCCCATCAACCCCTTATTGGCTGAGTACTTTGCAGTAGAATTATTTTACTAAAACTAAACGACGCTTGTCATTATGAGAAGTTTATTGCTTTTTGCTGTAAACACAGCCAGGAATTCTTCTGTCCCCCTTCGGGCCGGGCGAAGAATGGTATCGATTTGCATCCTGCTATTTTGTACCTCGGTCACACTATGGGCCCAGCAGGTAGTCACAGGAAAAGTCAGCGCAGGCGGCGCCCCACTCCCGGATGTCACCGTTACGGTGGACGGCAGCAAAATTTCAACCAGGACAAATGATGCAGGGGTATTTACCATCAGTGCCCCCCCCAATGCAATCCTCCTGTTCACCCATATTGGGTATGCCCCCAAAAAAGTCCCTGTTCCCAAAAATGGGAATATGGCGGTACAATTGGAGACGACGAGTGAAGGCCTGGGCGATGTGGTAGTAGTGGGATACGGCACCACCCGAAAGGCTGATCTGATCAGCTCGGTGGGTTCCATTTCAGGAAAAGACCTGACGACCTTTAAGAGTCCCAATGCCGCGAATTCCCTTCAGGGCGAAGTGCCGGGTGTCCGCGTGCTAAACGGTTCAAATGGCCCGGGCCAGCAACCCAATGTTTATATCAGGGGGGTCTATACTATTCAGGGAAGCAGTCAGCCGCTTTTGATTGTTGATGGAGTCCCCATCTCAAGCGGCTTTTTAAATTCAATCAACCCGGACGATATTGAAAGGATGGATGTGTTGAAAGATGCATCGGCCGCAGCCATATATGGTGCGCAGGCCGCCAGTGGCGTAATCGTGATAACAACGAAAAAAGGAAAGGCCGGTTCGAGTAATTTGAGTGTGACGGTGAATTATCAATCCCAAACCCTTAAGAAGCCTTTTACGATGGCTGGCTCGACGGAATGGCTGAAAATCCAACGGCTCTCCAATCCAAGTCTCTCAATTCCTGAAACACCTGTCAATCAATATGATACTACCAAGTCAACGGATTGGTGGGGCGCCGTTATCAAATCCCATAGCCCTACTACGAATGTAGGGATCAGCTATACGGGAGGGTCTGAAAAAGCGCAGTATGGAATGAGCCTGTCCTATACCGATGCACATGCCAATACCAAGGTTGGTGATTGGAAAAGGATCACGGGCAGATTCACCGGCGATTTCAAGGTCAACGACTGGCTAAGGTTCGGCGGATCATTCGCGCCACGGTATGAAACCTGGATCAGCACGCCGGTAGACTTTTTAGGGCTGCTGGGCACGGATCCTATAACCCCTGTGTATGTCAATCCGAATTTGCAGCATATTCCTGCTTCAGCAGACCCTACCATATATGATGCGCAATGGAGTGCCTATGGAACGCCTTATGGTAGCCCGGGAAACGGAACGCCTCCCCAGAATTATGTGTTTAGCATGAACCTGGCCACCTTGAGGCCCAATCAACTGTATGGTATCCAGTCCAGTGCCTTTATGGAGATCCAGCCCATTAAGAATCTGACCTTCCGCACTACGGCGGGCGCTAATGTGGATGATAGCACGGCTAATTTCTTTATACCAAGGTATTACATCAATGCAAATAACCAGAGTCCCCTGACCAAGGCCGGACAAGGATTCGACGTAAAATACAATTGGGTGCTCAGCAATGTGCTGACGTATAAATTCAATGTGGCGGACCGGCATCATATTTCGGCGCTGATTGGTCAGGAAGCCGCGGAACAAAAGGAATATTATGGCAGCGGTCAAAGAGTTTCCGCCGACAGCTCTAATGGCAACAATCCCCTGTTTGCCTATGAAGATTACCTCAATATGGATCTGACAAATTCTGCTGTCTTAGCCGCCTTTGGTGTTGGACCTGATGGGAATTCCAGTCCTACCGGGGGTATCAACAATGCGTACTGGGTTAGAAGATCCGCGTATTTCGGTCGACTCGAATACAATTATGACGGCAAATATTATTTAACTGCCAACGGACGGAGAGATGGCAACTCAAAATTCCCGCTGAGCAATCAGTATGCATTCTTCCCCTCTGTTTCACTTGGATGGCGTCTGTCTGCCGAAAATTTCATGAAAAGCTTTGACTGGATGAATAACCTGATGTTGAAAGCAAGATGGGGTAAAAGAGGGAATGCAGATGCCATTACCAGAAGCACCTGGTACAGCCTGGTATCCACGAACTCTACCTATCCCTATGCAGGTCAGATAGCATACGGTACCGTACCTACGCAGATCGGGAACCCCAATTTGAAATGGGAAACAGATTTGGATCGTGGATTGGGACTGGATGGAACGCTGTTCAACAACAAACTCAATTTCGAGTTTGAATATTTCAACAACAAGTCCAGCGGTGCCATCCTGACGCTGCCATCCATTCCTTTAAGTGCCGGACAGCCCAATTCTCCAACAGCGAATGTAGCCAGCATTGGCAACAAAGGCTGGGAATTTACGACCAGCTATATCATTTCCATGCCGCAGCAGAGGCTGAGGATCATCCCCAGGATCTCTTTGAGCCATGTGAAATCTACCTATCTGAGCCTTGGTTCTGTCGAGGGTCTGGACGTGGGAATTCAGGACAGTTACCGGGAAGAGGAGCGTTTTGGAATGGCATTCACAAGAATGTATACGCATGGTCAAGTCGGCGCATTTTACGGTTATAAAGTGGCCGGCATATTCAAATCCCAGGCAGAGGTGAATGCCTATACCGATAAAAATGGCAACATGATCCAGCCATTGGCCAAACCGGGGGATTTTAAATACGTTGACGTAAATGGAGATGGTACTATCAATACGGCGGGTGACCGGACCTTTTTGGGCGACCCCTATCCGAAGTTAAATATGGATTTCTCGATCAAGGCTGATTATAAAGGATTTGACCTGATGGTAGAATTGTATGGTTCATATGGACAAAAAGTAGCCAATACCACCAAGCGCTATATGATCACCGGCGACCGTGCATCCAATGTAATTGCCGGGAGTTATGACAAGGTTTGGAGAGTCGACAATCCCAATGCAGCCAATCCCAACCCAGGTTCTGGAAACAATTATAATTTCTCAAGCTGGTATATCGAAGATGGAAGCTTTACCAGGATCCGGAATTTGCAGATCGGGTACACCTTCCCATTCCTGAAAGTGAATAGCATCAAAAGCGTTCGCATCTATGTGGGAGGACAGAACCTGGCTACATTCACAAAATATAAGGGCTTTAATCCTGAAGTGCAATCCAATGGCCAGCAGTACCAGGGTGTCGACAGAGGACAATACCCGGTTCCCAAATCATTCAATGCCGGTGTAAGCTTGGGATTATAATACTCACCTATAACATTGTAAATATGAAAAATATTAAAATCATAATAGCCTGTTTTTTTTCGGGCGTCTTTATTCTTTCTTCCTGCAAAAAAAGCTTTACGGATATTCCTTATTACGGGTTACAAACCGTACAGAACACGGGCGTTTTTCAAACATCCGCGGGTTGTATCAACTATGTGACGGGTTGCTATTCTGCTATCAACCTAAATGATTGGTGGCAGACAATGTGGTACAGGCTCAATTTCGAAACGGCAACAGATAATGGATGGCTGGGAAATTTGGGTGGATTTAGCAATGCTGCCTCTTACCGGGCCATTGGCAGTCTCGAAAGTATAACTCCTACGAGCGGTGATGTAAACAATCTTTACCAATTTAGTTATCAAGGGATCGGGCAGTGTAATTTTGGGATAGCTAATCTATCAACGTCCAACATCGATGCTACATTGAAAGCGCGTCTATTGGGGGAAATGAGATTCTTAAGAGGTTTCTTTTATATGGACCTGGCAAAGAATTTTGGAGGGGTGCCGCTTTATACGGAAAATACCAAACAAAGCGAGATCCCCGTGGCAAGAGCTACGGTCGATCAGGTCTGGGCATTCATCAATGCCGATTTCGAATTTGCGGCAGCCAATCTGCCCCAGCGTAAGGATTATACGACCCCCCAGGATATGGCAAGGGCCAGCAAAGGTGCAGCACTGGCCTATCTGGCCTATTCGAATTTATGGGCCGGCCATTACGATTCTACGGTCTTGGCGGCAAGTAAATTGCTGGCATTAAATGAATACCAGCTCGAATCTAATTATGGCGATATTTTTAAAACAGCGTATTACAACGGGAAGGAGTCGATCTTCGAAATTGGCGCCAACAATCTGATTGGCAACGTGAATTCGGTTGTTGCCGGAAGTGGTGTCGATGGAGGTTGGGGCTGGCATGTGCCCAGCAGCAACCTGGAAGATGCATTCTTAAATGAAAATGATAGTATCCGGAGGGTCAATACCATTATTAAAAACGGACAAGCTGTAGCAGGAGATCCGCAAGTCACCAGCTGGAATGGCAACCCCAGTGGCAACACCTCAGCCAGGAACTGGAGAAAATATTATATTCCGCTGGCAGAACGCAGTCCCGCGGGTCAAGGCTATAATGGCCGCTGGCAGCCCAAACCTTATATATTCATGCGATTGGCAAACGTGCTGCTGATCTATGCCGAGGCTGCTGCCCGGAATGGAGATGCCGCAACGGCCACCACGTTATTAAATCAGGTGCGGACGCGGGTAAATCTGGCGCCCAAGACCGGTTTGACCAGCGATGCATTGATCAATGCTATTATCCTGGAGAAAAGATTGGAACTTGCCGGGGAATATGCAGACGTGAGATGGGATGATCTGCATAGGGTAAAAGTAAACGGCACTACCCTGATGTCCACCCTGTTCGGCCCCAATGGCACCTATGTTCAATGGCTGCAGACAAATACGGATCCCTATGACAGCAGGGCCAATATCGCCGAGGTGACTGCCAATAAAGGGAAGCTTTATATACCGGGAACCAATGACCTCTTCCCCATCCCGCAAACGGAAATTCAGGCAGGCGGCGGAACCATTACACAAAACCCGGGTTACTGAATACTCAACGAAAACTAAATGAACAGATTCCGACAGCTTATGGTAAATATTTTGTTTGTAATACTCTCTTTGACGCTGAGTTGTAAGAAAGGCTCTTCCTCTTCTTCTTTTCCGCCGGCAAATCCTTGCCTTTTCAATGGCATAGACACCTGCCAGCAAAAAGCAACGCTGCAGGTGAACCTGACGGGTACACATCAAACTATTCACAGCTTCGGAGCCTCCGACGCATGGTCTTCAAAGTTCGTGGGTAACTGGGCAAGCCTTACAAAGAAAAACCAAATAGCCGATTATCTTTTTAGCATGGAGGCGGATTCAGCAGGCAACCCAAAAGGCATCGGGTTGTCGCTATGGAGATTTAATATCGGCGCTGGAAGCTATGAGCAGGGAGATTCAAGTGGCATAGCAGACGAATACAGGCGGGAGGAGTGTTTTCAAAATCCGGATGGCACCTATAACTGGAGTAAGCAACAAGGCCAGCAATGGTTTATGAATGCCGCTAAGCAAAGGGGTGTAAAATATCTGCTGGGTTTTGCAGCTTCTCCTCCCGTTTATATGACCAGTAATGCCAAAGCCTATGGCACCGGGTCTCCTCAATTCAGCCTGAGCCCTTCCAGGTTTCAAAATTATGCCGATTTTCTCGTCCAGGTGTGCAAGCATTTTCAGGGGACCAATACACCGCTGGATTATATAAGCCCCGTCAATGAACCGCAATGGAATTGGGGAGCCTCCAACAACCAGGAGGGGACGGCTGCTTCCAATACGGATATTGCCAACCTTACGAAGATCCTGGGCCCCGGCTTGCAGACAAATGGAGTAAACACCCATGTCGTAACCGGTGAAGCCGGACAGGTGACTTTTCTGAATACTGCCACCCCGGACAATCGGGGAGACGAGATAAACCAATGGTTTAACCCTGCCAATTCAAACTATATTGGCGGCACACCCAATGTTGACAACACCATTTCCTATCATAGTTATTTTACTACCTGCCCGGACAATACACTGGTACAGGACCGCCAGGCGGTACACACCAGCGCGATGAATGCCAGTTCCTCTCTTCAATTATGGATGACGGAATTTGGGGTCCTGGGCGATATCTGCGGATTGCTAAACGGCTATCCGAGAAATACGGGTATTGATTACGGATTATATGTGGCCAAAGTGATCCACAACGATCTGGCTATTGCCAATACTTCATCCTGGCAATGGTGGCTGGGTATTAACCCATATAATTACAGCGACGGACTCGTATATATTAATGCCCCTTCGGGCGCGATGGATCCGGAACTGTCAAAGACCGACGGTCTGGTCTCCGATTCAAAACAACTGTGGTGTATGGGTAATTATTCGAGATTCGTCAGGCCTGGAATGATCAGAGTGGACGCCGTCCTGAACAATCAAACGGATCCGGTATATGCAGCAGGCGATATCATGGTATCGGCCTATATAGACCCCATCGGCAAAACCCTGGTGGTCGTTCTTGTAAATACCCGGGCAAATCCTGCTGTACTATCTTTGGGAGGATTGGGCGGATCCGCCAACCTGGCTGGCAGTAATTTTACGGCTTATGTAACCAGCAGCACCAGGAATTTGCAGAAATCCAGTATGGCAGCTAACAATATCCGGTTGGATCCGAGAAGCGTAACTACCTTGACAGCAAATTACCATTAATTGAAAAAAGCCAGTGGTCAAAATATAAACGGATTATTCCTGCCATGGCTCCTGCTGTGCCAAATCCTTGTCATCTCCTGCAAAGAGAATAACAAAGGGGACACCCTTTTCAGCAAGCTGGATGCCGGCACTTCCGGCATCCATTTTAGTAATACTATCACGGAAAACGACTCTGTTAACCTGGTCGTTGACGAATATGCCTATATGGGCAGTGGCGTCGGCGTAGGGGATTTTAACAACGATGGCCTGCCCGATCTTTTTTTCGGGGCATCGCAAGGCAGTTCGCGGCTCTATCTGAACCTGGGCAATCATCACTTCCGGGATATCACAAAAACTGCGGGCCTTGAAACGGCCAGCTGGTGCACGGGCATCAGTATAGTGGATATCAACAATGACGGGTATGTGGATATTTACGTTTGTGTATCCGGCAATGTACCAGGCAGCAAAAGGAAGAACCTGCTTTTTATCAACAACCATGACCTTACTTTTACGGAGTCCGCTTCGGAATACGGTCTGGCGGATACGAGCTATTCGACACAGGCAGCGTTTTTCGATTTTGACAAAGACGGACGACTGGATATGTACCTTGTTAATCATGAACTGCATCCTGCTGTTTCACAAAATGATATTGTCAAGCCCGATACCAGCGGACATTCTATCCGGTCGGATAAGCTGTATAAGAATATGGGTATCCTTCCGGGCACCAACCATCCTTATTTTAAAGATGTCTCATTACCGGCCGGTATCAAAGACGATGGATATGGGCTGGGGGTAGTGGTGAGCGATTTTAATGGAGATGGGTGGCCGGATATCTATGTCACCAATGATTATTTAAGCAACGATGTTTTGTGGATGAATAACAGGAATGGGACATTCTCCAATATCATTGCCGAATCTCTTGGGCATCAAAGCTATAGCAGTATGGGAGTGGACGCAGCGGATATTGACAATGACGGACTCCCTGATATTGCCACTTTAGACATGATGCCTGAAGATAATTACCGGAAAAAGATGATGTTTTCCTTCATGAACTACGGGCGCTATGAAACAGAAAGAAGGGCGGGATATCAGCCGGAATTCATGAGAAATATGCTTCAGCTAAACCGGGGAGTCCGCCAAAAAACCGATACGGCCTTACCCTATTTTAGCGAGATCGGTCAACTGGCAGGAATGAGCGAAACAGATTGGAGCTGGAGCGTATTGCTGGTTGATTTTGACAACGACGGCTACAAAGATATCAGCATTACCAATGGAATGGGACGAGACCTGATCAATTCGGATTTTATCAATTACCGATCAGAAACTTATGGGACGATGGATGCGCCGGTAAGAGATCGATTGCTGAGAGGTCAGCTGGATAGCATGGGAAAGGTGGCTTTGCGCAGTTATTATTTCCACAACAATGGTAATGGCCATTTTTCCAATCAATCCCCCCTTTCCGGCATCGATGAAAAAACAATCTCCAACGGAGCAGCCTATGTCGATCTGGACAATGATGGTGACCTGGACCTTGTAGTCAATAATATTAACCAGGAGGCATCCATATATATCAATAACAGCCGTGGGCCAGAAAAAAATGATTCTTCCCATCATTTTGTAAATTTTGTGCTGCGGGGGGACAGCCTGAACCGGAACGGGTTGGGCGCGAAGATCCTGCTCTGGCAAAATGGTCTTGTGCAGTTGGTGGAACAAAATCCTGTCAGGGGATACGCCTCTTCTGTGGATACAAGACTACACTTCGGTCTTGGCAAAGGCACCCGGCCAGACAGTGTCATCGTCACCTGGCCAAATGGGAAGCAGCAGCATTTGCAAAATCCTGCGATCGATACAACGCTGGTGCTCAACGAAAATGAGGCAGTCATTACAGGGCGTTACAGAGATTTCTCTTCGTCACCATTATTTGTTGACATAACGGATTCCCTTTCCGCTAATTTTACGCACAAGGAAAGTTTCTTTAATGATTTTGCCTTTACCCCCCTGCTCCCGCAAAAGTATTCACAGCTTGGTCCATTTATAAGTACGGGTGATATGAATGGTGATGGACTTACCGATTTTTTTATCGGAGGCGCTTACAAACAGTCGGGGGAGGTTTGTTTGCAGCAAAAGAATGGATCCTTTCTAAGCAAGGTATTGGTGAATGGTCCGAAATACGAGGAGGATATGCAGAGTATTTTGGCGGATGTCGATGGAGATCATAATCCCGATCTCATCGTTGCAGGCGGAAGTACCGAATTCGATAAAGGCTCACCCTACCATATCCCCAGGCTTTACCTGGGCGATGGTAAAGGTAATTTTACGTTGAGCCGCTCCGCCTTTCCGCCGTCTATCAATACCATCGCACAAAGCATCAGTTTTACAGGCGGCGGCCGGGAGCCTTTGCGTCTGTTTATTGGCGGGAGAGTATCACTTGCCTATCCTTATTCGCCAAAAAGCTTTTTACTGGAATATCGAAATGGAGTATTCGTGGATATAACCCGGGAGGTATGTCCTGCATTATCCGAGCCGGGAATGGTAACGGCATCTGTTTGGGCCGATCTTGACGGCGACGGGAAAAATGAGCTCATCATCGCTGGCGATTGGATGCCGGTACGTGTTTTCAAAGCCGATCAGGGGAGGATAAAAGAAGTGACCAACGCTGTGGGACTGGAAAATGATGATGGCATGTGGAAAAGCCTGGCAGTGGCGGACGTAGATGGAGATGGGGATCTGGATATCATAGCCGGCAACCTGGGATCCAACAACCCGTATCATGTTTCGGCAGCAACGCCGCTACGATTATTTGCAAAGGACTTTGAAGGAAATGGGCGCATCAATCCCCTTCTCTGTTATTATCTACCAGACGAAACGGGAAAGAAGACCTTACAGCTTGGGATGAATTTGACACAGCTCACCCGGCAGATGCCCTCTTTTAAAAAGCGGTTTTTAAAAAATGCCGATTTCGCAATGGCTGATTTTACCGAACTGTTTCCGGATGCTGCCTTGAAAGATGCCATTACCCTACAATGTAATGAATTGCATACCTGCTGGTTTGAGAACCTGGGAAATGGAAAATACCGGAAACATATTTTGCCGGCTGAAGCCCAGTTTGCACCCGTGAATGCGATAATTGCCCATGATCTCGACGGAGATGGCAAATTGGATCTGTTGCTGGCGGGAAATGAGTACCAGGCAGAAGTGATGAATGGCCGCTATGATGCTTCTTATGGCTTATTTCTCAAAGGGGACGGTAAGGGGAATTTTCTGCCTATAACCCACCTGAACGATGGGATTTTTATAAAGGGCGATGTGAAAGATATGAAACTGATAAAAAATGGCAAGGGCGAACATTTGATTTTAGTGGGGATCAATAATGAACGCATGCGGATTTTGATGAATAATAAAATTTTGAAAGATGAATAGATGTTTTTTTGCTGTGCTATTTATAGTATGTACAGGTTCTTCCTTTGCACAGACACATTCGTTTACAGTAAATGATACGACATTCTTATTGGATGGGAAGGTCTTTCAAATGATCTCCGGGGAGATGCATTATTCACGGGTGCCGAGGGAGTCCTGGAGAGCAAGAATGAAAATGGCCAGGGCGATGGGGTTGAATACCATCGGCACCTATGTATTCTGGAATCTCCACGAGCCGGAAAAGGGCCATTATGATTTTTCGGGGAATAATGATATCGCCGAATTCGTAAGAATGGCGCAAAAAGAAGGATTGTGGGTGGTATTGCGGCCAAGCCCGTATGTCTGTGCCGAATGGGAATTCGGGGGTTATCCTTATTGGCTGCAGAAAGAAAAAGGACTGGTCGTGCGCAGTAAAGAGCCCAGGTACCTGCAGGCATACAGGAATTATATCAATGCCGTGGGTAAGGAATTGGCTCCGCTGCAGGTCAATCACGGCGGTAATATCCTGATGGTGCAGATAGAGAATGAGTATGGTTCCTATTCGGATGACAGGGAGTACCTGGAGATCAATAAAAAAATGTTCATCGAGGCAGGATTTGACGGCCTATTGTATACTTGCGATCCTAAAGAAGACATAGGAAAAGGGCATTTACCGGGACTTTTGGCTGCCATTAACGGTGTCGATAACCCTCTCCTGGTAAAAAAGCTGATCCGGGAGAACAATAATGGCACCGGTCCTTTTTTTATTGCAGAGTGGTATCCTGCCTGGTTTGACTGGTGGGGCACCCCTCATCATAAAATACCTGTTGAACACTATGCAGGCAAACTGGATGCCGTATTAGCTGCCGGGATATCCATCAATATGTATATGTTTCATGGAGGGACTACCCGGGGATTTATGAATGGCGCTAATTATAAAGGCAATACGCCCTATGAGCCGGAGATCAGCAGTTATGATTATGATGCCCCGTTGGACGAAGCGGGGAATGCAACCGAAAAGTTCATGAAATTCAGAGAGGTCATCGGCAGACATCTGCCGCCCGGAGAGAACCTGCCCCCGGTGCCTGCCGCCAAACCTGCCATTTCTATCCCTGCTATTCCATTGACAAGGGAAAGCAGTCTGTTTGATAGGTTGCCGAAGCCTGTCACCAGTGATACTCCTTTGACCTTCGAGGACCTGGACCAGGCTTATGGGTTCGTATTGTACCGGACTTTTCTGGATGGAGGGAGTAGCGGGGTATTGAAGATCCGGGACCTGCGGGATTATGGCCTTGTCTTTTTAAACGGTCAGCGGGTGGGTATATTGGACAGAAGGCTGAAACAGGACAGTTTGGCTATAGACCTTCCACCGGGCAGGGTGAGGCTGGATATCCTGGTGGAAAACCTCGGCCGGGTTAATTTCGGGCCTTATCTTTTACAGAATAAAAAGGGGATTACAGAAAAGGTCCTTTTGAATAATCACGAGTTACGGAAATGGCAACTATTTAAGCTGCCGTTCGCGACGGCGGATGGGATGGGTGGCACCGGGACAACTGCCAGCGGAGTGCAGGAGGAGAAGGCCAACAGGGCGATGAAGGCGCCCGTGATAAAAAAGGGGGCTTTTGTGTTAGCGACTCCCGGAGATACCTACCTGGATATGAGCTCCTGGGGGAAGGGGGTAGTCTGGATCAACGGTCACCACCTGGGAAGGTACTGGGAGGTGGGGCCTCAACAGACCTTATACGTTCCCGGCGAGTGGCTTCATAAAGGCCGGAATGAGGTGACGGTGCTGGAATTATTAAAGCCCGAAGCAAATGAATTGAAGGGCATCGACCATTCCATCCTGGATGTAGTAAAATAAAGTTTTATTTAAGGGGTTTATACATTTCTCTTTTCATGACTCCCCATTTGCAGAGCCGGTGAACGATGGATACCTGGAGAACTCCCAATCCGTATACTACGCTGCGACGAAAGTTAATGCTGGAGGCTTCTTCGAAGTAGCGGGTAGGGCAGGTGATCTCGGCGATCTCATAACCCAGGTAAATGATCTGGGAGAGCATCTGGTTGTCGAAGACAAAGTCTTCGGAGTTGATTTCATAGTTGATCCGCTGCAGGACCTCCCGGGAAAAGGCCCGGTAACCGGTGTGATATTCAGCCAGCTTTTGCCTTAACATGACATTTTCAAAGAAGGTCAGCATCCGGTTGAACACGTATTTATATAAGGGCATTCCTCCAAGGAGGGCGCCTTTTCCCAAGGTGCGGGCGCCCAGTACGACCTGGTAAACGTTGTTAGCGATCAGGTAGGCCATGGATGGAATCAGTTTGGGGGTATACTGGTAGTCCGGATGGAGCATGATCACAATGTCACCGCCCAGTTCCAGGGCTTTATTATAGCAGCTTTTCTGGTTGCCGCCATAACCCCGGTTCACATCATGTTTGATGATATGGGAGATGCCTAACTCTTTACCCACGGCTACGGTACGGTCGCTGCTGTTGTCATCGACCAGCACTACTTCGTCCACGATGTCAAAAGGAATTTCTGCATACGTCTTACGAAGCGTAAGTTCTGCATTATAAGCCGGCAGCACGATTACCAGTTTTTTACCATCGATCATAAGATATTATAATAAATTAGAATAGCACAAAAAATAGAGGCAAACCTACGCTAAAGCCTTTAATGAATGAAATTTTTCAGTGAATAACCAATGTACAAGAACGGCCAGGGATACCCCTATAAAAGAGCCTACCAGGACATCTCCCAGGAAATGTTGTCCCAGGTAGATACGGGAATACCCTACGGCAACGGCCCCAAGGAGATAGCCAATATTCCATTTCTTGTTTTTTTCGAATAAGGCCAGCAGGGTGGCAAGGGCAAAGATAGAAGTGCTATGACCGGAGGGAAAGCTGCTAAAACCCGTATGGGTGACCCCATCGATGAAATAGGCATACTGGCCCGGGGCGAAGAATTCTTTTGGCCGGGGCATGGAGAAAAGATTTTTCAGGATCTGCGCCAGCAGGGCCGATACCAGGAAAGCGACCATTAGCTGGCAGGCCTGGGAGTAACGACGCAAGAAGAGTAAAATAAGAAAGACAGTAATGGAGAAGAGGCCATCGCCCAACCAGGTCAGATAGATGAAAAAAGTATCCAGGTCCGTACGGTGATAGGGATTCAGGTATAGAAAGGTGGCGGCTTTACCTTTGGTCAGCAGAAATACCAGGCCCACCAGGAAAAAGAAAAGGAAGCCGGCAAAAAAATAGCGATTGTCAACCAATAAGGATTTTAGTTTATTCATACCCCGGTAAAAACGTAATAACTAATAATCCTGCAAATTTATTACAATCCTGCCACTAATTCTTCGGCGAGGCCAAAAGAGAGGGTCATGCCGGCCCCTCCTACCCCGTTGATGACATATACATAGGGTTCAGGCGTGAAAAAAAGATCGGCTTCTCCGTCGGTAAGTTTGGTATAGACCCCATTCCAGGTCTCGATAACCGACCAGTCTTTAAACCGGGCGAATTTCCGGAGGTAGTCCAAAATCATTTTATTGATGAAATCCCTGTCGAAGGGGTCGTGGGTGAGGCCGTATTCGTGGGAATCTCCCACCGTCAGCTCTCCTTTCCCGTTCTGCGATACCATGACATGGATGCCCCATTCCAGATAGGCCTCCATTTCTTCCGCATAACGTTGTTTTAACTGCGGCAGGGATGCGGCGGCTTTAAAGCTGTTATAGTGGGTGAGGGAGAGCCCTCCACAGAGGGCGGGGCCGATGCGCCAGCCTTCCGGCTGAGAGACCAGGCGCATCATTTGCAATTTGCACTTCGTGACAGGCAGTTGTGAAAAATTTTCCGGGTAAAGGGTCTCGAAGTCTGCGCCGTTGCAGATAAAGACCAGGTCAGCCTCATGCTCTTCTTCATTTCCCACGTATACCACCTGGTCGGAGATGTAGGAAACACATTTCCCCCAATAGAATTCAACAGGGAACTGTTCAGACAGCCATCCCGGCAAAGCGGCGATGGCTTCCCTGGGGTCAACGATCCATTCATCCCGGCTATAGAGGCCGCCCAGCAGTCCATCGGTGATAGCGGAGTCCGACCTGCCGGCTACGGCCGACTTATCCAACAGCTCTACCGGTCTTCCTTCTTTGTGAAAGGACTCATATAATTCCTGCAGTACCTGCCATTCGTCCGGATGATAAGCCAGGTGGAGGCTGCCGGCCTGTTCGGACCAGAAGTTCGCTTTTGGCGAGAGATCTTTCCATATATCCCGGGTGCGGGTCGCCCTTTCATACATTTTCCCTGCCGGCTGGCCGATGGGCCATATCATTCCAAAATTCCGGATAGAGGCCCCTACGGCCCTTTCACTACGTTCGAAAACTTTTACGGAGAATCCCCGGAGGGCCAGGGCCCTTGCTGTGGCCAGTCCGACAATACCTGCGCCAATGACGATAGCTGATCGAGATACCATACCTTTCTTTATTACTGGTTTCTTTTGTAAATTTTTGCATAGAGGACCGAACCCCAAAGGACTAATAAGATGCCCGCCACCGCGGAAGTATAGAACATGCCCGTGAAAAAATCGACCCAGGTATACCTGATCTTTACGAATTCTTTCACCAGCAGTACGACTACCGTGCCCAGGTATCCGAATGCATCGGCGATATAAATGAGAAAACCGACGTTGCCGGGTACTTTATAGGCGGCCAGCATCCGTTCGAAATAAAAGCAGTTGTAGGGGACATAGCCAAAATAGAGTCCGGCGGAGGCGCCGGTGATCCAGATGACCGGGGATATCCAATGGAGATGGTAAGCTAGGGTTGCTATGGCCGCCAGGGCGAAACCCCCGATGATAATACTATTGTTCAACTGAAAGGCCCTGTAGTTATTCTTTATGAGAAAGAAGCCCCCGATGACGGCCAGTACGATCAGGGAGACGATGGTGCTGGTCCTGGCGAAGACATCCGCATTATTTTGATACCCTGTCTCTGTCCATAGTTCGTTGGCGAAGTCCTCTGTGAAGTCCCGGAGGATAGTCAGCATTACATAGGCAATGACAACAGGTATGAGGGCGAAGCCAAAGCGTCTCAAAAAAGCCTTTCGTTCTTCTTTTTCCATAGGCTGGCGGATGGTCCGTTGTGCAATGTCTTCCGGAGTCGGCGGCGGGGTCTGGTTTAACAGCAAGGTGCTGATAAGCAGGGGACCAACAAATACAGCCCCGGCGGCAAAAGGCATCCACCATTCACTGATCCCGGCATCGAGCATCAGCCATTTGCCTACGGTCTTTGCCAGGCCGGAGGCGAAGATAAAGCTGGTGGCCAGCACGGCGCCCATCAGCTCGGTCACCCGTCTTCCTTCCAGGAAGCCGAACACCAGTCCCCAGACCATGCCTAAGGGCAGTCCGTTAATGAACATAAAAATAAAGTTATAGGGGGCGGGCACCAGGGCAAACAACAGCAGGGAGACCCAGGCGGTAAGGACCAGTTTGATAATGAACCCGGCTCTCCTGGATGGCAACATGGTGGCGATGAAGCGGATCCCATAAAATTTGCTTACCATATAACCGAGTACCTGTGAGATGACCAGTACTACTTTATAGGAGATCCCCAGCAGGTAGACCCCATTGAAGGAGGCGGCAGTGAAAGGCTTGCGAAAGCCATACATACAGCCATAGACCACAAAGGAGGTGAGGGAAACGTATACTACGAATACCCAGACGGGAGACTGTTGCAGCCTGGAACGGAGGTTTAGCCGACTGCCCTTCTGCAGGGGGCCGGATGAAGGTACCGGCTGGGATGATATGGGCGGGGAGGGCATAGTTGTCCGTTTAGGCCTTTTCGATAATAGGGATCAGTTCCAGCAGATCGTCGATAATGGCGTCCGGCTGGTAATGCTGCAACTGTTCGCGGGTATAGGCGCCGGTGGTGACGCTGACCACTTTTCCGCAGCCGGCATTCCTTCCTTCTTCCACATCCACCTCCGTATCGCCTATTTTCAGAACATTCTTCGTAGAGGTGATGCCGAGATCCGCAACAAGGGCATCGATCATATCCGGGGAGGGTCGTCCCTCCGGCACTTCGTCGCTACAGATTACTTTATCTATATTTTCATTTCGCTCATCCCAGCGAAGGCGATGTAAAATGGTATCCGTGATGGCCCGGGTGAACCCCGTGTTAAGCGCTACTTTTATTCCCTGTTGTTTTAGGCGGGCAAAGACTTCCGGCGCATGAGGCAGCGGTTCCAGCTCCTCGTCATTCATATAGAACGAAATCATATTCTGTATAAAACGGCTGTGTATCCTGTCGACCAGTATTTCGTCATCCTTCTGCGCCGGGGCAAATTTCCCGAGTAAATGAACGATGGCGTCCATTTTACGGAAGCCCATTACTTTTTCTACGGCTGACGCCGGTATCTCCAAACCAAACTCACGAAAAGCCGTGATAAAGGAATCGGCCACATTACCTCTGTCCCGCACGGTAGTACCTGCAATATCAAAAACGACCAGTTGAATTGTGCTCATTTGTCAGGGAGTATTTTCAGTTAGATAATCAAGGGGCGGCATCCGCTTACCGGGTTTCCAGGTGATGGACCATCATTTGCCGGTAATGCTGCAGATCGGGAAGGGGTTTCTGCTCTATTTTTGCCTCTTCGTCCCATTTACGCATCTTTATGATCAGGTCGAAGAGGGGGTATTGTTCGAAAGCGGCGGCTTCTTCTTCCGTCATCGGTCCTCCCTGGTATTCGAGGGTCTTTTTGCTGGCGTCGGACAATTGGGCGTAATAGGCGGGGTCTCTGCGCGTGAGGTATCTTTTTGCTTCCACATGGGATTCGACCAGACGGGCAATCTTTTTGGAAAAGCCTTTTCCCCGCAGGAATTCAGCGCCGATCTCTTCATGGTCTTTAATGCCAAAGCCATCCATTTCATTTTCGCCGTTAGCCGCTTCGCTGATATGGCCGATATCATGTAAAAAAGCAGCCAAAATTACTTCCTCGTC
Source organism: Puia sp. (assembly GCA_035492545.1). Classification (GTDB taxonomy): domain Bacteria; phylum Bacteroidota; class Bacteroidia; order Chitinophagales; family Chitinophagaceae; genus Puia. The sequence goes on from DATJJD010000229.1 coordinate 39,224, forward strand.
ATGTCCCTGTTCTTCGGCCAGCTGGGCGGCCTGGACCATGTGTTCCAGCTGCGAGACTTTTTCGCCGGCATATTCCGCTCCTCCGTAATTCTCATACAGCTCAAAAATCTCGTCTGTTACTTGCCGGGCTTGTTCGCTGGTCATAGCTTGAAGGTATTAAAATTAAGGCGAAACGCCGTAGCGTTTCGCCTTAATAAAAAAGAATAATAATTACTTAAACAACCACATCTTCTGATTCAGGTCATCCGCGCTGAATCCCTGGTTTGTCAGGGCGGCCTTCCAATTGGTGGCATTTACGGTCTGTTCTGTAACGGGGTACGCCCACCGGATGGGTACTACGCCGTTATTCCCCACTCCACTGCCTCCGTCAAAAGCGGGAACACCCGTCCGCCGCCAGTTGTAATAGGGTTCATAACCTGAATTCTGGAAGGAGGCAATATACTTCTGCAACACGATCTGGTTGATGGCCGTGGCGGGTGTAGAGGACAGCTTCACGGAAGCCTGTGCATAATAGGCATTAAAATCAAAAGTGACCGGATAGGGTGCTACCTGCGTTACAGAGCTATTGCCCGGGGGCAGGAAGTATGCGGTAAAACCGGTTTGGCTTACATCGATGCCATAGAATGACATAGAAGCAGTGATACCGGCCTTGTACCAGGTCTCTGCATTACCGCTGACCCAACCACGGGTGATGCCTTCGGCAATGTTGAAGCACATTTCTTTATAACCTACCAATACGTCCGGGTCTCCTGTGAAATTCGAGTAATACCTTTTCCGGTTGATGAAAGAGTATAAGCCGGCATTCGCGTTGTTGTACATCGTGGCAAGTGATTCTCCGGTACTGGCTCCCGCGAAATACTGATATTTAGCCGGAGCAAGCGTATCCGTTCCAACCAGGGCCCAGGCCGGCTCGCAGGTAACGAACACGCGGGGGTCGCTTAGGGTGGTGAGTGCGCTAACGTAAGTTTTGGCCATGTTGAAACGTGCCGCAACGGAACCGAAGTTGCTGGGGTTGAAATAATAAGTGCTGAAAGTATTCGAGCCGCCGGGGTTGTAGACGAATTGCATGTCATCGCCCTGGCTGGCAAAGACCGGATACTTGGAAGGGTTATTGATAATAGCGGCGAATTGAGCCGGGACATTCAGGGTGGCATCCGACGCCTTGGTACTGAGGCTGACCAATACCCGCAGCTTGAAGGCATTCACCATTTTCTGCCATTTGGTAAGATTGCCTCCATAATACAGGTCCTGCGTGGCAGACAGGGCGTTATTGACATCGTTCTTTGCTATCAATGCAGCCAGATCCGTATTGGCCGAATCCAACACATTAAGTATGTATTGAAAAACCTGCGCCTGGGGGGTATAAGCAGGGCTTAGATTGCCCAGGCCCTGTAAGTTCTGGCTCAGTGGGATATCCCCGAAAAAGGAAGTCAGATTGTAGTAGTAATAGGCCCGGACAAATTTCCCGACTGCCTCGTAAGGGTTGACGGCCGGAAGAATTTTAGCGGCTTCACTCTCCATCTGAATTACATTCTTCAATACCAGGTAGGGATCGAAATTACCATTGGTCCAGGAGTAGATATTATTATCGTAATAGTCATAATTACTACAATGGTATTGGTTCCAGCGATGGGCGCCGTCCCATGAGTTGACACCCTCCGAAGAGCCGGTGCCGCTCAGTGCGCCGGCAGTGCCTGTTCCGGATATATCGGTCAATATGGTACCCAGGATCAGGTTGGGGGGGACACTGGTCGGGTTATTGGGGTCCGTTTGCTTTTCCGTGATCTGTTTATTACAGGAAGTCATCAACAGCCCGCCCATAATAAGAAAGAATATATATTTTATCTGTTTCATATTTTTTTCTTTATGGAATTAGAAGGAAAGGTTTAAGTTGAACCCATAGCTGCGGGTAGTGGGGGTTTGCAATCCCGATGTATAGGACGTGGCGGCGTTATAGGAGCCATCGCTGTTCTGAGTATAGGTACCCTGGGTATACTGGTCCACGTCTACATCTTTATAGCGGCTGGGGAAAAAGTATAATAAATTCCTGGCCACCACGGAAATGCTTGCCTTCTGGATGAAGGATTTTTTGCCCAGCATTTTATCGGGCAGGTTATAGGTCAATACTACTTCCCTCAATTTGGCATAGGTCTTTTTTATCATATCCAAATCCGCGATGGAGGCCATACGGGTAACAAAGGGTTGTACCTGGCTTTTGGTCGTATTTTTCGTCTCGGTAAGGTCTTTCATATTGGTGATCTTTCCATTGATAGGGTCCAGCTGGATGGAAGCCCCGGTGAGGTTGACCCCATCTCCCGTGTAGGCAGCCACATTCGCTTCGTCGGAGGGTCTTGCTACGCCGAAGGCCCCTTCCACACTCTCAGAGTGACGACCGGCCTGAAGGGTTTTCTTTCTTACGTAATCTTCCAGTACGCCGCCCACCATTCCGTCAAATTGGAAACGGAAGGAGAAGCTTTTATAGCTGAATGTATTCACGATACCCCATTGGAAGTCCGGGTCCGAGTGGCCATAGATCTTTTTGGCGGAAGTACCCAGATCGGAAAAACGGGTATAGACACCAGAGCTTGGGTCGATGACCATTTTACCATCGGGGGTCCTTACGAAGGCATCCGAATAAACCAGGTCAGTCCGTTCTCCGTTCTTTTCATAATTATCGGGGTTGGCGTTGTTCACCCATTTTTTCACAAACGTGGCGAAGTTAGCGGTGACATTCCAGCTGAACCCATTCGGATTGACGATGGGGCGGGCATTCAGGACTGCCTCCCATCCGTCATTGGTATAGGTATTTCCATTCGTCAGATAGGAAGAGTATCCCGAAGCAGAAGAAGTAGTCTGGTTTACGATACCGGTGTTTTTATAATGATACCGGGTTACGTCCAGGCCGATCCTGTTATTCAGGAAGCGGATATCCGCCCCGAACTCAGTTGCTTTCCTTTCCGCCGTCTGGATGTTATTGCTGACAACCTGGTCGGAGAAACGGGCGCTGCTCTGATTGCTATAGGTCGGAGTCTGGGTATAGGATTGTGCAAACTGGTAGCTGGGTCCGTTGTACGGAGAATTCCAGATATAGCCATATCCGCTGGCCGGGGTAGAGCTTATATTGGGGGAGAACATCGCGTTGGTGCCCCCGCTTTTACTTTCGGCATAAGAGCCTCTTACTTTGAAGAAGGAAATGAAACTCGGCAGATGGATGTATTCCGAAACAACGCTGGCCAGGTTGAAGGAGGGATAAAAATAGCTATCCCCATTGGCGGGCAATGCAGACGATTTGTCCACACGGCCGGTAATATTGGCTGTCAGGTATGATTTAAATCCCAGATCCACGGAGTAATAGGCGCTCAATACCAGCATGCTGGAATGAAAGCTGCTGCCTGTCAAAGCCCCTTGTGTGTTGGAGAAGGCATAGACCCCCGGAACGTTGAGGTAGTTGGTGGACTCAAAGTTGGAATTGAAACTGAAATTACGGGCCGTCGCACCACCCAGGGCCTGCAGGTCCAGGAATCCGGCTATTTGATTTTTATGATACCTTACCTGGAAATCTTCGTTCGATTCGAATAAAGACCTTCTGTCTTCACGGTAATCACCCTGACGAAGCTCTCTTCCGTATACGTCGGCGGAGTAGGGCAATTTTTCCGAATTCAGCATATCGTAGGTTGTAAGGCTCGGCCTGAACTGGAAGTCGATACTTTGGTTTAATTTATAGTTCAGCGACAAATACCCATAGGTATTATTCTGGTAATGGCCTCTCAACCACTCATAAGACATGAAGTACGGGTTGTTATACCGGTAGTACTCGGCATATTTCTGCTGAATTCCTACTTTTCCCGGCTGCCAGTAGTCCCGCATGTCGCTCATGGACCAGTCCGCACCTCCCCAGAGGATAATATTGTAGATGATACTATTGGGGCCGTAGTTAACGTCCGGCACGTTGGGGGTAGACTGCCTGCTGTAGTTGAAATAACCGGTCACGCTGAGTTTGTCGTTGAACCGTTGAACGATGCTGCCGGTAAAGTTGCCGTTGTTCAGCATGGTATTTGGGACGATGCCCTTCTGATAGGTATTCCCAATGGATAACCGGATATCGGTTTTTTCGGTAGAAGAGCTTACAGACAGGCTATTGGAGGAAAGTATGCCGGTCTGTATGAATTTTTTCAGATTGTCTTTTCCTCTGGCCACCCAGGGAGTCGGCGCCACATGGCCGCTATAGGTTTTACCATCGGCAAAGGTAGTGATGTAGGTCTTCGTCGGATCATAGGCACCGTCATACTGGGGTAATAACTGGCCCCGGAACTGCGGTCCCCAGACATCATAGTCATAGTCATTTACACCGACGCCCACTGCTCCGGTACCGAAATAAGAGGCAGGGCTGGAACCGCCTCCGCCATAGGCATATTTACCGTTGTCGCCGGGGCCGTATTCGTCCTGGTATTTGGGTAAGGCAATAAAGCCGTTGTTGAACTGAGTGCTGGAATTAAAGTTGACCACCAATCCTCTTTTATCTTTCGTTCCTTTTTTCGTGGAAATGATGATGGCTCCATTCTTACCCTGAAAGCCGTATAGGGCGGCGGCATTGGGTCCTTTCAGCACGGTAAATGTTTCGATGTCATCCGGGTTGATATTATAGGTATCGGAGCTGATGGGAACACCGTCTACTACAAACATGGGCCGGTCACTCGGGTCATTCTCTCCGCGAACGATGACATCCGGGGAGTGCCCTATTTCCGGGGTGATGTTGATGGAAAGCCCTGCGGCGTTGCCCTTTAAAGAATTGATCGGATCTGCCTCCCGGGCCTGTGTCAGGGTGGAGGCATCGATAGTTTGGATGGCGTAACCCAGGCGTTTGGCCTCTTTCTTAATACCTGTCGCGGTAACTACCACCTGCGTCAGCTCCCGGGCGTTGACGGAGACGGCGATCGTGAGATCAGGCCCTGTTACCGGCTGTTCCAACCGGACGATGCCTACACCGGAGATCACCAGTACATCTCCTTCCTTCGCCTTGATGGAAAATGTTCCGTCCACGGCGGTGGAGGTACCGATACGGGTATCCTTGATCGTTATCGTGGCGCCCGGCACAGGAGATTGATCCGATTTGGACAGTACGTGTCCTGTTATGGCTTTTTGAGCGAGGGAAAATAGTGGCAACAAGAAAGCCGCCAGCAAAACCCTTATGGAAAGGGATACTCTTTTACTCATATACAGTAGATTTTTTGTTGAGAAGAAGCTCGAAAATTTGTGCAGCGAAATTATCCGGGCTATGTGAAGGGAAGGTTAGCCCTGATTTAAGTAAATGTTAACAGTTTATAAATACTAAACGAATATTAAGTATTTGTAAAATCCCCGAAATGGGGTTGCGGGGACAAAAAAGATAGTTTACTTTATTGGGGAGGGGTCCCCGGGATCAGGCCAGGGGGATCAGAACAGGTAGATGACGAGTATGAGGGCCTCACTGCTGCCGATATTTTTCAGCCGGTGGCTGGCGCGGCCATCGAAGAAGAGAGTGTCTCCTTCATTGAGCTGGAAGGTTTCTTTTTCGATCTGGTATTCCACACTGCCTTTCAGGATGTATTTGCATTCGAAGGCATCGGTCTGTATCATTTGTTTGCGGGCAGCATTTTTCTTTAATTCCAGCAGGACAACGTCTGTTGCCTGGGAGACGATGCTGCGTGTGAGTATCCGTTTGTAGGAGAACCCCTTTACCGGTTCTTTTTCAAACATCTTCTCCTGACCTTTCCGGATGATCAGCACCTTATTATTATGAAAGCTGTCATGCATGTCCTCGAAGAAGGTCTTGAGATCTTCATCCAGGGAATGAATAATATTGAATAATACGGGGAGGGAGGGAACCGTACGGTTGTTCTCGATCTGGGAGATCAGCCCTTTGCTGACACCGGCCTTGGTAGCCAATTGTTCCAGGGTGATATTCTTCAGCGTTCTTTTGGTCTTGATCTTATCGCCCAGGAGCAAAATAAGTCCTTCGTTCATATAGCGTGCCTTCTTTAGTCGGCCAGCCAAGATAGATAAAAATGTCCTCCCTCCCGCCAGAAACCTTCTATAACAAATGTTTTTAATCCTATTTTAAAGGCCATAGGCCTGCAGGATCTTTGAAAAGATCGCCGTGTTTTCATAAACTCCCCTGAAAAGCGCTGATCGGGGGCCGTAAGCAAAAACGGGTACGGGGATTGCCGTATGGTCATTGGAGGAAAATTGCCCGCTGACAGTTCCTTTCTCATAATTCCCGTCCAACAGGCTTAAGCCGCCTGTTTCATGGTCGGCCGTAACGATGACCAGGGTCTCTCCATTCTTATCGGCAAACTCCAGGGCTTTCCCCACCACCTGATCGAAGTCCATGACTTCCGTGGCGACATACGGCAGGCTACCCGCATGGCCCCCATAATCTACCTGGGCGCCTTCCGTCATGAGAAAAAAACCGGCTTTGTTATGGGATAAGATGCCTGTTGTTTTCAGGAATGCCCTTTGCAGCCAGTCACCTCTTCCGTTCAGCATGGACAGGCCTGCCTGTTTTTCTGCTACGATATATTTTTTGCCGGAAGGAGGGAGAGCCGGAACGCTGTCTATGGAAGGCACGATCTTATATTCCGGCTGTAATTCCTTCAGGATGCTTTCGCCGAAGTCATTGCCGGCCGATTCTTTAAGGATATCGACGTTATCCAGGCTTTCATGGCCCGAGCCCATCAGGAGGTCTATGGGTGCATTTTTGAGATCCTCCAGGATGGCCCTGGCATTATCCCGCTCAGGCTGATGGGCATAAAAATCGGCCGGAGTGGCATCTGCTATATCTCCGCAGGTGACCAGGCCTGTCCGGATCTTTCTTTTTTCCAGCAAGACCGGGAGCAGAGTCAGGGAAGTGCCGGTATGATCGACTCCCACGTACCGGTTGTTTGTCTTTTGCCCCGAGGAGAAAGCCGTGGATCCCGGTGCGGAGTCGGTGACATAACTATCGAAGGAACTGGTCTTTGACAAGCCGATCTGCATCATTTTAAAGATATTCAGCGCCCCTTTATTAGCCGTATAACCTGCGTAAAGATGAGCAAGCCCCGTACCGTCGCCGATCAGCAGGATCACATTTTTCACCGGCTTGTCGACGGCATCCGTGCGGTAGGTCGGCTGATAGACCGTATATGCCTTACCCGGAGATGTGTAGGATGTCTGGGGAAGGGTATGCAGGAAAGTGGACAAAGGGACAATGCGGTCGGTATTGATATAGTCGACTTGCAGGTGCATGAACTGATACCAGGCATTGATAAAATCGGGGGCATCCCAGAACCGGACAGGTTTGTTCAGCTTATGCGATTTTTCCACGGCCGCCTGCAGGACCGCCCATTCCCGCTTCGGGATATTCCCTTTCCCGTTCCAGTGGGAATAACTTCTGAAGTCATCGCTGAACAATACGATCTTCGTCAACGCCTCCTTACTGTAGTTCTTATACAGCTCTCCGTCAAATTGTATGTAGTCCGGATAGGTAATGAAAGTTGACTCGTCGGGTCTGCTGCCGGTTATCACGAATTTCAGGGAGGGGTTGTGGATCAGGGAAGGATAATCCCGGAGGATCTCGACCAGCCTGCTCAGGGTACGGACGGAATCCCTTTTGACGTCGATCAGCAATTGCAGCTGTTGTGTACTGTCCGGGAAGACATGTCCATGATTTTTAGCGATACAATCCCGGATCGGGTCCAGGTATAAGGCTTTCAGGGTCCTGTCGCTGCGAAGCTCTTTCGTATTATGCGCTACCAGCAGTTCATTATCCTGCAGAAAGATGTCCGCTTCGACGGATCCGAAGCCTTCGTTATAGGCGAGGAAGAATGGGATCTTTTGTTCATAATCATTATGGGAATGAACATTTCGAACGGTGTAAGGATAAGGTTGTGCTAAGATGCTGACCGTGAAAAACAGACATAGTCCCGTGAGAAGCCCCTTCATGTTATAGATAGATTGAAATTATAAAAAAAACCGGTACACGAAAATACCGGCTTTGAAGTGGTTTTCCAAGGTTATGCTTTCGTTATCGTATTACCATCCCTGGTTTTGTTTAATAACGCCTCCGCTGTTGTCGATCTCCACCTGCGGAACGGGCCATACATTGTGTATGGCAGGATCGAAGGTCCTTGCCGGCCATATAACGGTTCCGCCATATCCGTGCAGGGGCTGTGCATAGGTTGCCTGGGCATCCCCCCAGCGAACGAGGTCCCGGTGCCTGTCCGCAAATTCTCCGGCGAATTCAAGGCGGCGCTGTTTTTTCAGCTCATTCATATCAGCGTTGGTGACGGAGGCCAGTCCTGCTCTGTTGCGGATCATATTGATCTCGTTATCGGCATTTTTCCCCTGCATTAATTCGGCTTCGGCTTTTATCAGGATCACTTCTGCATAACGCAGCAACGGGGGATTCAGCGCGGTGACCACAAAGTCTCCGCTGGTCCCGATCGTCACCCCGATGGGGTTACTGAAGCTATAGGGGTCCATATATTTATTAAACTGGTAACCGCTGAGGCTATTGGTAGAGTAATACGTCATCGGGCTCCCGAAATACTGGAAGACATCACCGGGCTTTAAGATGGTAGCTGCTCTTCGCGTGTCGTTGGCATCATACGCATCATACAGCTCTTTGGTGGGGGTGAAGTACCCATAGCCGTTGTAGAGCCCCCATCCTTTGTTCTCCAGCATTACCCCGGGCAGCATGCTGCCCCAGCCACTCTGTCCTTTTACGGTGCTGAGGGCGCTCCAGATATATTCCTTACTCCAGTTATTGGCGATGGTGAATACGGATTTAAAGTCGGGAAGCAGGGCATGTTTGCCGCTGTTGATCACGCTATCGGCATATTTTTCCGCGTTGGCCCAGTCTTTTGTATAGAGATACATTTTGGACAGGTAGGCCCAGGCAGCTGTCTTATGGGCGCGGCCATAATCCGCGGGGGCGTATTGATCGAAGTAGGGCAAGAGTGCAGCGGCTTTTTTAAAATCGCTCTCGACCATGGCATAGTTCAGGCTTGCATTGGCAGCTCTGGGGATGGGCTTGTCCGACTGAAGGCTGTCCCTGTTGACAATGGGTACGCCGGCTTTGTCATTTCCGTAGTTAGACGCCATTTGAAAGTACATCAGGGCGCTGGAGAAATAGGCTTCGCCCAGGATCTGGTTCTTCAGGTTTTCATCCATCTGGATGGAAGGCACGTGCAGGATGATGTCGTTGGCGTGTTTGATAACGATATACCGCATCTGCCACTGGCCGGTAAGGTATGATACCGTGGAGGTGGCGCTGTTGAAGTTTTTAACGTTATCGCCCTTGGCGTTCGACCGGCCTGTCACCATATCGTCGCTGGCATTGATATACCACATAAATCCCCGTCCGTAGAATTCTTCCGCCGAATACTGGTCATACAGGGCATTCTCACCGCTGACGGCGTCTGTCGCCGTCTTCCAGAAATTGGTGCTTAGGGGAGAGCCTTCCGGAGTGATGTCCAGTTTTTTAGTACAACTGCTGCCGACAACGGCTGTTACAAAAAGAAGGCCTGCTATATTTAATATCTTGTTCATATTTGTAATAGTTGCTTTTTAGAAATTTACATTTAACCCTACCAGTACGGATCTTGCCTGCGGATACCCTGCTATGTCAATTCCGTAGTTATTCATTCCCACTTCAGGGTCGAAACCGGAGTATTTGGTGAAGGTGAGCAGGTTGTTGGCCGTGACATAAAGCCGTAAGGAGTTCAGGCCAATGCGTTGTGTGATGGTAGCGGGAAACGTATATCCCAGGGTCACGTTCTTTACCCGGGTATAAGAGCCATTCTCCAGGTACCAGTCAGAGGTGTTGCCGAAGTTGTTATTCGGATCGCTGAGAGATACGCGGGGTACCGAGCCATTGGGGTTGGTGGGCGACCAGGCATTGAGGATCCCTTTCAGCATATTGTAATTCTGTCCGCTTACACCAGCTTGTTCGGTGAGGAATTTCAGGCCGTTAAAGATCCTGTTGTTCCGTACACCCTGTACGAAAATATTCAGATCGAAGTTCTTATAGCTGGCGTTAAAGCTGAAGCCATACGTGAAATCGGGATAGGCGCTGCCTTTTATCACCCGGTCGTTATCGTCGATCTTGCCGTCTCCGTTGGCGTCGATGAATTTCAGATCGCCCGGCTGTGCATTGGGCTGGATCAGGGTACCGGCTTTATTTTTGTAGTTGTCTACTTCCGCCTGTGTCCTGAAGATCCCGCCCGTCTGGATCACGTTGAAGGAATACAGGGGATCTCCCGTGCTGATGATCACCGGGGTGAGGGTGCTCCTTATATTAATACCGCTGGTGGGGATATTCGTTATCCCTTCTCCCAGGGCTACGAGTTTGTTAGTGACCTTGGTGAGAGTGGCGCCGACGCTGTACTGAAAGGCATTATTCGGGGCGCTGTTATAATTGAGCCCTAATTCGATGCCCTTATCCTGCGCCTTGCCTACATTATCCCATTTACCATTGCTGACGCCGGCGGTGCTGGGGGCCTGGGTCTGCAGCAGCATGTCTTTGGTCGTCTTGATAAAATAGTCCGCTACCAGCGAGAGCCTGTTCTTAAAGAACCCCAGGTCTGCTCCGAAGTTGAGCTGCTCGGACTTTGCCCATTTAAGGTTGGGGTTGGAAATGGCCGTTTCTGCATAGCCATATACCAGGGTGGGGTCCTGGCCTATATAGGCGGAGGTGGAGGCCAGGGGGATGCTGACGGAGTTGGCGGGGAGGCTGCCCAGGTTACCCAGTATGCCATAGCTGCCCCGTAATTTTAAATTACTCAGCCAGCTCGTTTTATTCGCCAGGAAGTCTTCCTTGCTCACGACCCAGGCGGCAGAAGCGGATCCATAGTCGGCAAACCTGTTCTGGCTGGCTACCAGGGAAGTACCATCCCTTCTTCCCAGCAGGGAGAGCAGGTATTTCTCCCGGAAGTTATAATTGACGCGGGCCAGGTAGGAGACCAGGGCCGTTTGATTCTTGTAGCTTTCGGGCTTGAAGATGTCGTTGGCATTTTGAAAATAGCGGTAAAGTACGCTTTCGTCATTGAAATTCTGGGCGTATACGGAGAAGCCGTCCGACTCCGTATGCTGATAGGTGTACCCTGCCAGGATGTTGAGGCTGTGGTCGCCTATTCTTTTGTTATAGGTCAGCGTCTGTTCCGCCAATACATCGGTAAAATTGTTGGAGGCCTGGGTCAGCTGGTTGTTGTCGAAGATCTTTCCGATCTCCAGCACCCGGGTATCGAACTCCTTGCTGCCGGAAAAGGCCTTGGTAACGGCCAGGTTAGAACGGAATACAAGGTCTTTCCACAGTTTCACTTCCAGGTAAGGGTTTACGAAGAGATTGTTATTGGGGCTTTTGCTGTCCAGCCTTTTCAAATAGGCTACGGGGTTGATGACGTCCCCGTAGGCGCCGGCATATTGTGCGGGCAGACCAGCGAAGGTTCCGTCCGGGTTATAGGGAGACACGCTGGGGGGATAAAAGATAGCGGCCAGCAGGGCGCCGGTATAGGCGCTGGAAGTATTGGCCCCGTTGCCGTCGGTGGAAGTGAACTGCATGTTCTCTCCGAACTTCAGCCAGGGTTTCAGCTGGTGTTCTGAGTTGATCCGGAAGTTATATCGCTGGGTGTAAGTATTCAGTAAAATACCTTCAGCTTTCCGGTAGCCGAAACTCAGGTAATATTTCGACTTATCGTTTCCGCCGGTGACGCCCACGTTGTAGTCCTGTATGGGGGCATTCTGAAAGATATCGTTTACCCAGTTGGTCTTTGTGATCTGTCCGTCAGGATAGATGCTGGCATTGAAGGCGTCCAGTCTTGGCTTACCGGCATTGTCGGAAGCTGTATTAATCACATCGGCGTATTCCTTTGCGTCGAGGGCCTGTAGTTTTCTCCAGGGAGACTGGGTGCCATATTTGGCATCCAGCGTTATGGAGGCAATACCTGCCTTCCCTTTTTTGGTAGTGATGAGGATCACACCCCCGGAGGCTCTCGCGCCATAGATAGCAGCGGCAGCGTCTTTTAAGACAGAGATCGATTCGATCTCATTGGGATTGATCACCGGGGTGCCGGAAAAGACAGAGCCGTCGATCACATACAGGGGCTGTTCGCCATTGATGCCACCCAATCCCCGGATGTAGACATGGGGAGACGAGGTCGGGTCTCCCCCTTCATTCGTTACGATGACACCCGGAGCCTTTCCCTGCAGGGCTTCCGCCACCGTGCTCATGGAACGGGAGGTAAGTTTGTCCAGCTTTACGTCGGCTACCGCACCGGACACCGTAGATATTTTCTGGGTGCCATAACCCACTACGACAAATTTATCCAGCTGGGTATCGGCATGGTCAAGGTGGATCGTAACAGGGATGCCGGCTTTGACGGTGACTTCCTTTGTCTGATAACCTATGAAGGAGATTACCAGCGTGATGGTCTTACCCTCTCCTTCCAGCTTAAAAGCTCCTCTTTCATCCGTCTGGGTCCCGGTAGTGGTGCCTTTAATGGCTACACTGACATTCTGTAAAGGGCCGTTATCATCCAGCACAGTCCCCGTGACCGGCTCAGCCTGTTCCTTCCAGGAAGTGAAGCTGACGAAGTTGTCTTTAGGGGCGTCTCCGGAGACGGGTCTGGCGTCTTCCTTATTAAAGATCACGATCGTATGGGCGTGGCTTTCGAAGACCAGGTCGGTCTGCTGCAGTACTTTTTTCAATACATCCTCCAGCGTGAATTGTTTTTTCTCACGAAGGGTGATGGTATATTTCCTGATTTCGTCAATGTCATAAGCAAACTTCACTTTTGTATTGGAGGCAATGTCCTTTAGTACTTTTTCCAGGGGTTGCTTATCGGCATCGATGCTGATGGTTGTTTTAAGCGGATCCGGGGTCTGAGCGACCGGCCGCAGGGCAAATGCCGCCAGGAAGAACACAAAACTTACCCGTGAAAGCAAACGGGTTGCCTTCAATCTCTGTTCAGATTGTCTCATAAAAGGGGGCTTTAAAAATTTTAACTACTGAATGATAATAGTTTGGTGTTGTAATTCAAATCTTACATGATCTTTCGTACCGAGCAGGTTGAGAATTTTCAATACCTCGGGCAAAGGGATATCACTTTTTGCCTGGAGATAATATTTACCTGCGTATTGCTGACGTTTGTTGCTGACATTTACATTAAAATGGTCTTGCAGCCATTGTATCACTTCCTCCAGGGAGGCATTCTGCAGGAAGAGGTCGCCGGTGACCCATCCACCCGCTTCGCCGGACAGTACGGAATCGATGCCCGACCTGCCGGACTGCCTGTCAAATCTCAGGCGCTGGTTGGGCAGTAAGAAGCCAAGGGTGTCCTTTTGTCTGCTGACCGATACTTTCCCCGTGGCAACGGACACTTTTATGGCGCCGCTGCTGCCGACTATTTTTGCGGAAAAAGAAGTACCCAGCACGGTGGTTGTCAGTTCATGGGCCTGGAGGGTAAAGGGATGGGCAGGGTCCTTTTTCACGTCCAGAAAAACTTCTCCTTTTTTAAGCTCGATGTGACGCCGGCGGGCAAAATCACTCTTATAGACCACCTCGCTGTTATTATTAAGCCAGAGGGTGCTGCCATCCGGTAAAACTCTTTTTTCGATGGCTCCCGGCGCCGATGCGATGCGAAGCTCCCGGGGGGGCGCCAGCAGCCAGGTAATTCCCCATACGCAGGCTGCCAGGACTGCCGCCATGGAGGCATACTTTATCCAGGGGATACTCTTTTTGGGTGCTGGCAGACGATGGTAAGCTGCAGAGACAGGCTGGTTCGGGCCCTGGACCTGCTGATCCTGCCTGATCGGGTCGGAGGCGGCCATTGCGGAGAAGACGGCATCCTTTATCTTGTTCTTCAGGGCAGCCTTCTCTTTCTCACCGGTAAACTCCCAGGAGGTCCCGGCGGCAGCCTGTTCTTCAAGCCATGCCCGCAGTACACGGATCTCTTCCGGCGAACAAGTATGCTGCTCATATTTTTCAAGCAACTGCCTGATTTGTTCCTCTCGATTCAAATACATTGATTTTAAGAAAGACAGTAAAAAAAGGAAGGTTAACTATTCAATAGCCAAAATAATGATAAAAATATAGGAAAGAGGGAGAGGAACCTGCTCCGGTAAGCTATACTGAGCTTTTTGATGGCGGAATTGATCTGATTGCGGATGGTCTGCTCAGAATTGCCGGTTGTAAGGGCTATCTCAGCAATGCTGAGGCCGCGGAACTGGTGGAGCATATAGACTTCCTGCATTTTTTCAGGCAGGGTCCTGGCCAGGGAAAGGATAATTTTTTCCGTATTCTTTTTTTCCAGGTGTTCAGTAGCAGAGAGGAGGCTTTCATTTTCCTTCACCCATTCCAGGCTGGTCAGCCGGTGTTTTTTTTTAGCGAGCTGGTTAAGCAGGCGATGTTTAAGGGCTGTGAACAGGTAGGCCTGGACGGATTGTAATTCGGGGAGCTCCAGCCGTTTGTTCCATAGGTGTATAAAGAACTCCTGTACCAGCTCCTCTGTGTCCTCCCTGTTCTGCAAGATCTTATAAGCGTATTGGAAAAAGGGCTCCCAGTATTGGTCGAAAAGCTCATTAAACGACTGATGGTCGCCCGAAAGGACGTTCTTCCATAGCAATTGTTCGGGAGTTGCAGCGAGCCTCATAATCTGAATTGGGTGCAAAAGTAGGTAGACGACTCTTAGTTCCGGTTGTCCGGCAAATTACTAAATTATTATGAATGCCTGCTATCCGTAGGGCCATTCTGGTCGCCGTCGTTAATATTAGGTTTACACAAAGCTCACAATTCCTTAACAGTCAGGTAAAACTATCGTAATACCTATTATAGAACTTTGGAAAACCACAATAATGGAAAAGCGTCATGTCGATGTAGTAGTTCTGTCCGATGTTCACCTCGGAACTTACGGATGCCGGGCCAAGGAATTAGTCAATTACCTCAAAAGCATCACTACCAATATACTCATCCTGAATGGTGACATTATCGATGGCTGGCAGTTTTCCAAGCGTTATTTTCCTGCCGCTCATATGATGGTGCTCAAGGAGATCTTACAATTCGTCACCAATGGCACCCGGGTCTTCTATATCACCGGCAATCACGATGAGATGATGCGTCGTTATGCGGATATACAGATCGGGAATTTTACCCTCACCGACAAACTGGTATTGGAGATCGACAATAAAATGACCTGGATCTTTCATGGGGATGTTTTCGACAACACCACCAAAGGAGGAGCCAAGGTACTGGCCAAGCTGGGCAGCAGCGGTTATAGCCTGCTGATCCGCTTTAACCGGTTCATCAACTTTATTTTGAAATTCCTGGGCCGGGAGAGGGTGTCCATTTCCAAGCGGGTAATGGCGGGCGTGAACAAAGCCGTCAGCAAGATCAATGATTTTGAATTGATCGCAGCGGAGCTGGCCATTGAAAAGAAATATGATTATGTCATCTGCGGGCATATTCATCAGCCGCAAAAAAAGGTGGTGGAGACCAGGGACGGAAAGGTCACTTATCTGAATTCAGGGGATTGGGTGGAACATCTTACGGCGTTGGAGTATCAGCAAAACGAGTGGACTATTTTCGAATATGACGAGAAGGATTTCCCCATAACGCAGACCATCGAGATGAAGCCGTCCCTGAATGTTATGACGGACGAGATCAATTTTTATATTAATTCTTTAGCAGCTATCTAAAACTCTACCCATTCAAATACTCAGGTCATGAAGATATTTTACGCAGTACAGGCAACCGGCAATGGCCATATCAGCCGGGCCATGGAGCTCCTCCCTTATCTCGAACGTTATGGGAAGGTGGACATTTTTCTCAGCGGCGCCAATAGCAGCCTTCAGCCGGATAATGCTGTAAAATATCGCAGTAAGGGCCTGAGCCTGTTCTATACAGACAAGGGAGGATTGGATTATCCTAAGATCGTCCGGGAGTTTGCCCCTTTACGGATCATGAAAGAGGTAAAGGCGCTTCCGGTAGAGAAATATGACCTGGTGCTGAATGATTTTGAAAGTATCACTTCTCTGGCCTGTGCGTATAAAAAAGTGCCTTCTGTCAACTTTGGCCACCAGGCCAGCTTTATCTCCCCAAAGGTTCCCAGACCGGAGCAGAAGAATGCGATGGGAGAATGGATCCTGCGGAATTATGCCCGGGCGACCCAATATATCGGACTGCATTTCAAACAGTATGATGACTTCATTTTGCCTCCTGTTATTAAAAAGGAGATCTTACAGGCAGAGCCCCAGGATAAGGGACATATCACCGTCTATCTTTCCTCCTATAGCGACGCTACGGTAAGCCAATACCTGCAGCCTCTGAAGGACTTCCGGTTCCAGGTATTTTCCAGGGAGGTGAAACAGCCCCTGCAACAAGGCAATATTCTTTTTATCCCTGTCAGTAAAGTCGCCTTTAACAAAAGTCTTATCACATGTAAGGCCATTATTACGGGAGCCGGCTTTGAGACCCCTGCCGAGGCATTGTACCTGGGGAAAAAGCTGTTGGTGATCCCCATCCGGGGTCAGTATGAGCAGGACTGTAATGCCGCTGCACTGAAGAAGATGGGGGTTCCTGTGGTCTCCGCGCTGAATGCTGATTTCACCGGTATATTCCAGCAGTGGATGGAACGGAGGAAAAGAACGGGTCTTTCCCTGGATTATTCTACCGAATCCATTGTAAGCTATCTCATGCACAACTGCACGGAACAGAAGAAGAATACGCTGGATTTGTTGTATCCGGAGTTTGTGTTTAATTAAGATAAAGTTTATTAGTCGCTGCTGTGCTACGCCGCCGCGATGCGTCGGCTATGCCGGGGCCAATGATAAAGCCCCCCCATGAAAATGGGGGGGCTTCTGCATGAGAAAATTCAACTCTACATATATAAACCATCGATTAACAGGTGACTAACCGATTAATTCGGATACAAAAATAAACTCCCCGTATTATGGGGAGTTTACTGCAAGGTTATGCTAATATTAAACGTTACCTCCACTATGCATGTTTTCCTTTATGTTTCAGGACCTTCGCTTCGAGATAAAAGATGATCTCTTCCGCTATATTTTTCGTCTGATCTCCTACTCTTTCCAGCTTGCGGATGATGGACAGGATCCAGAGGGCCTGGGCCGTATCTTCCGGATGGTCCAGCAGGTGTTTTTCCAGTACCTTGTTAGAGCTCTTATTTACGGAGTCCAGAAAGTCGTCTTTTTTAAAGACGCTGCGGGCCAGGATGGTGTCTTCCGTTTCGAAGGCGGTCTGTGTAGCCTGCAGCATGCTGACGGACTCTTCATACATAGGCAGAATGCGGGTGACATCCAGTAATTCTTTGGTGAAGGGGGCTTCCGCGTCGATGATATATTTGGCGATGCCTTCTGCGATGTCTCCTATCCTTTCCAGGTTGGAGTTGATCTTCAGCACTGCCAGGAGGAAGCGGAGGTCAATGGCCACCGGACAGAAAAGGGCGAAGATATTCTCGCAGTCCCGGTCTATCTTCAATTCGCTGCCGTTCACCCTTTTTTCTTTCAGCACTACTTCGCGGGCCAGGTCCTTGTCGAAATTCAGGAAGGCAAGCCTGGCTTTGCTCAGTTGGGAGTCCACCAGGGTCCACATATTGATCGCTTCTACTTTCAGGAGCTGTAATTCTGTTTCTATTTGTGCCATAGTCTAATATAATGTAAAATGCTTGGAATCTTTGTCTTTTAGCTAAAGCGACCGGTTATATAATTCTGGGTGCGATTGTCTTTCGGATTGGTGAACATCGTCTTGGTCTCGTCATATTCCACCAGCTCTCCCAAATAGAAAAAAGCTGTTTTATCACTGACCCTGGCTGCCTGCTGCATGTTATGGGTCACAATGATGAGGGTATAGTTGGTCTTCAGCTCATGAAACAGCTCTTCAACCGTCGAGGTGGAGATGGGGTCCAGGGCCGAAGTGGGCTCATCGAACAAAAGGACTTCCGGCTCCATGGCGACGGCCCTGGCGATGCAAAGCCGTTGCTGCTGCCCACCGGATAAAAAGGAGCCTTTTTTTGTGAGAGAGTCCTTTACTTCATTCCAGAGTGCGACACGGGTAAGAGAGTGCTCAACAATCCTGTCCCGGTCAGCCTTGGCCAGTTTGATGCCATTGAGCTTGTAGCCGGCAATGACATTGTCATAGATGCTGAGGTTGGGAAAAGGGTTGGGACGCTGGAACACCATGCCTATCTTGAGGCGGACGAAGATAGGGTGCATTTCATAGATGTTTTCGTCATTGATCTTCATCTCTCCGCTGGAGGTGGCTCCCGGGATCAGCTCGTGCATGCGGTTGATACAGCGCAGGTAGGTCGTTTTACCACATCCGGAAGGGCCCATTACGGCGATGACATGGTTCCTGGGAATATCGATGTTTACATTCTTAACGACGTGATTGCTACCAAACGAAGCGTTAAAGTCCCTGCTTTTTATAATTGTACTTTCCATTTTCTAGTTATCAGCTTTGTAAAAATATTTAGGAATAATACCCATAACAATAATATCAGGGAGGCGCCCCATGCCAGGTCATGCCAATCATTATACGGGCTGGTAGCATAGTTAAATATCAGTAAGGGCAGGCTGTGCATAGGTTTGGTGATGTTGGTGGACAGGTAGGGATTCCCGAATGCTGTAAATAGCAGGGGGGCTGTCTCGCCGGTGATCCTGGCCACAGAGAGCATGACGCCGGAGAGGATACCGCTGATCCCAACAGGGACGATAACCTTAAAGATCACCCGGTGAAAAGGCATACCCAATGCAAAGGCGGCTTCTTTCAGGGAGTCCGGGAGCAGTTTGAGGGTCTCTTCCGTGGATCGAACGATGATAGGCAGCATCATGATCGCCAGGGCCACGCTGCCGGAGAGGGCCGAGAAACCTCCCAGGGGTTTTACCAGCCAGAAATAAGCGACAATGCCTATAACGATAGAGGGGACACCCTGCAGGATGTCTACGGAGAGACGGCACCAGTAGGCCAGGCGGCTTTTCCTGTTCTCGCTGAGATAGATGCCGGCCAGGATGCCGATAGGAACGGCGATGATGGAGGCAACGACGATAATAATGATACTACCCACCAGGGCGTTGGCGATACCGCCCCCAGCTTCTCCCACCGGTTTGGGCACGTTGACGAGGAAATGCCAGTTGATCTTGGTGATGCCGGCCTTAATAATAAAGAACAGGATGGCCAGCAAGGGAATGACACAGGCAAAAGCGAGCACGGTGGTCAAAATCTGAAAACCATAGCTTTTACCGATCCTGTATTTTACACTTCCGATATTCATACACTATTCATTTGTGAAGCGATCTATAATTTTCTTTCCTATCATATTGATCACTACCGTGACCAGGAAGAGCACCAGCCCCAGCTCGATCAGCGCGGAAAGATATACCGCTTTATCCGCTTCCGTAAATTCGTTGGCGATGACGCTGGCCATGGTATTGCCCGGCGCGAAGATATTCTTCGGGATGATGCTGGTATTACCGATCACCATGGTAACGGCCATGGTTTCACCCAGGGCACGGCCCAGGGATAAGAGGATGCCGGCGAACAGACCGGACTTTGTATAGGGGAGGACTACGCTGCGGATCACTTCCCAGCGGGTGGCACCCAATCCATAGGCAGCTTCCTTCAGGGGGGAGGGTACCATTTGTATCATGGACCTGCCCAGCGAGGCTGCATAGGGAATGATCATAACCGCCAGGATCAGCGAAGAGCTGAAGATACCTACCCCAACCGGTTCCACGCCGATGTGGGTTTCAAAATTACGTACGATGGGCACCAGCACGGCCAGCCCCCAGAACCCGTAGATAACGGAAGGTACGGCTGCAATCAGCTCCACGGTATTCTTCAACAGGTTGGGGAGCCATCCGCTCGGATGGTATTCACCCAAAAAGATGGCCACGGCGATGGAGAAAGGAATAGAGATGATGAGGGCCAGGAATGAGCTCAACAGAGTTCCCAGCAAAAAGGGCCATGCTCCGTAAATGTCCTGTACAGGATCCCATACCCTGCTCCAAAGATATTTTGGCCCAAGGGCTTTGATAGAGGGCAGAGATTGGACGATCAGGGTCAATAATATGCCCAGTACCAGGAGGACCATGATGATCCCCATGATCACCAATGTCTTTTTGAAGACGTTTTCGGTGCGGATCTGGCGGAAAGAACGTCTTATCCGTTGTGTAGTTTTCACGATCGCCTCCGGTGTTTTAGAATTAATTACCCGCAGCGGTGTGTCGCTGCGGGTAATTGATCCGTTGTCTACAGATGTATCCATAAGTTAATCTTTTCTCACTATTGCAGAATCGGCTTGCCATCATACGTGGCAGATTTCAGGATGTTGTCCCCAACGGTGACAGCGGCAGGAGAAAGAGGAGCATAGTTCAAGGCGCCGCTGAACTGCTGACCGTCGTGGATGACCCAGGAGATAAGCTTCAGCAATTTGGCAGCTCTTTCCTGTGAACGGTTATTATATTTCTGTTCTTTATAAATAAGTACCCAGGAGAAACCAGAGATGGGGTAGCCATCGGCAGCTTCCGTATTGGTGAGGGATACTTTGGAATCCGGGGGGATCTGAATATTAGCAGCGGCCGTTACACTGGCGATGCTGGGGGTAATATAGTTACCTGCTTTGTTCTGTACTTTAGCATAGGCCATGGTATTCTGGATGGCATAAGCCAGCTCGATATAACCGATAGCGCCAGGCGTTTGTTTGATCAGACCGGCAACACCTTCGTTCCCTTTTCCACCCAGGCCTACGGGCCAGTTAACGGAGGAGCCTTTTCCAACCTTGGTATTCCACTCTTCGCTTACTTTGGACAGGTAAGTGGTGAAGATATTGGAGGTGCCACTACCGTCAGAGCGGTGAGCGATGACGATGGAGGTAGCAGGAAGTTTGGCAGCCTTGTTGACAGCGGCGATCTTGGGATCATTCCATTTAGTGATCTTCCCTAAGAAGATATCAGCCAGTACTTCAGGAGTTAACTGCAGCGTATCCTTGACTTCAGGAAGGTTGTAGCTTAATACTACCGCACCTGCCGTAATAGGGATATGGATAGCGGGAGCGGATAAAGCAGAATCCTGTTTGCCGTTCATCGGGGCATCGGAAGCGCCGAAGTCAACGGTCTTGTTGGTGAGCTGGGAAATCCCGGCTCCGGAACCTACGGACTGATAGTTCACTTTCAGGCCGTTGGTCTTGTTGTACTCAGAGAACATTTTAGAGAACAGGGGATTGTCAAAAGAGCTACCGGCGCCGATGAGGGTGTTATCATCATCGTTACCTTTTGTAGCCGTGCTGTCAGAACCTGAGGTTGAACCGCCACCGCCGCAGGAAACCATACTCACGCTAAGGATTGCGAATAAAGCTCCGGCCGCCAGGGAAGTCTTGAGTTTAAAGGAATTTAATTTCATTTTTTTATTACTTGAGGTAGTTAAGAAAACTAAATCGTTCGATTATTTTCCGAAAACAAAATAAAAGGTCATCCGGTAAACCATGTCATAATCACCGTTCTTCACGGCCATTTGCGTATTATAATGGTTGTACCAGATATTCGGCATGAAATGTACGTTCTTTACAGGCGTGAAATCCAGTCCTGCCGTAATGAAAGTTTGTTTGTACGTCTCGTCGCCGGTAGCTGTAGCACCTTCATAAGAGTTATCATTGTAGTTGCCGGTGGTCTGTACATATTTGCTGTAGAGACTGTTATTCACCTTGCTGTTGGGGTTGAACAGGTCGGTACGGGCAAAGAATCTCAGCTTCGAAGGAATGATATCCCCATGCACATAGAAGGAAATACCTTTTGTTGCATTATTGAGCAGATCGGTACCGCCGGCTATTTTCGTTGCCGTGATGTCATTCTTCAGGTTATTGATGAATCCTTCCACACCGATGGTCAATTTTGGCGTGTTATAGGCTACATAACCTTTGATCATCTGCCGGGAATGATGCAGGGCAGGCGTCCAGGCAAGTCTTTCATAGTCAGCATACAGGTCGACGACCAGCTTCTTGTCCATGAACATGGCAAATACATCGCCATAGAACCATTTGAAATTATCGGACTCCGGTTTGGCGCTGCTGCCGTTGCCGACCATCAGGTTATAACCGTAATTTCCTTTTGCATCAAATTTACCCTGTAAGGCAGCTCCCATATCATAGGAAGGAGTGCGGCGGATATCGGAGATGGTCCTTTCGATGGAGCGATAGGCCCAGATTCTTTCCGATAACAGCGGG
>DATJJD010000230.1:0-7223 GCA_035492545.1 Puia sp.
AGAATCGGAAGAATGCAAGTGCCAATTTCAGCTCATAACCGCACTGGGTCGCTGGCCCATATGGCCCTGATCGTTGCTTCATCACCAAGCCCGTCAGGCACAAGAATACTTTGGGTATTGGCATAGTACCATTTCTTATGGTCCAGTGGCGAGGTTTCCGTGCGGCTGCCTGGCATTTCAAGGTGCCCATTGGGGTCTGTCTTGTTCACCCAATCCCAGGCATATCGAAGCCATTTGCTGCGGTACTCCGCATTTTGGTGAGCGAACCAGGTTATTTCATCATACCCCCATATCCAGTCAAAACCGTTGCCGGGGGTTGGTGGGTTTGGCTGGCCGGGATGATGGCTCACCCCGTAGTTATCAAACTCCACCAGATAGGGCAAATGGTCGCAGGTCCAGCCGCTATAGGTGATGCCGCCTTTGCTGCGGTTATAAAGGCCATCAGAAAAACCAAGCTTTAAAATGGCCTCCTGCGGCTTATCCGGCACTTCCATGATCCTTAACGGGAAAGCGTGGAAGTCCAACAGCAGGTGGCCGTTAATAACGATACCGCCGCCAGGGGTATGCGCATCGCAAAGCAGCATATGTCTGCGGGCATGTATTGCTGCATAAGCCCTCGCCCGGGCAAGCACGTCCGACCAATTGACAAAATCCGGGTCATTCCCGTTCATAAGTTCCATTTGTCCGTAGTGGATGGCTTCAAAACCGAGGTCAATATAGGAGGCGGCGAGAAAATAAAACCAAAGCTGCGTTTCAGGCCGGCTAACATCAGGTACTGAAGCGCCTTTTCCCCATTGGTCTTTCCGCCTCCCATCAGGATAAAGCATCTCTTCATAACGAAAATTCCTTTTTTCCACCGGTCTGCCAAGAGCAGCAAATGCCCATGCCGGGACGGGCACCTGTTCAACTTGTGTGGTAACGATTTCAAAAATGCAGGCTTCCAATATCATATCGGGATCGGCTGCCCTTATTTTTGGTATTTGCTGTTTGGCCCTTTCAAAATTGCTTAAAAGGTTAGCTTCTCCACCCCATAGGCAAATACTGCGGCCGATAAATTTAGCGCCTTCGCTTTTAAGCATCCTTATGTTATCCTCAAGGTTACCCCTGCCATTCAACAGCCCCTCCATTGAAACAGCCCTCGACAGGTAGTTTTCCAGCACCGGCCGTGAAATTGTCTTATCAAATTTATAAGGACCGGGATTTTCTGCCACGTCGGCGTACCCGTTGCCAAGGGGCATGGATCCGGCGGAACCGGGGCCAAGCGTGGTCCCAATAAGGCATATGAGCCAATAATAGCTGATTCGATTTATATTCACTAGCGCAAGTAAAGGCCCCGGGCTTAATAAAGCACTTAATTAATGCTTAATTTTCAAAAATAGTACCTTAGCATTCTACTATGAGACATTTAACTTGCATTCTACTCCTCCTGCTCCCCTGCTTTACAGGCTTTGCCCAACAATTCCTTTCCGGAAAGGTCCGTAAGAAAGAAAACGGGGAGATGCTAAGTTCCGTAAGCATATATAACCAGACGCTGCGGACGCACAAACTTTCGGACGAAGAAGGCAATTACCGGATCATTGCGCAGCCGGGTGATATCGTGATATTCTCCTGCGTCGGCTACCATGCGGACACCATTGCGGTCTCTGCGAACATGTTTGGCGCGGAATTCCCTATCCTGCTGGAATTACGGCCTGTTGCACTGCAGGCTGTAACCGTCAGCAGCCTGAGCAATTATCAGTTAGACAGCCTCGAGCGCAGGCAGATCTATAGCTGGATTTACGAGCAGGAGCCTCAGCCGGTGGTTGAACACCAGCGTCAGGGCGACGGTGTAGGTGTTGAGCTGAATGTCATACCGCATGGCTCTTCCGAAGTCCGCCAACGCCTGCAGCTAAAGAAACGCATTCTGCGGGAAGAGCAGGTACACTATGTGAACTTCCGTTTTTCCGCCGAGTATATTACCCGTCTCACCCATCTCGAGGGTGACTCGCTTCAGCAATTCATGGCACAATACCGGCCTACCTATGATTTTTGCCGAAAGGCCGCCAATGTGGATATCCTTGTCTATATCAGCGACAGCTTTAAAAAATTTAAGAACCGGGAATAGAAAGACAGGATATTGTCCATAACCGGAGAACGCAATCATTCCCTAAAAAGCGGCAATATTTCCCGCAGGATCTGCTTATCTTCATTTCCCAGTTCCAAGCTATCCCACGGCAGGTGGAAAAAGAATGCAGACCTTGCCAACACATGAACATTCCCTTCTCCCACCACCTTCCTCAACTTATTTAAATTTTCAGGTCGTTTAAAATGTCGGCTAGTCACTAAATTGCCCCAAGGAACGGTCCAGATTTTCCGGTCGCACTGATCCCTTCCATCGTTCCAGGCCTCCAGCAATTCCTCTTCTTTATCAGTCAAATTATCATTTCCAATACCCGCTATGAACATGCCCGGGAACTTTTCACCCGCCATGGAAAAGATGAACCCGTAAACCAATTCGCCTTCTTTCTCTTGTATATGCCTGGCCAATCCCAGGTACAATTCAATGATCTTGTCCCGGGGAAACAGGGCTAAAAAGCAATGCTTGTTCAGGGAGAAGGTCAGGATCCGATCGTCCCGCCGGTTGGAATCCTCATTATACGACACAGAGAATTTTTTGTCCCGCGATTTGTATTCCCAGCCGGGCGAGAGGGCCATCAGTTCAAAACCCTTGTAAAGAACATCAGGCAGATCGTTTTTGAACTTTTCGATGCTCTCATCGGTGAATTTCATCGTTTTGCTTTTCAGCTTGCCCTTTAGTAAGACAGAATACGAGATTTCTTCGAAACCCGAACCATACAGTTCCCCGACCAGCTGCGAAAAATAGCGGATATGATCCAGGGGGCCGGAATTTGCCCCCTGGAATATCATAACCAATTCAATATTCTCTTGCACCATTGATATTTACTACTTTATCCGATCGATCCATCCATCAGCAAGATGCCCCTCCTTCGGGAAGTTTCCTAATATGCAACCTTGCTAATGTGCGAGGCATCGGGGATGGATTTAGGCTATGATTTTGTAGGACATAAGCTACGGGAAGCTAAAGTAAATATTGAATTGGAAGATTGCAAGTTTTTTTTAGCAGCCCTGATCTACGGTGTATTATTGTTTATCATTGTACAACAGTTCTGATTTTTAATAATAAAGCAGGCAGCATGAAATCTATTAAAAGGCGGGATGGGTTTGCCGGGGAAAAAATGATAAATCTCCCCGAATCTGTATGGAAAAAACTGATCAGGGATAATGTTGTACTGGGGCAACTTCATATAACCCATATTGGCTATTTCCCCAACGCCACCTATCATTACCGTGAATGGGAAAAAGGTTGCCCCGATGATATATTAATCTATTGCGTGCGTGGGAAAGGCTGGTATGAGCTTGGCAAAAAACGATTTGAAGTAGGTGTCAATGAATTTATCATCATCCCCGCCACAAAGGATTACCTGCGGTATGGGGCCGATGAAACCGATCCATGGACCATTTACTGGGTCCATTTTAGCGGGCGGGATATGAATATCTTCAACCGCAGTTTCGGCATTGGAATATCTGACGGCCCGCAACCGATCATCTTTAATGAAAAAGGGCTGCAGATCTGGCATATGATGTACCATAACCTGGAAATGGGTTATAGCAAAGAGAATCTCACAAACGCCAATATGTTCTTGTATAGTTTCATCGCCACTTTCCTCTATCCTGACCGGCAGGTGAATGAAAAGAAACAGGATGCAAAAGATCTGATCACCGATACTATCCTGTACATGCAAAGCGAATTGCACCGGCAACTGACCGTAAAAGCCATGGCGCAAAAAAAAGGCTTGTCCACCTCCCATTTTTCCAGCCTGTTTCGTAAAGCAACCGGTATGGCACCTCTTGATTACTTTATTCATCTGAAATTACAGAAGGCCTGCCTCCTATTGTACAGCTCGGATATAAAAGTTAAAAAAGTAGCGGCAGAAATCGGCTATAACGATCCCTATTATTTTTCACGGATCTTTAAAAAATATATGAAAGTCTCCCCTGATCAATACAGGGCCCTTCAGAAAAAGGGAGTAATCACTCAGAAAGGATGATGAAATATTCCATCCCTTTTTGGGTAGCAAATTCAATTACATTATTGGCCTCTTTTTTATAGGAGATGGTTTTACCCGCGGAATCTTTAATCGTAAATAAACCAGGCAATAAGATATGACAGGGCAATCCATTGGTCGAGCGGATCTTTATATCCTGCACCTTCCCCTGTCGCCAGTTAAAGGAAACTTCAAATCCCTGGCGGGCCCTTAATCCTTTTACGGTCCCCCGTTGGAGTGAAGCATCTGCAGGCAGCGCCGGCAATAACCGGATAATGTTACTCTTACCGTGACTCTGCATCAACATTTCCGCGATGCCCGCTACAGCACCCAGGTTACCGTCTATCTGAAAAGGCGGGCCTGCGCAAAAAAGGTTGGGATAGGTACCGGCTCCATTATTATAATCTATTTCAGAAGCATTGGAAGGGGTTAAAAAAGAACGCAGGAAAGATAAGGACTTGTCACCATTCTGCAGACGGGCATATAAAGCCATCCGCCAGGCCCAGACCCACCCTATTCCGCTTTTCTTACGCCTTTCCAAGGTCGTAGCGGCCGCTGCCGCAAAAGCCGGGGTCTCCCAGGGTGTTATCTCATCCAGCGGGTAAACCGCCATCAAATGTGACGTGTGGCGATGTTGGGGCTCGACTTCCTTATAATCTTCCAGCCATTCCTGCAAAGCTGCGGTCGAAGGACTTATTTGTAACGGTGCGAGCCTTGGTATTATAGAGCGAAGACTATCACTCCAGGCTAGATCCCTATTCAAAATGGCAGCAGCCTGCAGGGCCTCCCCCAATATCTCCCGGCCAAGTTGCATATCTACCGTTGGCCCCATACAAGTAGCGATATGTTCGCCATTGGGGCCCAGGAAAGAATTTTCCGGTGAATTAGAAGGAGCCGTGACCAACCATTTATGCGTTGGTTCTTCTATTAAAATATCCGTATAGAACTGCGCGGCGCCTTTAATGATGGGATAAACAGCAGTCAGAAATTTCTTATCCGGATGGTATTGGTAATGCTGCCACAAATGCATCGTAGCCCATGTGCCACCCGTGACCGTAGAGCCCCAGGTAGCGCCTTCGCCCGGCGAGGTATAGCCCCATGGATTGGTTATAGGATGGGTTACCCACCCCCTGGCGCCGTAGTAGATCCTGGCCGTGCGGCTTCCATAATCAGCCATTTGACCCAGTAAAGTAAACAGGGGCTGATGGCAATCCGCCAAATTGCTAACTTCGGCCGGCCAGTAATTCATTTGTACGTTAATATCCGTGTGATAATCGCCGTTCCAGGGAGTTTGGTATTCATCAGCCCATAAACCCTGCAAATTTGCCGGCATTCCACCAGGGCGGGAAGATGAAATCAACAGGTATCTGCCGAAGTTGAAGAACATATTGATCAGATCAGGGTCTGCTGCACCATTGCCAAAACGGGTCAATCTTTCCAATACACTTAGCTGTGCTATTTCTTTGCTGTTTTCAGCGGCAGCAAACTTCAACCGGCATCTATTAAAATAATATTGGAAATCCTTTACTTGTTCAGCCAGCAATGCTGTCCAGGACCGGCCCGATATTTTGTTTAACGTCGCCAGCACACCAGGCAATGGCGCCGGGCCACGCTGCTCTACTTTTGGCCAGTTCATATCTGTTGCAGCCCCTACCAATAAGATACATTCATTGGCGTTGGTGATCACCATACCGGTATCCGTAACGGACAACTGCCCACCAACCGGTATCGCTTTTAATACAGCAGCATAATAGATGCCTTCGTCTCCTTCCCGGTTCAAGGTTCCCTTCATATACAGCTGGTCCTTATACGGCTGGTCCTTTTCCATTCCATAACCGGCACGCTCTTTTCTGTAAAGGCGGGCTGAAAAAGAAAGGCAACCCGGCTTAGAGGCTTTTAAACGAACAGCGATGACCTGGGATGGTGCGGACACCGTCACTTCTTCTGTATAGGTGATACCCTTTCTTTGCCAGGAGGTCCTTGTAAAAGCACTGTCCAGCCGGAGTATTCTTTGATAATGCTCTGCCGGCAAGGGGGCATCCGCCCAATTAATAAAAAGATCTCCCAGCGTCTGGTAACAACCATATTTAACGTTGGCGCCTTCGCCCGACCCGGAACCTTTTCCCTTACAAATAAAATGCAACTGCATGAGGTCCTGCGCCTCTGCGTTCCTGCCTTCGAGCAATAATTGCCTGATCCGGGGAAGAAAGTTAATTGCCTGGGGGTCGTCAGCATCCTGTACTCCCCCACTCCACATTGAAATTTCATTTAACACAATCCGCTCCCTGTCGGGCCTCCCAAAAACCATGGCGCCCAGACGGCCATTACCCAGGGGGGAAGAAGCATGATAATCGCCTGCCGGCTCTTTAAACAGCATGCGAAGGTCATTCTGTGCGCGAAGATTAGTGGAATATAAAAAAAGAAATACCAGGAAAGGCTGACCAATTTCTTTCAATGAGGGCATAGCAAGTAATTTTACCCAGTTGAGCCGGGACTTAGGGAAAAAGGCTACAAGATATGAAAAATCAAGGACACCTCTTACCTGCCAAAAACTTCTTTTACCGCCTCCAGATACGACATCCCGTGCGTCTCATCCGGCTCGAGATAGCTGCCCTCTGCCCATTCATTCCAGGCATTTATGGTGATAAGCCTTGGTTGATTGGGATGTTGATCGATGTATTCCCTGGCTTTTTGAAGGAACATTTTAAAGTATTCGGGCTTGTTATTGACAACCAGGTCCTGTCGCTTATCAGGGAATCGGGGGTTACAATCCCATCCTATCGACACATGGGGGCAATAGGGAATTTTAAACGTGGTGTCCCATTCGGCCCATTTGGTTAAAGCCTTTTCACCCCAGGGCAGATAATCCCCCTTAGGCTGAACAAAATGGCACCATTGGTAGTTGGTCATGCTTTTAAACCCGAAATAGGCCAGCGTGGAGTTCTGTGTCTGGATCGGATCACCGGGTACGTCTTTCAATGTGGAAGGAATGTTGCCCCAGAGGATTGCCTGAAGGTGCAAACCGGGAAATCCGGCTTCTTTTGTTTTTTTACGGAAGTAGTCGAGGGCCTCCTTTGCTTTTTCGGCGCCGCCAATGCCCTTTATAAACGTAGAAAG
>DATJJD010000231.1:0-15511 GCA_035492545.1 Puia sp.
TTTACTGGTCAGCTGCTTGATTTAATGATGTTAACATCGGTCAGTTGAATACATAACCTGCCCGAAAGACAAAGGGCTGGGTTTTCGGCACCTGCTGATAGCTGAGGAAATCCCACAGCACCTGCAGTTTTGTCTTTTTAAAGAACTTGCTCTTGATAGACACCGTCTTGCTGATGCCGATCAATCCACTCTTTGTCCAGTCATCCAGATGCCTCACCGACTGAAGGTTGGTGAACGGAGTCTGGTGATTGTATTCAAATCCCCCCGAAATAAAGAAGCTTCCTTTCAACTTTATATCCAACCCGGACCGCAGACCGATGCCCTGCCAGGTGAAGGCGATATGCTGAATATCTTTCCCCCACCCTATCTTCCCCGATGCGCCGATACTGACGGAGTTGGTATTGTTAAGTTTATAGGCCAGGGAAAAGCCCAGGTCCGTGGTAATGGGAAAAAAGTTGGAGGACTGTGCCGTCTGGAGATTGGACCCCCATTCCAGGCGTTTGAAAAGGGATTTGGTCCGTTGATTATTCGGCTTAAAATCGGGGGACTCGATAGTTCCCCCATCGCTGCCATATTTATTCAGCTTGTCTTTCAGCGCATCCAGCTGCGAGGCGCCCGACTGCATATTGTCCTGCAAGGCCTGCAGGGCATTGGGCCCGCCGCCCGCCAGTTGTCCCTGCACCATCTGCTGCAGCTGGTCCCTCGTCTGAAGACCGGCCAGCGCCTGGGGAGTACCCGCATTACCAGCATTTCCCGGGAGACCGAACAGGCTGGCCAGCTGCGAATTATTCGTCATGAAAGTCTGGAAAGCCCGGGTCTTGCTTAATAAAGCCAGGGCCTGCTTCTCCATTTTGTCGGGGTCATTCAGCATTTCCTTATATTCCCTCACCTGGCTGGAGTAATAGTACATATCCTGGCTGATGCCCTGGTATTCCTTGCTAAGACCCGCCGGCAGCTGGGTATACCGGCTGAGGTATTCTTTGATCTGGTCCTTACGCTGCTGGACAAATGCCTTTATGTCGTCGGTACTCTGCAGTTTTCCCTGTAGCTGTTGTAACTGGCCGGACGAGCTTTGCAATTGCGACTGCAGGGCGCCGGCATTTTTGCCCATTGCCGCCAGCAGCTGCGGGCTTTGTTGCAGAAAGGCCAGACTGGTCCTCAGGGAATCGGTGTAAGCCTGGTATTCTCCGCTATAGGAAGTCAATTTCGCCGCGGATGTATCTCTTTTGAATTTTTGCAGCATCGCCGCATATTGACCGTCTGCGTTAGCGAAGAGATGGTTTGCCGCGGCAGAGTCTACCCTGGATAATTTCTTTTTCAATCGCTGTTCCCGTCTCGCCATCCGTTCCAGGTATTTTTCTGTCTGCCGGGTCAGTTGCCGGTCCAGGCCGGCGGTCTTGCCTTGTATCCTGGCAAAGAGCCGCGAAGGGAAGCTGGTCAGCTTGTCCGCCAGGGAATCCACGGACTGGGCCAGCCCCGCAACAGGGCCCGCCAGCAGGGCTGTCAACAGACAGATGATTAGTCTTTGCCGCATGGGGTCTTTTTAGTTTGGAATCGTCCGGGTATCCCCCATGGATCTATTTGGCGGCCTGCCCTTCCAGCCTGAGCATCCTTTGCTTCAGTGCCTCCAGTTCGCCCTCCTGCCGCTGCGCCCTCAGATCCGCTGCTTTTCGCGCCGCATCCTGTTCGATGATGTATAGGGTCAGCTCTTCTATCTTTTTCAGCAGCGCCTCCTGGTTGCCGCCCAGGTCCAGTCCATTCTTTGCCACGCTGTCGGCGGAAGGGATCTCCGGAAGATGACGATGGAGCCGGATATACTGTGCTACACTGTCCAGGGGAGTGAGCCGGTAATTGGGGTTGAATACATAATCCGGAAAAGGGTTGGCAGCCGTCACGATAACTTTCCGGGCGCCGATATTGCCCTCCACGGCCAGTTTGGTAGTCCCGACGGCCGTAGTTCCGATCCCCACGCTTCCGGAGGGATTGATGGAGAGACCGTTGGTAAGGCTATTGCAGCCCATGTAGGCTATGCCTGCCTGCGCGCCGCCGACCAGGGTCCCTTGGATATCCGCACCTGTGACCATTAAAGTTCCGCCCCAGACATCCAGCCGGGTACGGGGAGTGGATGTACCGATGCCCAGGCTGCCCGCATCCGTCATTCTTATTTTTTCCGACCAGCTGCCAGCGCCCAGATCGTTGGCGCATCCAAAGCGGAGACCGTTGCTGGTGCTGCCGTTCTTCCAGATGACGGCATTGTCAGACCATAATTGGACGAAACTTACCAGTGTCGCGGAAGTGTTATATCCTGTAGCGGCTACATGGCCCGATACATGGAGTGCAATACCCGGAGTAGTGATGCCGATGCCGACATTCCCGGCGTTGGTATTATAGATATTACTCCCGGAGGTCGTCCATTGAGATCTGGCTATCAGGCCGGTAAAGGTGAGGAAAGTAACGAGCAGGAGCATGCGGTAGGGAGACCCTACGCGACCTGGTGAAGCGCACATAGGTTAGCGTGTTTAATGCGTTAAGGTAAATGGTTGGTGCGGGTGGGATTCGTACTGGCAGATTTTACAGGCCGGATAGTTTGATAAAGTAAAATAATTGACAGCAAATTTCCTATACCCCCGGCCGGAGGGGAATTTCGATGAGCTGGAAAAGTGGAGAGAGCGCCTGTGCATTAATTCGAACAGGTGTGTTGTCCTGTGAGACAAGTGTGCGCCTTTCGTTTATAGGTGTGTATTTTCGGGAAGGCGTGATCATATGCAAAAGAAAAATAAAATCGAGTAAAACTACGTGGGGTTAATGTGGTTTTCCACATGCTACAGCGCCAGTCTGAAGCCTTTTTTCTCCAGCCAGCCGGCAATGCGGATGATGACCCAGGCGTAGAGCAGCGACTTGATGATGCCGAGGACCCCGGTGCGCAGGAAGAGGGGCAGGTTAGCTCCACTGCCGCAAAGATTGAGCACGGCATTGTGAATATACGGCAGCAGATAGCAGGTGAGGGTGCTGGTACTGGCAGGACGGATAGACCGTACCCAGGTCTTCTTCCCCTTCAGATCCATAAAATAAAGAAGGATGATATATGCCGTGATACTGATCGCCGTACAGATCAGGATCCAGGAGGCGGTGTCCCTTTCCTTGGAAATTCCCCAGAAGGGCCTCAGCGCCAGACCGGCGCCCATGAGGATCAATACCAGGGTAGCCAGTACGAGGATGCCCTGTCCGGTCTGTCCTTCCTTCGTCACCTGCCGGTACAAGCCTGAAGTGAGGATGCCAGCCATGGTGAAGGCGATGAGGTCCCCATTGTCCAACAGCCAGATATAGGATTTTGTCGGCTCCAGGAATACCAGCCAGCCGGACATGTTGATCATATTAAAAAATACGCAGCCCACGAATAGCCCCGCGAATACGCCCAGCCGGTCCCCGATATACAGATAGATGGAGGCGCCGATAAGATAGGACCATCCTATGATCCCCAGGGTGCCATACCAGTCGGTCACCATCCAGGAATAGGTCGTTCCTTCCTGGGGAATCCCCCTGAATAAGATGGCGAGCGTGGTGAGTAAAAAAATCCCCAGGCCTTTCAGAAATTGTTTCCTGCCGCGGGAGATCGTGGAAGGATAGTCCAGCCATACCAGGAAGAAGGCGACGGTGATGCCGATCTCCCACCAGGGTTTGGGCAGCAGGGCGGTAGCCGTATTGTAGACATCCAGGTTACATTGAAAGATGCCCATGATCAGCAGGGCGATGGAACGGGAGAGGATATGGCCAAAGGTCTTCTTCTTTGAATAACCCCGGGCCTGCCGGGCCTGCAGGGCGAAAGGAATGGACAGCCCCACGATGAACAGGAAGGCGGGCGCCACCGTATCGGCCAGTCCCAGCCTGTCTTCTGCCTCTCCTGCATGTCCCAGCCAGGCCGGGACCTTGTACAGGGACCAGAGGTTGTTGACAAAGATCATCAGGAAGAGGGTGATTGCGCGAAATCCATCCACGGAAGCCAGGCGGCGGGGCTTGGACCGGTTGGTGCCGAAAAGCCGCTCGTACAGGTGGTTCATCAGCCCCGTTTCCGACTCTGCGTGCCTTTGAAGAACTTCCGGTGCGAACGAATCCGGTATAAGACTATTCGCACCCTGAGTCAGGCCATTCACTTCAGGTACATACCTCGCTGTCTCCGGTACGGAGTAAGAATCGATTCCATTTGCCATAGACCAGATTGTTCTAACCCTATCTTTACAAATATTGAACCATTCCTTTTTTGGCCTAATTCCCGGGCGACCGCGACCCCGGTATCCCTCCTTCTCCGGAGGTCGAAGCCATAACCTGCCGGAGCATTCCCCCCGGCCTCTTCCATCATCACCCTCTCTGCGTGAGAAGAGCCAGCCTTGCCAGCATTTCCAGCATGCCCGCCTGGTTTACCAGAAGCTGCTGCTTCCGGCTTCCCATCAGACCCGTTGGGGCTATATCGTTCTCCAGGCTCCCGTTCAAACATTTTTTAAAGGCTTCCAGGTATTCAGGATTATTGTAAAACTTTAACAGATGCTGGTAACCCCGGAGCAGTACGGCATTGAACCAATACCCATCCCGGAATTTGCCCGATCCGTAAAAATAGCGGGCCCCGCTGTCGGCAATAGCCTTCGCCCGCTGAAGATAGACCGGCTGCTTCGTCAGCTCATACAGGTATACATTGGACTGTAACATAGTCCCCGTATTATAAGAGAATTTCCTCCTTCCGATCCCCCGGTCCCCCGTGCGGATATTATCGAAATAGAGCCCATCCGTCGTATCTCTCAGGTGTGTGTCCACCCAGTGATAGAGCAACAGGGCCGTATCCAGGTACTTTTTCTCTTTGGTAGCCTTGTATAGCTGCAGCGCCAGCACAATACCCGGCCCGTTGGAGCAGGTATTTTTCGTCGTATTCTTTCCTTCTTCCCAATATAGCCCCCCGCCGGCGACGGTATCATACCCCGTCATCATGAACCGGTAGATGAGCTTCCCCCTCTCCAATAAGGCAGGCTCCCCCGTCCGGAACCAGGCGTCCATCCAGGCAAGGCCCAGCCATTGATTGTCGTCATAGAAGCGGCTCCCGCCCCCGAACCGCACGATATAGGAGTCATAACCCGGCACAGGCCCTCCCCCGGGGTCCGCCATGGGCGGCTTATCGCTTTTGTATTGGTCCAGCAGGGCCGTGATCAGCTGTACGGAAAGCTGACTGCTATCGGTGGGCCTGCCAGCGCCAGCCAGTACCCTATGCCCGCCGGGTCCCCCGCCGACCTTAATACCCGCAGCCTCCGCCTCATTGGTTGCCTGTAATAACCCACACAAAGGCCAGCAATAGGAATAGCCATTCTTTGGCGCCGGCTCTTCCCAATCTCTGTAAAACCCACTGGCAGAATCGTAAAATTGCCGTTGCACGGCACGATATAAAGAGATAAAATCCTTTTGGTAATCACGGGGCATTACCCCGGACTGACATCTTCCATTCTCCTGCAGGAGAAAAAAACAACTTGCTAAAAACAGGATACGGATCCTTTTAAATTTCATGCTTAAAATGATATTAAAGTTGCTTGTTCTTATTGAGGAGTCCCGCCGCTTCGATCAGCATACAACCACTCTCTTCCGTAGTGAGGTCCACCGTTGCGCCCGGCGCCGTCTTCCAATAAGATCCGAAAAGTCCCAGGGTCTTGTTCGTACCCTGGTACCACAGCGTCTCTGCATTCAATTTGAAAAAGCTAAGGTAACGCCGACGGGTATCATCCGGCAAATCTTTATTCAGGAGCAATTGCGTAAAGTACCGGACAAAGATGCCTTTGAACAATCCCCCATCGCCCTGACCCTCATCCTTCAGCAACCGGTCACTGGTCGTCAGGGAGGCGCTGTTTAAGGTATTATCCGCTGTTTTGATCGCGTCATTCAGGTAACCAGGGTCCTTCGTGATGCCATATAGTTCGAGGGCGGCGCCAATCAACACCCCTTGGTTGTACGTAAACGCATTCATATCTACCGCCCCATCTCCATTTTTGTTCATCCCGTCATAGACAAAACCCGAGCCCTCGTCATAGAGATGTCCTTTTAGCCAGCTATAGATATTCTTTGCCCAACTCAGGTCATCCGCATTACTAAACCGGGTGTATAACCGCGCCGCCAGGATACAGGCGGGCGCATTGGCCGGGGTATTCTTATACCCTGTCTCACTCTTGTTCCAGGAAATACCTCCATCCTGTACCGTATTCCAGCCTCCCTTGATATTGGTCCACACCGTCCCGGCGGCATCCTTGAATTTTGTGTCGCTGGTTACGTCGTAGGCCCTCAGCAGCGCCAGTGCATTCCATTCCATGTCATCATAAAACTGGTTGAGGAAGCTGCCGCCATTCTTTGCCGGCACCCCGGTAAACCACAAATCGTATTGAGCTGCATATTTCTTCGTGCCGTTGCGGACGTCCGCATCCAGCATCACATCCAGGGCATGGGCCTGGGGCCAATAATTGAAGGTATTGTCCCCGTTGTTGTCCTTATAAAAATAGCCGGCGGCGCTGTTCCAGTAATTCTTAACCAGGAAGTCCGTACTGCTGTCCGCCGCCGCCTGCCAGTTGATGGGATATTTTACCACGCCATCACTGGTACTGAAGTTATAATCGTAGTTCTTTTTGCAGGCGCCCATTCCCAACAGGCCCGCCATAACAAAAGAGATAAAATATTTTTTCATGGAGCGTTGTTTATTTTACGATCACTTCGTGTGTATAATTTGCCTTATCCGCCGTAAAGTACATGTTGACATCACAGTTGGCGCCGTCAGCCGCCGTGACGAACTTGAAACAGTAGTTATACTGCGAGTCGTCTACCGGGTAGAGGTCCCAGAACGTAGGGCTGGTGCTGGCATCGGGCCGGTTGTTGTCGCTGTTCTTGCTGCCCCACCATTCATAGCTGTCCGTGGTCCCGTCATTGACCAGCATCCTGAACTTATACCGCTCGTCCCTTCCCCAGCTCTCCTGGTGGAATGAAATGGGCTTGCTGGCGGCCTTCCAGACTCCACCGGCGGAATAGTCCAGGTTGAACAGCGTCCCATTAACCGGGGCAAACCATAACGCCAGCTCTTTGATCTGGGTATTCACTACGGTCACTACATTAAAGTCGAGGCGGATGCGCACTTTCATAGGTGTCGTCACCGTCGTCTCCCCGGCTCCCTGGCGGATCGTCTTTCCATCCACATCCGTGTAGAAGACATCGGGAGTTCCCGTCTTTGCGCTGACAAAATGGTAGGTGCCCGCGGCCAGGGAGGTGTAGATCTCATATTTCCCCGATGCCGTCTGTTTGAAGGCGAGGGCCTTGCTCAGGTCGGTCCCGCCTTCCGTGGCAGAGCCGGTAATGTATACGGCTACGGGAGGATTGTCTACCCCCAGCGCACGGATGATGGAAAGATTCCGGGTCATGCCGGATTTTACTTTGTTAACCCCCTTGGAGGAGTATACCGTCCAGATAAACTCACCTGTGCCCAGCGGTTGCACCCCCGCCAGTTTCGCCACGGTGTTGAGGATCTCTTTTGTCATCGTAGCTTTTGTATACAAGCCATTCCCATCGGAGGGCAGCGTGTATACCGGCTTTGAAAAGTCGCCGCCTTTCTTGTCGAAGGCCACGGAATATAATACCAGTCCCCCATCAGCCGCCAGGGCTTCGTCCCATTCAAAGACCACCGATGCCGTAACGGACAGGTCGACTACTTTGTTATCGTCCGGGGAGAAAAGGGTCGCCACCGGGGTGACGGTTGTATTGACGTCATCGTTCTTTTTACAGGCGGTGAATAACAGCAGCAAGGTTATAATAGCCAGAGAAATCTTTCTCATATTTGTATTTTTAAAGAATTAAGATTGGTTTTACCATCCGGGGTTTTGCGTCAGGTTGGCATTCAGCGCCCGCTCGTCCCTTGGAATGGCCCATAAATAATGTTTGGGGGCGACAAAACTCCGGAGGTTGGCCCGGATATAGCCATTGTCCACGCTGGGGTCGGCGAACTTAGCGCCGTGTACATACCCATTCAACACCGTCTCGGCTGTCTTCCACCGGCGGATATCGAAGATCCGCAGCCCCTCCATGGCCAATTCCGTCCTTCGCTCCCGCCGGATGATGTTCCTGAACTGCGCCTGGCTGAGAGAGGCGTCGTAATTCAGGGCGGCGGGGTCCGTAAAGCCCGCCCGTGCCCGTAGTAATTTGATCGTATTGTCCCAGGTAGCCTGATCCAGGGCAGCCACCTCATTCTTTGCCTCCGCGTACATTAATAGTACATCGGCATAGCGGATCAGCATGAGGTCCAGACCGGAGTTGAAATTATTGCCCGTGGAATCATAATACTTCCGGATATAATATCCCGTGGGAGAAGATACCGACCCTGACTTGTATTCGTCCGGGGCATTGGGATCGGGATCGCTGCCGGGTTTGATATAGATGGTCTTCAGGCTGCCGTCGTTCATCGGCCATTGATAGCGGTCATACACTACCGTGGCTGTCAGCCTGGGGTCCCGGTTCTGGTAAGGATTGGATTCATCATACCCCGATCCGGCATCCGTGATGGCCTTGCCATTGGTCATCAGGTAGTCATTCACCAGCTCCTGCGTGGGCGCCAATCCGTTGAGACGCGCCCCGACGGAGATCGGGACAAAGTCGATAAAGGCGCCATAGGTCCGCAGGTCGGGTACATATCCGCAGCTCAGCATCACTTCGGAATTATTTTCATTCTGAGGTTTGAAGAGTCCCGTATAGGAGGGGAATAAAGCATACGTGCCGTTGTCAGCGGTCCCGATCAGTTTGCTGCACTCGGTGACTACGTCGGCCCACCGGCTCTCATACAGCAAGACTCTTGCCTTCAGGGCGATGGCCGCCCCTTTGGAGATGCGCCCGATATCCGTCCCCGTATAGGAGGTATTCAGGGGAAGGATCGCGATGACGTCGTCCAGCTCTTTCAGCACAAAGGCGATGACGTCGGCCCGGGCATTGCGGGTAATGCTCTGCGACTCGGACACACTCAACGTTTTGGTCACCAGGGGCACGTCGCCATACCAGGTAGCCAGCTGGAAATGATGCAGGGCCCGGAGAAACCTTGCCTCCGCTTTCATCCGGTCGCGCAGCGCCGCATTCATGTCCGGCACCCGGTCTATATTCTCCAGCAGCGTATTGCTGGTCTTGATACCGGCATAATGAAACTTCCATTCGTCATCCAGCCGGCTCAGGGAAGGGTCATACACGCCGCTGGAGATGGACAACACCCCGTTGACGTCTCCCCTCCCTGCGTAAGCATTGTCCGACAAGGCTTCATTATAGAAAAAGTTGCTGTTGTTGTCCAGCATCTGGCCATAGGCGGTATTCAATACCAGGTTGGCCTTTTCCGTGGACGTCCAGTAGTTCAGCTCTGTATAGCGGTCGGTGGGGGCCGTATCCATTTTATTGCAGGAAAGAGCGAAGACACCCAGGCACAGCATCAGACTGGCTAGGGGCCGTCCAGCGGATCTTGTCAAACCGGCCAGCTTGCTGCCTGCCGGATCAGGTGTTCCTGTTTGTTTATTATCTATTTTCATATTAGTCCAATTAACCGTTTAAAAAGTTACATCCAGTCCGAATCCATAATAGAGGGAAGTGGGATACGAACGCCCGCTGTTGGCCCCATTGGTCACGTTCAAATTGTTGGACCCATTATGGAACTCGGAAGATTCCGGATCGATGAATCTGTTTTTTGTAATGGTGAGCAGGTTCTGCCCCGTGAGATAGGCCCGCAGCTTCTGAATACCCATCTTTTTTGCGATCGAGGGCGATAACGTATAGCCAATCTGCACATTCTTCAAGCGGGCGTATGCAGCGTTGAGCACATACAGGTCCGATCCCTTCCGGAAATTATTGGTATTGCTGGCGCTGCCGTTGATGGCCAGCCGGGGATATTTTGCATTCGTGTTATCCGGCCGCCAGTAGTCCAGCTGGTGTTCGAACATGGTGTAGGAATAGTTGACATGGAAGGGCTCGATCAGTTCCCCCCGCAGCGCCATATCCCGCTGGCCTACGCCCTGGATCAACAGACCGAGGTCCAGGTCCTTCCAGGTCAGGGAATAGGTGAATCCAAAAATATAATGGGGAAAAGGGTTGCCCAGGACATAGCGGTCGTTGTCATCGATGACGCCGTCGCCATTTTTATCCTTGTAGGAGATGTCGCCCGGAGCTACGGCCAGACCAGTGAAACGGGGTTTGTTCTGCACGTCTTTCAGGTTCTGAAAATAGCCGTCTCTTTTATATCCTACGTAAGAGGCGATGGGAATTCCTTTACCATAGAGGACCTGTAGTTCTTCCAGGGATTGCAGCCGGTCCTGGTCATTGGCCATCTTCACGATCTCGTTATTGGTATTGCCGATATTGATGCCGATGGTATGATGCAGCACCCGGCCCGTGATATTATAGGAGATGCTTGCCTCCCATCCTTTGTTCCGGACGGAGGCGATATTGTAATCCACGGTCCCGCCACCATAGGTGCCCGGTAGATTGGGCTGCATCAGGATGTTCTTCGTCAGCTTGGAAAAGTAGTCGAAGGTGACGCTGAGCCGGTTGTTGAACAGGCCTGCGTCGGCGCCGATGTTGAAGGTATTGGCCACTTCCCATTTAATATCCGGGTTGGCGACATTGAATCCCGTGCCGGAGACGGCTGTATTGTTAAAGCCGTACATATTGGCATAGACGGTATAGGTCGTCTGGTATTGATAGTTGCCAACGTTTTGGTTACCCAGTA
Source organism: Puia sp. (assembly GCA_035492545.1). Classification (GTDB taxonomy): domain Bacteria; phylum Bacteroidota; class Bacteroidia; order Chitinophagales; family Chitinophagaceae; genus Puia. Next base: position 10,760 of record DATJJD010000231.1, read on the forward strand.
ATCCGTAAGATCCCCGGAGCTTCAGCTCGTTAAGGTAGTGAGATACGCCCGCCTGCTGGTAGAAGTCTTCCCGGCTGATGCGCCAGGCGGCGGAGACAGAAGGGAAGTATCCCCACCGGTTCTGTTTGGCGAACTTGGAGGATTCGTCGGCCCGGAAACTGCCTTCCAGAAAATATTTGTCATCGTAGGAATAAGAGGCCCTTCCGATGATGGAGTTGAGGCTGTTCTGGGCCGTGCCCTGGGGCGTGATCTGCTGGTCGCCGATATTGGCGATGGTGGCGGACTGGGGCAGGTTGAGGTCGGGCGAGGTATAGTTCAGGGCCACCTTGTTGGACTTACCCGTGAAGGATTCGTTAGTGGCGCCTCCCAATAGCTGAATATGATGTTTGCCAAAATCCCTTATGTATTCCAGCAGCAGCTGGGTGTTGAGAAAAAGGTTCTTGGTATTCTGATCCCCGGTGACATTTCCCAGGGCATTGCCATAGACGCCGCCGGGAGCGGAGCCTACCGCCTGGCCTTCCCGGTAAAAAGGAACATATTGAGTCACATAATATTCATGGTTGGCATCCAGCGTTCCGCCAAAGACGCCTCGCAACGTGAGCCCTTTTATGATCTTCACCGAAGCCGTCAGGCTTCCTGTCAGGTCATCGTTGTCATAGTCCCGGAACCCGCCCTGTTCGAGGATACCCAGGGGGTTGAACTGCGCCAGGACATCGTTGATGAGGTATCTTCCCAGGGAGTCTTTCAGCTTGTAATAAGGAGGGGTACGCTCAGCATCCACTACCAGGGTGCCGGTGGAATAGGAGTGGTCGCGGATATGGGTCTTGGAATAGGCGATGATGCTGGAGAGTTTCAGCCGGCCCACTTCATTGGAGAGGTTCATGCGGAAGTTATACCGTTTCAGTCCTTTGGCAGGTCCGACGAAATTGCTTTCCTGGTCCATATATCCCAGTGACACGAGGTAAGAAGACTTATCCCGGCCGCCGCTGAGGCTGAGGTTGTGATTTTGTTGGATGGCGTTCTGGAAGATGGAGTTGAGGAACCAGGGTTCATCGCCTTCTTCTTTTCGCTGTTCGATATCCAGGGGCGAATAATACGGTGTCTGTCCCGAACCGGCGTTGACGATGGCCTCGTCTTTCAGGATCATGTTCTCCCAGCCTTTCACGGGTTTCATCCAGACGTGAGGTTTCACCACGCTGAGGATGCCGTTGTAAGCCAGGGTCCCATCCCCTTTCTTTCCTTTCTTCGTCGTGATGAGGATTACGCCGTTGGAGGACCGCGACCCGTAGATAGCCGCGGAGCCTGCGTCCTTAAGAACGGAGATGTTGTCGATGTCATTTGGGTTGAGCAGGTTGAGATCCCCCCCTACCAGTCCGTCGATCACCACGAGCGGCGTGTTATCACCCAGGGTACCGATCCCGCGGATGTTGATGTTGACCCCCTGTCCCGGCTCGAAGCTGGTCTGCTGGATGGTGAGGCTGGGGGCCGCACCCTGCAAGGCTTGCGAGAGATTGGGAGTTGCCCGTCCTTCCAGGGTCGAGGAACGGATGACGTCGACCCCTCCGGAGAGGCTTACCTTTTTCTGCGTGCCATATCCCACCACCACCACTTCCCCCAGGGATTTGTCCAGCAGTGTCAGTGAGATGGTAAGCTCGGCGCTGGAGACCGCCACTTCTTTTATTTCGTAGCCTACATAAGAGAAGCTGAGGGTTCCTTCCAGCCGGGGCAGTTTCAGTTGAAAATTGCCGGCATTGTCCGTGATGGCGTGCAGGCCGCCGTCCTTCCAATCCACGGAGACCCCTGCTAACGGGTTTCCTTTTTCGTCCAGGACCTTGCCTTTGATGGTCACGGTGCTATCCTTCATACTGCCGGGTGAGCCGCTTGCTGTCGCGGGTGGAGGGGCAACGGCTCGCAGCAGGATCTTGTCGCCTGAAATTTCATATCTCAGTTTCAGGGGGGAGAAGATCTTGTACAAGGCGTCGCTGAGTTTCATTTTCTTTACGGCCACCGAGTATTTACGGTTGACGTCCAGGTCGTCATTGGAGTAGACGAAGGAGAGGCCGCTCTGTCTTTCCAGTTGAGAGAGGATCCATTTCAGGGGCTGGTCCCTGCAGACGATGGAGATGTGGTATTCCTGGTCCGGGACATCGTCACCGGTCAGTGGGTTGGTGGTCGACGGGCTGGCGGGCAGTGGGTCGCGGGTGTTGGTGGGCAGTGGGTCGCGGGTGTTGGCGAGGCCGGTGTCTACCGGGCCGCCGGTGTTGGCCAGCAGTGCCGTCGGCAGTAGCAGGAGCCATAATGCGAACAGCAGTCGTTGAGGGCGCCGGTACACATGACCGGTCCCATAGGTATGAATGATCATACGCAGCAATCGTTTAGGTTTTAAAAAAATAGTTATTTGTTGATCTCTATAAACTTGTCTGTGACGATAAAATGGAAGGCCTTTACCTTTCTCAGCGTCGACAGGATTTCTTCTTCCGTATTGTTTTTAAAGGTGGCTGTATAACGGTATTGGGCTATAGATGCGCTGCTGAATTTGATGGGTTTGCCAAAGGATCTTTCCAGTTCGGTAGCTATCCTGCCCAGGGATTCGTTGTTAAAGGTCATGATGCCATTGATCCATCCTCTGTCAGCCTCTGCATCGGTGGGTTTTACCTGCACGGCGCCGGTCTGAAAATCGTAAACGGCCTTGCGGTTCGGGGTGAGGTAGAAGCTGTCGGCGGAGGGGCCGGTCGACGGGCCGGCTGTTGACGGGGCGGCCGTGGACGGGTGGGTGGTGGACGGGTCGATTGTTGGCTGGCCGGCTGTTGACGAGCCGCTGGTGGAATGGGCGGCGGTGGGGACAAAAGCCACCAGGCCGGTTGCCACGGAAGTGGTCATCCACTCCTCATCCTCATAAGCCCGAATGTCAAAAGAGGTACCGAGCACATTGACCTTGCCTTTTGGCAAGTGTACGATAAAGGGGCGTTGTGGGTTTTTCGCGATCTCAAAGAAGGCCTCTCCTTCCAGGTACACTTCCCGCAGGCTGGCCTGAAAGGCAGCGGGATATTTCAGACGGCTATCCGCATTCAGCCAGATCTTGCTGCCATCCGGAAGGATGATGATGGAGCGGATTCCCTTCTGGTTGTATTTCTCCACCAGTTCCATCTTCGGGGATGGGTGGACCAGGTACCAGATGCTGATGGCTACCAGCGGTATCAGGACAGCCGCTGCCAGCCAGCGTCGCCAGCCGATCTTACGAACCGGGATGTCGTCGGCGGGCTCCGGTGAATGGAAGATCTGTTCCCCGGGCGCAGCGACGACCAGGGCATCCGGTGAATGGGCGACGAACCCTTCCGGCTTCCCGGCCTTCACGGCGTCCGGCAGTTGCCCGATGCGGTCCCAAACCTTGTCCAGGGCTGCCTCTTCATTGATCTTTAGGTGGGTATCCGCCTTCCAGTAAACGGAGAGTCGCTCAAATATAACCCGGTAGGGTTCATGGTCGGCTATTTGCTTCCGCAGTTCTTCCGGCTCCTCCGGGAGATGGTTGCCGGACAGCACTTTGATAGCAAGCAGTATGAATTGTTCCTCGTTCAAAAAACGTACTCTTTTAATTTGATTCCGACGAGGAATTGTCTGGAAACTAATTCCTCGTCGGAACATGTCTAATGTCTGACCTTTCGGTCAAGGTGGTTCCACCACCTTTAGTAAGGACCGGAAGGAGAAAAAAACTACTTACAGGAAGGGAAAAAATATTTTCAGGATCATGGCGCCATTGGGCGAGCCGGGCTGGGTGCTGTCGCCCGACGTCCCGGATGGACCGTGCCCGCCGTCTGTGGGCGCTGAGGTCTGTTCTGAGAGAACTACCTTTAATTTTTTTACGGCCCGGTAGATCTGGGTCTCGACGGTACGGGGGGAGATGGAGAGGATCTCCGCAACTTCGCGGAAGCTGAGGTTGTCTTCCTTTACCATCTTAAAGATCAGCCGGCATTGTTCCGGCAGCTGCTCCACCGCCATGTGCAGCCGGTGCATCAGCTCTTTCATTTCCAGGTTCTTCTGGCTGTTGCCCGTATCATACAGTTCCGTCGCGCCATGCATGTCCAGTTGGAGATGAACGACGGAATATTTTTCGCAGTAATTCAAACAGCCATTCTTCACCGCTACATACAGGTATACTTCTAAATTACGGACCTCTCCGAGGGTCGAGCGTCTTTCCCAGATCTTTACAAATACATCGGAGACTATTTCTTCGGCGGCTTCCCGGGTGTGAACGAACTGGACAGCAAACTTCACCAGTCTGGCATAATAATGCCGGAAGAGGCTGTTGAACGAGGGAGTATCCGAGTTGCGGACCCCGTCCTGCCAGGTTTTAATCATATGGTTAACATCGGCACACATAGCAATCGTCTCATAGTTAGAGATCGAAAGTACGGTTTTTTGGGAAAGCGCCAAATGAAACGTCAGTGATGATCAGCTGTTGCTGGTGCCGCATCTTTTCCCAGAATTTTGTTACGATGCATAAGACCCCAGATACGTAAGGCATTCAACACATCTCCCAGGGTATTGCTGTATTCGGTCAATTCATATTCCACCACCACGGGCGTCCCCGTATACACATTTCGTTTTATAAATCCGTTCAACTCCAGTTGCTTCAGCTCATGGGAGAGCACGCGGGCAGAGATCCCTTTTACGGTGCGTTGCAGCTCGTTGAACCGCCTGTTGTTGTCCAGGAGGGCGATGATGATGGGCAATTTCCATTTTCCGCCGATGGCA
>DATJJD010000232.1:0-5904 GCA_035492545.1 Puia sp.
ACCTAAGTGGTCCCTTGACCGACGACAAATCCTTGGCCCCGCTAGATAACCGAGCGAAGCGAAGGTTACGAACGAGGAGGAGCGTGGCGAAGCAGCTCCGACAAAGTTCCAGGCATCGGTACAAAACAGCCAGACACCAACAGTAAGCAATGCTGCCAACCCTTATAAACCTTTCAAATTTTTCCGCTCGCCCAGATACGCGCGAAATTGTTGCAAGCCGAAGCTGCTTAAATTCCTGTCTTTTGTCAATCCCCCTTTCTGCCCCGCCAGCACCCCATATTTTACATGTCTATAGCCATCTGTAGAGTGCGCATCGGGATCTATCGAGATCATCACCCCTTTTTCCAGGGCGTAGCTTATCCAACGCCAGTCCATGTCCAGCCGGCGGGGGTGGGCGTTGAGCTCTATCACCACCTGGTTGGCTGCACAGGCGTCGACGATCTTTTTATGATCTACCGGGTAACCGGGGCGGCTTAACAGCAGCCGGCCTGTCGGGTGCCCGAGGATGGTAGTATAGGGGTTTTCGATGGCGCGGATCAGCCGCATCATGGCTTTTTCTTCCGTCATTTTTAAATTGGAGTGGACGGAGGCGATGACCAGGTCGAAGGTGGAAAGGATGTTGTCGCTATAGTCAAGGGTGCCGTCGTTGAGGATATCGCATTCGATACTCTTGAAAATGACAAAGGGAGCGAGTTTCCGGTTGAGCTCGTCGATTTCCAGATGCTGTTCCCGGATGCGATCCTCGTTGAGACCGTTGGCATAAAAGGCACTTTTACTATGGTCGCTGATCACCAGGTATTCATACCCTTTCTCTATACAGGCTGCCGCCATTTCTTCCAGGGTATTGGACCCATCGCTCCATTTGCTGTGACTGTGAATGATAGCCCGGATGTCTTCCGGTTGTATAAAGAGGGGAAGGGGCGCCTGGGTGGCTGCTTCCAGGACATGTTGCTGTTCTCGCAGGTAGCGGGGGATCAGGTTGATGCCGGCAGCAGCAAAGATGTCTTCTTCGGTGGAGTAGGGGCGGTGGCGATCCCAGTTGGATGTCTGCTGCAAGGCGGCGAGGAATTCGCCGCTGCAGCTTGTCTCCAGTAAGGTGATGGCGAAGGCTTCGGGATTGGTATGGACGAAGGATAGACCGACATTCTCCGGGCCTTTGAAAAGGGAAGTTGAAGTCTGGCCGGCTGAGGCAGTGAAGCCCATCGATTCAAAAAAGCTTTTCAGAAGTTCGGGCTCTATTGTCGTTACCCATTGTAATTGATCGATGATCTCCAGCTGGCGCCGGAACTCCCCGGTAAAACTGAGCTTCTCGTCTTTAAAATGTTCCCGGAGTTTATTGTTGATCTCATGGGCATAGGCTTCCACCTCCGCATACAAGTGGCTTCCCTGGCTTTTGAGATAGAACTCGATGGCTTCGCGCACGCTGTTCTGAGTCTTTTCGCCGAAGCCTTTATAGAGGAGGAGCCTGTTTTCCTGGCAGGCATACAATAACTCCCCCATGGATTCTATTTCCATTTCTTTCCAGATGGTGGATATCTTTTTTGGACCCAGACCCTTGATCCGGAGTAGTTCGATGATGCCGGGAGGGGTCTTTTCGATATATTCCCGGAGAAGCCTCAGCTCTCCGGTGGTGATGATTTCATGGATCTTTTTGCTGATAGCGTCCCCGATGCCTTTGATGGAGGTGACCTTTTCAGGGGGAATTTCCTCCAGGGACTGAGGTAATTTCTCAATAGTAAAGGCTGCTACCGAATAGGACTTTGTCTTAAAAGAGTTTTCTCCATGGATGTCCATCAGCTTTGCCAGTAAGCTGAACTGGTCTGCGATATAGTCGTTGTCGATTGCCATGAGGCTAAGGTAGTGAAACTAAGTGATACCGCGGGTTGCAGGGCGTCGCCGGAATGGGGAAAGGGAATTTCGGCAGCAAGATTTCAGCGGGTTCCTATAATGAAAAAGTCCCAGGTAAAACCCGGGACTTTGATATGTTCTGCCTATCTAAGAAATAAGAACTATTTCTTTTTTGCAGCTTTCTTAGCGGCTTTCTTTTTAGGAGCAGCTTTCTTTTTGGGAGCGGCTTTTTTCTTAGCGGCTTTTTTTGCAGTTGCCATTTTTTTTGAATTTAATTGGTTAGTAAATCAATTTACAACCATAAAAATAGAAACTTCTTTGAATTAACCAAAAAATTTTTTTGATTTATTCAAATTTTTTTTTAAGCTGCCTTAAGCTCCTACTTCAACTGCATTGACGCTAACGAAAGTTTTATCGCCTTTTCCTTTTCTAAATTCAACTACACCATCACTAAGTGCAAACAACGTAAAGTCTCTTCCAACACCAACATTTTTACCGGGATGGTATTCCGTACCACGCTGACGAACGATGATGTTGCCGGAGATAGCGGGCTGACCGCCGTAGATCTTAACTCCTAAGCGCTTGCTTTGCGAGTCGCGACCGTTCTTTACACTACCTTCACCTTTTTTGTGTGCCATTATCTTAAAGTTTGTAGTTCTTACGTTTGTTACTGATTCCGGCGAGTAATTTTCTGAAATTTAATTCCTCTCCGGAATCTATCTGATGTCTGACCTTCGGTCAAGGCGGTTCCACCGCCTTTGGGTTTCCTGCGCTTATGCGATTTCGCTGATGCGGATCTTCGTATAGTGGGTACGATGACCATGTTTCTTACGGAATCCTTTCCTTCTTTTCATTTTGAAGGCAATTACCTTATCGCCTTTCACCTGATCTACGATCTCGGCTTTGATAATAGCCTTCACGTTACCACCCACAGACAGCTTATCGTCTCCGTAAGCCAGAAGGACTTCTCCGAATTCTACTTTATCACCGGTGTTACCTGCGAGGCGGGGAACATACAAGGTCTGGTCCTTTTGAACCTTAAATTGCTGGCCGGCTATTTTTACAACTGCGAACATAATATTCAATATTAGGGCTGCAAAGGTAAGGGGTTTTTGGGAAAAGAAGAAGGAAGTACGGAAAAATCCTCCCGAAAAAGTAAAAATAATCCTATTCCCCTTCACGGGTATGCTAAATCTTGCAATGACATTGATTATTAGTTAGTTATGTAAATTTAACCTAAAACTGCCAGCAGATTTCATCTTTTTCGTGTAGGTTTGTCGCCATGAACATGAAGATCAAATCGTTTTTGGCGAGACCTTTCGCTTCATATATATATAAGGCCATTCAGAAGGGGATGACGACCGCGGTAGGAGATCAGGAAAACATATTCAAGGATTTGCTACGGGTAGGGGGTAAGACTGTTTTTGGAGAAGATCATCACCTGGGAGCGGTAAAAAGTTATGAAGAGTTCAAACAGGCCGTTCCCATCAGGGATTATGAGCAGTTCTCGCAGTATATCCATCAGATCAAGGAAGGCAAGCACAACGTACTTTGGCAGGGGATCCCTATCTACCTGGCCAAGACTTCCGGCACGACCAGTGGGGTAAAATACATCCCTATCACAAAAGACAGCATTTCCAACCATATCAATACGGCCCGTAATGCCTTGTTATGTTATATGGCGTCGACGGGGAATACGGCCTTTTCGGACGGGAAGATGATCTTTTTGTCGGGGAGCCCTGAGCTGGAGCGGATCGGAGGCATACCGACAGGCCGTCTCAGCGGCATCGTCAATCACCACGTGCCCCGTTATCTGCGGACTAACCAGCTTCCCAGTTATGAAACCAATTGTATCGAGGACTGGGAGACGAAGCTGGATAAAATTGTGGAGGAGACCATCAAACAGGATATGACCCTGATCAGCGGCATTCCCCCATGGGTGCAAATGTATTTCGACCGGCTTATACAGGTTAGTGGGAAACCGATTAAGGACATTTTCCCCTCTTTTTCCGTGCTGGTGCATGGAGGAGTGAACTTCGAACCTTATAAAGCCAAACTTTTCGAGAGCATCGGTAAAAAGATAGATACGATCGAGACCTTTCCCGCCTCTGAAGGCTTTTTCGCCTTCCAGGATTCTATGGAAGAAGAAGGATTGCTGTTGAATACCAACAGCGGTATTTTCTTCGAATTCATTCCGGCCGCGGAAATAGCTTCTCCCAATCCCACCCGTCTTTCCCTGAAAGACGTAAGGACGGGAGAGAACTATGCGCTGGTGGTGAGCACGAATGCCGGACTATGGGGATACAGCATCGGGGATACGGTACGATTTGTTTCCATCAACCCTTACCGGCTGGTGGTAACCGGAAGGATCAAACACTTTATTTCTGCATTCGGGGAGCATGTCATCGGGGAAGAGGTGGAATACAGTTTGATGAAGGCTGCCCGGGAAGCCGGCCTGCATATCACGGAGTTTACCGTGGCCCCCATGATCCAGCAGGGGAATGGGAAGTCATACCATGAATGGTTTGTCGAATTTGAGAACAAACCGGCCGATATACGGGAGTTTGCAATTCGGGTAGACGCCAACTTACGCGCTAAAAATATCTATTACAACGACCTTATTTCCGGCAATATCCTGCAGCCGCTGCAGATCCGCCCGGTGAAGAAAAACGGGTTTATTGATTATATGAAATCGGTAGGCAAACTGGGCGGCCAGAATAAAGTGCCCCGCCTGAGCAATGATCGGAAACTGGCCGGCGAGCTGGAAAAATATATTGAGTAGTTTATCGTTTTCCTGAAATATTTTAAAGAATGTCAAACGGCCTATCAAAAAAACGCATTGCGCTATTTGGCTCGACCGGCTCTATCGGAAGACAGGCGCTGGAGGTGATCGATGCCCATCCTGATCTTTTTTCGGTGGAAGTGCTGACAGCGCAGAGTAATGACGACCTGCTGATCAATCAGGCCTTACATTTCAAGCCGGACATTGTCGTTATCGGAGACGATAAAAGATATGATAAGGTCCGGAATGCCCTCGCCGCTCACCCCATCAAAGTATTTGCGGGGGAGAAAGCGCTGGAAGAGGTGGCATCCATGGATAGCTATGATATCATGCTGGCCGCCATCGTGGGTTTTGCGGGATTGCGCCCTACCTTGTGCGCTATCGAAAATGGGAAGGCTGTAGCCCTGGCCAATAAGGAGACCCTGGTCGTGGCAGGGGACATCGTTATGCAGAAGGCGCTGGAAAAAAGGGCTCCCATCATCCCCGTGGATTCCGAGCATTCGGCCATTTTTCAATGCCTGGTGGGGGAGACGCGTAACCGGATCGAGAAGATCATCCTCACCGCTTCGGGGGGACCCTTTTTAGGAAAAAAACCTAACTTCCTGGTAAACGTCAAAAGGGATCATGCGTTGCAGCACCCGAACTGGAACATGGGCGCCAAGATCACGATCGACTCTGCTACGCTGATGAACAAGGGGTTAGAGATGATCGAGGCTAAATGGCTGTTCAATCTGCAACCCGACCAGGTACAGGTGGTGATCCATCCGCAGAGCATCATTCACAGCATGATCCAGTTCGAAGACGGTAGTATCAAGTCCCAGATGGGCTTGCCCGACATGAAGCTACCCATTCAATATGCATTGGGCTTCCCCAGGCGTCTGGCGAGTAATTTTCCGCGTTATGATTTCAAAAAGCCGAATACCCTCACCTTCGAGGAACCGGACACCAAGACCTTCCGCAACCTGACGCTGGCCACAGAGGCGCTATTCAAAGGGGGGAATCTGCCCTGTGTGCTGAATGCGGCCAATGAGATAGCTGTCTTCGCTTTCCTGCGCAACCGCATTGGCTTCCTGGATATGACGGATCTGGTAGAACGCACTATGCACCAGGTGCCGTTCATCGAGCATCCTACGCTGGAAGAATATTTTGACAGCGATGGGGAGGCCCGTAATTTTGCGGCATCGTTAATAAAACTCTAAAATTCTCCTGTCATTCCGGTAATTTAAATTAATATTCCCGGCGGTAAGGCGAAACGTAAAATTTAGCGGATATTT
>DATJJD010000233.1:0-29383 GCA_035492545.1 Puia sp.
CCGCCGCCACCGCCGCCGGTTCTGGCTTCTTTTTCCCTGGCAACGGAAACAGAGATCGGACGACCTTCAATTTCCTTGTTATTAAGGTTGGACATGGCCTCTTTACCTTCTTCTTCAGAAGACATTTCAACGAATCCGAAGCCGCGTGACCTGCCGCTGACCTTATCCATGATCACTTTAGCAGAGCTTACCGCGCCGAATTTTTCGAAGAGGTTACGAAGATCATCATCCGTTGTGTGAAAGCTTAAATTAGAAACATAAATGTTCATAAAACAAAAATTAAAACACCATTAAATTAAAATAAATACCATGATCTAGATGGGAAAGCAAAAAGCAAAGAAGAGGGAAACTATTACTGCAAGGGAAAGTAAAAAATTAACATCGTTCAAATACTGTGAGCTCACACAGTTCAATCACCGGGTAAAGATAGGGTAAATAATTAAGAAATCATATATTTTACAAAATGGGCAGGTTACCCTGCCCATTTTTTTAATTAGTTCGCCTGGAAGTCTTTGGATAGTTCCGCTATTTCGTCGGCATTCAGGACCCTGTTATAGAGCCGGATCTCGTCCAGTTTGCCGTTGATGGAGATGGGGTCATTCTGCCACCAGCCGCCAATCACCAGTTGGGAGTTCGGGCAGAGGTTGGCCTTGGTTACGGTGCCTGTCTGGGTGCTAACCAAGGTCCCGTTGATATAGATCTGTACGAGCCCTTTGTGAAAAACGCCGATAAAGTTATACCAGCTCTCTGGCTGGGGAATAAAGGTAGAAAGATCGACGTTCGAGGCCGCCTTTCCATCGTTATTACAGCCACCCGTACTATCCACAGCCGAAAATACGATCCCATTGTTACCGAGTACACTCAGTTGTATTCCTGTAGCAAAGGAAGGCGCCAAACCGGTGGTATTACTCACCAAAGAGACAAATTCCTGTCTGCCATAGCTCCGTATCATAAAGTCATAAGAAATGGTATAGGCCGTGTCGAATTTAATAGAACCATTATTGGTCACCACGATCCTCTCGCCGTTACCTGTCCCGCCAAAAGCGCTGTTGGCATAACCATGTTCGTCATAGGTGAGGGCGGCGCCGCCCGCTGGGATGGTGGGATTGGCATTACCGCTGGAGTCGGCCATGTTGCCATCAAAGGGGAAATAGGCCAGCAGTCCTTTTTTCAGGTTGACATCACTGGCAGGAGGGGTGCTGGGATTATCTTTTTTACAGGCCAGGGCAAGTCCCAGGCAGAGGAGGACGGATAATGCAATGTTGACTTTCATAAATGAAGAACGTGTGTTTAGGGGTATTATTTTCAATGGGGCAAGGTAACATAAATTATTCTAATCGTTTGCCTATATCCAGCGCATGTATGCGGGCGGTATCTTTTGCAATATCATAACCGGCGTCCGCGTGGCGGATGACCCCTATTCCCGGGTCATTACGCAGGACCCTGCCCAAACGCACGGCGGCTTCGGGAGTGCCGTCGGCGACGATGACCATACCGGCATGGATACTATAGCCCATGCCTACACCGCCGCCATGGTGCAGGCTGACCCAACTGGCGCCTCCTGCCGTATTTACCAGGGCGTTGAGCAGGGGCCAGTCGGCTACGGCGTCGCTGCCGTCCAGCATGGCTTCGGTCTCCCTGTTGGGTGAGGCGACGGAGCCGGTGTCCAGGTGATCGCGGCCGATGACGATGGGTGCGCTGACCTTGCCTGTCCGGACCAGCTCATTAAAGGCAAGACCCGCCACCTCTCTTTCACCTTGTCCCAGCCAGCAGATCCTTGCCGGCAGGCCCTGGAAGGCTATCTTCTCTTTTGCCAGCTTCAGCCAGCGTTGAAGGGAGGCATTCTCCGGGAAAAGTTCTGCGATGACCTTGTCGGTGGCAGCGATATCGGCAGGGTCGCCGCTGAGGGCCGCCCAGCGGAAAGGCCCTTTGCCTTCGCAGAACAGAGGGCGGATATAGGCCGGTACAAAACCGGGGAAGTCGAAGGCGTTGGTCAGTCCTTTTTCCTGTGCCCTTGCCCGGAGGTTGTTCCCGTAGTCGAAGGTAATGGCGCCCCGGCGCTGTAATTCCAGCATGAGCTCCACGTGGAGGCGCATGGAGTTATAGGCATAATCTATATACTGTTGGGGGTTATCCGCCCTCAGGACCTTTGCCTGTTCATAGGAGATCTCGTGGGGCCAATACCCGATGAGAGGGTCATGCGCGGAGGTCTGGTCCGTGAGGGTGTCGGGAATGCAGTTGCGTTCGATCATCCGTTGCAGTAAGTGAACGGCATTACATATTACGCCGATGGACAGGGCCTCTCCTTTCGCTTTGGCTTCCAGGGCCCGGTCGATGGCCTCGTCGATGGCCGCAACCTTTATATCCAGGTATTTTGTCTCGATCCTTTTGTCGATGCGCCACTCTTCCACTTCCGCCACCAGGGCTACGCCTCCGTTCATGGTGATGGCCAGTGGTTGTGCGCCGCCCATGCCGCCCAGGCCGGCCGTCACATTGAGCGTGCCTTTCAGGGAGCCGCCGAAATGCCGGTTGGCGGCCGCCGAATAGGTCTCATAGGTGCCTTGTACGATGCCCTGGGAGCCGATGTAGATCCAGGAGCCGGCCGTCATCTGGCCGTACATCATCAGGCCTTTTTTCTCCAGTTCGTCAAAATGCTGCCAGTCGGCCCATTTCGGTACTAACTGGGAGTTGGAGAGCAGCACCCGGGGGGCGTCTTTGTGCGTCCGGAGGATGCCAACGGGTTTGCCGCTCTGGATCAGCAGGGTCTCGTCGGATTCCAGGTCCTTCAAGGCCTTGATGATGAGGTCCAGGGCTTCGAAATTCCGGGCGGCTTTCCCCCGTCCTCCGTAGACGATGAGCTCGTCGGGCCGTTCGGCGACTTCCGGATCCAGGTTGTTCAGGAGCATCCGCAGGGCAGCCTCCTGGACCCATCCTTTGCATTGGAGCCGGGAACCTGTCGGCGTCTTGTATTTAACCGGGTCGTATCGTTTAAAGGTGGTTGTGCTCATATAGAATGATGTTAGATCTATCGAATGAATCGGGCGGTGGGCCCATCCAGGTCAAAGCCAGTATACCCTTTATTTAAGTTAACGTTTTTTCGTGCTGCCGCCTCCTTTACTTTTTCCACCAGCGAAAAGTCGCGGATAATGGCCCGTAGCTGGTTGATATCGTCTGCGAAGATGCGGTCTTCACTGGCAAATTGTACAAAATTCCGGGCATATTCATGGGCGGCTTCCAGGATTTCGCTGCTTTTCAGGGGTCGTCTGAATTCAATGGCCTGACAGGCACTCATCAGCTCGATGGCCAGGATGTATTCCAGGTTGTCGAGGACCTGGCTGCATTTTCTTCCGCTGATGCTGCCCATGCTGACATGGTCTTCCTGGCCCAGGGAGGTGGGGATGCTGTCGGCGCTGGCGGGAAAACAAAGGGTTTTATTTTCGGTGACCAGGGCTGCCGTGGTATATTGGGGGATCATAAAGCCGCTGTTGAGTCCCACGTTGTTCATCAACAGGAGGGGCAATCCCCATTTCCCTTCCAGCAGCAGGTAACAGCGGCGGTCGGAGATGTTGCCGATCTCCGCGGCGGCAAAACAGGCATAATCCAGGGGAAGGGCCAGCGGTTGTCCATGAAAGTTGCCCCCGCTGATGGTATCGGCTGCGCCCAGGATGATGGGGTTATCTGTGACGGCGTTGAGCTCGATCTCCGTCAACTCCCGCAGATGCAGCCACGCATTGCGGGAAGCGCCATGTACCTGGGGCATACAGCGTAAAGAGTAAGGGTCCTGTACCCTTCCGCAATCCACATGACTTTGCATGATGGCGCTGTCATGGAGCAAAAGCCTCAATCGTTGTGCTACGAGCTGGTTGCCGGCAAAGGGCCGCAGCTGGTGCAGCCGTTCGTCAAAAGGGGCCTTGGTGCCTGTCAGCGCTTCCAGGCTCATAGCGCCGATGATGTCGGCTGCTTCCAGGCAATAGTGCAACCGTTGTACCGCCTTGACGGCAAAAGAAAGGATGAACTGGGTGCCATTGATGAGGGCCAGTCCTTCTTTGGGGCCCAGCCGGACGGGTGACAATCCGAACTGTTGAAGGACTTCCCCGGTCGGAACTCTTTTCCCCTGGTAGTAAACTTCTCCCAATCCAATCAGGGGAAGGAAGAGATGGGATAACGGGGCTAAATCTCCCGAGGCCCCCACCGACCCTTTTTCCGGAACCACCGGGATGACATTATTTTCTATATGCCAGCCAATTCGTTCCAGGGTCTCCAGCTGGACGCCGGAGTAACCTTGCGCCAGGGCATGCACCTTGGTGATCAGCATGATCTTCGCTGTTTCGACGGGGATGGGCTCCCCTACCCCCACGCTGTGGCTTTGAAGGATCTTATGTTGCAGGATACGGGTGTCCTCTTCGGAGATCTTCGTGTTGGCCAGGATGCCAAAGCCGGTGTTGACGCCGTAGACGGTTGTATTATGGTGTACGATATCGGCGACGTGCTGCTGACTGGCCTTTATCTTCTCCACTGCGCGGGGAGACAGCACTCCTTTCGTCTGGTCCCGGGCCAGGGCAATGACGGTTGCGATGTCCAGATTATCGATGCCGTACTGAAAACTACTGTTTTGCATAGCCAAAAATAAAGGCTTTTGGAATAGAAACCGGGGCTTTTCGGGTCCTGAAGCCGCCGTTCGGGACGGGCAGGCTGTCCGCCGGGATAAAGGGCCGGTTGGCAGGGACGGGCCGCGGGCGGGGACAAAGGGCGGCTGGCAGGTGCGGGTGGGGAAACGACTACCTACTTCAGCAGTCTCCGTAAAAATTCTTCCCGCCGGCGGCTGGCCACTTCAATGGAGCTGCCGTCTTCCATGATCACGTAACCCCCTCTTCCCTTATGGTATTTCTGGATCTTATGGAGGTTGATGATATGCGAATTATGGATCCGGCAAAAGATGACGGCCGGCAGCAGGTCTTCGTATTCCTTGATATTGCGGGTAGCCATGATCTGTTCTCCATTGTTGAGATAGATGGTCGTATAACTTCCCTTTGCCTCGAACCGCATGATGTCGCGGATGGCGACGAAGATCAACCCGGTCAGTGTGGGAACAGCCATTTTCTGCTGGGACAGGTGAAAGGTCTCCACATTATAAAGCAGGACCTGCATCTGATCGATAAAACTTTTGCCCTGTATCTTTTGGGAAACCCTTTCCACGGCAGCGCAGAGGTCGTCGATGTCCACGGGTTTGAGCAAATAATCCACGGCGCTGTATTTGAATGCCCGGATGGCATAATTATCAAAGGCAGTGACGAAGATGATCTGAAAATTGACGGGCTGCAGTTGATTCAACAGGTCAAAGGCATTGCCCTGGGTCATTTCGATGTCCAGGAATACCAGGTCTGGTTTGGCTGTCTGGATGGTGTGGACGCCGGTCTCTACGCCATCGGCTTTCCCCACGACCACTACTTCCGGGCAATAGGCTTCCAATAGTCTTTGCAGGATCCGGATGCTGTCGATCTCATCGTCAATCAATACTGTCCTGATCATAGAATATACTTTAGGTTGTTATCGGGTTTAGAAAATTGCAGGATCACCCTGGTGCCGGCGGGCTGATCGTTGTCATCTTTCAGGTCTGTCACTTCTATTTTTATATTATCTCCGTATACGGAATTTATAAGCCTGACCCTGCCTGCGGTCAGTGACATTCCTTTGGATTGGTATTCGATATGTTCGCCCGTCTTGTACCGGGCGGCTTTTTCCCTGCCGACGCCATTATCTTCCACCAGAACGATGAAGATGTCCCCGTGAAAGCTCATGCGGATAAGGATATGTCCCCGGCCATCTGTCTTATGGCGGAGCCCGTGGCGCATGCTGTTCTCCACATAGGGCTGGATCAGCATCGGGGGAATAAAGATCTCTTTTTCTTTTGCCTTAACGGAAGGCTCTATCTCTATAGAGTAATCCATTTTTTCTTTAAAGCGGAGTTTCTCCAGGGAAAGATAGGCTGACAGATAAGCGATTTCATCGGCCAGGGGTATGTAGGCCTGGGTGGAGTTTTGTAAGGTGCCTCGTATCAGTTTGGCAAAGCCGGTGATGTATTTATTGGCCGCAAAGATATCCTGGTCGAAGATATACTGCTGGATGGAGTTGAGACAATTGAAGATAAAATGGGGGTTCATCTGCGCCTGCAGGGCCATACGCTCCATCTCCGCCATTTTTTTGCTCAGCTTGTCTTTCTCTTCCTGTCTTCGCCGGATGCGGCGAATGCGCCAGTGCAGGAATAACCAGGTCAGCACCAGGAAGACGAGGAACCCGAAGCTGTAAAACCAGGCTGCTTTCCAGAAGGGCGTGGTCACGGTAAAATGGAGGGACAGGGGTTTACTGAAAACCCCGAATTTGTTGATGGCTACCAGTTGCCACTCATAGCTGCCGGAGGGAAGGCTGGGATATTCCAGGAAAGTCTCTTTTGTATTTTTCCAGTTGCTGTCCAGGCCTTTCAAGCGGTACCTGTAAAGGATGTTGCCTACGGATTTGTAGGAGATGCCGGCAAATTCAAAGCGGATGTTGTCATCGGTATAGGGTAGTTGAAGATCGGCCGTGTCGGGCAGTTTGTCCTTTCCAGAGTTGATGACCCCTGTCAGGGCGAGGCGGCAGCCCGCCTCTGTATTTATCCTGGCCTCATCGAATATACTCAGGCCCACCGAGGTCCCCACGTAGATCCTGGAACCGTCCGCGTATACGGTGTTGATGATATCGGAGCCCAGGCCATCGTTGGAGGTATAGCGGGTGACGGGCAACTCCGGGTTGGTCAGGTCGACCTTGTTCAGACCTTTATCCGTACCCACCCAGAGGTTGTTTCGATAGACCAGCAGGTTGCGGCAGATGTCACTGGTCAATCCCTGTTTGCGGGTAAGGGCAGCCACTATTCGTCCCTGTTTGTAGCCTACGATACCGCCGTCGTCATAAGCGGCTATCCAGAGAGTCCCGTCCTTCGCCTCTGCTATGGCGGCGATGCGCTTCTTAAAAAAGGGGATCTCATCGCCCAGGTAGGTCACCGACCTGTCTTTATTTACCAGGTAAAGCCCATTGAGCGTGCCTATGTAAATACTGTCCTTCCTGGAATAGACAACGGTAGATCGCTCATGAAAGAGTGTGTCTGTAAAACGGAAGGCCCGGGTATCGAACAGGGTGCATCCCCTGGAACTGGTCACCAGCAATTCTCTTTCATTCTTCCGGAAGGCTGTCTTGACATGTGCGCCCAGCTGGAGTTTGGAGAAGTGCAGATCCCGGGAAAATTCCCCCAGGAGGTAATCCATCCCGAAGAGGATCTTTCCATCGTGGAGGGTGTCCATATAGAGTACATGTCCCCCTCCTCCTTCTTCGTTCAATACGGCGGCGTGCCGGCGGTCCCGCAGGTCGGGTAACCCAAACCGGAAGATACGATTGCGGCCGGAGCCGGCGTATAGATCCTTGCCCACTTTTAGCAGGGAGTAGACCGGGCATTTGTCATAGTTGCCTGCCTGCAGGTGAATGTTGATGAACTCATCGGAGTTGAGCCGGAAAAGACCTTGTCCCAGGGTGGTGAACCAGGTGTTGCCTTCGTCGTCCTTAAAGGTCCGGGATACTTCCACCCCCGGTAAAAAGATCTTACTGGCGCCGGTATGGATATTGTATTCGCGGGAGCCGATGGTCTCATTCAAATAAAGGAGGCTGTCATCCAGGATCGTAAAAGTGATGTGATCCTGTGGGAAAGGGAAATGCCACTCCTTACCTGTCAGGATGGATCGCAGGCCCATTCCATGGGTAGACTCCCGCCACGCCACCCATTGGGGGGTAAGGGCGATATACCGTTGCAGGATCATGGTGAATGCTGTGTTGAAGAGAGGCCGGAAGTTGTCATCCGACAGCTCGTAAAAGCTCTTGTTTTCCTGTACGAGGAAGTGTCCGGAGAAGCTGGCGCTGACGGCGGCGCAGTCATGGATGGGGTGATGGCCGATGGAATCGTATTCTTTTACCTGTCCGTTGGCGGTGAACAAATGCAGGGCATCATACTCCTGGATGAGAATGTTGCCGTTCCTGTCTTCGGCGAAGGATTGGACAGTCCCTTTGAGGTGGACCTTTTTTAAGGCGGAGTCATTCTCCTGGTTATAGATCTTTCCCTTGTAGTAATAACAGACGGACCGGCGGAAGGGAGCCATCCATACTCTGCCTTTCGAGTCTCCGTACATCTGCAATACTTCTACATCCGGCAGCCCATCCGCTGTGGAGAAGGTCTTGAAATGGGTGCCGTCAAAGCGGCTCACCCCCGTCTCTGTGCCTGTCCATATAAAACCATCTTTATCTTGTGTGATGCAAAAGACGGTGGAGCCTGCCAGGCCGTCCCCGATATCATAATGCGTATAGCTATATTCCTGCGCAGGCGAGGAATAAGGTAGATAGGTTAGTGCAAGAAAGGTCAGGAACAGGAATAACTTCATAAGACCTTATAAAAATAAGGCTTATTCCGGATGATATGTATGCTCTTACCGAGGACGAACCCTGTATTTTTACAATAATTTATGAATTGAGTAAGGGTATACCGGCGTCGATCGTGTAAAAATAACGCAGACAAAAGAACAGCCACGAGAAAAACGGGGACCTCCAACAGATAGAAGAACAGTTGCACCGCGAACCAGCCCACACCAAATTGTTTGCGGATCCTTACAAAGTTGGACAGCATGATCTGAAGGCCTTTCCTGTCGTAGAGGTTATAGTATCCTTTTCCTGCCGAACCGAATTCCTGGTTGGCTGTCTCGCCCTGCAGGTGGATCACCGTGAGGGAGGTGAACAGGCAGAGTTTACCGACCTTTCTCAGCCGGCCGCACCACTCTGCCTCTTCCGCGTATAAGAAAAAGTCTTCGTCCATCAGGCCGGCCTTTTCGATGGCGGCCTTCTTCACCATGAGAAAGGCCCCGTTGATCCAATCCACTTCTATGACGGGCCCGATAGTGGCGTCCTCAGGGACATGAGGCTTTTTTATCTTCGCCTGTTCTCCCAGCCATTTGATGGCTTTACCCAGGTAGGGCAAGGGGAGCAGATAATTCAGTCCTCCCTTCATGAAGTAATTGCCGGAGATCTGCGGCGTGCCGTCGCTGTTGGACAGGTGCACGCCGGCCCCTACATAAGGCGAATCCAACAAGCCCCGGTAACACAATGCGATGGTGCCCGGCGCCGGCAGCGTGTCGCTGTTGAGCAGCAGGACAGTGTCTCCGGCGCAGCGGCGGATCCCTTCGTTGTTAGCCCTTGCAAAGCCCGAGTTGTAATCCATCTGTATCCAGACGACCCGGGGGAAGGCCTGCATAACCTGTTGCCGGCTATCATCTCCGGAGGCGTTGTCTACGACTATGATCTCAAAGTTGCGGGCAGACGGATCCTCATCGATCAGTTTCAGGCAATCCAGCACCAGCCGGACCGACTTATAATTTACTATAATGATGCTGAGGGACATTCTGCTATATGGCTGCGATTAGAAGGTTATATAAATAGCTGGCAAACATAAGACATTTGGAAAGGACCCCTATCCGCAGGGTCTTTTGGGGGACGAGCCGCTGCCAGCGGAGCATGTTTTTCAGACAGCGGGGTATGGGGTGTCCGTTGGACAGCTGCCTCAGGGATGGTTCGTCGCGGATGCCGGCATTCCGGAGGACCCGCCACCAGTCATCGTAGGCGGGCAGGCTGCGCAGGCGGTCCGTGCCCCTGGCTTCCAGCATTTTTAATTTTTCGGGGATCAGCACTTCTTTTATAAAAGGGATGTCATGTCCGGCGCTGATGCCGCCGGCGCCGAATTCGGCGATGACACGGTCGAGGTAGGTCACCCGGAGGCTGCTATCGGCGAAACAGCGAATGTTGAGGTCCCAATCTGCATGGGCCCGGTAGGACAGGTTATAATACCCTATTTTATCAAAGAGGTCCCTTTTATAGAAGATGGCCTGATGGGAGATGTTCTTTTTTAGCAGCTTTTCAAAGCTGAATTCCCCGTCGTAGTGGCCTTTGTAGTTGGCGCCGACGACATTGCCGTAGAGCAGGTCGGGGGGTGTGGCCCCCTTAAGCCCTTCGAAGACCGAGCCAAGGACATTGTCATCATGAAGCCAGTCGTCGCTGCCCAGGAAAAAGATATAGCTGCCGACGGCCAGCCGGATGCCTTTATTCATCGCGTCGTAGATGCCTTTGTCTTTCTCGGAGACCAGCCGGATACGTCCATCTTTTTCCCCATAGGTTTTTACGATAGACAGGGTCTGATCCCCGGATACACTGTCGATGATCCACACTTCGAAATGAGTGAATTGCTGGTGCAGGACACTATCCAAGGCTGCCGGAAGGGTCTTATCCGAGTTCAGCGTGGGGATGACGATGGAAAAAAAGGGGGTGGTTATTCCATCCATAGGCTTATTTTATTGATCAACCTTTTTACTTTTTTCCGGATGACGAAACCAAGGATGGCCAGTTTGCCAGGGCGGTTTTTTTTCGATCTTCCTTCTCCGTTATGCTGGTCCCGGTGATGGTCCAGCAGTTGATAGTAAGGCGAATTATAGTAAGGAATGGCGGCGTAATAGTCTACCGGATCCTGATAATACTGGTTGATGCAGTTGAATTCATTTTCCAGGCGGTAGGGGTAGGTTTTATAATGATTGCCGAATTGGGTGGGCATCCGGTAGAGTGGCACCTGGTATTTCTGCGCCAACAGGGAGAGGATGGACTGATCGTGCCGGTGGCTGATAAAATCTGGCAGGTCTCTTTTCCCGGAGGTGTTCGGGAGGTCGGTCAGGATCCGCTGGTCGGTGGCAAATTTCAGCCATTCCTGGAGGAATGACAGGGTGAAGGGGGATCTCCTGACCAGCAAGAAGGCGGCATCGCATACCGGACCGTTCCAGAAGCCGGGCCGGTCGCAATCCATCAGGATAAAACAGTCTCTTTTTGTCCAGGCGGCATTGATAAGATCTCCGTTGCCAAACAGCAGCAGGGGCTGATCATGCCGGCAGATCTTCAGCAGGGGGTCCAGGGGAGCGAGGATCTCGATGCCGCTGTCGGAATAGATGACGATGTCGCCATCGGACAATCCTTTGAGGGCTTCCAGCAGGATAAAAGGCTTCCAAAGCCAATATCCCATTCCCCGTGGCTGATCGAGGATAGCCCGGTGTTGGGTATAAAAAGGAGTCGATCTTATCTCTTCAAAATCCCAGGACAGGATATTTTCGATGCCATATCTAACAGCCGATTCATTCAACCGGGCCCGGCTGGTCTCATACAGCTGATTGGACAAGTTGACCAGGACTGCTCTCATGCTAAAACGCGAAGTTTGATATGATGCCGACGGAATGGGCGCCTTCGTGCTGGCCTACCCAGCCGTTGACTTCCAGCAAATAGATATCTTTTATATGATAGACTTCGTTGTATTTGCGGATGATCTTAAAGAAGGAGTTCTTCATTTTCCCTACCAGGTCGTCCCAGACAATAATAAATTTATCATCCAGGAGGCGGTATTTGTACAGCATTTCGAATTCGAACAGAATGGCTTTGGGTGTGTGGAGGGCATCGGAGAAAACGATGTTGTATTTATTTCCTTCCAGTTTTGCCCAGCTATTGGCGTCCCATACGTCTGCGGAGAGGTAATTTACTTTTTTGTCCCCGAAGGTATAGGTCTTGAGTGAGGAGGCATTTTTCTTAATTGAGCCGGCGGGGGTAGCCCACTCTGTTTTGGCCCCGGCTGACAGCTCTTTTTCGATGATGGGGTTGATCTCTTCGATGTCAAAGCCGGTCAGCTGCGCAGGCTGCAGGGCATGCAGCATTTGAAAAAAGTTCTTTCCCACGGAGACGCCAATCTCCAGGTAGTTGATCTTTTCGAAATATTTTTTAGCGATGAAGGTCATCAGGTCGGTATAGGTGGGGCTGTCGTCGATGGGTTTGTTGATCAGCGGCTTGAGGAAGCCCGGCACTCCATACTGAAAATACGAACGGGCAAATGCGTCTTCATCAATCCAGTTCCCGATGCGCTGCAGGGATAATCTGTTCGTCCGGATGGGGCCGGCGAGTTCCTCCGCGGTGAAAGGAATGTTGGACTTTGCTGTAATTTCCTTTTGAAAAAGACTTTTCAATGGATTTATCATAAATACTATATTTTAACAAACTCGACCATGATGTTTCGTCCTTCAATAAAATTCTTTAGCAGCCGGAGCGTATTCTTATATAGGGTAGCCGGGACTGCCGACAATATGCCGGCAGCCGGGTGATGCCTCTCCTTCAGGTAGCTTACCTGGGTCTGATACCATTCTTTATGATCACTGAGTGGCTCGATAAAGACATTGTTCAGCCGCATGGGGAAAAAGTCGGGCAGTTTGCCGAAGGAGGCCCGGTTCCACAAACCCGCATGATGCGGCGGCAAATTAAGAGTATGGAAAAAATCGTGCCGGTACAAATAAGGATTGTTGTTCGGGACGCAAATGATCAACCGGCCGCCGGGTCTCAGGGCGTCCAGGGAGGCCGTAAGGAAGGAGCGGACGTTGGTCACATGTTCCAGGACCTGCAGGGCGTAGGCCACGTCGAAGGCGCCGGCGTTGTCTTTTGCGAAGTCTTCAATGGTGGCGTTAATGACGTTGAGGCCACGGGCTTTTGAGCTCTGCACGGCCTTGGTATTCAATTCAAGGCCTGTCAGGACCCTGCAATTGCCTTTTGCGGTCAGTTTCTCCATCAGGTAACCGGCTCCGGAACCGATCTCCAATACTTTTTGATGGTCTCCGATCAGGCTGATGGTCTTATCATATTCCCATTTTTCTTTCAGGTAGTACAGGTCGGATTGCTGTAAATGCTGATAAAAAGCGTCGTCGCCGAAGATGGTGAACGGATAAAAGAACCGATAGCCTGTATCATTGCACTGCATCAGCTGAATCGTCTGAAGGTCGCCGAAGTAGGGGCGGATGTCCAGCTGATGGTCTTTCCTGTACAGGGAAATGAGGTCCGAAACGGCTATATCCCGGATCAAAGAGGTGTTGGAACTGCCTGTAACAGGGCTGATGATCTCCATGCTAATCGATTGAAACTGTTAAGAATTTGCCGGACGAAAATAGACTTTTTTTGATGGATAATTATGCAGTTACATGGACTCCCAGGTACTGCAGGAATTTATCCAGGCCTTTCCTTTTTGGGGCATCCAGCCGGTAATCGAGGTATTTGGTGAAGTAATCGTGAAGAGGGAAGACGGGATAGGGGTTATCTTTTACCACCTGGTCGATCTGTTCCAGGCCGGCCTTGTTGGCCAGGGTAAATCTATCGACGAAGTCGGGCTGCAGGGGTTTGTTGCTGACCCAGGCGGCAAAGACAAAGGGCAGGCCTGTCAGGTCCTTCCAGGCTTCTCCCAGGTCATAGATATATGGGGAGTGTTGTCTTTGTTCCAGGGCCCGGTCACCGATGACGACGCCTGCGGTTGTTCCTTTTATATGATCCCGGAAGTCTTTGTCCCCCGCCACCAGTTCCGGGCTGACCTTCCAGTATTCCTTTAAGAGGACTCTGGCCAGGGCCACGGAGGTCCGGCTCTGGTAGTCCAGCAGGACCCTTTCTATTTTCCCGATGGGTGTTTCGCTGAAGAGGCAGACGGAGGCTACGGGTCCGTTGCTGCCGATACAGACATCTCCATTGATAAACCAGGTTGTCATCCGGGGGATAACGGCCACTGGAACCAGGCCCATGTCGATCTCATCCCGGAGCAGCATGTCGGCGATCCGGGAGGGATAGTCGATGATGAGCTCCATGTCCTTCATGATGGGCGAACGTTGAATTCCGTAGAGTAACGGTTTTGTATTCAGATAGCTAACAGCTCCTACTCGTATTTTTCTTTCCAATTCCTTGAGGTTACTTTTAGGCTGCAAAAGTACGGTACATACTTTATAACCGTATAAATTATCTCTTTAACGGAGTGGCGCCCCTGGTTAAGTTTTTTATTGTTAATTTTGGGCGATGGAATTGAATTCATTGACGGCCATTTCCCCTATCGACGGGCGCTATCGCCAGCAGGTACAACATCTGGATGATTATTTCTCTGAATATGCCCTGATCCGGTACCGGGTATTGGTGGAAGTAGAGTATTTCCTTTTCCTGGCGAAAAAGAAATTATTCCCTTTATCCGCCTCTGTCCGCAAACATCTTCAATCCGTACTGGAGAATTTCAGCCTGGAAGATGCCCAGTTGATAAAGAAAACGGAAAAGATCACCAATCACGACGTCAAGGCTGTTGAATACTTTCTGAAGACCAAACTGGAAGAGCTGGGTGCGGGTACAGCCGAAGTGCAGGAATGGATCCATTTTGGCCTTACCTCCCAGGACATTAATAATACTGCCATCCCCCTACTCTGGAAACACGCGCTGGAATTTGAATATTTGCCCGGGGTCCTGAACCTCAAAAGGCAGCTGCAGGTGTTGGCGGGGGATTGGAATGAGGTGCCTATGCTGGCCCGGACCCATGGACAGCCTGCCAGTCCAACCCGGTTGGGCAAAGAGATCATGGTCTTTATCGAGCGGATCGAAAACCAGATCGAGCAGTTGATACAAGTGCCTTTCTCGGCTAAGTTCGGAGGGGCTACCGGTAACTTCAATGCTCATTATGTCGCTTTTCCGAAAAAAGACTGGACGAAGTTGGGAAATGAGTTTGTAGAGGGCACGCTGGGGCTGCAGCGTCAGCAATACACGACCCAGATCGAGCATTATGATAACCTGGCTGCCCATTTCGATGCTATCAAGCGCATCAATACGATCCTCATCGACTTTTGCCGGGATATATGGACCTATGTCTCCATGGATTATTTTAAACAGAAGATAAAAAAAGGGGAGGTCGGTTCTTCCGCCATGCCCCATAAGGTCAATCCCATCGACTTTGAGAATGCGGAAGGCAACCTGGGTATCGCCAACGCCCTTTTCGGGCATTTTTCCGCCAAACTGCCTATCTCCCGGCTACAGCGGGACCTGACGGACTCTACCGTATTACGGAATGTAGGAGTGCCTTTTGCCCATACGATCCTCTCCCTGAAGTCCATCGAGAAAGGATTGGACAAACTGGTGCTGCATCGGGAGAAGCTGCACCAGGACCTGGAAAACAACTGGGCCGTCGTCGCGGAAGCTATTCAGACCGTCCTGCGGAGAGAGAATTATCCCAAGCCTTATGAGGCGTTGAAGGCCCTGACCCGGGGAAATGCAGGTATTACCAAACAGTCCATACATCGCTTCATCGACGGTCTTAAGATATCGGCCACTCTCAAAAAAGAATTGAAGAAGATTACGCCCCATAATTATGTGGGCGTGCGTTAACGGATCAACTGCACGGTGCCTTTTTTGAACAGGCTGCCGCAGAGGGTATTGGCTTTTATCATATAGATATAGGTTCCCGCGGGCTGGGGACGACCGCCAAAGGTGCCATCCCAGCAGCCATCCTGGCTCTTGCTGTAGAACACTACCTGCCCCCAGCGGTTATAGATCGTCCACTCTATATCCCGGATATATCCCCAGTATTTTATTCCGAAGCAGTCGTTGTGTCCATCACCGTTGGGAGTAAACGCATTGGCCACCGGGTAGCCGTTGTTCGGGGTATGTTTGTCTACCATGACGGCGATGCTGTCTTTGGCGATACATCCGTTGAGCCCTTTTACTTTTACATAATACAAGGTGGTGGTATCCACGCTGGCCATCGGGCTGCTGCCGGAGGAGTCGGATAAGCTGGCGGAGGGGTACCAGCTGTAGGCAACCCCTCCTGAAGCGTATAACCGGGACTGCCCCACGATGCAGTCGATATCATTGGATTTGGTGACATGCACGTATGGTTTGGGTAATACGCTGACGAGGATGGTGGCCGTATCGCTGGTACTGCAGATCTCGTCAAAGCCTTCCACCTGATAGGTGGTATTGACCTCCGGCGCCACGAGCAGCGAGGATGAAGAGGGGTCCTGTCCGGCGACAGGTGTCAGCCATAACCAGTGATCGCGGCTATCGGGGCTCCCGCCCTCTACTTTTAACAGTACGCTGTCTCCCCTGCAAACTTTTACCGGTGAAGACCGGATCCTAAAAGCGTCCGGCGGTTTGAGCCTGACCTGTACGGAGTCCCGGGTGGAGCAGGCATAAGTCTGGCCGCCGCCGGTGGCCGTCACATAATAATATCCGGAAGTGGCGGGAGAGGCCAGCGGGTTGGCGATAGTAGGGTCCGACAGCCCGGCTGCCGGTGTCCACTGGTAGGTATAATTGCCGGCCCCTGTGGCCAGGAGCGGCACAGAGCCCCCCGTACAGATGACGGTATCGTCGGTGACGCTGATCTCCGGGGAAGGGACGACCACGACGGCCTTACAAAAGGAGGCCTCCGTCTCCAGCCCGTCGTCCATGACCAGGTTGACCCGGTAGGTGCCCGGCTGGGAATAGGAGAAGACGGGGGGATTTTTTAACGGTGAATTCGGGAAGCTGGCGTCGTTGCAGCCCGGGAAGCGGACCCGGGTAAGGGTATTGTTAAAGGCATTGGGTACAAACGTATAGAGGTCAGAGCCTACCCGGAAGAGCTTGGAGAGGGAATGGGAGAAATTGAAGTTCCCGATATTGCCCAGGGATTCTCCTGTGGGGACGCTGGTGATGTCGTTATGGAAATCTATTCTGATCAGGTCGTTGGTGTTAGCGCCTCCCGCCACAAAGCCGATGACCTGGTCACAGGACCGGATGATCCGGAGGTCCCGGGCGGCGTTGAAGGAGTTGCCGGGGTTGCCCAGGTTAACGGGGATGGGGTTGTTGAGAAGGGAGCTGCCAAAGTCCAGCCGGATGAGGGAATTGTTTTGCGAGCTGACGATGAACACTCGCCAGAAGCCGCCGTCATTGATGGAACAGATGCCGGTGGGATATTGCATGAAACCGCCCGGGTTGCCCATGTTGAGGGCTGCGGGAGGGTTATCCAGGTTGGTGCCGAAGTCAAAGCGGGTCATAGAGTTGTTGGTAGCGTTGACCGTTAATCCATACCAATGAGGTCCGTCATTGAACAGGTAGAGGCCGATGGACT
This sequence comes from Puia sp., assembly GCA_035492545.1. GTDB lineage: Bacteria > Bacteroidota > Bacteroidia > Chitinophagales > Chitinophagaceae > Puia. The sequence continues at coordinate 17,033 of DATJJD010000233.1, forward strand.
GGTCCATATTGCCCAGGTTGCCCCAGTCCGTGGCTGTTGGCGCCGGGTTAGTGACGCTGGCCCCGAAGCTGATGCGGACTATTTTCGGGACTCCCCCGGAGACGGGATCTCCGCCCACGATGATCGCATACCATTTCCCGTTAGACTTTACCATTTGGATGCCTTCTGTCCCCGGACCTGCGTTGATGATGCCGCCGAAATTGCCCAGGAGAGTCGCTTTGGGCGTGTTGAGCATGCTGTTGCCGAAGTCCAGGCGAACCAGGCCGCCCGGGCTATGGTTTGTCAAAAAACCATAGTAGTTGCCATTCTCGAAGACTATGTCTAAAAATACCGGCGTCGCCAGTTTGCCGCCGATGTTGCCCATGTTAAAGGCTTCCGGCGCTTCGTTGAGGTCGGCCTGGCAGAAGTTCCAGTAGTAGGTGCTGCCTCCCACGGAAGTGTTGGTGATCTGTACCGGGGTATTCATGCAAACGGTATCCGGTAAGGAAAAAGAAGGGGTGGGTGTCTGGGCGGACGCCTGCAAGCAGGTAAGAAACAATAATAAGGTCAACACACGTTGAAACAAGAATGCCTTCATAACCAGGATACACTATTAGGGGGTGGCCTAAGATGACTGGTAAGATAGGGAAAAAAAGGGGACGGGCCAATGACCAGCCGCCTTATTTATGGATCTCGGAGGTGAAATGGAATTCGATATCCGGGTTGTTGGTCCGCTCAGTATTCAGGAACCATTCGCTTTGGGCCAGGTATACAATATAACCGTCTTTATCCTCGGCGATGTTGGCGTGTTTGAAGCGGGTGAAGTCCTCCAGTTTTTTCGGGTCTTTGCTGGTGAGCCAGCAGGCTTTGTAAAAAGGCAGGGCGTTGAACTGCACGGAGGCGCCGTATTCGTGTAACAGCCGGTATTGTATTACTTCGAACTGCAGTTCTCCCACGCAGCCGATGATCTTCTTATTACCGCCATATTGGGTAAAGAGCTGGGCCACTCCTTCGTCGGTAAGTTGCAGGAGCCCTTTCTCCAACTGTTTGGTTTTCATCGGATCTTTGTTCACCACTTCCTTGAAGATCTCCGGGGAGAAGGAAGGGATGCCGGTAAAGTAGAAGTCTTCGCCTTCGGTGAGGGTGTCCCCGATCTTGAAGTTACCCGTATCGAACAGGCCCACGACGTCCCCGGGAAAGGCGGACTCGATCACATCCTTGTCCCTGGCCAGAAAGGTATAGGGGTTGCTGAAGCGGACGTCTTTATCCAGGCGAACGTGGTGAAAGTATTTATTCCGCTCGAATTTGCCGCTGCAGACCCGGAGGAAGGCGATGCGGTCCCGGTGTTTGGGGTCCAGGTTGGCATGGATCTTAAAGATGAAGCCGCTGAATTTATCTTCCTGCACATCCAGGGGACGGGTGGAGGTCTCCCTGCTTTGGGGGCCGGGGGCGATGCGGATGAAGTTGTCCAGCATTTCGCGCACTCCGAAGTTGTTGATGGCGCTGCCGAAGAAGACGGGGCCTATTTTGCCGGCCAGGTAGTCTTCCGTGTTGAGCTCCCCATAGACTCCGTCGATCAGTTCTACGTCCTCCCGGAGGGTGGCGGCGTCTTTTTCTCCCAGTTTTTCATCCAGCAATGCGTTGTTCAGGTTGTCGATCTTTACCATATCCTCGTCGGTGGCCTTGGTATTGGCGGTGAACAGGACCAGGTTCTTATCGGAGAGGTTGTAAACCCCTTTAAAGTCTTTTCCGCTGTTGATGGGCCAGGTCATGGGGTGGAGCTGAAGGTTGAGCTCTTTTTCTATTTCTTCCAGCAGGTCGAAGCGGTTCTTCCCGTCGCGGTCCATTTTATTGATAAAGACGATGACGGGGGTATCGCGCATGCGGCATACTTCCATCAGGCGGCGGGTCTGGGCTTCTACGCCGTTGACGCTGTCGATGACGAGGATAACGCTGTCGACGGCGGTAAGGGTGCGGTAAGTATCTTCGGCAAAGTCCTTGTGACCGGGGGTATCCAGGAGGTTCACCAGCATGCCTTTGTATTCAAAGCTCATCACGGAGGTGGCTACGGAGATACCGCGCTGGCGTTCGATCTCCATGAAGTCACTGGTAGCATGTTTCTTGATCTTATTGCTCTTGACGGCCCCGGCGGTCTGGATGGCGCCACCGAACAGGAGAAATTTCTCTGTCAGGGTTGTTTTACCGGCATCGGGGTGGGATATGATGGCAAATGTTTTGCGCTTGTTGATTTCGTTATTATACTTCATAAATTCGGACCGCGAAGGTACGATATGATGGGCGAAATAACGCTATCCGTTCACAAAACCATAACTGTCGGGAGTCCTGGCAGACTCCTATATTTGGGCTTCCATTAAATATTTGACAGCATGTATAAATACCTGGCTTTGTTCTTTGTAATGGGGTTAACCCTGCACCTGTCCGCGCAACCGAAAAAGAAAAAGGTCGTTTTTATCATTGCCGATGGGATCCCGGCCGATGTGTTGGAGAAGGCCCGTCCGGCTGCGCTGGGCCAGCTGGCGAAGGATGATGGCTATAAGAGGGCCTATGTGGGAGGGGAAAAAGGGGGCTATTCGCAAACGCCTACTATTTCCGCCGTGGGGTATAACAGCCTGCTGACGGGTACCTGGGTGAACAAGCATAATGTCTGGGATAATGATATAAAGGAGCCCAATTACCGCTACCCTACCCTTTTCCGGTTGATAAAGCAGGTGGATTCCACGAAGAAGACGGCAATTTTCTCTACCTGGCTGGACAACCGGACCAGGCTGGTTGGCGAGGGGCTGCCCCAGACCGGGGATATCCGGGTGGATTATCATACCGATGGGCTGGAACTGGACACGGTGAAGTACCCGCATGATGACCAGAGCCTGTATATTCATAATATCGATGAAAAGGTGACGGATGATGCCGCTGCCTGTATCCGGGAGCAGGCGCCGGACCTTGTCTGGCTTTATCTGGAGTATACGGATGACATGGGGCACCGGTATGGGGATGGGCCCCGGATGAAGGAGGCGGTGGGGATGATGGACCAGCAGGTGGGCAGGATCTGGAAGGCGGTGGAATACCGGCAGGAAAAGTTCCCGGAGGACTGGCTGGTGGTGGTGACTACGGATCATGGCCGGGATAGCATCCATGGGAAGGATCATGGCGGCCAGTCGGCCCGGGAGCGGACCACCTGGATCGCCACGAATGCCAAGGACCTGAATCATTACTGGAGGGATACTAATCCCGGTATCGTGGATATCATGCCTACCATTGCCCGGCACCTGAACCTGGCGATCCCCCGGGACAATCTGCTGGAGATCGACGGGGTGCCGTTTACGGGCAAGGTATCGGTGGCGACGCCTACCGTGCAGTTAGAGAATGGCCGGCTGAATATCCACTGGAAGTCTTATGATAAGGATGGTAATGTAAAGATCTGGCTGACGACGACCAATAATTATAAGACGGGGGGCAAGGATGAGTATAAGTTGCTGGCGGCGGTGCCTGCGGGGCAGCAGTCGGCTATCCTGTCGGTGGGGTCAACGCCTTCTACTTTTTATAAGGTGGTGCTGGAAGGGATGTATAATACGGTGAATAAGTGGATTATAATTAAATAGAACGGCGGGGGGTCGGCAGCGGCTAGAAGCCACCCTGAGACATCAGCTCGTTCAGATCCTCTTTCCCTTCATAATGAAAGGGCCGGCTGAAGGAGACCCAACCTCTTTTAAGTTTAACCCTACCGTCCAGGGTGACGTTGACCTGTTTCTCCAGTAACATCGACAGGGCGTTGTTGAAGATGCTGCGCAGGTCTACCTGCATGGACACGGGCACAAAGAAAGTGTCCTTCTGGGGGATGAGGATGGTGGAGTCCAGCAGGGAATGGCCGGCCGGGATATTATTCAGTTTTACATCCACTTCCGCCCTTTTGAGCTGCAGGCTGAACGGATTGGGATTATAAAATTTCAGGGTGGTGGAAAGAACGGTCTTCTGGTTTTCCACCTTACCGATCTGTAACTCCTGAAATCCGTAATACTCCGGCGCCTCGGCCTGACGGCAGCTGACTGCCAGGAGCAGGCAGGCGAGAAGGGCCAGGCCGGGGAATTGAAGTCGCCCGGCAGATCCGGGTATCATATAGTTGGGACGATAAGACATGGCTGCAAGATAAGCGATAAGCTGCATTTTCGAATTCCCTGAAAATAAGTATCTTTCTAAAAAGAACCCACCTTGCCCAGCATTGCAGAACGCGTAAAAGAATTCAACAAAGACAGGCTACCGGTTTATACGGCCTTAAAATACCAGGTGATGGCGGAGAATGCCTTCCGTTTCCTGCGTGGCACCTGTCATTTATTCTATGAGGACCTCAGCCACAGCGATGCGCTGCCTCAATATCCCCTCAGTTGGGTCTGCGGAGATCTGCACCTGGAGAATTTCGGGTCCTATAAAGGGGATAACCGGCTGGTCTATTTCGATCTCAACGATTATGATGAGGGCGCCCTGGCGCCCGTGACCTGGGAATTGTCCCGGATGCTAACGAGCATCTTCACGGGCTTTGAATCGTTGGGGGTTAAACGAAAAGAGGCTGCCAGGATTGCGGGCCTGTTCCTGGCGACCTATTCCTCTACGCTGGCTAAGGGAAGGGCCCGGTACCTGGAGCCGCAGACGGCCGATGGCATCGTGCGGATATTCCTGGAGAAGGTGATGGAACGGAAGCAAAAAGAGCTGATCCGGCAACGGACCATCGTCCGTAATGACAAATTGGTGTTACGGATCGATCATGTCCGGTTCTTCCCCATCGATAAAGCCCTGAAGAAGGAGCTCGTCGCCCATGTCACCCAATGGATACAGGATACCCCTCTGTTGCGCAAACGTTATAAGGTGCTGGATGCGGCCTTTCGGATTGCCGGCACGGGCAGCCTGGGAGTAAAACGCTATGTCTTTTTGCTGCGTAATAATAAAGACCCCAAAAAACATTTACTGATCGACATGAAGAAGGCCCCGCCTTCTTCCCTTCAACCCTGGCTCAGCACTCCCCAGCCTTCCTGGACTTCGGAGGCCGAGCGGGTCATGGTTATCCAGGAGAGGATGCAGAATGTCTCCCCTGCCCTTCTGAGCACCAGCCTTTTTCAGGGAGAGCCCTATGTATTGAAAGAAATGCAGCCTACAGCCGATAAGATCGATTTCCTCCTGATCCGGGACCGGTTCAAGGACATTCAGTGTGTGGTGCAGGACATGGGCCTGCTGACGGCCAGCGCCCAGCTGCGGAGCGCGGGCCGGCAGGGAGCGGCGTTGCCGGATGAATTGATTGCTTTTGGGAAGGATCATCACTGGCAGCAGGGCATGCTGGACTATGCGGGGGAGTATGCCGAGCAGGTGAAAAAAGATTATCAGGCTTATTTTAAGGATTATAAAGGGGGGTTTTTTACAAAATCATAGCTATGTCACCGATGCAGGACTTTGTCTGGAAGCTGATCCTATCCATATTGGTAGGGGGAGTGATCGGCGCGGAGAGGGAATACCGGAGTAAATCGGCGGGGTTCCGAACCCTGACGCTGATCTGTCTGGGAGCGACGCTGTTTACTATGTTGTCAGAGATGATCGGCACGCATGGGGCGCCGGAAAGGATTGCTTCCAATGTGGTGGTGGGGATCGGTTTTGTCGGGGCGGGGGTGATTTTTAAAGGGGATCCCGGGCAGGGTAAGGTGAATGGGATCACCACGGCGGCGATGATCTGGGTGACGGCGGCCCTGGGCATGGCGATCGGGGCCGGGTTTGAGGTCCTGTCTCTTGTCGCCTGTGGACTGGTCATGACCGTCCTCTTTATCTTCAGCCTGCTGGAAGGCTGGATAGACCGGGTGAATCAAATAAGAAATTATAAGATCGTCTGTAATTTTGAAAATGAGACGCTGCACCGGTATGAGAAATTGTTGCGGGAGCATCATTTGAAATTCAAGCTGAGCAAGCAAACGAAAACGCTGACCGATATGATCACCGGGGAGTGGGTGGTGCAGGGATCGGAGGCGAATCACCGGCATTTTATCCGGGAGGTGCTGCGGGACCCTACGGTGAAGGCGTTTGAGTTTTAAGGCGCCGCGGCGGGCCGCCAGCCGTCCAGGCCGGGCGTTGGGGGGAAGACGACGGCCGATGGTAACGGGCAAGAGAATGCCGGCCAAAGGAAGGCATTAAGCCATTAAAAAGACGGGATCCTGTATTTATGCGGGCCGATGGCCGGGCGGCGTCTGATGACGGATGACCGGTGGGCGACAGCCGGGCGATGATCGACCGTCGCTGTCCGATGGCGGATGGCCGGCCGATGGGCGCCCGCCACTGTCCGATGGTGGATGACCGATGGGCGACCGCCGGGCGATGGGCGTCCGCCGCTGTCCGATGATGGATGACCGGTGGGCGACAGCCGGGCGATGATCGACAGCCGGGCGGCAATACAGGATCCCGGTATATTATAACAATGAATCCGTGTCGATAAACGTCAGCGTCCAGGTCCTCTCGAAGATATCGTTGGCCGGCAATTTGTTGATCCCTTCTTTTTCCGTCAGCTGCTGGTTGGTGTCAATGCTATCCGCGATGCCGCACCAGGGTTCGATACAGACGAAATCCGCGTTTTTGGCGGCCCAGATCCCCAAATAAGGAAAGTCGGCAAAGTCGAAGAGCATACCGCGGGGTGTTTTATTCGATTTAAGCGTGACGGTAGTCGAGGACAGGTTCTTAAACACCAGGGCGTCTTCCAGGAATAATTCTTTGGTCAGGGGCAGCTGGCGGGTGCTACGTAACAGCGGTTTGGGCGGTTTTTCGATGAGGCCTTCTTTGGAGATGGGCCAGCGGGGGCTGGTCTCTTTATTTTCGAACTCCAGGGAATAATCCGAATAAGCCGTTCCGGGGACCAGGGGTACTTTAAAAGCCGGGTGTCCGCCGATGGAGAAATACATGTCCTCTCCGGAGGTGTTCTTTACGGAATAGGTGGTAGCCAGTCCATTTTTTGCCAATTGGTACGTCACCCTTAATTCGAAGTCGAAGGGGTAATTGGCCCGGGTGGCGGCATTACTGCGCAGCACCAGGGTGATGGCATCCTTTCCCTGTTCTTCCACTTCAAAGTCCATTTCCCGGGCAAAGCCATGCCGGGGGAGAGAGTAGGTCTTATCCTTGTAAATATAAGTGTCCTCTTTTAGGGTGCCGACGATGGGGAAAAGCAAGGGAGAGTGTTTGCCCCAGACGGCCGGATCGCCGTTCCACATATACTCCAGTTTATGATCCTTATGAAAGATAGTCTGCAATTCCGCTCCTTTTGGGGAGATAGTTATTTTCAAATGCCGGTTTTCAATGCTGAACATGTGAGGTTGTTTTGTTTTTTCCCGGCAAACTTACATATTTCGGGCGCTTTCTGCTTAACAAAACTTACTGATTTTAATGAATTTACTGTTGTAGGTTGCCGCTGAATTGCTTACATTCGAATCATGTTTAGATACCTGGAAATCATCTGGACCAGTTTTAAAATGGCGCTGCAGGAATTCAGGTCGAATAAGCTGCGCACCTTCCTCTCCCTTTTGGGTATCACTTTTGGCATATTTTGCATTATCAGCGTGCTTTCCACGATCAGCAGCATGCAGCTGGCCGTGAACAATGACCTCAAATCCATGGGTAACAAAACGATCTATATTGATAAATGGCAATATGGAGGGGGGCCGGATTATCCCTGGTGGAAGTTCGTCAAACGGCCCAATCAGAAATATGAGGAGATGAAGCAGCTTCGTCTAAAGGTCCCCGATGCGCCTCATATGTCATTTGGCATGAATACATCCGCCAATGTAGACTTTGGGGATAATTCGCTGACAGGTGTTACGTATTATGGCAATAGCGAGGATTTTGATAAGATACAGCAGATCACGATCGGGTCCGGGCGTTATTTTCAGCAGTCGGAATTCGACCATGGCACGCCGGTTATCGTGATGGGATATACGATCGCAGAGAAGTTGTATGACAATCCCGAGCGGGCTGTCGGCACTACGGTGAAGTTGAAGGATGGCAGGTCGGCGATGGTGATCGGCCTGATCCAGAAACAGGGGCAAAGCCTTTTGGGAGGCTGGGATTATGACAACTGTATCCTGCTGACCTATGGTTTCATGAAGCAGATCGTCCGGGAGGAATATGCCAATCCCACTATTCTCGTGCAGGCGGGATCTGCTATTTCGACTGAGGCGCTGACGGATGAATTAAAGGGCGCCATGCGGTCCATCCGTAAGCTCAGCCCCACGCAAGAAGATAATTTCGCCCTCAATGATATTGACAGCCTCAGCAAGTTCTTCGATCCTATTTTTTCGGGCATGAATATCGGGGGTTGGGCTATTGCGGCCTTGTCGCTGATCGTGGGGATGTTTGGGGTGGCGAATATCATGTTTGTCACGGTGAGGGAGCGGACCAGTCAGATCGGGTTGAAGAAGGCGATCGGCGCCAAAAGAAATGTCATTATGATGGAGTTCCTGCTGGAATCTGCCTTTCTCTGTATTATCGGGGGTTTGATCGGCCTGGCGGCCGTATTCCTGCTGACGGTGCTGTTCACTTCTCTGCATATTGTAAGTTTTAAAGTTTTTATACCTGCTGATATTATCTTGCTGGCGATAGGCATTTGTCTGTTTACCGGTGTCTCTGCCGGTATTATTCCAGCTTTTATAGCTGCCCGGATGGATCCGGTGGTGGCGATACGTTCGAAATAGGGCCGGCGGGCCGGGTTGGGTCGACGGCCAGGGCCGGGAAGCGGGGTTGACCAGAGGCTTCGACGGTCGACAGATGGCCCGGAGAGCCGGGTTGGGCGATAGGCCGACGGCCAGGCGGGAAGCCAGGTTGGGCGATAGGCCGCTTTGATTTACTTTTGCGCCATGGAAAAAGTGAAAGCGGCCGAGCCGGCGAGCCCCATTACCATTCTTGCTATTGAATCTTCCTGTGACGAGACGAGTTGTGCTATCTGCCGGGATGGGGTCATCCTGTCCAATATTATTGCCGGGCAGGCTATTCATGAACAATATGGGGGGGTGGTGCCGGAGCTGGCCAGCCGGGCTCATATGCAGAATATCGTGCCTGTCGTGGATGCAGCGTTGAAGAAGGCGGGCTGCGGGTTGGAGACGGTTACGGCCATCGCTTTTACGCAGTCGCCAGGGTTGATCGGGTCCCTGCTGGTGGGGTCGCAGTTTGCCAAGTCGCTGGCGCAGGCCTTGGGGATTCCCCTGCTGGCGGTGCATCACATGCAGGCGCATGTGCTGGCGAATCTGATACCCGGGCCGGGGGCGGCGGGTACTGCGGGGCAAGTAAATGAAAGGCGGGAGCGGCCGGGCTTTCCTTTCTTATGTCTGACGGTGAGTGGGGGCCATACCCAGATCGTGTTCTGTCATTCCCCTCTGCAGATGGAGGTGATCGGGGAGACCCTGGATGATGCGGCCGGAGAGGCTTTTGACAAATCAGCCAAATTGCTGGGCCTGCCCTACCCTGGCGGTCCTCTGATCGATAAATATGCCCGGGAAGGCAATCCCACCCGTTTTACCTTTCCCGAGCCGCAGATCCCGGGTCTGAACTTCAGTTTTAGCGGGCTGAAAACCGCCATCCTCTATTTCCTGCAGGATCAAACGGCGAAGGACCCTGATTTTATCGTCAAGAACTTAAACGATATCTGTGCTTCGATCCAAAGCCGCATTATCTCCATCCTCCTGAACAAATTGAAGAAAGCCGCTCAGCAAACGGGAGTAAAAGACCTCTGTATTGCCGGGGGGGTGTCGGCCAATAGCGGTCTGCGAAGCGCCCTGCGGCAGCTGGGGGAACAACAACATTGGAATACTTTTATCCCTCCTTTTGAATATTGTACGGATAATGCCGCCATGATCGCGATGACGGGTTATTATAAATACCTGGCGGGTGATCGGGCCCCCCTATCCGTGAGTGCCAGCGCGAGAGCAGAGTGGTGAGATGAGCGGAGATGCCCGGAAGGCTGGGCCAACAACTGCAGAGGCCGCCATGTGAATCCGGTCGATGATGAAAAATTTTATATGCCGAATCCTTATTTTCAATTCAAACAGTTTGTCGTCTACCAGGACCAGTGCGCCATGAAGGTGTGTACGGACGCCTGTATCCTGGGGGCCTGGTTTGCCGAAAAAACGCCTTCCTATTCCCTGGTGCTGGACATCGGCAGCGGCACGGGGTTGCTGATGCTGATGCTGGCGCAGAAACATAAAGGTGAGATACAGGGCATCGAGCTGGACCTGGCTGCTTTCCGGCAACTAAAGGAGAATATCACCCGCAGCAAATGGAAGGACGAGCTGAGGGTCTTTCCCGGAGACGTTCGGAGTTATGTCTTCCCCCATAAATTTGATTTTATCATTGCGAATCCTCCTTTTTTTGAGGGCGATCTGCCCGCTACTTCCGACGCGGCCAATCTTGCCAAACACTCTTCGGAGCTCACGCTGGCAGAGCTGCTAGAGGTTATCGACGTCAACCTGGAGAGCGCAGGATCTTTTGGGATCCTCCTCCCCTATCACCGGGTGGACTATTTTATCGGGCTGGCGGCCGGGCGGGGATTCTTCCTGCGGGAGAAGTTATTGGTCCGGCAGACGCCAAAGCATGATTTTTTCAGGGGGGTGCTGCATTTCGCCCGTCGCCAGGATACGTATGTCCCAACGACCGAGCTATGTATTAAAAATGAGGGGGGCGTGGATACGGAGGAGTTTGTGGAGCTGATGAAGGATTACTATTTATATTTATGAGGATGGGGGCGGCCGGGCGCCGCGTCGGGCATGAGGCCGGTGGGCGGACGGGTTGATAAGGGAGGCGGACCGGCGGTCAGGCGCTAATGGGCGGCATATTCCTCCAGGTAATGATACGGCGCTGTCAGTTGTCCGTTTTTCACCATGGTCGCTCTTTCAATGATGGGTGAACCTCCTTTCACCAGATCTTCCAATACATATTTGATCAGTTGCTCACCGAAATAGCGGGAGGCATCCCGGGGCAGCTCATTGGGGAGGTTGCCTACAGCCATTATATCGATCGAACCGGGCAGATAGGGCGCCGTTCTGGTCCGGGACATCCGGTCCACTCCATATACCGGGTCCTGAATGGATGTATCTCCCAGGTTGCAGGGGATGGATCCTTCTTTGTCATCGGTGATGTCGGCGATGGTCTGTATCCGGAAGTCCTTATCGGCGAGGTCCTCCCATTCAAATAAACGGGGCATATCGTGATTCCAGTAGATGCCATTCATCAGGATGTCCGCAACTTTTGTGAACGGCCTGAATATACATTCATACTCTTCGGGTTTGAGATGAAAATCATCCCGATGATAGGTCTTTTTCTGAGTGTGCTGATAGAGGCCGGCCCCTTTGAGCTGGGTAAATACCGGGTAGGTAAAATTCCTTTCCAGGAATTCATCCGGCTCCACTTCTATCACTCCCAGCAGGTTCATCACTTCCAGCACTCCATGCGCCACCCGGCCGGAGCCGGTGACCACCACTTTTATCTCTGGTAGTTTCAGTCCGAAATAGGTATGGATCAGTTCCCGGAAACTCTTCTGTTGATAGACCCTGTCCAGGTGATAGCGGCCGGTACGCTGCCCATAGGCCATGATGCCGTTGTGAGCGCCTACTACCCCAGCAAAAAAGCCAAAGCCCAGGATCCGCTGGCCGTCGTCATGCTCCAGGCATTCGTAGTCGATGAGGGTGATATTTTTATCAAGGATAGCATGGAACATAGCCTGGTTGTAGGGCTGTTCTTTTTTGGTATGGGAGAAGAACAGGTAGGTTTTCCCCGGGATGAGCTGTTTTTCCGGGACCTCTTTAATGCCCAGCAGGATGTCGCAGTCCTGGAGGTCTTGTCTCACTTCTGCGCCTGCAGAGGCGTATTCCTTATCCGAATAACATCGATCCGGGGAAGACTGGGCTATGACCTTTACCTGGTCGGAGTTCTTATGAATCCATTTACATTGTGCCGGGGTGAGGGCTACCCTGTTGTCGGGGGGTACCTTCCCTTCGCGTAATAATCCTATCCTGATCATTCTCAAACGGTTTGCAAACAATTTTGGACAAGATAGCTCAAATACGTAATATTGCGTCCCGATTTTGGTTCACAATTTTGGTGTCCAGCCCGGATGGCGGAACTGGTAGACGCGTCAGACTCAAAATCTGGTTATCGCAAGGTAGTGCAGGTTCGATTCCTGTTCCGGGCACTTTCACAAAACCCGCGCTAGTCGCGGGTATTGTCGTTTTTAGCAACCAAGTTTTATTGCGTTTTTCTGGCCTTTTTCTCCGGCCACTACAACTATACTATAACTGTAATAATTCTAAGGCGGCTTGATGGGTGTTTTTATTCCTAATATATACGAAA
>DATJJD010000234.1:0-5382 GCA_035492545.1 Puia sp.
CTTTATCGCTGAAAAACCTTTTCTCGCCCACAGCCATGCCCCAAGAGCCAACAAAGTGAGTGTGCTGAAAGCTATAGAAGGGACGATCTTTTCGCTCCCACCCCTTATACTTGCGCCGAACATTTTTTCTACCGTCTTATACACGGGTTTGGGAGTTCTGTCCGACGCCAAAATCCCATAATATTCTTCCGGATCCGAATCATGCGTCATTTCATCATTGACGGCAGCCTTTCTATCCCACCACTGATCAGGACTCGCCGGGTTATCATAATTCTTCCACCACTCATCGGCAAAAGAAAAAACGATTCCGCCGCACGCCCCTGCTTGCAGCAACTCTTCCCAGCATTTGCCGGTAATCCTCGCCTGCCCATCTTCGCCTGCTTCCAAACTATTTACCCCAAACTCAGTAATAAGCAATGGCTTCTCGTTGGCAATAGGCTGCAAAAAGTTGGAGATATAATTTCCATATCCATGGGCGACTACTTCTGGGGGCCATACAGGATACACATTAAAGCAGGTCAGGTCAAAAAAATCGAATTTCAAACTTTTTGTAGGCGGCCAGTTACCATGAATAATGAAATGGCTGGGATCCATCGTTTTGATAGCATTATATAAATCCTTCATTTCGGTTTCGATAGTGTCCGCTTTCACTTTTTGAAGCAATGCTGCAGGTATCTCGTTTCCCAACTCCCAGGCAAGAATATTTGAAGCTCCCTTAAGAGTTTCTATTTTTTTCAAAATCCTTTCCTTTTCGCGCTCAAATTCCTGGGTGCCCAAGGTCCACCAATTAATGGAAAAGGTATAAATAACCAACAGATCATCTTTTGCACTCAAGTCCAGGACATAGGCAGGCGGATCGTATACTAAAATAGTATTGGCATGCAGTTTCTGGATAATTTTCAAATCTTCATTGATCAGCGTAGGTGAAGGATATGGGTAATTTTTATTAGGCCCCGTGCCAGGTCTCCACGGACTGTAATTAATTCCTTGTACGGTGAATTGTTTTCCATTTACATAAACGGACTTTCCTTTTATTTCAATGACTTTTTGATCGGGTGCACCATGGCCTCCATTCGCTTTTCCCAATAAAGGGGTCAAAATTAGCAGGGTGGCAATTAAAAAAAATGCCCTTCCTAGCTTAAAAGAGATTTTTTGAGAAGGCGATTTTAACTGCCTTCGCCGATCATCATAAAATAGATATAAGGCAGGAACAAACATGAACTTTCCAATAAAAAGATAAGACGAAGGAAGGAAAAGCAAGGTGGAATTGTAGAAAAGGGTTGGCAGGAATAGTACTATGCCGAACAAGGCTTCAATCAACATCCCGGGCGCTTTATATCCCGCTAATTGATTGGTCGGAACCCATTCGCGCTTTTTGTGCCTGAGACAGTCGCATATTCCTCTGAAACTTTGGAAATCAGTGGTTCCATAAGTCAGGCCGCCAATAATGATTGTCAACAAACTGTTCCTGGTATTTTTTTCCTTGACGAAATAAGCCAGGAAAGGAAAGAAAATGGTTAGGATAATAATAATCCCTGCAAGGATACTGTAATCGACATCATTGGGACGGATTATGCCTAAAAAGGGAAAGATCAGAAAATTAAGAATAAGATAAATAAGCAAAGCCCCCTGCATAAAATAAAAACCCGTGAAAAATAAAAACGTCTGTTTTTCGGCAAAAGAAAATTGCCTGCTTTTCAGTACAGGCAATAAATGTGCTCTTACGGATTGCACGCACCCGTAGGCCCACTTATAAGATCTTTTCCTGAATGACGCATAACTTGGAGGCGGCTTTTCACCCATAACGACAGTAGAACCATAAGCCACCTTATACCCCTGAAGGTTAAGCCGGACAGTCATGTCAAGGTCGTCGGAAAAAAATCCCGGAGTAAAGCCTCCGGCATCAAGAACCGGTTTTGTACGTAACATAGCGTTATGACCTACAAAAGGTTGCCACCCATATCTTGAAAACACTTTCATAAATACATGAAAGGCATCAATACATTTTATTAAATAACTGTTGGCGCTGCAGTATTGGTCGCTGTCAATTCCAACGATGCGGAACTGAACAATGGCTATTTTATCATCTACAACATAATGCAGGGCTTTTTCGATAGTCCGGGCGTCCAGAAAAGTAGAATCATTATCGCATAAAATGAAATAGTCGTACAAGGCACCTGTTTCTTGAAGGACGTAGTTCACTGCGGAAGATTTTCCGCCTCCTTTTACCGGCCTCCTTAAAACTTCAAGGTGCATCGCCGGTTTTTTTCGGCGAAGGTTGTCAACCAGGTCGTCGACCATAAGTCTGGCGGCAACATCTACGGAATCGTCGTGCACAAAAACATGCAGATCACCTTCATATTCAAGTTTCTCTATGCTTGCAAATGCATCCGGATCAATATCGTTACAGCATAAGAATATTACTCCAATTGTAGGCAACTTCTGCTCGACGCGCTTATTCGTTTTTTCCTGGGCTGGTCTCGTAAATACATAAGTCAGCCCGATAAACACAAAAGACACACCATAGAATAGAGCACAGACCTCGATGACTATTTTGAAAATTATCAGTAACCACCCCAGGATAGATAAATCGGAAGCAACCGATTGGGAAATAATAAACCAAGTGTATATAAAAGCTAAAACAAGTGTGAAAAGAAAAGTAAGAACAGCCAGCTTTTGACTGGGCTTTGCCGCGCTGCTATAGGCCATATATATGGATTTAATAAATAAACTAAACACGGGGCAATCGACAAGGGATGCGGTTAATGGTTTTAGTCTAATTATTAATACAAAAAATATATATTAAATATCGTGCCAATTTATACGCGATCTTACTCAAAATTCAATTTAATTAGATCACCCCACGCATCAATCATCCGTACCCGGATCCTTCCGGTTTGTACTATCCTTCTGGCCAGCTTTTCCATTCCTGATCAATTCCTTTGCCCGGGCATCCACAGTAATCAACTGCAGCGGCTCCGGGGAATTTTTCAGCATGGGAATGACACAGAGATAATTGAACGGTCGGGTATTTTTATCGCCTTCCAGCGTTATCGTCGTCTCAAAACTATACACCGGCTGCAGGATCCTCCCATTATTATCATAATAAGCCCTCGACACCGTATTGATCTTATAAGGGGTCTTTTCCCCGTATTCGGCCGCAATCTGTTTGCGGGCCAGTTCCGTGGCTTCCTCCTGAGTGATCATCTCCTCCGGTCTTACCTCTTTGCGCTGCCCCAGGTTGACCTCCCTCCACCGGTGTATCATGCCGGCTACTTCGCCACTGTCCCCCAGGTTGACAACGATCTTGGAACCGGCTCCGATAACAGGCAAACTATCCAGCACCCGTCCATAGGTCAATGTGATCAGCTTATCGATGACCGGCCCTCCTTTTTTCCCATCCTGTACAGCCTGGGACCGCAGCCCTCCCTGATGTACCAGTTTCAGCTCGGCGCTATTCCCGGGATAAAGCTGGTTCGCCTTCAGAAATTTCTCGGAGAGCTCCACCGCCTGTCCACCGCCCGGTAACTTAGGCGCATAGTCCCCCATATACTTATTCATCGATTTATTAAAGGTAAAATTCCCCGTTTTCAGGTCTTGTTCGAAGGTCGTGTTCAAATCATTTTTGGAGACATAATAAAGGATACTGTCATCGGACTGCACGATATTCTCCGGGTTTTTATCTCCGGTAAATTTTTCGATCAGCCCCCGGGCGCTCTCCTTGGAGAGCCCTGATGGAGTCACCAGGGAGTATATATAGACGGGCTGTTCCGATCCTTCCTGATGATGACCTTTGCAGGATGCAGCAAACAAAAAGGATAAGAATACAACCGACCAACTCATCGTATTATACAAATACTGTTTCATAGTTTTCTATTTAGGAGATTGATACAATTAATACTGCCACCAGGTCTTCATATTCACCGTTCCACCAGCCGGATCGGCCGCATAACCGCCCAGGCGATCGTTCTCAGTGGTCGTATACATGATGGCGCTGGCATAACCCGGATAAGGAGCCCCGTCCGTATTGACATAATTGGAATAAGACCTTTCTTCATTGACCGCATCAAACCACGACTGCCAGACGCCGCCATTTGCTTTCAGCTTATTGGCATATCGGTTGGGAATGCCATTGTCGGAATTGCTCAGCGTCCGGAAACCTACCAGCTGATGCAGTCCCTGGAAGATCGAATTCCAGGGCGTCCACCAGTCACTGGCCTCCGGGGCGGAAGCCACCGTATTACAGGATTCGATGATCATAAATTCAAGATCCCCCCCATGGGCCAGGTCGCCATAGGCCGGGCAGGACCGGAGATCGACACCATCGCCCGTACTCTGATTGGTCTGTATATAATAAGAATTCCCATGACCGGCAACATAGGCCACATCCATCTTGTCCACGAAATCCTGGTGATCACTGTTGAACTCAAAAGGCTCGGCCCAATAATATTGAACCTCCTGGTACCGATGCGCCCCGATACTCTGCCACCCCTGAAAGTTTTTTATAAAATTCCAAACATTCCGGACGAACCGGTCCTCCGCCCGGTCGACATACCCTCCAATCTCCCGGTCGCCGGCCCGTGTTATCGTAGAAGAACAAAACAACACCAGAAAACAAGTGAGCGTAATAGCTTTCTTTTCCATAAAATTAATTTTAATGGTGAGCGAATCAGCTTCAGGCGTAGTATAGGTTCAAAGCTATCGACAAATAAAGGTTATGTAAATACCCTATTCGTAGTATTTTGATCAACAGAGGGATACATCTTAAAATAAAAAACACCCGCCAAATGAGCGAGTGTATGGGCTGGTAAATATTATCTAAATGGAAGTAAGTTCTATTCGCCTATTCCCGATAAGATATAACGGGTGGGCGCAAAGAACCAACTCACTTTCGGTTGAATGGTCCATTCCACAACCGGGCCTTCGGAAGATCCCCGGGCAGCGAAGAAAGTCCTGAAATTGGTGGGCTCCTGTGTTCTGGAGATATGCTGGATAAGGTCATAAATATCTTTCCGGCAATCCTGACCGATCAGACGGCTGAAATGTTTTCCTCTTAAATTTCTTACCGGAAATCTTTTGGGATCGGCATTGTCGACCTTCAGGGATACGATAGTACCTTTTTTGCTGAGTAGGATAGAATATTGTGTCATAAGGGAACGGAATTAGTTATTGTAAGAATAACCATTGGCATGCCAGAGCTCAAATCGATGATTATCAACGGGTAAATAGATTTTAAAAAACCTAAGGCGATCTAAGCAATGGAAACATTTCCAAGGTTGGGAAAGGAGGCCGTCCCTGGACCCATCGGCCATGCTTCCCGGCGCCCGCGCCCTCGCCAACTTTCACTCCGGATAGGACATCTTTTACTCCGGCAAAAAACCT
>DATJJD010000235.1:0-33664 GCA_035492545.1 Puia sp.
CCCTGGGTGCCCCCTTTCCCCGCTTATGTGCCCATGCCCACCGGCATGCCCGGCAAAGGCATCGGCCATTTTTTCGGTGCGATGCGGATAGACGCCTTTCGTCCTGCCGACGACTTCAAAGAGCACATGGATAAATGGATCCGTCGCTTCCGTTCCGCCACTCCGGCGCCGGGACACGAAAAAGTGCTGATCCCCGGCGACCCCGAACGGGAAATGGAAGCTGAAAGGCTGCGGCAGGGCATTCCCTTGGTGGCTTCCGTTGTGGAAGACCTGCAGGCGCTGGCGACAAAATTGGGAGTACGTTTTTTCGAAAATTTCTAAACCCGCAGCCTGTATCTTTGCCCTCCGAAAAAAGCCAGCGGTCAGGCAATGCACAAGTGCTACCCGGCCGCCCATAAATCGAAGAAAATGAAAATAATGAAATTCGGAGGTACCTCCGTAGGCCGGCCCGAACGCATGCTTCAGGTAAGCCAGCTGATCACGAAAGATGACGAGCCCAAGATCGTGGTGCTCAGTGCCCTGAGCGGTACCACCAACGCACTGGTAGAGATCGGGAATTCCATCGCCTCCGGGGAGCGGGATACCGCTCGTCAGCAGATTGCCAAACTGGAAGCCCATTACCAATCTTTTATCAGCGACCTCGTCAAGGGCGAAGCAACTCTGGCCAAGGCAAAGTCTATCGTAGCCGAACATTTCGAATTCCTCACCATCATCCTCCGGATCTCTTTTAGCGAAGCGTTGAATAAAGACATTCTGGCACAGGGAGAACTCCTCTCCACCAAACTGTTCAGCGTATTCCTGGAAGAGAAAGGCATCGATCACGTCCTGCTGCCCGCGCTGGAATTTATGAGCATCGATAGCCATGACGAACCCCAGGTCAACAGCATCAAGGCCCGGCTGGGACAATTATTACAGCAGCATAAGGGCAAGTCCCTCTTCATTACACAGGGATATATCTGCCGCAATGCAAGGGGAGAAGTGGACAACCTGAAAAGAGGCGGCAGCGATTACAGCGCCTCGCTCATCGCGGCAGCGATCAACGCCTCGGTATGTGAGATCTGGACGGACATCGACGGTATGCACAACAATGACCCCCGTGTCGTCAAAAAGACCGTAGCCATCGAACAGCTCAGCTTTGAAGAAGCGGCCGAGCTGGCTTATTTCGGCGCCAAGATCCTGCACCCCGCCTCCATCTGGCCCGCGCAATTCTATAAGGTGCCCGTAAAGCTGCTCAATACCATGCAGCCGGAAGCCAAAGGCACCCTCATCACCGAAGAGGCGGGCTCCGTAGGCGTGAAAGCCATCGCCGCCAAAGACGGCATCATCGCCATCAATATCCGAAGCAGCCGCATGTTGCTGGCCTATGGGTTCCTCCGGAAAATATTCGAAGTATTCGAAAAATACCGCACCCCCATCGATATGATCACCACGTCGGAGGTGGCCGTATCCGTTACCATCGATAATGCCGTCGATCTGAAAGCGATCCTGAAAGAGCTGGAACCCTTCGGCTCCGTCGAAGTGGAAGACAACCTCACCATCGTCTCTATCGTGGGCAATGAGCTGGTGCAGACCCGCGAAGTGATGAGCCGGTTATTCGAGGCGCTGATCCCTATTCCTATCCGTATGGTAAGTTATGGCGGCAGCAAACACAACGTATCCCTGCTGATCCCGTTCGCCAATAAGATCCAAACGCTGCAGTTGCTGAACAAGGGACTGTTCGGATTGGAATAAGCTGTTAACGAATCGTTTTTAAAGCCGGGCTGGTGTCAATCGCCCGGCTTTTTTATTACATTCACGCGGTCTTTCATTTTCCTGGATTTCCCATGCAAAAATTTTTCTATATAGTTGCCTGTTGCCTGCTAACGGTCCTCCATTCCCGGGCCCAAAGCGGCAACTCCCTGTCCGGAAAAGTGATAGATTCCGCCAGCGGCAAACCACTCGCCGGCGTCAGCGTATTTCTCAACAGCACTTCCAAAGGGACGATAACCAGGGCCGATGGAACCTTTCTGCTTCCGGGTATTCCCGGGGGAAGATATGAGCTGATCGTCTCCGCCATCGGCTATGAGACCTTTATTACCGGGATCAGCAGCCGCAGTCTTCCACCCCCCTTAAACATAGCGCTGCACACCAAGGCTTCCGAGCTGGCGGCCTTTACCGTAGAACCCTACCTGAAGGATGGATGGCAGCGATGGGGAAAATTCTTCCTCGATAATTTCATCGGCACCACGGAAAATGCATCTTCCACCAGCCTGAAGAACAGACAGGTCCTCCGCTTCCATTTTTACAAAAAAAGCAACCGCATGTCCGTCACGGCCATCGAGCCCCTGATCATCGAGAACAAGGCCCTGGGTTATGATCTGGAATACCGGCTGGAAGGATTTACCTGCGATTTCAGCACCAATATCATCTCCTATTTCGGCTATCCCCTTTTCCGGGAAATGACCTCCAGTGACCCGGCCCGCATGCAAAAATGGGAACAGCATCGTAAGGCTGCCTACACGGGTTCGCTCATGCATTTCATGCGCAGTCTGTACAACGACCAGATCCGGACCGACGGTTTCCTCGTCGACCATGAGGTCAATGCCCCTAACCTGGAGAAGCGGAGGGTTAAAGAAATTTACAACCCCGCCCTCCCGCCAACCGACAGCATTCCCATCGACACGCTGCGTCATTTCTGGGAAGTGCTGCGCCAGCCGGATCTTTTTACGCGGATAGTCCGGGGGCCGGAAGGGTTGCTTACCACCCGGCCCGATGGGGCAAAAGTTATGTTCTTTACCGGTAAATGCACCGTGATCTATGGGAATGGCAAAATGGGAATTGCCTACCAGGAGTCGGCCATAAAATTGATGACCGGGGAAGCCATCGCCATTGAGGAGAACGGTACTTACTATCCACCCCAGGAGGTGCTGACCCTGGGCAATTGGAGCAAGACCGAAACCATGGCGAATTTGCTGCCAAGGGATTTTGGGATGTATGAGGCGCCGGTGTTAAAAAAGTAACGGTGCGGCCAGCCACCCGGCCCAAGCCGGCGCCCGCTGTCGGGCTCTAGGGTTTTAGCCAGCCATTGACGTCTAACCAGTTTTTCAGACTGTTCATCCATTGGTCTTTGGTAGCGGAGTTATTCATTCCGAACCCATGGCCGCCATGGGGATAGATATGCATTTCCGTGGGTATATCATGATGAAGCAACGCCTCATAAAAATGAAGACTGTTGGCCACCGGCACCACCTGGTCGTCGCCGGCATGGACGAGGAAGGTAGGAGGGGTCCGGGCTGTCACCTGCCATTCGCCGGAGTACTCTTTTATCTTCTCCGGGCTGGGATGCTGGCCGATCAGGTTATCCCGTGAGCCGCGGTGCCCGATACTGTCCGAGAAGCTGATCACCGGATAGAGCAGGACCATAAAATCAGGCCGTAAATTAGCATTGTCTTTATTGTCGATGACCACCCTGTTAAACTGAGTGCCCGCCGTGGAAGCCAGATGTCCCCCCGCGGAGAAGCCCATGATCCCCAACCGGTCGCTCTTTATCCCCCAGTCGCCGCTGTGCTGCCGCACCAGCTGGATAGCCCGCTGGGCATCCTGCAGAGGGCCGATCTCTTTGTCGACCATCGTCTCGTCGCTGGGAAGCCGGTATTTCAGGACGAAGGCGGCAATACCCATCTCGTTCAGCTTTTTGGCTACCTCGATCCCCTCATGGGCCATCGCCAGATGAGCATACCCCCCACCGGGACAGATAACGATGCCTGTGCCCGTCGCCTTATCTTTCGGGGGAAGGAAGACCGCCAGGGTAGGGCGGCTGACAAAGCTGAGGCTATAATAACCCGGCCTTCTTCCACTATCGACTTTCTCCCGGTCCGTGGCAGGTTTGGAATTGGGAATAGCCGAATCGTATAGGGGCATTACTTGTTGTGCTTTTGACATATGGATCAGGAAAATGGGAATGAGAAGGGAAACTATTTTTTTCATATGAAACAAATGAGTCGTAAATATAAAAAAAAAGCGCCCTATCAGCCGGATAGGACGCGCTTAATTTTTTATTAGCATAAATCAGACCACCAGCATCGCATCTCCATAGCTGAAGAAGCGGTATTTATCCTTGATCGCTTTCTTATAAGCTTCCATGGCCAGGTCATAACCGGCAAACGCACAGGTCATGATCAGCAGGCTGGTCTTGGGCAGATGAAAATTCGTCACCAGCGCATCGGCGATGTTGAACTGATAAGGAGGATGAATAAACGTATTGGTCCAGCCCTCAGAAGGTTTCAGTAATTTCTCGGCGGTAAAAGAAGACTCGATGGCCCGCATGGTCGTCGTCCCGATGGAGCAGATCCGGTGATTGCCCAGCCTGGCCTTGTTCACGATCTTACAAGCGTCGTCTTCGATCCGGTAGTACTCCGCATCCATCTTATGTTTGCTCAGGTCTTCCACTTCGATGGGACGGAAAGTACCCAGCCCGGTATGTAAAGTGACCTCGGCAAAGCGGACGCCCTTTATCTCAAGACGTTTGATCAATTCCTTACTGAAATGCAGACCCGCCGTGGGGGCCGCTACTGCACCTTCATGTTTGGCATAAACGGTCTGGTATCTCTCCTTATCCTCTTCATCCGGCTTGCGTTTGATATATTTGGGAAGGGGTGTTTCACCCAGTAATTCCAGTACCTGACGGAACTCCTCATCATTGCCATCCCAGAGGAAGCGGATCGTACGGCCACGGCTGGTCGTATTATCGATCACTTCCGCTACCAGTTCGTCATTGTCGCCGAAATATAATTTATTCCCTACCCGTATCTTTCTTGCGGGATCAACGATGACATCCCAGAGGCGGTTGGGCTTGTTCAGCTCGCGCAGGAGGAATACCTCGATCTTGGCGCCGGTCTTTTCCTTGCGGCCGTACATACGCGCGGGAAATACTTTGGTATTGTTGACTACGAAAACATCCTTATCATCGAAATAGTCGAGAATGTCCCGGAAATGTTTGTTCTCGATCTGGCCGGTCTTGCGATGGACGACCATCATTCGGCTGTCTTCTCTTTTTTTCGCAGGGTGCTGGGCAATAAGGTTTAATGGAAGGTCAAACTTGAACTGTGAAAGCTTCATGTGAAATTTTAATTTTAATATAAACGTCCATCGCACATGATACCAGGCAGGTGGTAGAGATATAACGGAGTGTGTTTCCGGTACAAACCAGGTCTTACGGCACCCGATTTGATATCATGTTACGGCATGACTAAGCTGGACGGAGTCCAGTATTAAACATTAGATAAATTGCGGCAAAAAAATATTTTTCATAAAAATTTTTGCCGCGATTTTCTACAAGCTGGCAAAGGTACGGAAAGGGGAGGGAAGCGACAAATTTAAAAAATGGGGTGGGGCCAGGTCTGTACACCCCAAAGAATTCCCCCGTCGGTAAAATAATTTTCCCGGTTTCCCGTCTTTTATGCAACTTCATTGGATATCGATTAACCTCCCTTTATAATGAGATGGAACCCTCTGCGAAAGTATGTTGTGGCGCTGGTTTGTTTTCTTTCCCTGGCCTCCGGAATGACCGCTCAGCGACGGGTGGAAAAGAAATACCCGGCCTTATTATGGGAGATCACCGGTAATGGCCTCACCAAACCCTCCTATCTCTTCGGGACCATGCATGTCAGCAGCAAGCTCGTCTTCCACCTGAGCGACTCCTTCTACCTGGATATCCGCAATGCTGAGGTTGTGGCGCTGGAACTGGACCCCCAGCTCTGGCAGGACCAGCTCTTCCGCTTCCAGAACATGCAGACCAACCTCCGGTTCTATACACAGGGCTCGCCCGGCGATTATGTAAACGAGAAGTCCTTCCAGCTGGAGAAATACGATGATAAGCTCAAATCCGCCCTCAGCGACGAACCTACTGTCATCAATGGTCTGTTGTACCGCAGCTTCCAGACAAAGGCCGACTTCGAGGAAGACACCTACCTGGACCTGTATATCTACCAGACCGGCAGGAAACTGGGCAAACAGGCTACCGGCGTCGAGAACTATTTCCAGACGGAACAGCTCGTCATGGAAGCCGCCCAGGATATGATGAAGGATAAGAAGAAAAAAGCCCCCGACATGGATGGAGAATCGGCTTTCGACATCGAGAAGAAGACCCAGGAGGCCTATCGCAAAGGGGACCTCGACATGCTGGACTCCCTGGAGAAACTCCTGCAGCCCTCCGACGCCTATATGGAGAAATTCCTCTACCGGCGCAACGAGATCCAGGCAGCCTCCATCGACAGCATCGTCCGGCGTCATTCCCTCTTCGTTGGCGTGGGCGCTGCCCACCTGCCCGGTAAAAGAGGCGTCATCGAGCTGCTGCGTAAAAAAGGGTATACCCTTCGCCCTGTTACCATGCCCGACCGGGATGCCACCCGCCGGGACGATATCGACAAGATCAAAGTACCGGTGACCTTTTCCACTTTCACGGCCGATGACGGCGGCTTCACCGTACAGCTGCCGGGCAAACTTTACCGCCGCGCGGACAGCCGCACGGCCGACTCCTGGCAATACGCGGACATGAGCAATGGCGCCTATTATATGATTGGCCGGGTAAAGACCAACGGTTGTTTCCTGGGCCAGAAAGAAGAGGCTACCCTGAAGAAAGTGGACAGCCTTTTATATGAGAATATTCCGGGGAAGATCCTTAAAAAAACGGTGATTAACCGCAGCGGCTACAAAGGTTTTGACATCACCGGCAAGACCCGCCGGGGAGATATTCAACGCTACAATATCCTCGTCACCCCCTATGAAGTGCTGGTCTTTAAAATGAGCGGCACCAATAACTATGTCGAAGGGAAAGAAGCCGATTACTTCTTCAACTCCATCGAAATAAAGAGAACGGACCCGGCCGGCTGGACGGATTTTACCCCGCCCCAGGGGGGCTTCCGGATCCGGTTGCCCCAGATGCCTTCACAGCATAAAAACACTTCCGGTCCGGATGGCATCCCCCGCTGGGAATACGAGGCGGGAGATTCTGCGACCGGCGACGGGTTCCTCGTCTGGAAAAAAACAGTCCAGAACTATCGGTTCCTGGAAGAGGATACGGCCGACCTGGCCCTGCTGGAAGAGAGTTTTCATTTGTCCGACTGGATCGAGAAAACCCTGAGCAGACGAACCGGCCAGTATAAGGGATTTCCTTGTATGGACGCCGCCTACCTGGCAAAGGACGGCTCTTATATCAAAGCGAAATTTCTCATAAAGGGCCCCCAATATTACCTGTTGGCCTCTCACAGCCATAACAGGGACAAGACCTTCCCGGCCTTCTTCAATTCATTTGATTTCACGCCTTACCGGTACAGCTCCTTCCGGAATTATGTAGATACGTTTATCAACATCAGCGTGACGACGCCCATGGTCCCGGATATCGATGTGGGCATGCGGGGGATCCTGGAAAGGGCCTCCAGCGAAGAATTCCTCAACTCCCTGCCGGACTATAACAGCTACTGGCCCCGGGCCAAAACCGCCCTTTTCCAGGACGACTCCACGGGAGAAGCCGTATTCGTCTCCATGGAGACCTTTCCCAAGTATTACTACCCAAAGGACTCCGTTACCTTCTGGCGGGAAGAGACCAATGAGAAAAGATGGCGACAGGACTTCATCATTCAACGCAAACAATCCCTGCATTTTTCCGACTCGGTCATAGGGTTTAAATACGTGTTGGCAGATACCAACTCCTCCCGCCGGATCAATACCTGGGTCTTTGAAAAGGACAACCGGCTCTTTCGTTTGGTCTCCCTGGAAGACTCCCTGGGAGCCAGCGACTTCATCACCCGCTTTTACGCCAGCCTCCATCCCCTGGACAAAAAGCTGGGCCCCTCCGTCTTCACCAATAAGCTGGACCTTTTCTTCGAAGATTTTTATAGCAGGGACTCCCTGGTCAGCAAAAGGGCAAAAGACGCCATTCCCAACGTGTACTTCGGGGCCGTGGGGGTGTCCTCCCTGCTGAAGGCCATCAATGGTCTGTCCTATAATGAAAAAGATTATTTCAATACCCGGACCCGGCTGATCAATGAGCTGGGATATATCAACGACTCCGCCTCCATCGCCAAAGTGGTGGACGGATTAAAGGCCATCTATGAAAAGGCCGGCGACACCAGCACCTTCCAGAATGCCGTCCTGAAAGCCCTGGCCCATCACAAGACCCGGCCGGCCTACGACCTGCTAAAGACCCTGCTGGTCCAGGACCCGCCCATATTCGACAACCCCTCCGACTACAACTATTTGTTCCGGGACCTGGGAGATTCCCTGCCCCTGGCCCGCACCCTTTTCCCCGATCTCCTGAAACTCTCCACCGTAGACGACTATAAAGACAACCTCCTGTCCCTGCTGTCCACCCTGGTCGATAGCGGGTACCTGAAAGGCGCCGACTATGAACCCTATTTTCCACAGCTGTATTTTGACGCCAAGATCCAGTGGAAGAAACAAGAAGGGAGGGACGAAAAGAAATGGCAAAAAAAGGAAGAGGACAACGGGGACGACCCCACGAACAATGAGGGAGAAGAAGCTGCTGATCCGGACAATACCCTCGATAATTATGCCGTGCTGCTGATGCCTTTCTATGATAAGAACCCTACGGTGCCTCATTTCTTTAACAAACTTCTTCAAAGTAAGGATGCCTCGCTGCGGCTGAGCACGATCTCCCTGTTGCTGCGCAATGACAAGCCGGTAGCAGACTCTGTCATCCGGTCCCTGGCCCTTAGCGACCTGTACAGGAGCCGCCTGCTGAAGAGCCTGGAAGCCATACACCGGGGCGACCGCTTCCCCCGTTCGTTCAGGAACCAGGAATCCATAGCCCGCAGCCTGCTGGTCGTCGGCAGGGGGGATAATGAAGGAATGGACATACAGCTGGTGGACAAAAAAGGTATGTCATTCAAGACGCAGAAAGGGACGATGTATTTTTTCAAATACAAGCTGACCAAAGACGATGATTGGCAGATCGGGCTCAGCGGACTCCAGCCCCTCAACCCGAAAGAAGTCAACACGGACAGTGAATTCGTTCGGCTTACCGGTAAGAAGATCCGGGCGGATACCCCCGTCTCCGACCAGTTCGACCAGCAATTGAAAAAACTGGTTTTCTCCAAACGGAAGAGCGCCGCCTCTTTCTACCTGGATGGGGATTACTATGGAGGAAAAAACGAGGAGGACTAAAGCCATCGGCAGGCCGGCCGATGCTGCCGCCGACCGGCAAATTGACGCCGGGCTGCCATAAACCCTAGCATACCAAGACAAGACTAAAACCGAGCGCATAATGTCAACGACGATGGATTACACACTGGCCCCTATCGGGTTTATTCGTTCGCCCCTCCGCAGCCGCGAGGAAGCTCCCAGGCAGGGATATGAAGGGGCTCCGGACGTCTGGCTGGACCTGAATGAGAAGGTTGTCCCGGCACTGGAAGGCACCTCGGCAGGCGATGAGATTATTTTGATCACCTGGTTTCATCAGTCCAAAAGAGAAGTACTGACCGTACATCCCCGGGGAGACCGGAACAACCCCCTTACGGGCGTCTTTGCGACCCGGTCGCCGGACCGTCCCAACCCATTGGGCCTTCACCGTGTCAGGGTCCTGGAAATATCCGGGAATAAACTGAAGGTAGGCCCGCTGGAAGCGATAGACGGTACCCCGGTAGTCGACATCAAACCTGTTCTTTCCCAGTCGGTGGACGCCTGAGATTCAGCCGACGCGACAGCAGCCGATCCTGGAACTGACGGCTAATGTGGGCTGACTCACTCGGTTCTCAAACTCTTCACGGGACTGGCTACTGCCGATTTTATCGCCTGGGTGCTGACGGTCAGCAAGGCGATCAGCACGGCAATCAGGCACGCGAGGGCAAACACCCACCAGCTAAGTTGCGTCCGATAGGCAAAATCCGACAGCCATTGGTACATAAAGTACCCGGCCAGGGGCGCCCCGATAAAAAAGGAAAGGAGCACCAGCTTTAAAAAATCTTTCGACAACAGGTTCACGATATTGGAGACAGAGGCTCCCATCGCCTTCCGGATCCCGATCTCCTTCGTGCGTTGCAAGGTGCTGTAGGAGGCCAGCCCCAACAGGCCAAGACAGGAAATAAAAATGGCCAGCACGGCAAAATTCAGGAACAGCCTGCCAAACCGCTCTTCACTCCGGTATTGTTTGTCGAAGTATTCGTCCAGGAAAAAATAGCTGAAAGGCATGTTCGGGATCAGGGCCTTCCATTTGTTCTCGATAGCCGCGATGGTGGACGGTAGCTGCGCGGCGCCCACATGGACCGTGATCAGGTTGCAGCCTTCCGGCTCTATCCGCATCGACAGGGGTTTGATATCCTGCTGCAGGGATTTATAATGAAAATCCTTCATGACGCCGATAATGGTCCCTTCCCTCCCCCATTGTTTAAAACGCCTGCCCACGGCCTGTTCGGGAGAGGTATACCCGAACATTTTGATAGCGGCCTCATTGAGGACCATGGCATGGGTCGTATCTGTCATAAAGTCCCTTGAAAAGGACCGGCCGGCCAGCATTTTGATCCTGAACTGCGGGAGATAGTCGAAGTCCACAAAATAAAGGTCCAGGTTGGCGATCTGCATGTCCCCCTTTGCATTCTGGATCTCCGAATAAGCGCCCATATTGCCCCCTCCCGGCACACTGGATGCCATTGCCACCGACTGCACCCCCGGCAGACCCGTTATTGCCTGTTTGAGGGCTTGTCGCGCCGGGTCGCCATTGGAATTGAGCACCAGCAGCTGATCTTTGGTAAAACCCAGGTCCTGGCTGCGCATAAAATTCATCTGGTTATAGACAATGATGGTAGCAATGATGAGACCGGTAGAAATGGCGAACTGGGCAACGACCAGTCCTTGCCGTAACAGGATGCCCTTCACGCCTGAGGCAAATCTGCCCTTCAGCACCACCACCGGCCGGAAAGCCGATAAGACCAGCGCCGGATAAATGCCTGCCAGCAGCCCGATGCCCACCGCGGCCAGGAACAACAGGAACAGGGAAGACCCTTCGTGAAAGAGGCCCTGGCTGATAGTTTTGCCGGCCAGGTGGTTAAAAGGGCTCAACAGGAGAGCCGTCAAGCCTGTCGAAAACAGAAAGGCGATGAGGCATAGCAGGACCGACTCACCCATGAACTGCCGGGCTAACTGCGACCGGATGGCCCCGGCCACTTTTCGTATGCCCACTTCCTTGGCCCTTTCGGCCGATCGCGCCGTGGTCAGATTGACAAAGTTGATGCAGGCGATCAGCAAAATAAATCCTGCCACGATGGAGAAAATATAGACGTTATTGATGTTGCCGGTTTTGCCCCCATTACGCGTGGAATGCAGATAGATCTCCCGGAGCGGCTCCAGGGTCAGCTTCGCGTACATCTGGCTCTGCTTCATCTCCTTCCCGTTACGATCTTCCAGAAATTGGGGCAGCCGGGCCTCTAAGGCGCCCGCATGGGCACCCGGCTTTAATAAGATGTATGCGGAGGAGCCGTAGTTGCCCCACTGTTTGTCGAGATTGGGATTGAGTTTCCGGGTCAGCGTGCTCATACTGACCAGGAGATCGGCCCTGATCTGTGAATTCTCCGGAAGGTCTTTCATCACCCCCGTCACCGTGGCCGTATACCCTTCCTTCTCGAACAATACCGTTTGCCCCACCGGGTCCCCGTTGCCAAAATATTTCTTCGCGGCCGATTCGGAAAAAACAATGCTTAGGGGCTCTTTCAACGCGGTACGTGGATTCCCGTGCAGGAGCTTAAAAGAGAAGATCTGGAAAAAAGCAGAATCCGCATACAGCGAGTTTTCTTCCTGGAACTTCACATCCCCTTTTCGTATCAGGAAACTTCTGTTGCTCAGCCGTACAAAGGACTCCACTTCCGGAAAATAATCCTTCATATTAGGGGCCACCGCCCAGGCGGGGCCGCCCGCTTTCAATACTTCCGTCGGGGTCTTGATGTCGGCTATGATCCGGTAAACACGGTCTCCTTTCTCATGATAGCGGTCATAACTTATTTCGAAACGAACGTATAAAAAGATGAGGAAGCAGGCCGTCATTCCAACGGTGAGGCCCATGATGTTGATAAAGGAGAATACGCGATGCTTCCACAGGTTGCGAAAGGCAATCTTGAAATAGTTTTTTAGCATGGAGGATGTTTTGGAGGTTTATGTTGCCGGGTCTGGTAAAGATGGGAAAAAGCGGGAAATGTTGCATCCGGGGTTGCTAAAATTTACGATCCGGATCCAGTATGTGAAAAAGTTCCATCCATTTTTCAAGATGAAATAAATAATTTTATTACGCCAAATGCCGTGTTGTTGTACAGGGCATTGATTGTTAATCCTTAAACTATGAATATGGCAAAGTCAGCTATAGCTATTACAGATGAAATAATTCTAAATAAGATTTATTATATAAGGGGACTTAAAGTAATGTTGGATGAAGACCTGGCGGATTTATACCAAGTGCCTACAAAGCGATTGAACGAGCAAGTTAAACGGAATATCGAGCGGTTTCCGGCTGATTTTATGTTCCAACTGACAGAAGAAGAGTTCGAAAACTTGAAGTCGCAAAATGCGACCTCAAGTTGGGGTGGCCGCCGAATAGCGCCATACGCCTTCACGGAACATGGCGTTTTAATGCTGTCCAGTGTACTGAAGAGCGAAAGAGCTGTCAATGTGAACATTCAGATTATGCGCATCTACACAAAAATGCGCGAAATGCTAATGACCAATCAGGAGATCCTCCTAAAGCTGGAGCAGTTAGAGAATCAGACCTTCCGCAACACGGACGATATACAGGTGATCTTTGACTATCTCAAAAAATTGCTCACCCCCGCTGAACAGGCGAACCGGCAGCGAATCGGCTTTAAAAGACCGGGAGAAAAGGATTAGCGCACTCCAGTTGGTATTGCCTCGATCAACCGTCTTGTATACGCCGTCTGCGGGTGGCTATATACGGCTTCCGCCTCTCCGATCTCTTCGATCTTCCCCTTGTTCATCACCAGGATACGGTCGCTGATATAACGGATCACCGACAGGTCATGGGAGATAAAGACCACCGTAAAGCCGAATTCTTTTTTCAGGTCGTTCAGCAGGTTCAGCACCTGCGCCTGCACGCTGACGTCCAGGGCGGAGACCGATTCATCGCACACGATAAAGGAGGGGCGTAAGGCCAGGGCCCGGGCAATGACGATGCGCTGACGCTGGCCGCCGGAGAATTCATGGGGATAGCGGTCGAAATGTTCGGCCTTCAGGCTCACTTTTTCCAGCAGCGCGATCACCTGCTCTCTCCGTTCTTTTTTCGTTGGCACGAGCCCGTGTACTTTCAGCGTCTCTGCAATGGCGGAGCCGATCGTCAGGCGGGGGTTCAGGGAGGAATAGGGGTCCTGGAAAATGATCTGGATATGGCTTCGCAATTTTTTCAAAGTGCCGGCGGAATGGGTTTTGAGATCTGATCCCCCGAAGAGGATCCGGCCCCCGGTGGGCTCGATCAGCCTCAGCAGGGCCCTTCCCAGCGTCGTCTTGCCGCAGCCGGATTCGCCCACCAGCCCCAGCGTCTCTCCCTCGAATACGTCAAAGCTTACCCCATCCACCGCCCTGGTAAACTGCAATACTTTCCCCAGGAAAGCCCTCTTCGAAGGATACCATACGGAGAGATCCTGCACCTGGATCAGGGGCGGCGCCGGTGCCGGCGGCTGCCCGGCCTTTGCAGCTGCGAGGGAAACCTTGTCCGGCGGGGGAGGCGTCCCGGTGGGCGACCGTCTTGCCGGCTGGGCCTGGGTGAGATGCTGCGGGTGAGTCGGCGGATGAAAGTGCGTCGGCTGCTGCTGCGGCAGCGGTTGTACCGGGGCCGACGGTTGCCCTTCCCCCAGAAAATCACTGACCACCGGCAGCCTTTCCCCTTTCCTATGCAATACCGGCCGGCAGTTCAGCAGCCCCCGGGTATAAGGGTGCCGGGGTTCGCGGAACAGGGTAGCGACACTGCCCTCTTCCACTACTTGCCCTTTGTAAAGGACAAGGGCCCTGTCGGCTATTTCGGCTACCACACCCAGATCATGGGTGATGAAAATAACCCCCATATTTTCCGTTTGCTGTAATTCCCGGATGAGTTCGAGGATAGTCTTTTGTACCGTCACATCCAGGGCCGTAGTCGGCTCATCGCAGATCAGCAGGGAAGGGCTGTTGCTCATGGCCATGGCGATCATCACCCGCTGCTTCTGTCCCCCGCTGAGCTGATGGGGATATCGGGCCAGCATCCCTGCAGGGTCCGGCAATTTTACTTTTTCAAAAAGCCCGATCGCTTTTTGCCTGGCCTCATCGGAAGATAACCGGCTATGCGCCCGTATCGCCTCTGTCAGCTGATCGCCGCAGGTAAAAACGGGATTTAAGGAGGTCATGGGCTCCTGGAAGATCATCGCGATCTCATTGCCACGGATCTTTTGCATTTGCTCCGGGCTTTGTTTCAATAGGTCGATACTACGTTGATGACGATCGGTAAAAAGTATCTCCCCCGAAAGACAGCGGGCAGGAGGCATTGGTAATAACCGGAGGATGGATAGGGACGTGATGGATTTTCCTGAGCCGGATTCTCCTACCAGGGCAACGATCTCGCCCCGCTGTACCTGGAGGTTGATCCCCTGCACGCCCGGCATCAGGCCGCTCTCCGTTTGAAATCCGATCGTGAGATTATGAATAGACAGTAGTGGAGCCATAGCTTGGCCCTAAAAATAACTTATTTTATCCTTCGCACATGCTGCAGCGTATTGTATTTGGAAGGGGTAGGGTAGAAGACCATACAGGTAGCGCACAGCTCTGCAGGCGCCTTCGGGTCCCATTCGAAACTGAAGATAGCTCCCTGCTCCAGTCCGTTCAGCGCAAACGTGCAGGGATTCGACACCGCAAAAACATTATGTAAGACACTGTCGTTCGCGGTATTTTTCCAGAGCGTATCGACCTGGCCGGGAGTATAACTCCCTTCTATCACCTGTACAACATATTGAGAACAAGGTCCGACGGCTACCAGCTTCCCGGTGAGCGAAGAAGAGATCCGGGTGGGCTTGCACTGGAATCCGGTGCCGATAAGAAGGGTAAGGAAAAAGAAGGGCAGGCGTATGGTGCGGGTCATTGATCGTTTTAATAACCTTTGACAATTTCTATGCCATGGCCGTTGCATGGGCGGCCGTCAGGGCACAACGTACCTGTGCCGGCTTTAGCGAGGCCGGCCGGACAAGGGACTCCGGCCCACTAATTGCCCCCGGCCGGCTTCGGCCGTCCCTCACCCCTCAGAATTTCAGATGCCGCACTGTCTGCCCGTTGTTGATCAACTGCTTCAGGGAGTCTATCCCGATCTTGATATGTCTTTCCACATAGTCGCTGGTCACTTTCAGGTCGCTTTCGGCCGTCTTGACCCCTTCGGGTGTCATCGGCTGATCGCTTACCAGCAGCAGGGCGCCCGTAGGGATCTTATTAAAGAATCCTACCGAGAAGATGGTGGCGGTTTCCATATCGATGGCATAAGCCCGTATTTTCTGCAGGTATTCCTTAAACGCCTCATCATGCTCCCAAACGCGGCGGTTAGTGGTGTAGACGGTTCCGGTCCAGTAGTCCACCGCATAGTCCCGGATAGTGGTGGAGATAGCTTTTTGCAGGGCAAAGGCTGGTAAAGCAGGAACCTCAGGGGGGAAATAATCATTGGAGGTCCCTTCCCCTCTGATGGCCGCGATGGGCAGGATCAGGTCCCCCAGTTTATTACGTTTTTTCAGTCCTCCGCATTTTCCCAGGAATAAGGCTGCCTTGGGCTCGATAGCTGTAAGCAGGTCCATGATCGTGGCGGCGCCGGGACTGCCCATGCCGAAATTAATAATGGTAATATCATCTGCGGTGGCGCATTGCATGGGTTTGTGTTCCCCCATCACTTCCACATTATGCCAGTCTGCGAACAGGTGTACGTAATTGTCAAAATTGGTCAGCAAAATGTACTTGCCGAAATTCTCCAGTTTTTCGCCTGTATACCGGGGCAACCAGTTCTTTACTATTTCTTCTTTACTTTTCATCGTATTATGTGCCGGAGATATGCGTTAATAAATTAGCACATCTCCGGCAAATGGCTAATGTCTGTCCTTCGGACGAACGCTTCCAGCGTTTTTTCCCATTTTTAACAGCCCATCCGTCACTTCGTCGTAAATTTAACAAATAGTTGCTAATAGTTTCCGCCCATGATTAAAATCTACTACCCGACTCATCCCTTTAAGATAAGAGAGCCCGAATCCAAAAAGGAAGAGATCTGGGACGAACTGCGCAAATTATGGGTTCGCCTCACTCCCGAAGAATGGGTCCGTCAGAACTTCATCCAATACCTGCTGCAGATAAAAAACTATCCCGCATCCTATATTGCCGTGGAAAGAAGGATGAAACTGGGAGAGCTCAACAAGCGATTCGATCTGCTGGTCTTTGATAAGAGCGCCCGGCCCTGGATGCTGGTGGAATGCAAGGCGATGAACGAAAAACTGGATAGTCGGGTGTTATGGCAGGTCCTGCGCTACAACATGGCCATTCCCGTGAAATACCTCATCGTCACTAACGGCGAAGAATGTCATGCCTTTATAAAGGGGCTGACGGATTTTGAAGGACTGGCTACCTTACCGGCCTATAATGAATAGCTCGCGGCCCTGAATATGCGACTCCGGCGACCCCGGCCACGGCAACGCCTTTCCACTTGGACATTGCTGTCCTCATCAGGACGCCGGATTACGGCAGCATATCTCCCTGCAATCCCATCGAATGTACAATTTCGTACTCGAAGAGCCCTGCCTTGATCGCCGGATCGTCGTCTACCCGGGCCTTCACTTCTTCCTTGGTGAGTCCGGAATAGATACCGACGGCGGCAAGCTGGGTATTATCATCATAGATAGGCATCGTCAGCACCATGACCCCTTCATCCCGCTGTTGAAAGGTATAAGGCAAATGGCCGCTTTGAAGGATCCTGCGGGCGTCCGCGTCAAAATAGTGCGGCCCTTTGGTGAGCAGCAGCAGTACATAGGGTTTGAGCTTAGCCAATCGCGGCAGAAGCTCCGGCGGAACGAATTCTACATTAGGGGTGTTCATATATCTTTAAAGATTATTTCGCGCGGACATAAGCCAGCACACTATTGTTCCTGCCCGTATTACGCTCGTCGATCTCGAACTGGTTGAGGCTTTTGATTAAAGGCACCAGCTTCTTGAAACCATAATTCCTCGGGTCAAAATCAGGTTTTTTCTTGAGTAGCAAACTCCCCAGTTCACCCAGAAAGGTCCACCCATCTTCTCCCGCCAGGTCATTGATGCTGTCCGAGATCAGCTTGACCAGCCCTTCGTCTATTTTTCGGATGGCCGCTGCCGACCTCGTGCCTTCCAGTTCCCGGATGCTGTCGGCCTCCCGGGCCTTTTCGGCTTCCCTACGTCCATCGGCTTCCCGTCGCCCCTCTGTCTCCCGGCCATTCTCTACCCGGCTGCTCTCTTCCATCCCCCTGCCGGCAGTAGCATGCCTTAAGTCTCCCGCTGTTGTTTTTGGAAGCGTCCCGGCATCCTGTTTGATCGTCGCCTGTCCCTTCCGTTTGGCCGCCGTTTGAGCGGTACGGCCGCCGGAGCCCGATTTGGCAGCAACGGCCGGAACTTCCCCTCTGGGGGGCAAGGGGGCCTCCTTCTTCAAGATCTCGATATAAATGAATTTATCGCAGGCTGAAATAAACGCTACCGGTGTTTTCCGCTCGCCTAACCCATACACCTTCATGCCTGCCTCCCTGAGCCGGGTAGCCAATCTCGTGAAGTCGCTATCGCTGGAGACAATGCAGAATCCCTCCACCCGCCCCGTATAGAGGATATCCATCGCATCGATGATCATCGCCGAATCCGTGGCATTCTTACCCGTGGTATAGCTATATTGCTGCACGGGGGTAATGGCATTCTCCAACAGTACCGTTTTCCACCCCGCCACGGTTGGCTTGGTCCAGTCGGCATAGATCCGCTTGAAGGTAGGGGTGCCGTACTTGGCCAACTCCTCCAACATCTCCTTTATATTGGCATAAGGGACATTATCCGCATCGATCAGGACGGCAAGCCGTGGATCTTTTAATGTATCCATAGTATAAAAGTTCTCCCCCCTAATCTAGGCTATTTCCCAGACCCTGCAAAACCCGGTTAGCCGCTCCTTGCCGTAACCCGGCCGATAGCTCGCTGCTGCTGTCGTCCCGTGTAAGAGTATTTTTATATCTTGTGAAAATATGACCCCCGAAATTAATCAGCCATTTCCGGCAACCTATGCCGCCATCGAAGAAGCTACCCGGACAGCCGGCTTTACCATGGCGTCGGACGCGCTGACCTGCTCTTTGCTCCGGACACTGGCAGCTTCCAAACCGTCCGGCCGATTTTTGGAACTTGGCACCGGCACCGGGCTCTCCACCTCCTGGATCCTCGATGGAATGGATGGTCATTCCTCCCTGATCTCTATCGACAATGACGAAAAATTCCTGGATATTGCCAAAAAAAATTTAGGCAGCGACCCTCGCCTGGAATTAGTCCTTACGGATGGCGGCCAGTGGGTTGAAGACAATCGGCAACAAAAGTTCGATTATATTTTTGCCGACACCTGGCACGGGAAATATCTCCTTCTGGACGAAGTATTATTGATGCTGAACAAGGGAGGGACCTACATCATAGACGACATGTTGCCACAACCTAACTGGCCGGATGGGCATCCCGAAAAAGCCCTCCATTTAATTGACTATTTAGCAACAAGAGCTGATCTGTTCCTGACCAAGCAGACCTGGGCGACAGGAATCATTATCGCCGTTAAAAAATAAAAACGCCCTGTCCGAAGGACAGGGCGTTCGATATAAAAGGTCTTGCGCTATGGGAAGATCCCCAGCTCGGCATAGGAGGTACCCACCTTGTTGATGGCCACCACATAAGCCGCCGTACGCATATCCGGAACAGTGGGGTTATTCTTCCAGGCATCCATGATCTCCCGGGTGGCGGCGATCATCGTCTCCTCCAGCCCGCTGTATACCAGGTCTACCTCATCCGCCCCATGCATGATAAATTCTTTCTCCTTGGCGCTGACCTTTTTGCCGGTCAGCCCTTCTATCTGGCCGAGAATATGTGTGTTCATGTTCTCGGTAAACCTTTTTTCCATGCGACCGTACCGCACATGGCTGAGGTTCTTCAGCCATTCGAAATACGAGACGGTCACTCCGCCGGCATTCAGGTACATATCCGGTACGACCAGAATTCCTTTTTTTATGAATACTTCATCCGCTTCCGGTGTCAGGGGGCCATTGGCCGCTTCTCCGATGATCTTAGCCTTCACATTCGGGGCGTTGTCCCCGTTGATAACGTTCTCCAGGGCGGCGGGGATCAGGATATCGCATTCCATCTCCAGCGCATCGCCGGATTTTGGAAGATTCGTAGCCCCGGGGAAATTCAGGATGCTGCCCGTCTTTTTCCGGTG
Source organism: Puia sp. (assembly GCA_035492545.1). Lineage (GTDB taxonomy): Bacteria > Bacteroidota > Bacteroidia > Chitinophagales > Chitinophagaceae > Puia. The sequence continues at coordinate 19,457 of DATJJD010000235.1, forward strand.
TTGGAAGACCTCCTCTTCATTTAATCCTGCCGGATTGGTGATAGCACCTTCATATTCAGCTAAGGCGATGACTTTGGCGCCGCCTTCCCGGAAGAACTTGGCGGCATGATAACCCACGTTACCCAATCCCTGCACTACCACCGTCTTGCCTTCCACGCCTGGCTTCAGCTTCAGTTTAGCCATGATATCTTCCATATTACAAACTTCCCGGATGCCGTAGAATACGCCCAGGCCGGTTGCTTCACGGCGGCCGCGGACCCCCCCTTGTGATACCGGTTTGCCCGTTACGCAGGCCAGGGCATCGATCTCCCCGGGGCGCATGCTCATATAAGTATCCAGGATCCAGGCCATCTCCCTTTCGCCCGTTCCATAATCAGGGGCGGGGACATCCGTGCCAGGTCCGATAAAATTCTTCTTGATCAGCTCTGAAGTATACCGCCGGGTGATCTTTTCCAGCTCATAAGGAGTATATTTTTTAGGATCGATGCTGATCCCGCCCTTGGCGCCGCCAAAAGGCACATTGACGATGGCACACTTGAAAGTCATCAGGGCGGCCAGGGCCATCACTTCATCCAGGTTGACCGACAAGGCAAACCGGATCCCGCCTTTACAGGGGGTCTTGTGCTGGGAATGCTGCACCCGGTATGCCTTGATCACTTCGATCTTGTCCCCGATCTTAACGGGGAAGAACATGCGATACACGGCATTACATTGTTTGATCTGCTCCAGGATACCGGGATCCCAGGTTGTGAACCGGGCCGCTTTATCAAAACTTTTTTCTACGGCTTCGAAGAACTTGTACTCGGTTTGAACTGCCATAACAGATAATTTAATTTGTAGTTGGTGGGTTCTTGCAATCGTTGTTTTATGTCTAATTTGATTCTTTTTCCACGCGGCTTATTTTCCTATCCAGCCTCACCAGATACAGGATCAGCCCGATCATGATGACGAGGATACAGGCCGTCAGTACATAGATCTTTCCATTGCTGCGCATGTCGAAGGCGGTATACTTTCTTTCGGCCTCCATCGTCTGGGCCCGGGTCAGCAGGGGTAATAAGAAAAGGAACAGAGAGGCGACGAGTGACAGGGATTTCTTAATCATTCAGAATACTTTTCTCTTTTATAAAATCAAGCCTGATCTTCAGGGAGGTGATCCATACGCCCAGTAAGGTCCATCCGATGATAGCCGGATAGAATACCATTCTCAAACGTGCGTCGCTGTCCTTGAAATTCAGGGCGGGGTTGCCTTCCTTGCCGGGGTGAAGGCTTTCCAGCAGCCTCGGCAATATCCAGATGGTGGGAAATAACATAGCATAGGCGAATATGGCATACACGGCGCTGACCCTGGCCCTCTTATCCATATCCGTAATGGACCCCCGCAGCACCAGGTAGGCGAAATAGACCAGCAGGGCGATGGCCGCTCCCAGTAATTTCGGCTCCTTGAATATTTGTGTATTGGTCGCATATTCGGTCCAGGTATACGAGGCCCAGATAAAACCGGTGGCATACCCCAGTACGCCGAACAGGATACCCACCTTTGCAAAATTCACGGAATAGATATCATGCACTATTTTCTGCGAACGCAGATATTTGATAGCATAGACCACTGAAGCCGTAAAAAGGATCATCATCCCGAACCACATGCAAACATGGAAATAGAGATTACGGATCGTCTCGGCCAGGATCTCACGAGCCGGAACACTGAACAGGAGACCACCGGTGATGGTATAGATAAGAAGGATGACGCAAAGTATTTTCCACCACTTTTTTCGCATAAAGAATAATCGATTGTAGAATGTATCCCGCCGTTGGGTACACTTTAATCAGGAAGCCGCAAATTTAGGACAAAGCCATTCAAAATTTTATAAGGAAACTAAAATTAGATGAAACCCTGGCCTCTTTCGGCCGTTTTAACGGATTTGATGATGAAATTGTTGTTCCTTTTGACAAACCCTTAGTCTTTCCATAAAAAAGGGAACAAAATGATGGCCAGCGCCACTACGAGTACATCCATGGCCACCAGCAGCAGCACGACAGCCGCGAGCCCGCCCTGCACCACCGTGGAAAAGACAATATGGGAGATCTTGATCAGCAGCATCAGCTGGGGAATAATGATGGGGAAGCCCATAATAGCCATCAGGGCGGCATTTTGCTGGGCGCGGGCTGCAATAGCGGATAGAAAGGTAAAAACCAGGCTCAGGCTCACTCCCCCCAGCAGGTTGATCCCTAAAAAATACCAGGGATTGACGACCGGGTTACCCAGTAAAATGCTGAAGAGCAGCCAGTTCATCAGGCTCATGACCACCATCAGCATGGCATTGAACAACAGCTTGGCCAGGATAAAATCCCGGGCCCCGGCGATGGAATAGTAATACAGCATCCTCCCTTTCCCTTCCGCCAGAAAGCTCTTGGCGACGGCATTTACACAGATAAACAGCTGGATCATCCAGAAAAGCCCGTTCCACACCTCCGTCTCCGGCTCGGCCATCGCCAGGTATAAGACGAAAATAGTGGAAGCCACATACAACAGCACCCCATAAAAAGTGTATTGCTGCCGGATCTCCAGCAGCAAATCCTTCTTAAACAAGGTCCATATGTGTCGGAATGAGCTGATTTTTTTCAATTTGAGGCAAAAATACCTTCCCCTGACCGGCGCAGGAAATTAATTTTAACAAATCTATAATTCATTTTCCTCCCCTTTCGGACTGTCCTCCCGGGACATTTGGCTTCCCGGAAACTAGGGTACCCGGTTATAATAACAGTTCCTGCAACGGGGTTCATACAGGTCTTTTTCTCCCAGCAGGACCTGTGAATCAGCCCTGCTCTTGCGGTAGGAATAGTTGGCAATATTTCCACATTTTACACAAATGGCATGCAACTTGGTGATATAATCAGCTTTGGCGAGTAGAAAAGGCATCTGGCCAAAGGGTTTGGCGGTATAGTCCATATCCAATCCGGCCACGATGACGCGGATCCCCCGAAAGGCCAGCTGGTCGCAGACTTCAGGCAGCTGGTCATCGAAGAACTGGGCTTCGTCAATACCGATGACATCCACATCGCTGGCCATTAGCAGGATGGTTTGTGAATTATCGATAGGAGTGGATGGAATCGTGCTTTCATCATGGGAGACGATGTTGTGGTCGTGGTAACGGATGTCCATGGAAGGCTTGAATATTTCGACTTTCAGGTTGGCAATTTTAGCGCGTTTGAGCCGCCGGATCAGTTCCTCCGTTTTCCCGGAGAACATGGATCCGCAGATTACTTCGATCCAGCCGCGCCGCTCGCCTTTTATATGAGGTTCGATGAACATAGATACATATAAATTAGGTTCGGAATTTGTTATAACTTTATAAGAATTACTGATACTCACCCATTAAAGGCCCGTTCAATTGTGTACCATGGAACGACTACAAGAACTTATTAACCAACTAAAGGAGCAATTCGACCGAAAGGTGGACCCTTTGCAGATGCTCCTGACCGCCCGGCTTCTGGATGCTGAACTGACACGTTTGTCCAGTTATGCAGCCGCCAACCGGGGATCGGCAAAAGTAGCGGTTATGATGCCATCCTCCATGAAAATATATACCGGGCAATCCGCCATGCAGGAATTCCGATCGGGTGCTCCCGAAAGCAGGAATGGTTCCCAGGCCAATGGAGCACCCGTCTCCGGCTCCCCCGCGGGCGGCGGCCTATACCCTGACCAGGAGTATATCCCCGCCCAGAAGACGGCCGCCGAATTACGGGCTTCTTCCGAGGGAAGGCCTTCTCCTGAATCCAGAACGGTTTCCGACGAGAAATGGGCTCCCGAGTCCAGGTATGCCGAGGAGAAAAGGGCTGCTGAGTCCAGGCCCCCTGCCGACGAGAAATGGGCCCCGGAGCCCAAAACAACCCCGGAAATACGCCCCGCCTCCGATATAAAAACAGCTGCCGAGCTACGAACGGCTTCCGACCTGAAGGTAGTGGCCCCCGCCCGCCCGGCGACAGCCACCGCTATAAAAGAACCGGAGAGAGGCCCGTGGCCTTTCGACCCGCTGGCCGATATACCTACCCTGGCCCAGCAACAGACGCCAAGGGAATTGAACGACGTCATCGCCGGGAATGGATTATCTCCCTCTCTGAATGATAAATTGAAAGCTAATGTGCTGGAGTTGTCCGCAGCGCTGAACGATACCCCGGTACGGGATCTGAAAAAGGCCATCGGCGTCAACGACCGCTTCGTTTTTATCAGCCAGTTATTCCGGGGAGATGAAGTGATGTACGAGCGCAGCATTAAGACGATCAACGGGTTCCGCATCCTGCCGGAAGCGGAATATTGGATGGAAAGAGAACTGAAAGTCAAGCTGGGCTGGGATGAGAACAGGGAAGCCACCAAACATTTTTATCAGCTGGTAAGAAGACGGTTCTCCTGAATATAACCGATGATAATTTGGGTAGCCCCTCTTTTAGCATAGACATAACCGCGGGACGCCTCACTAATCTGCCTATACTCTTCCGGGTTATTCAATAACCGGTTGAAGACAGACTCCGCCTCCAGGGCGCTGTCGATGACGATACCCCCTCCACTATCCACCAGCTCCACCGCCTCGATATATTTTTCAATCACGGGTCCAAATACCACCGGTTTCCCATAGACGGCCGCTTCCAGCACATTGTGCACCCCGTCGTCTCCGAACCCCCCTCCCACATAGGTGATCGTGGCATACTGGTAAAGCCGGGACAACATGCCGATATTATCGATGATCAGTACATTCGGCTCTCGTCCTCCGGGGTTGATCCGGGCTTCTGCCGCCCATTTCGAATAGCGGATGGAATACCGGAAGAGCCGCTCTACTTCCCTCAGTCTTTCCTCGCCGATCTCATGAGGCGCTATGATCATCCGGATGTCCGGATGGGTATTGGCATAGTGGTCCAGCTCCTCTTCATCTTCCTCCCAGGTGCTACCGGCAACAATAACCGCCTGCTCTCCGCAAAAAGCTCCGACCAGCGGAAGGGTCTCCGGGCTCTCCGCGATAGCGATGACCCGGTCAAACCGTGTATCCCCACTGACACGCACATTGCCCGTCAGCCCCAGGGTCGCCAATAGTTTCCTGGAATCTTCCGTTTGTACGAACAGTTGGCTAAAACATTCCAGCATATACCGGTGTAACCTTCCATACCACCGGAAAAAAGGCTGATCCCTACGGAATACGCCTGATACCAGCAACGTGGGGATATTTCTCTTTTTCAATTCCACCAGGAAGTAATACCAATAGTCATACTTTACCCACAGCACCAGCTCCGGTCTCACCAGGTCGATGAACCGCCGGGCATTCGAACGGGAATCCAGCGGCAGATAGAAGACATGATCCGCCCCGGTATAGTTCTTTCTCGCCTCATACCCTGAGGGAGAAAAAAAGCTCAGCACGATCCTGCATCCCGGGTCCTGCATCCTCAAACTCTCCAGCAGCGGCCTTCCCTGTTCGAACTCACCCAGGGAGGAACAATGCATCCAGATCAGCTTTCCGGGCCGGCCGCCGCCAACTCCTGTCCCGCTGACCGCCTGCGCATCCGGCCCTGCAGCAGCAATTGGCGCCCCTGGCCGCCCCTCCATTTCCGCCCGGATATGCTCAAAAAGATCTTTTCTTCCCTCCAGCCACAGCTTTGCCTTTCGATTCCAGGGGGAGATCAGGCGGATCCCTATCTTATACAGCCAAAGAAAAACATGATAAAAGATAATGCTCACGTGTATGTTTATTTAGCTGCAAACTGCGGCCGGAGGCCGCAGCTTGCGTTTGTTATATCCGGACGAAGATAATAATTTATAAATGTCTGGGTTGCAGCCCAAGACTGGCAGCTATTCCCGGCTTTCAGCTTGAAAATGTCCCGTTTTTGCAGTAGGTTTGTGCCCCCAACCGGACGAAGCCCAGGTAATAAAAACACAGACATATATGCGGCCCATTCAAATGGTAGATTTAAAGCAACAATATACGAAAATTAAGAAGGAAGTAGATTCGGCAATCCATGAAGTGATAGACAACGCCGCCTTTATCAACGGCAAGGCTGTCACCGACTTTGCAGCAGGACTGTCCGCCTATATGGGCGCCAAACATACCATCCCCTGCGCCAACGGCACGGATGCCCTCCAGATCGCTATGATGGCCCTGGACCTTCAACCCGGGGATGAAGTCATCACCCCGTCTTTTACCTATATCGCCACTACCGAAGTCATAGCCCTTCTCAAGCTGACCCCGGTATTCGTGGAAGTAGACCCAAAGACCTTCTGCATCGAGCCGGCCGCTATTGAAAAAGCCATCACCCCCCGGACAAAGGCCATCGTACCCGTACACCTCTACGGTCATTCCGCCGCCATGGAAGAGATCATGGACATCGCCCGCCGCCATCGTCTCTATGTCATAGAAGACAATGCCCAGGCCATCGGAAGCACCTATACCTTCTCCAATGGCGTTACAAAGAAAGCAGGGGCCATCGGCACGATCGGCACCACTTCTTTTTTCCCCTCTAAAAATTTGGGTTGCTATGGTGACGGAGGGGCAATATTTACAGAGGACGATGCGTTAGCTAGCCGGTTGAAAATGATTGCCAACCATGGGCAGAGCCGGCGTTATTATCATGATCTCGTGGGCTGTAACAGCCGGCTGGATTCTATCCAGGCAGCCGTTTTGAATGTGAAACTGAAGAACCTGGATTCGTACATAACCGCCAGGCGTGCAGCCGCCGATTATTACGACAATGCTTTTGCCGCTCACCCGAAGATCAGGACGCCTTATCGGGCCCCTTACAGTCATCACGTTTTTCATCAGTACACGCTCATCCTGGAAGGGATCGACCGCGACGGACTGAACGAATACCTGGCCGGGAAGAACATCCCGTCCATGATCTATTATCCCGTACCCGCTCATCGCCAGCAAATGTTTGCCGGACTGGGAGGAGGTGACTATTCACTGGCCACCACCGACTGGCTCACGGAAAGGGTCATTTCCCTGCCGATGCATACCGAATTGGACCAGGAGCAGTTACAAACGATCAGCGCCGCCGTATTGGAATATGCCAACAAATAAAATTAAAGTTAAACCTTCTTAAAAAAAGTCTTTTATGAAAATTGCTGTAGTAGGTACGGGTTATGTAGGCTTGGTCACAGGCACTTGTTTTGCCGAGACAGGAAATGATGTAATATGCGTGGATATCGATGCCGGTAAAGTGCAGAAGCTTTCCAACGGACAGATCACTATCTATGAGCCAGGTCTGGAAAAGCTGTTCCTCCGCAATCTGAAGGAAGAACGTCTGAAGTTCACCACCAATCTCGAAGAAGGCATCAGGGAAGCCCAGATCATCTTTCTGGCCCTGCCCACCCCTCCCGGAGAAGACGGTTCCGCGGACCTCAAATATATCCTGGGCGTATCGGATAGCCTGGGAAAAATCCTGAAAGACTATAAGGTCGTTGTGGATAAAAGTACCGTACCGGTAGGCACTGCCGAAAAGGTAAGGACTGCCATCGCAAAAAACTATAAAGGAGAATTCGATGTCGTCAGCAACCCCGAATTCCTCCGGGAAGGGGTAGCCGTAGATGATTTTATGAAACCTGACCGCGTCGTGATCGGCACCTCTTCTGATCGGGCGAAAAAAGTAATGGGTGACCTGTACAGTCCCTTTGTCCGCCAGGGCAACCCCGTCATCTTCATGGACGAGCGGTCGGCCGAGCTCACCAAATATGCCGCCAACTCCTTTCTGGCCACTAAAATTACCTTTATGAACGAAGTAGCCCTGCTCTGTGAAAAGCTGGGTGCAGACGTCGACATGGTAAGGCGCGGCATTGGCAGCGACGAACGCATCGGCAAACGATTCCTCTTCCCCGGCATCGGTTATGGCGGCAGCTGCTTCCCCAAAGATGTACAGGCCCTGGTAAAATCCTCTCATGAGGTGAGCTATGACTTCCGCATACTCAACGCCGTCATGGACGTGAACGAACAGCAGAAATTGCACTTGTTGCCTAAAATAAAGAAGTATTTTAAGGACAACCTGAAAGGCAAACGGTTTGCCCTCTGGGGTCTGGCCTTTAAACCCAATACGGATGACATCCGCGAAGCGCCCGCCCTCTATATGATCGACGCCCTGACAAAAGAAGGCGCTACCCTCAGCGTATTCGACCCCGAAGCCATGAACAATGTCAGACAGCTGCTGGGCGATAAGGTCACCTATGCGGAGAATCAGTATGAAGCCCTCGAAGGCGCCGACGCCCTCATCATTGCTACGGAATGGAACGAATTCAGGACCCCTAACTTCCTGAAGATCGTTACCAGCCTCCGGTCTAAAGTCATATTCGACGGACGTAACCTCTTCGATATCGCCGCCATCCGGGAGTTAGGCTTCTATTATGAGAGTGTAGGCCGGGCTCCCGCTATTCCAACCGATAAAAAATAACCAACAACCCGTTTACACATGATAAGACAACGCGTATTGATCACCGGCGCCGCAGGCTTTTTAGGATCCCACCTCTGCGACCGGTTCATTAAAGAAGGATATCATGTCATCGGGATGGACAATCTCATCACCGGCGACCTGAAGAACATCGAACACCTGTTCAAGCTGAAGGACTTTGAATTCTATCACCACGACGTCAGTAAATTCATCCATGTCCCCGGCGAGCTGAGCTATATTCTGCATTTTGCATCGCCCGCCAGCCCCATCGATTATCTGAAAATACCCATACAGACCCTTAAGGTAGGGTCCCTGGGCACCCATAACTGTCTGGGCCTGGCCAAATCCAAAAATGCCCGGATCCTCATCGCCTCCACTTCCGAGATCTATGGAGATCCCCTGGTCCATCCCCAGACAGAAGAGTACTGGGGGAATGTCAACCCCATCGGTCCCAGAGGAGTATATGACGAAGCCAAACGTTTCCAGGAAGCCATTACCATGGCCTATCATACTTTCCACGGTCTGGAGACCCGCATAGTGAGGATCTTCAACACCTATGGCCCCCGGATGCGCCTTAACGACGGTCGTGCCCTGCCTGCCTTCATTGGACAGGCCCTGCGCGGCGAAGACCTCACCGTATTCGGAGACGGCAGCCAGACCCGCTCATTCTGTTATGTTGACGACCTGGTGGAAGGCATCTATCGCCTCCTGCTAAGCGACTACCACCTGCCCGTAAATATCGGCAACCCATCCGAGATCACCCTGAAGCAATTCGCGGAGGAAGTGATCACCCTGACCGGCACCAAACAAAAGATCGTTTATAAACCCCTGCCGGTGGATGATCCCAAACAACGCCAGCCCGATATCACCAAAGCCCGGGAAATACTGGGATGGCAACCCAAGGTAGAACGCAAGGACGGCCTGAAAGCTACCTACGAATATTTTAAATCCCTGCCGCCGGAAGAATGGGTCAAATTGCCAAAGGAATTTATCAGCAGGACCTAACCCCCCATAAACTCAAAACCAAATACTATGAGCGAAGTAAAAATATACGACGATCTCACCTCAAAAAAAGCGAAACTCGCCGTGATCGGGTTGGGGTATGTCGGATTGCCCATTGCCCTGGAATTTGCAAAAAAGATCTCGGTCATCGGATTCGATATCAACAAAAAGAGGATCGGCATGATGCGCGAAGGCCTCGACCCCAGCAAAGAAGTGCCGGCCGAGGAATTCAAGGGCCGGGATATCGTCTTCACCGACGACCTGGCTGTTCTTAAAGAAGCCCGGTTCTTTATCGTAGCCGTTCCCACCCCCGTCGACAAATACAATGTGCCCGACCTGAAACCCCTCATCGGCGCCTCGGACACCGTGGGAAAAGTCCTGAAAAAGGGAGACTACGTAGTATATGAATCTACCACCTATCCCGGCTGTACGGAGGAAGACTGTCTTCCCATCCTGGAAAAAACTTCCGGGCTGCGTGGGGGTACTGATTTCAAGCTGGGCTATTCCCCTGAGCGGATCAATCCGGGCGATAAAAAGCACACCCTCCGGACTGTTATAAAAGTAGTCTCCGGAGATGACGCCGGATCCCTGGAAGAAGTAGCAAAGACCTATGAGTTGGTTGTGGACGCGGGTGTTCACCGGGCCCCCTCCATAAAAGTGGCGGAGGCAAGCAAGATCATCGAGAATACCCAGCGCGACCTCAACATCGCCCTGATGAACGAATTATCCCTCATCTTCGACCGTATGGGGATCAATACCTATGATGTCATCGAAGCCGCCGGTACAAAATGGAACTTCCTCAAATTCCAGCCCGGCCTGGTAGGAGGACACTGTATCGGCATCGACCCCTATTACCTTACCCATAAGGCTGCCGAGCTGGGTTATGAGTCGAAGGTCATCTCTTCCTCCCGCTATATCAACGACGACATGGCCAAATACGTGGCCCGTAAGATCATTACCCACGTGCTGCGCATATCCAATGAACCCAAGGTCCTGGTAAAAGGAGTGACCTTCAAGGAAAATGTGAGCGATATCCGCAACTCCAGGATCGTCGACACCGTGAAGGAACTTCTGGCCTTTAATATTACCGTGGACGTGGAAGACCCTTATGCCGTGGAAGAAGAGGTGCACGAGGAATACGGACTGCACCTTGCTAAAAAAACAGGAACGAACTATGACGCCGTGATCATATGCGTCCCCCATGTACCCTATAAAGATCTGGATGATGCTTATTTCACCTCCATCACCCGGGAAGGCGCCCTGATTGCAGACCTGAAAGGCAGCTATAAGAACAGGATCCATAATAGAAAATACTGGAGTTTATAAAATGACCCAATACACAAAAAGAATAATGATCACCGGGGGAGCCGGCTTTATCGGCTCCCATGTAACTCGTTTGTTTGTAAAAAAATACCCACAGTACTTCATCGTTAACCTCGATGCCCTCACCTATGCGGGCAACCTGGCCAATCTCAAGGATATCGAATCCGCCCCCAACTACCAGTTCGAAAAAGGCGATATCAATGATGAAGGGCGGATCCAGGAGCTCTTTGAAAAATATAGGTTTGACGGGGTCATTCACCTGGCGGCCGAAAGTCATGTAGATCGTTCAATTCTCGACCCCCTGGCCTTTGTCCGGACCAATGTCCTTGGAACGGCCAATCTCCTCAATGTGAGCCTGCGCAACTGGAAAGAGGACCCGAAGGATAAATTGTTCTACCATGTATCTACGGACGAAGTATACGGCTCCCTGGGCGCGGAAGGCTTTTTTACGGAAGAGACCCCCTATGATCCCCGGTCGCCTTATTCCGCGTCCAAAGCCTCCTCGGACCATTTCGTGATGGCCTATCACCATACTTATGGACTGCCCGTGATCCTCTCCAACTGTTCCAATAACTACGGCTCCCATCATTTCCCGGAGAAACTGATCCCCTTGATGATCAACAATATCCTCCATAATAAACCCCTGCCCGTCTATGGCAAGGGCGAGAATGTGCGGGACTGGCTTTATGTAGAAGATCATGCGAGGGCCATCGACACCATCTTTCACAGAGGAAAGACGGGGGACAAATACAATATCGGCGGCTTCAACGAATGGAAGAACATCGACATTGTACATCTGCTGTGCAGGCTCATGGATAAGAAGCTGTGCAGGGCGGAAGGCGCATCGGCGAAGCTGATCACCTATGTGAAAGACCGTCCGGGACATGACCTTCGCTATGCCATCGATGCTACCAAGCTAAACAGGGAATTGGGCTGGACCCCCTCCCTCCAGTTCGAAGAAGGATTGGAAAAGACAGTGGACTGGTATTTGCAGAACCAGGATTGGGTGCAGGAAGTCACCTCCGGCGACTATCAGAAATATTACCAGGAGCAATATGGTAAAACACACTAAGAGCCCCGCACCCGAAGACCAAAAACGCTGGAAGCGTATAAACTATTTCAGACATGCCTTTTACCGCCACTGAATTTCCCGGACTATTTATATTTGATCCGGTCGTATTGAAAGACGACCGGGGATATTTTTTTGAATCGTATAATGAACAGACTTTTCAGCAACAGGGTATTACCACCCGTTTCATCCAGGACAATCAATCCTTCTCCCGCTATGGGGTGATACGGGGTCTGCACTACCAGGTGGAACCCCGCCCCCAGGCCAAGCTCATCCGGGTGCTGCAGGGAAAGATCCTTGACGTGGCCCTGGATATCCGTAAGGGTTCGCCTACTTACGGTAAGTTCATGAGCGTGGAGCTGTCCGCGGAAAACAAGCGGCAATTCCTCATTCCCAGGGGCTTTGCACATGGGTTTTCCGTGCTGAGCGAGACGGCCGAGGTGTCCTACAAGTGCGATGGGTTCTATAGCAAAGATTGTGAAGGAGGGATCCGGTATGATGACCCGGCCCTGGGCATCGATTGGGGCGTGCCGGCGGCGGCGGCCATTGTCTCTTCCAAGGACCTTGAACTACCTGTCTTCGCCGAATGCAGAAACAATTTTCAATTTCAGGGATAACCTTTTCCGGCAAACCGACAAAAAATAAGACATGGAAAAGCGTAAGATCGTCGTCACCGGGGCCAATGGACAACTGGGAAGAGAGCTGCAGGCGATAGCGGGCGCCCGTTCGACCGAAGGCCAACCAGCTTCTTTAATCGATCGTGCCTGGACCATCGCCGATTTTATGGCAACAGACGTGGAAATCCTGCTTTTCCCTTTCGAATTCCTTTTCCTCTCCAAGGAAGACCTGCCCATCCAGGACGCTGCAAGGACGCTGCAATTTTTTGAAAGGCACCGGCCGGACTATTGTATCAATTGCGCTGCTTATACCGCCGTCGATAAGGCGGAGTCGGAAAAAGACCTGGCTTTTGCCATCAACGGGGACGCCGTCGGTTCCCTGGCCGCCGCGTGCAAACGGGTAGGGGCCCGCCTGATCCATATCTCCACCGACTATGTTTTTGACGGCCATTCCGACATCCCCCTCAAAGAAAACGACCCTACGGGCCCTATCAATATATATGGCGCCTCCAAGCTGAAAGGCGAGCAGCTCGCCAGGCAGGAGAACCCGGATACCGTCATCATCCGTACTTCCTGGGTATACTCCGAATTTGGGAACAACTTCGTAAAGACCATGATGCGGCTCATGCGGGAAAAAGAACGTATCAGTGTGGTCGACGACCAGATCGGCTCCCCCACCTATGCCGCCGACCTGGCCGCCGTTATCGGACGCATCGTCTCCGGAGGAATTTTCGTTCCCGGCCTCTACCATTATAGTAATGAAGGGCAGATCAGCTGGTTTGACTTTGCCCAGGCCATAAAAGAAGGTATACACAGCTCCTGCACCGTTGTGCCCATTCCCACGGCTCAGTATCCTACCCCTGCCAAACGGCCTAAATACTCCCTATTAGATAGCAATCTTATAAAAGCCACCTATGGTATAACCATCCCCGAATGGCGGCAAAGCCTAACCCGCTGCCTGGCAAAAATTGCCTCCCCCGGCTCTTCCGGGCATTAATGTGGAAAACTTATGCGGAAATATTGTATTATAAAATTATATATTTTTATAATGCATAAGCGGCTTCTCACCATCCAAATGACCCTTCAATTAGCAGGAAAAGCCTTTATGGAGCTAAAAGACCGGACCCCGGGGTTTGTAGGTCTAACAAATGTTTTATAGTTTTCGGGTTGAAAAGCGTGATCCCTGATTCCCGGTAATTGATCGGAAGACGAACAAAGAAGACAATTCCAGGAATTAACACCTTAATCCATACTTATGAAACTTCTTTACACCCTTTGGGCTTTAATGCTGTCAGCATACTCCCTATTTGCCAGGAGTACCAAAGCCGCCCTATACCTTTTCTTTCCCCTGCTATTCTCGGGAATGTATACTGTGCGGGCAGAAGGAACAAAAGAAATAATGCCCTCTTATTCGGCAACTTCCACCAACGCTACGGGTCTTATCGTTTCCACCCTTCCCTCCTTCCCATTGGGAAATGTAGGTAGTTATGTGCAGCCCTATGATCCGCTAAATCCGGGTCTGTTCCTGGCGCCGAAAGATAATCGCATTGCCTTCCGTATCAAGAACTATCTGACGGAAAAACTATATTATGGCTTCAATTGGGAGGCGCTGAGCCCCAGTGGTAATCCCGCCGGTACGCCCTATAAGGACGTTTACATGCTGATTTATGATCCCAATGGCAACCAGGTAGGAGTTCCTATTCTTCTTCCATCTACCGCCACGCCCGGTGCGGGTCTTATCAGCACCTGGTCGAGCGCCTTCTTTGGGCCCAATATCGGAGG
>DATJJD010000236.1:0-7572 GCA_035492545.1 Puia sp.
TCAGTTGGGGGATGGGGCAGCCCTGGCGGCTACAACCAGGATCAATGTGGTGAGCGACCTGCGGGCGATGGACCTGGCCCTGGGAGGGCAGGGGGCGCCCATCGTGCCTATCGGGGAGAAATTGCTGCTCTCCGGGTACGAACTCTTCCTCAACCTGGGTGGCATCGCCAATATTTCCAGCCATGGCGGGGCGTCGGCGGGCCCTCAGCCGGGAGGCTCTCCTGCCGGTGGCGCCAATGGCCCTCAGACTGGCGGCTCTCCTGCTGGTGGCACCGACGGCCCTCGGACTGGCGGTTCTCCTGCCGGTGGCACCGACGGCCCTTCCGCCGGGGGCTTTGTCGCCTATGACGTCTGTCCGGCCAACCGGGTGCTGAATCAACTGGCGGCCCTTACCGGTAAAGAATATGATGAAGGGGGAGCCCTGGCATCCACCGGCCGGGTCGATGAGACGCTGCTGCGCCGGCTGAATGCATTACCCTACTATGGACAAGCCTATCCGAAGTCTCTGGCCAATGAATTCGGGACCGATACGGTCTATCCTATCATCACGGAGGCGGGCCTGGTGGTCGCCGATGCCCTGCGGACCTATGTGGAACATATAGCGATCCAGATCCGGGAGGCGGTGAAAGGACTGGCGATGGGCCAGCCGGCGGCAAAGGCCGGAATGGGCGCTGCCGCGGCGGGCGAGCCGGCAGCAAAGGCTGGCACCCAATCCGCTGACCAGCCGGCGAACCAGCCTGCGGCCGGCAAACGCATGCTGGTGACTGGCGGGGGCGCACACAATCATTTCCTCATCGGGCGGCTGCAGGACCTGCTATTACCCCTGGGCGTAGCCGTTGTCGTACCTTCCTCCGAAACCGACAGCGCCCTGGTCGATTATAAAGAGGCCCTGGTGATGGCCCTCATCGGCGTACTCCGCTGGCGGGAAGAAAACAATGTATTGGCTTCCGTAACAGGGGCCAGCCGGGACAGCATCGGCGGGGCAGTATGGATAGGGCAGGAGGCATAGGTTTCTTCGGGAAAGATGTTTATTTTGGGGCAATGGACCCTGAAGCATATCAATGGGAGATCACGATGGTGATCCGCCGCTATTCCCACCTGAACTTGTCCTTTGAGCAGGCCGAGCAGGTATATCGTTTCGAACGGGAACGGGATGCCCCTTCCGATACGCATCATTTCTCTTACTGGGAGGAGCAGGATTATATGCTGGACCATTTTATCAGGATCCTCAGCCCTGCACAACTTACTACCTATAAGCAGGAGGCAGCGGAGAGTATCCGTCATTACGAAGCGGAGCTGGTCCGCAGTGACGGGGAGCAGGCAAAATGGGCCGCTCATTTCCGGGAGCTGGCCGACCGTTATAAAGATACTTTTCTCCCAGCCTGGTTCCGGGACCAGGTCCAGGCGGGGCTGACCCCCTTTTTGGAAAAGGAAAAGATTACCTACCTGCGGGCTGAGTTCCGGAAATACATGGACGAGGAGAAAAAGATGATCCTGGTGAACCATTACCGGCACAACCGCCTCTTCAAACCTCAATTGTTGCAAACCTCTTTATGGCTGCATGAATGCAATCGTCTCCTGGGACAGTATGCAGGTTTTAAAGCAAAGATGGACCCCGCTACCCGGGCGGTGGCGGATTTCCTCCTGGAAAAATACCGGATCTATGCAGAGAGGGGAGCCAATTTCTTCCTTGCCAAACAGGAGGAACTGACCATGATCCAAAAGAACCTGAAGGCAGCTAATCCCAGCGAAGGCAAATCCATCGAGGGCTGGCATATTACCATCACGGCGACTCCACAAGAGGTTCATGAGCAAAGGATCATGCAGCTGCTGCTGATGGAGCCTTACAATCCCAACACCGCTTTTAGCTTCACATAACCTGCCTTGCTGACGGGCACCTGCGCCCCGGATTGGAGGATGCAGAGATGGCTGTCCTTTTCATAGGGGTCGATGCGGGTGACCTGCTGTACATTGAGGATGTACGAGCGATGCGTGCGGACGAACTGGGAGGAGTCCAGCGTCTGCTCAAAATAGCTCATCGTTTTATTCTTCAGAAACGCTCCGTTATGGGTATGGATCTTCACATAGTCGTCAGAGGCCTCCAGGTAGTGGATGTCTTCGACGGGGATGATCTTTATTTTGCCGCCGGTCTTGACGACGACCCGGTGTTGCTGAAGGGGGGAATGTCCTGCCGTCTCCAGTAGTGCGCGGGTATTGGCCGCAGGTCCGGGCCTGGCGGATGAGGAGCCATCGCTGGAGTCCGATGCCGCGGCGGGCTGGGTACCCTCTTTTGATTCCGGTGACGGTGCGTCGGCGGGGGTGCTGGCGGAGCCAGGGGCTGGTGTGCCGGAGCCAGTCGCGGCCCGGGTCAGGGCGTACTGCTCCATCCATTTGCGTATGGCCTTGTCAAAACGCTGTTTGTTAAAAGGTTTCAGCAGGTAGTCCACGGCGTGTGTCTCAAATGCGCGGATGGCATATTCATCAAATGCGGTGGTGAAAATGACCGCAGGAGGCTCTTCCACCAGCTCCAACATTTCGAACCCATTGATCTTGGGCATCTGGATATCCAGGAAAAGGAGGTCGGGGTGAAACTGCTGGATGGCTTTGATACCTTCGAAGCCATCGCAGCATTCCGCTACCACCGTTATCTCCGGGTAGGCCTGGAGATATTCCTGTACGATCAGTCTGGCCAGGGGCTCGTCGTCAATGATAATAGCTTTGATCATGGTTATATGGTGTTGTTAGCGTTGCTTTGGTTAATGGTAACGTCGGGTCCCGGGCCGGGTTGAAGGTCAGGCGCGGGGCTGGTCACCGGTGGTATCTGAAACTGCGGGATCTTTACGATGGTGGTGAACAGGTTGTTTTCGATGCGCGTCTCTAACAGATCGGCCCGGGCAAACAGCAGATAAAGCCTCCTTTGTATAGAGCTGAGTCCGAAGCCAGCGCCCTTGCTGGGGCGGGAGGTCTCGGGGTCAAAGGGGTTCTGCACGGAGATGCGTATGAACCTCTCTTCTGCACGGGCCGTGATGGAAATCGTGACGGCTTCCGTGGTATCATAGAGCCCGAACTTGATGGCATTTTCCACGATGGGTTGCAGCAGCATGGGGGGGAGCCGCATGTCCAGGCTGTCAAGGTCATGATTGATGACGGTGGTCAGCCGGTGGCCGAACCGTACTTTTTCAATGTCCAGGTAGAGCTCCAGGTATTGCAGCTCTTCGGAGAAGAGGACCCATTGCTGCTCTTCTTTTTTCAGGTTGCCCCGGAGAAAATCAGAGAGCTGCTGGATCATTTTACGGGCCTGTTCCGGCTGGCTGCCTACCAGGGCGCTGATGGAGTTGAGGCTGTTGAAAAGGAAATGGGGGGCCAGCTGCTGGCGGAGCTTGAAGAGCTCCGCTTCTTTGGAGAGCCGCTCTGCATCGGCTCTACGCTGGAGGTTCTGCTGTTCTTCTTCGGAAGAATACCATAATACGCTCAGGATGGTCATGCAGCCGACCTGCAGGAAAATAATGTCAAAACGGACGGGCCAGCTGCGGGAGAAGAATTGTGCGTAGCTGTTATCCCCCGTTTTTTCGCTGAAGAGGGGGACCAGGATGCCCTTGCAGGAGAGCAGAATGAGGCCGCTGAGGCCCAGGCTGACCAGCAGGATATACCAGTACCTCTCTTTCTTGGGAAGATAATATTGCAGGTTGTTGCTGATGAACCCGCAGGAGAGGGCCAGCAGGGTATTGGAGACCAGGCTATCGGCGATGGCTATGCCAAAATCCAGGCCGAATCCCAGGAGCAGCATCGTCTGCAGGAGGGTCCAGATGAGCCACCAGGAGATGAAGATGAGGAGAAATTTTCCGATCGATAGCGGGCTTCTGGCCAAGTCAATTAGTTTTATAAAATAACGGTAGCAAAGGCGGGCCGGACCCCGGGCCGGGCGGCGTCTTATAAAAGCCGCAGCATCTTCGGCGTGTTGCTGTACCGGAGATAGTCGGCTTTCCGGTTGGTGAACTCGATGTACCGGTCCGGATCGTCCGTCTCCTGGATCCGGGAGTACACTTCGGCGCCATCCAGCAGCCCGCTCAGTTTGTAGAGCTCGGCCACGTTGACGAATTTCCACTGGACGAGTTTCTGCTCATGGTTGTAGAATCCGTCCTGCTCTTTTTCGCCGATGATCATGGCTTTGTCAAAGGCTTCCTGTTCGTTGTCAGCGATGATAAGGCGGAGCTGTTCGTCGAATTGCGGTGTATGCTGCCCCTCTCCGCAGATAATCCTGAAAACGATTTTGCTCAGATACCAGTTCATAGTTTGGTGTTTTATAGTAAACGTAGTGCGTTCAAAAGTTCCTCAGCTCGATGCCTCCGAAGACCGAAGTCCCCTGCAGGATCAGCACCTTGTCCGGATTGGTGATGGCGGGCTGCTGCCGTTTGTCCTCATAGCCGGCGAATATGGCGTTGACCTCCGAGCGGACTTCCCAATGGGGGGGGACGATGATCTTGGTGGCGCCCATCACCTGGGTGACCTCCAGTTTGACCACCCCGGTGAAGTCGGCCTGGGTAAGGTCCAGCTCCGTGCCGCCCATGATGCTGGTGACGTCGCCGCCTTGAAAGGTCTTCGAAACGATCTTTTTATGGACGCCTCCGAAGATAGCCGTGGAGTCCACGAAGTCCTCGGAAGAATAGCCTTCTTTCATCGAGGCGAAATTCTGGGAATAACGCCTTCCGCAGCCCCGTCCATACCGCCTTCCGCCCCAGTCTTCACCGTCACCCAACCTGCCGGATTCTCTCCAGTGACGACGGTAACCTCTTTTGGGAGATATGATGATCAGCATTCCTACGAAGATGAGTACGGCCGGCCAGATGAAACGGTGAAGGGGCAGCCGGGGGTAGTAATCCTGTACGAGGAAGAAGCCGCCGACAAGAATGAGTAACAGCCAGGCGCCTCCCCGGAAGCCGTGCCGCAGTCCCAGAAAGAGGCCGACGGCGATCAGCAAGACATGCCAGCTGAATAACCAATCCGGCAACGGGAAGCCCATCTGGTCCAGGAGCAACACTCCACCGATCAGCAACAGGAACAACCCTGCCCCTATGCGCCCTCCTCCCCTGGAATGGTACCTGTTCTCCTCCCTCTCTATATTTTGATCGTCCATTTCGTTGAATTTTATTTGGGTATCGTTGAATTTTGATCAAATCTAGGATGTTCGATCTGACCTTGCAAGGGACAATAGGCCATAACCGCGGGAATGGACGGCGAAAGGAGGATTTTTGTCGGTGAAGGAAAATGTGCCGGACAGGTGCATTTAGAAAAAACAGCCCATGTCCGGCAAGGGTCTGATGTCTGTCCTTCGGGACAAAACGCTTTCAGCGTTTTTGGGGCTGTCCATAGGGCATTGGGGTGGGGCGGCTGCGGATGAGGGGGCAGAAACTTTGGCGGGAATGTAACTTTTGGACTGCCTGATCAGTCTTAGGGGCCGGGCAAAAAAAGGATCCAGTGCAGCGAAGACACCGGATCGTGGTTTCGAGAGGCCATGGCTGTGGTCTGAACGGGTAAGAGCAGACCACCCATTATCTTTGAATTACTAATAAATTGCTAACTTAAAGTATTGCCTGGAAGGACCTAAGGATCCCATTGGCGCTGCTACTACACCGGAGCTGTGATTTACGAATTCTGAACGGTATTGCAAGAAACATCGATTGTGGTTATTTCCTGTTAAACCAGTATAATTAAGCTGATAAATAGGTATTTACACTTATCGATTTGTCATTATACTATTAAACACCTGTTTATGCTAAAAAACTGGCTCATTACAGCCCTCCGGAATTTCCGGAAGAACAAGACCTATTCCGCCATCAATGTACTCGGCCTGACGGTCGGGCTGACCAGCTGCCTGCTCATCGCCTTGTATATCCGGTTTGAGCTGAGCTTCGACCGATTTCAGGAGAAAGGTGACCGTATCGCCCGCGTCATCATGGAATATCATTTCGACGGAGCCGGGGAGACCCCGAAGGGGAATTATACCAGCACGAAAGTAGCGCCTACCTTCCGTCAGCATTTTCCGGAGGTGGTATCCGCCGTACGGATGACGGACGCTGCCCCCATAGTGGGCTATGGGGAGAAGCTGTTTACCGAGCGACGGTTCATGTACGCCGACTCCAGTTTCTTCGACCTGTTCAGCATGCCGCTGCTGGTGGGCGACGCCCGCACCGCCTTGTCGGGACCTAAAAAAATCATCGTCACCCAATCTGCCGCCCGCCGCTATTTCGGCGCCAACGACCCCATGGGCAAGCTGCTGCGGGTGGGCACGGACAGCACGTTATATGAAGTGACGGGTGTTATGGGAGACTGCCCTGCCAACTCCCAGTTCCGGTTTGACTTCCTCGCCTCCTTTTCCAGCCTGGGCGTTAACCAGGAAAAGACGTATTGGGAAGCCAACTATACCACCTATCTATTGCTGACCAGCGAAGGGGCCCGGGCTACCCTGCAAGCCAAGCTGCCTGCCTTCATGAAAAAGGAGATGGCGGGAACGGGAGCCACTGTCAATTTTTACCTGGAGCCTTTCCGGAGGATCCATCTCTATTCGGAGTTTGAAGGATTCGAGCCCAATACCTCCATCGTCTATATCTATATCCTGGCCGGGGTCGCCCTGCTGATCCTCATCATCGCCTGCGCCACCTATATCAACCTCAGTACGGCCCGCAGTATCGAGCGCGCCCGGGAGGTAGGTGTCCGTAAGGTCATCGGGGCCGGCAAAGGGCAGCTGTTCTGGCAGTTCATCGGGGAGTCGCTACTCGTATGCGGGCTTTCCGTACTGCTGAGCCTGGCTATCGTCTGGTGGGTCTTGCCGGCCTTCAACAGGCTAACGGGGAAAGAGCTGTCCTCCGGGGAACTGTTGTCCCTGCCCTTTCTGCTGTTTGCGCTGCTGACAACGGCGGTGGTAAGCCTGGTGGCAGGCAGCTATCCCGCGTTGATCCTCTCCGGATTCCAGCCGGTAAAAGTTCTGAAAGGGGCGTTTAAGAATACCCGTTCCGGCCAGGGACTTCGCCAGTCGCTGATCGTCTTCCAACTGGTGATCTCTGTCTTCCTCATCGCCTCTACATTCATCATGCAACGGCAGCTGAGCTATATCCGGCACAAGAAGCTGGGTTATGACAGGGATCATGTATTGGTATTGCCCATGCGCGGCAGGATGGCCTCAAAGATAGACCTCATCAAAGCGCAGTTCCGGGAAGACCCCGACGTGCTCAGCGTCAGCCGTTGCGTCAACACGCCCGTCAGCATCGGCGGCGGCTACAACATGCGATCGGATGCCATGCCGGCGGGACAGCAGCTGTCCGTCACCGCCAATCCTATCGATGAGGATTATCTCCGGACCTCAGGGCTGCAGCTGGTGGCAGGGTCGGATCTTACGGTACAGGATATGAAGGATGCCGAACCCGATACGCTGGCGCAGTTTCATTTTATCCTCAACGAATCCGCGGCCCGGGCACTGGGATGGAGCCCGCAGGACGCCATCGGTAAGCGAATGTACCTGGGGGACGACCGTCCGGGGTTGGTGAAAGGAGTCGTAAAAGATTTTCATTTCCAGTC
>DATJJD010000237.1:0-64775 GCA_035492545.1 Puia sp.
CCGGCCCCTGACATGCCGTAGCTGCTGATAAATGATCACCGTGCCGATGATGAGGATAATGGAAACGGAGAACTGGACGACGACAAGCCCTTGCCGGATAAAACCTGTACCGGTGCTGACTTTTAGCCGGATGCCCTTTAATACGCCGATCGGGTTGAAAGAAGATAGATAAAAAGCAGGGTAACTGCCGGCGATCAGACCGGTGATAAGACCAATGCTGATCAGATAAAAAATATGAGCAGGAGCAAACACAGCCATCACCAGTTCTTTTTCCACCAGCAGGTTAAAGGCCGGTAAGGTAATAGTCATTAAAAGGACCGAGAGGATAACGGCTATAAAGGCCATCACGAGGGCCTCGATCATGAACTGGCCGATCAGCCTGCCTTTCCCGGCCCCCATGACCTTACGCATCCCCACTTCTTTCGCCCGCTGTTCGGACCGGGCCGTTGCCAGGTTCATGAAATTGATACAAGCTATCAGTAGGATGATCCATGCAATCACAAAGAACAGTTTTACATAGGCTATTCTCCCACCGTTCTGTTTTCCGTCAGTGAAGCTGTCATACAGATTCCAGTCATTCATGGCGAAGAGGAAACATTCAGTGGTATTATGTTTGTATTTCGTGTCGAGGTAGCGGAGCAACTGTTTGTTGACCAGGGAGGGATTGGCCGAGGGAGCTAATTCTACATAAGTTCTCGCCCAGTTGGCGCCCCATCCCTGCATCCAGGGCATTCTATGTTCGATGTTCTCCATGGGCGCCAGCCAATGAAATTGAAAGGTGGAGTTTTTGGGCAGGTCCCTAAAAACGCCAGTGATGACATAGTCCTGCTCATTGTTCACATTCAGGGATCTGCCCACCGGATCAGCGTCGCCAAAGAATTTTTTGGCCATGCTCTCATTGATCACCAGGGAATGCAGTTGCCTGAAAGCGCCAACAGCCGTTCCATGGACAAACGGCAGGTCCAGCATACTCAGCATAGCCGAATCGACATGGTCCCCTGGCTCATTGATGGCTTTATCCCCCAGCCGGAATAACTGGTTGCCCGTTCCCCCCGATCGGGCGACATTTTTTATACCGGGGATCTCAGCCTTTATAGCCTGGGCCATGGGGCCGGGCGTTGCATGGAAAGTAGAGTACTTGCCATCGTACAACTGGTTCTCATAGATCCGGTAGAGAAGGTTCCTTTTACTGAAATTATGGTTAAAGGTCCATTCATCTTCCGTCCATAAAAATATCAGGGAGGCGCAGGTAATGCCGATCGCCAGGCCGGCGATATTCAAAAAGCTGTAAGTTTTTTTCTTTAACAGGCTGCGCAGGGCTGTCTTAAAATAGTTTTTCAGCATAGACCAATCGGGTCCAAAAAAGTGCCAGTTTGATAAGGACTTATCAATTAAAGGGTTATCAGTAACTAGTAACGGTAGACTGTTCGGTTTCGATACGTCGGCTGTTCCATACCGTGCAGGCCTGGGCGCCGGCCGGCCGACGGCTGAGGACAAACGCAAGGGATCAGGCCTCCTCTTTGGTCAACTCCATCAGCCTCTCCACATTGGCGATGGCGATGTTCTTTCCATCCAGAACAAGGATATGATCCTGCGCCAGCTCATTGATAATACGAAAAACGGTCTCATAGGTCGTACCCGCAAAAAAAGCCAGGTCCTGTCTGCTCAGCGCAACATCGATGGCCCCTTCGGGAGTCAACCCGAATTTACCCTGCAGCGCCAGCAAAGCCTGGGCAATGCGGCCTTTCACCTGCATATGAGCCAGGTTGCGCATCTTCCTTTCCGACTCCTGTAATTCATCGGCGAAAAATAACAGCAGCTGATAAATAAACTCATAATTCACTTTCAGCGTAGCCTGGAAAAAGTCCAGGTTGATAAAACAGGCATTCACCGGTTCGATAGCCGTCGCAGAAATAGGATAAATGCTTTCATGGCCCAGGCCCCGGTGCCCGAAAATATCTCCCGCTTTGGCAAACCGGATGATCAACTCTTTCTCCGATCCCCATTTTTTATGGACCTTCACTTTCCCACTATAGACAAAATAAATGCCATCTACTTTATCTCCTTCTTTGAAGATCAGCTCTCCTTTTTTAAAATGAAGGCTTTTTCTGTTGGCGGCAATGGCAGGCTTCCATTCCGGCAGGCATTTTTGACACAAGAAACAGCTTTTCAGGTCACAGGTATGATTGTTTTTCTTCATGTCCGGGCTCTTTAAAATTATATTCCGGTGCAATATTAACTTTATATACGCATATGAAAACGCAGGAGTTGGAGAGACGGTTGCACAAATTAAAAAAATAAATATATATTATATTAAATAAAATATATTAAAAAAAGATCTGTTTTCCGTATTTTTATGATGTGCGCAATAAAAAATACCAAAATATTTACTTCGAGTCGTGTATTTGTATTATATATAATTTTATTTAATACAATATGCGTCCCGTTATTTTTGTGCAACTAATGAATTGTTAAGCCCAGGTCCATACTACCTTTTCCCCTTGCTTGTCTGTCTGCGATTGCCTGCCATCCTGGAATATCGATTGCTCGCCGACAGTTTTTAAACCAAAACCAAGTTATGCGGAAAAAAACAATTTTCATCAGCACCCTGGCATGGGCACTCCTTTCGGGAACTCCCTTCCAGGCATGGACCCAACTCTCCATCACCGGCCAGCTTCGGACCCGGACCGAACTGCGGAACGGCTATGGCACCCTCGAAACCGTCGGGAACAAACCGGCCTTTCTCACCTCCCAGCGTACCCGTCTTACAGTTGGCTACCAAACAGGGAGAGTCATTTTCCAAACTTCCCTCCAGGACGTGAGAGTCTGGGGAGCCGATGCCTCCAGCATCAGCAACGCAGACGGCAGCCGGCTGGGTGTTCACGAAGCCTGGGCAGAGATCATACTCGCCAACGCCAAAGACAGCTCCTTTTCAAGATCCGCCGTGGACTACTTCAGCGTAAAGATCGGCCGCCAGGAACTGGTTTATGATGATCAACGCCTGCTGGGTAACCTGGACTGGCTCCAGCAAGGCCGACGCCATGACGCCATCGTCTTCAAACTCCTGCACAAAGGCTGGCAGGCCGATCTGGGAGCCGCCTTTAATCAAAATACCGACGCGGCTGGTTATAACGGTACCTATTACACGCCTGGCAATATCCCCGCCTATGTAAAAGACAGCAAGGGCAACCTCGTGCCCACCCCCGCCGGCCTGGTCCCCCTCACCAACGCCGCCGGCATCAGCACAAAATCGGGTACCCCCTTCCTCACCAACCCGCCCAGCACCAACGGAATGAACCAGGAATACAAATCGCTCCAGTTCCTCTATGTTGCAAAAAAGTTCAACCAGACTAAAATAACAGGCCTCCTGGTCGCTGACCAGTTTGGAAAATATATTACCGACTCCGTCAAAGACATCGTGGGCACGGATACCGGTTATGTCTATGGCCGGCGATTCAATCAACCCGGCATCAATGCCCGTTTCACCACCGGGATACTGGTCACCAGCCAGCTGGACAGGCAAAAGCACTGGACCCTCAATGCCGGCTTCTATTACCAGGGCGGTAAGGACAAGGACGGCCTCACCCTCAGCGCTTATACCTCCACCTTATCCCTGAACTACTCCCTGGGCAGCTTCTCAGCCACCGCCGGATGGGATTACGTGTCGGGTAACAACGCCTTCTCCTCCTCCACCACCAATCACCGCTTTGACCCCCTCTATGGCACCCCCCATAAATTCTGGGGTATCATGGATTATTTCTATGCGGGCACGGGCTCGGCCACAGGCGGTCTGAACAATCCCTTCCTGAAAGTAAAACTGGCCCCCACGGGCGGCCGTTTCAATATAGGCCTGGATGTTCACTACCTGGCCCTGGCCGCAGAACAGAAAGACATCAAAGGCAATGCTGTCCCAAAATACCTGGGCAGCGAATTTGATCTCGTGGCAGGTTACAACCTGAATAAGATCACAACCCTGGAAGGGGGGGTGTGCTGGCTGGCAGCCACCCGCAGCATGGAATATGCCAAGGGTATCACACCGGGGACCAGCAGGCTCAACGCCAACTGGGCTTATCTGCAGGTCAATATCCGGCCTGTTTTCTTTGGCAAATAAAATTTATTATCAATAGATTAAACTCCTCTCTCATGACCAACAACAACGCAAAGCCCCTGGATAAGATATCCTTGTTCTCCCTGGACACCGTCCAGATGCGCACTTTTCATATCACCTGGCTTATGTTCTTTGTATGTTTCTTCGGATGGTTTGGACTGGCCCCCCTCATGCCCACCATCCGGACGGACCTGGGCCTGAGCAAAGCACAGGTTGGCAGTCTCATCATCGCCTCGGTATCTTCCACCATCATCGCCCGGCTCATCATTGGGAAATTATGCGATGCCTGGGGACCCCGCAAGACAGCCGTCAGGCTCCTGCTGGTGGGCTCCCTCCCCGTATTCCTGGTAGGGCTCTCAAAGGATTATACCACCTTCTTATTATTCAGGCTGGCCATCGGCATCATAGGATCCTCTTTTGTCATCACCCAATTCCATACCTCCATGATGTTCGGCGCAAAGATCAAAGGAACAGCCAACGCCATCACCGGTGGCTGGGGTAACCTGGGCGGGGGCGTCACCAACATGGTGATGCCGCTCATTTTTGCCGCCATCGTAGGCTTTGGCTATACCAAACACGAAGCCTGGCGTTATGCCATGATCCTGCCGGGTATCATGATGCTCATCGTCGCCTGGTTATACTACAAATTCACCAAAGATACTCCCGCAGGTAACTACGACGAGATCGGATATACGAAACAGAGTGGGGGAAAAACAGATTGGTCCGTTCTGTCTGATTGGCGGGTATGGACCCTGGTATTGGCCTATGCCATGTGCTTCGGAATGGAGATCACTTTCGATAATGTGGCCTCCCTCCATTTCGTGGACACCTTCAAACTCCCGCAAAGTAATGCCGGCTTTTGGGCAGGCATATTCGGCTTCATGAACATTTTCGCCCGCGCGCTGGGTGGTATCGTGTCCGATAAAGTAGGCCACCGCTGGGGCATGAAAGGAAAGGGCTTACTGCTGGCGGGCGTTTTATTACTGGAAGGCCTGGGCCTCATCGCTTTTGCCAGTGCCGGCAGCTTCGTACTGGCCATCGTCTTCATGCTGTCCTTTGCCCTTTTCCTGAAAATGGCCAATGGCGCTACATACGGTATAGTGCCCTTCATCAATGAAAAAAATGTGGGCCTTATCAGCGGGATCGTTGGAGCAGGAGGCAATCTCGGGGGGATGTGCTTCGGTTTTTTATTCAAGTCGACATCTATATCTTATGTACAGGCATTTACCTATATAGGGACCACGGTTATTATCGTATCCCTCATCGTGGGAGTGACCCGTTTCCGGAAATCCTCCGCCATGACCGCGGAAGTCAGCCTGTCAGAAGCCGCCGTAGCGTAAACAGCCAGAAATTCGAATCTAAAAACAATGAAGATGCCTCAAAATGCCACGACGTTTACCTCCACCTGCTGTTATTGCGGAACAGGCTGCGGCGTGGTCGTGCATAAGGATAAGAAAGGTACTGTTACCGTAGAAGGCAACCCTTCCCATCCTGTCAACAAAGGCCTGCTATGCAGTAAAGGGATGAACCTGCACTACACGGTCAATGACAGGACCGATCGCTTGCTGTACCCGCAGATGCGCTATAACAAGAACATGCCCCTGCAACGAGTGGGCTGGGACACCGCCCTGGACAGGACCGTTGCCGTATTCAGGACCTTCATCGATAAATTCGGCCCGGACTCCGTAGCCTTCTATGTATCCGGACAATGCCTCACGGAAGAGTATTACGTTATCAATAAACTGATAAAAGGGTTCATCGGCAGTAATAACATCGACACCAATTCCAGGCTCTGTATGAGCAGCGCCGTCGCCGCCTATAAGATGTCCCTGGGGGAAGACAGCGTGCCGGTCAGCTACGAAGACATCGAACAGGCCGATTGCTTTTTTGTAGCCGGGGCCAATCCCGCCTGGTGCCACCCCATCCTCTGGAGAAGGGTGGAAGCCCATAAGGCCGCCCACCCCGAAGTGAAGATCATCGTCGCCGACCCACGCGTCACTGATACCTGCGCCATTGCCGATCTTCATCTACAGCTCAACCCCGGCACCGATATTACCCTGCACCATGCGATCGGAAGGGTCCTGATAGAGAATGGGGACATCGACAGAGAGTTTATCCGACAGTCCACGGAAGGCTTTGCCGCCTATAAAGAAATCGTATTTTCCCGGACACTGGCGGCAGCAGCCGCCATCTGCGGGGTCACGGAAGAGGATATACGCCTGGCAGCCCGCTACATCGGAGAGGCCAAAGGGTTTCTCAGCCTGTGGACCATGGGGTTAAACCAAAGTGTGGTCGGCGTGAATAAAAATCTTAGCCTGATCAACCTCAACCTCATCAGGGGACAGATCGGCAAACCGGGGGCGGGGCCCTTTTCATTAACGGGGCAGCCCAATGCAATGGGTGGACGGGAAGTAGGGGGACTCTCCAACTTACTGCCCGCCCACCGCAATCTCAACAACCCAGCCCATCGGAAGGAAGTGCAGCAGTTCTGGGGAGGCGCCGAAATTTCGGACAAGCCGGGACTGACGGCTACCGAAATGTTCGAAGCCCTGAACGAAGGCCGCTTAAAAGCGATCTGGATCATTTGCACCAATCCGCTGGTTAGCCTTCCGGACGTCCGCCTGGCAGAAGAGGCCCTGAAAAAGGCAAAGTTTGTCGTCGTTCAGGAAGCCAGCAACAAACCCGAGACACTTCGCTATGCAGACGTGATCCTGCCCGCCGCCACCTGGGCGGAGAAAGAAGGCACGATGACCAATTCAGAAAGACGGATCAGCCTCCTGCCTAAAATAGTCGACCCGCCGGGCGAAGCCCTTCCGGATGCAGACATCATCTGTCGCTTTGCGGGGAAAATGGGCTATCCCGGTTTTGACTATGCCGGCAGCGGAGACATCTTCCTGGAACATACCAGGCTAACAGCCGGCACCCACATGGATATCAGCGGGCTCAGCTACGAGATCCTCCGCTCGAAAGGCTCGGCATTATGGCCTTATCCGAAACAAACTTCCTTCCCCGACCCGGCCCAGACTCCCGGTTCGCCGGGAGCAGCGCCTGCCGGCCATCCCGCCCCCGCCGGCACCCCCCGTCTCTTCACGGACGGCCTCTTCTACACCCCCTCCGCCCGGGCCATCCTCCACCCGGTTGAAGACACTAACGGCAGCGAACAGCCGGACGAAGAATTCCCCCTTATACTGACCACCGGCCGCATCCGCGATCAATGGCATACCATGGCCCGGACCGGAAAGGTTAATAAGCTGAAGCAGCATATTTCCGAAGCCTTCGTGGAAATACACCCCGAAGACGCCCGGAAACTGCACCTCAAAGAAGATGACCTGGTGGTCGTGCAATCCCGGAGAGGGGAAGTACGCGTCAAAACAAAAATATCCCCCTCCATTAAAAAAGGCGTCATCTTTCTGCCGATGCATTGGGGTAAAATTGCCGGCAACGATCTTCACCGGGCCAATAATGTCACCAACAACCTGGTCGACCCCATCTCCAAAGAGCCGGACTTTAAGTTCTGCGCCGTCCGCGTAATCCCGTATAAACCAACAGCCCAGCGCATCGTTATTGTCGGCGCGGGGGCCGGCGCTTACGGGTTTGTGCAATCTCACCGGGCCCTGAACCGGGAAGATTCCATCACCATCTTCAGTAAAGAGAACTTTCCTTTCTACAACCGGGTCATGCTGCCCGATTATATCAGCGGCGAACAGAGTTGGGAGCAACTGGTGAAAATGACCGATGAGGAAGAGCCCGGCTACAATATCCGCTTACACCGGGGCGTGAGTATCGAAAAGATCGACCGGGAAAATAAATATGTCGTGGATTCCACCGGGACAACCACTTATTACGACGTCCTCATCCTGGCTACCGGCAGCCGTGCCGCCGTTCCCAGGAACGTGCCGGAGCTCGAAGGGATCTTTACGATGCGTAGCCGCACGGATGCAGATAACTTCAAAGCCCATACCCCTTCCGACGGACACGTAGTCATCGTTGGCGGAGGGCTGCTGGGCCTGGAACTGGCCGCTTCCCTGCGGGAAGTGGGGATACGGATCACTATCATACAACGGATTTCGCGTTTCCTCGACCGGCAATTGGATCCCCTGGGAAGCCAGTTACTGCATGAAGAGATCATCGATCAGGGCTGCGATGTTTTTTACTCGGACGAAGTCCAATTGTTCTACGGACAGTCCAAATTGACAGGCATCCGCCTGCGCAGCGGCCAGATGATCGATTGCGATTCCCTGGTATTCGCCATTGGGACGGTACCTAATATAGAAATAGCCCGGGAAGCAGGACTCGATTGCCAGCGGGGCGTGCTGGTGAACGAGCATCTGCAGACCAGCGATCCGGCTATTTACGCCATCGGGGAGATCGCCGAATTCAAAGGGATGTTATACGGCATTACGGCCGCAGCAGAGCAGCAGGCCAGGGTAGTGTCCCATTACCTCAACGGAGATATAGCCAGTCATTACCAGGGCAGCGTTTTGATGAATATCATTAAGATACATGGTTTCGACCTCTGCAGTATCGGGCTTCCCGAATGCCCCAACCAGGAGGAATATGAGGAGATCGTATTCATCGATAAAGCAAGGCGCTACTATAAAAAATGCATCATCCACCAGGACCGCCTGGTTGGGACTATCCTTATCGGGGATAAGACGGAGTTCCAGGAATTCAGGGAACTGATTGCGAACAAAACCGAACTGAATGAACGGCGCCTCCAGTTACTGCGTAGCGGCAAAAGAGCGGAACCCGTGTCGGGTAAATTAGTGTGCAGTTGTAATAATGTGGGTAGCGGGAATTTAAAGAACAAGATAGCAGCAGGCTGCCGGGACCTTACGCAGTTATGCACAGCCACCGGCGCGGGTACGGGTTGCGGCTCCTGCAGACCGGAAGTCAAGCGTATACTGGAAGAGGAATTGGCGGCCATTGCTTCGCTGTCCGTCGCCTCTTCCACCGGCGCCTTAGTCGACATCTCCGTAAATATAGAAAAGAATGTTTCGTAAAAACTATATCTTCAAGATCAACCTGCCCGGGGGTATCGTAGCTGCCGGTGATCTGTACGCGATCGTCGAAGCGGCGCAAAAGGCAGATGTCACGGAGGTGCAGTTCGGCACCCGCCAGCAGCTGTTCTGTAAAGTAGCGGATAAATACGGCCCCGCTTTCCTGCAGGCCCTGGAAAATGCCGGCATTTCCTTTGAAGCCAATGCGGACCGGTTTCCCAATATTGTCAGCTCCTATGTTACAGAAGGCGTTTTCCAAAATGCCAACTGGGTAAGCGAAGGGTTGTATAAAGATATCCTGGATGGCTTCGACTTCCGGCCCCGGCTGAAGGTCAACCTGGTTGAAAGCAAACAGACCTTTGTACCTTTTTTTACAGGAAATATCAATTTTATCAGCTCCGAAACAGGCAATTATTGGCACCTGTATGTGCGATTCCCGAAGACGACGATTATTTACCCCTGGAAAGACCTGATCTACTCCCGGGATATTCCCCGTATCAGCCGGCTCATAGAGGAAATTATTCTGAATAACAGGGACTTGTACTACAACCAGCCCGTTGTCAATGGAGACGCCTTATATGCGGGCGTACAAGCCCGGGAAAATTTTGTTACCCAACGGATTACGACCGCCTTGAAATTGCCCCCCTTTTCCCTTCCTTACTATGAGGGATTCAACCGGTATGAAAATAAGCTCTGGCTGGGGATCTACCGGCGGGAAGAAGTATTCCCCCTTTCCTTTCTCCGGGATATCTGCCTCATTTGCCTGCAAACCAAAATAGGACAGCTGTATACGACTCCCTGGAAATCCCTGATCATCAAAGGCATCGGGCAGGATGATCGCCAACTGTGGGATTATGCATTGGGCAAGTATCGTATCAATGTGCGGCATGCTTCCAACGAACTCAACTGGCAGGTAGAGGATCTTAGTGATGAAGGGCTCCGGCTCAAGCGCTACCTGGTCCGCCAATTCGATAATGATGATATCCGGACATACGGGCTTTGTTTCGCCATTAAGACCCGCCCCGGATCGGGAATGGCCGGCTCCGTGATCATCCGCCGGCAGGAGAACAATTCCCCCAATCAAAGAAAGGCCCTGGACCGCTATGATATTTTGTACACCCCCGATTTTAACCCCAATTCGAAAGAATATATCCTCTTTCGGAAAGACCTGGAAAAAGAGACGCTGGGCACCTACCTGGTATCCTTGTGCAAGTATTTTTATGAGCTTCAGAGCGAGGACGACCTGATCCCCCACCAGGCTTACCGGCAGGGAGCCTTACCCGGGACTGCCGGCCGTACGTCCATTTCCGGCGCTGCCGACCCCGCCGGGGCCGCCAATGGGGGGAAAGAATGGGTCTTTCAATGCCGCCACTGCCTCACCCTTTATGACGAAGGATACGGGGACCCTGAAAACGGAGAGCCCGCCGGTCGCGCCTTCAGCGAGACCAGCCCCGGGTATAGCTGCCCCGTCTGCGGCAGCCCCAAAGAGAGCTTTGAACCGATTGAAAAATCCACTGTTATTCAGATATGACTGTCGTACCTTTATACGAGGATAATAAACATATTTTTAGCATGATACCCGGCATCAAAGACAAATATGGACGGACGTTCAGGACCTTACGGGTAAGCCTGCTCAATCACTGCAACCTGGGCTGTGTATACTGTGTCGCAGGGGACGATACCCAAATAGCCCCCGTGCATGCCGCCTTATCCGTCCCGGACCTGCTGACTATCATCGAAAGATTGCATGGACAACTGGGACTGACTACGATCCGGCTGACAGGAGGGGAGCCCCTGTTATACAAAGGTCTGGTAGAGTTGATTGCAGGCATACGGTCCATTGGCATCCAGGATATAAAACTGACGACCAATGGCTTCCTGCTGGAAAGACTGGCGGCCCCCATGAAAGCCGCCGGCATGGACTCCATCAATGTGTCCCTCGACGCGGTGGACGAAGAAGTATTTTTCAGGATGAGCCGGCGCCGGGGACCCGACCGCATCATCCGGGGCATCGACACCGCCCGCGAGGCCGGCCTGGAGGTAAAGATCAATACCGTGGTGATGAGAGGTTTGAATGATTCAGAGATCCTGCCCCTCCTGGACCTGGCCTTCTCCCGCAATCTCCGGATCCGCTACCTGGAAGTGATGGCGATGGGGCATTTATTTGAGACGGCGGGTAAATACCTGTTTTCGCAAAAAGATATCTTGTCGGTCATAGCCGGACATTACCATTTCACTCCCCTGGGACGCAAGGGATCGGCTACGGCCAACTACTGGCAGACGGAGAATGGGCATGTTTTTGGGATCATCGCCAATGAGAGTGAGCCTTTTTGCCGGGATTGTGACCGGCTACGACTGGACAGCGAAGGAAATATCTATGGTTGCCTCAGCAGCAATCATCCCATTCCCCTTGGCAAAGAGGAGACCGGGAGGGAATGGCATACAAAATTGCAGGAAGCCCTGGCGCAGAAACAGGCTTTACGGTTTACCGGCAGCGAGCTGAGCATGCTGCACATCGGCGGATGATCCTAAACAAGAAAAAGTTCCAACATGAAGATCCACGTATACGCTGCCTTAAAAGAATATTTTACGCCGGAGTTCGAACTGGCGGAGCCGATCCGGAATACGGATGAGCTGAAAATATGTTTGCTGGCCATCAACGCAACTGCCGGGGATATATTAAAGACCTGCCGTTTTGCCGTTGAGGATGGATTTATTGATAATGAGTTTAAATTAAAGGAACATGATACCGTCATCATCATTCCCCCCAGTAGCGGAGGATAACCAGGCCATCTCCCCAACTCCCCTGGATATCGTGGCCCTGCTGAAGGATGCCCACCATCCCGGTGCCGGCGCTATCGTGCTGTTCAGCGGAGAAGTGCGGGATAACAATCGTGGCCGCGAAGTGGCTTACCTGGAATATGAATCGCACGGCCCTCTGGCCACAAAAATGATGGGAGACATCCTTCGGGAGGCCAAAGAAAAATGGAAGCTGCACATCGCCCTCGCACAGCATAGGGTAGGGAAAGTGGCTATCGGCGAATCCGCCGTGGTGGTCATCACGGCCTCCGCCCATCGCAGTGAAGCCTATGCCGCCAACCGTTATATCATCGACCGCATCAAACACGAAGCCCCCATCTGGAAATGCGAATATTACACAGACGGCACCCACGAATGGGGCAATAATTGTAACTGTCAAGCCGTGACAGGCGACGCTGCCAAACATATCTACGGAGAGCCGGCTCAACCCCATTAATATGGACAAGCTATTGGGGGTCGTTCTTTGCGGTGGAGAGAGCCGCAGAATGGGCCGCGATAAAGGCCTGCTGGATACAGGCGATGGCCGCTGGGCGACCCGCATGGGAAGCAAACTGGCGCCACTACCCGTATTCTATTCCATTAATCCACAACAATGGGGAAATTATTCCCATATACTGCCCCCGGATCAACTGATCATCGACAGCACGCTGCTCCCCGCTATTCAGGGCCCTTTGAAAGGACTGCTAAGCCTCCATGAAAGATTCCCGGACAAAGATTTTCTCCTGGTAGCCTGCGACATGCAGGACCTGGATGCTGCCACCCTTCACAAGGTAACGGAAGCCTACAACCGTAATCTCCTGGACCCGGGTAAAACGACCCCCGCAGGGGACCATCCTGCCCTTTCGCCGCACCATCCTGCCCCCGCATCAGACCGCTACGATTTTTTTGTCTACCGGGACCAGCATTTTTTTCAACCCTTTGCCGGCATCTATACGGCCCGGGGCCTACGGGCGATCTACCGCCAGGCAGGGGAGGGACTCCTCCGCGATGCCAGCCTCCAGGCCCTGCTAAAACAGGCCCGGACCAACAGCCTGCCGATAGAGAATCCCGCGGCGTTCCGGAATTACAACACCTTTTGACGGCCCGGCCTTCGTCTGCAAAAAAAAGAGGCTGCCCGAAAGAGCAGCCTCGACACACAATAATAATAATAAAACAATCTTAACTTAAGACCAATACCCTCACCGGTTCTGTAACGATGATCGTACCATCATCCAGGGTCAGCAGGAAATAGAAACGATTGGTCAGCTCCGTATCCTTCTTTGGCGCCGGGTTTGTAGACGTTTGAGGTTTATTGGCAAAATATTCCGTGAAGGATGAATTAAAAGTGAACGTGGTGCCGGTAGCCGGAATAGGCGCCGTATTATAAAAACCACTGGCTCCCGTGCTCTGTATCGCGGCATAGCTGGTAGACAACGCTATCTTGGTGACCTCCTTCAACGTCCTGCCGCTGCTGGCGGGGATGGACAAGATGATCTGGATAGCCCCCGTGCCGCTGAGGGAAGTGGTAACCGTAGGCTCGGGGCGATAGTCCACCGCGTTGGTAACGGTGACAGGAATGGCCGGCTGATTGGTTGACTTGGGCCCGAATCCTTTTGTCTTCGTGCAGCCTGCCAGAACAGCCACCGATAAGAGGACCCCAACTATTTTTTTAATATTTATAAGCATATACTTCAATTTTAATAATGGATTGATCATGTTTATTTAGCCCACCAGAGTTTGACATTGGTCAGAGGCCGCGGATTCGGCGCATTGACATTGGTCGACAGCTCCGTATTCGTATAAGGCAGACGGGTAGGGATGGTCGTCGGATCGTCGCCGGAAGGGTTGTTGACCAACGCCAGAACAGGATAGCCCGTTCTCCGGTAATCGTTAAAGGCCTCGATGCCATTACCCACCCAGGCGATATATTTCTGGGTTATGATCTGTTGACGCTGCTGCTCGACGGTACCCGATAAGGTAACAACCGTGGGGTTACTGGTAAAATAGGCATCGACTTCAGCCCCGGTCATACCTGCTTTCAACATACTGGCCTTGATACCGGCCTGGTACAGGGCATTGGGATCTCCCGGAGTGCCTAAGGTGAGGGCCGCTTCCGCCAGGATAAAGTTTACCTGGAAATAGGTCAGCAGCCGGATGGCCGTATCTCCGCCCACCTTGCCGTCCGCCGTATTGCCCGAACGGTCGCCGGTATTATAAGTGTTGTAACGCGAGCGGGTAGCCAGGGCGGGAATGGCGGCCGTAGAGCCATTGTCATAAGAGACAAAGCTCCCCGAAGGCTTGGTAAAGAATTTACCCAGCCGCACCGTATCATTCAGGCCTTTCATCAGGTTCAGCATACGGGTGCTCAGCATCTGATCGCTATTTCTGTTCACGTTGTTAAAGCTGAAAATGGGATTCTGATTTCCTACAGCCGTGCCAAACGGTACGGCAAAATCCAGGCTGCTCGAATTGATATAATTGTTCCCGGTGATCACATCGTTGATGACGGAAGTAGCCAAGGTCGGATTGACATTCGTCAGTTGAATGGCGAACTTCAGCAACAGCGTATTGCCCATTCTTGCCCACTTGGTGAGGTCTCCACCATAGACCATGTCGTCCTTGCCCGGCTTCAGCGCACTGGTCTTACCCAGATCGGCAATCCCGCTTTTCACCAGGTCGAACAGGCTCGTGATACCCAACGAAGCATTCCCCTGGTAGATGTCCTGCACCTTGTCGAACCGGGGCGATTCAAATTTCAATCCCTGGCCGGCCTGTGAGTAGGGCACATCGCCCCAGATATCGGCGGCTACAGAGATGATATAGGCCAGCTCGAGTTTGGCAATCCCGGAATAGGCAGGGCTGGTGGCCGAATCCGAATTGATAAGGATGACCAGGTTACTGACGGCTCCGCCATAGATCTCACCCGTCCACTGGTTATCGAAGGCGCCGCTGAAATTATAGACATCATAGGCGGCCGTCTGGTTCGCAACCCCGGCAATATGCTGCACCAGGGCGGAAGTGGCCCTGTTCAGATCATTGCCATTGGCAAAGGCGATGCCGATCGTCGTATTCGGTAACAATACGGAAGGCGGCACCACCGTCGGATTGTTCGGAGTGCTGTTTACATCCAGGTATTTCTTACAGGAGGTAGACAGCATGCCGATGGCCAGGGTCAGGAATAACAGCTGTTTGCTGCGATTCGTAAAAGAGTTCGTTAATATCTTGTATTTCATGATGAGAAATTTTAAATGCGTTATAATGAAACTTTTAAGTTAGCGCCGATGGTCCTTGCATTCGGCGCGCTCTGAAACTCAAGGCCCCGGATATTACCCGCACCTTGTGTATTCAGCTCCGGATCGATGATGGAATTCGGAGCGATAAAAAAGACATTATTCGCAAAAACAGACAACCGGATATAGTTGATGTGCATGCTCTTGGTAATGCTGGAAGGGAGATCATATCCCAGAGATATTTCCCTCATCCTGAATACAGTGGCATCATACACATTGAATTCGCTCTGGAGACCGCCCAGCGTCTGCCAGTAGGCCTGCGCAGGGATCTGGATATTGTTGGTCTTGGCCTTTCCTCCGGCAACAGGTATTACACCCGGCAGGATCCAGGGTTTGTCCCTGTCCACCGCTGTCGGCGCCCAGGCCCCCCTGGATTTATAGGTAGCCGCTGTAAAGGAGAGGATCTGTCCACCCTTGGTAAAGTCAAAGGTGAAGCCCAGAGAGAACCCTTTGTAACGCAGGTTATTGGTGACACCCAGCGAATACTCGGGGTTGGGATTGGACAACACCTGGTTAGGTGTGGTCGTCGCATACAGACCGGTACCGGGGTTGATCAACCGCTGTCCCGTAGCGCTGTCTCTGGGGATCACACCCCCGATAATTACGCCATAAGGCTGTCCCACTTTGATGGAGGGAATGGAACCGGTAAAGGCGTTGCCGGGAATGGAAAAGCTGATAACACCCGGAGCGATGGAGACTACCTTGTTCACGATCTTGGTGAAGTTGCCGGTGAGGTCCCATTTGAAGTCACGGGTCTGAACCGGAGTCACCGTCACCATCAACTCCACACCCTTGTTCGTCATCTTACCCGCATTCGTGGTCTTGGTGGAATAACCGGTGGAAGGGGCGATGCCTACGTTGAAGATCTGGCTCTTGCTGACAGTATTGAAATAGGCCGCATCGATGGACAACCTGTTATTAAAGAAGCCCAGGTTGACGCCCGCCTCATAAGCCGTGGTGAACTCAGGAGATAAGGTCAGCGGAGCGATCCTCGAGCTGGCCCCAAAACCGGCGGTAGTCCCAAAGGGGAAACTGACGCTGGCTACGTTGTTGCCATAACCTCCGCTAACATAGGTATTCGACAGTTGGTAAGCAGGGGCGTCACTACCTACTTTTGCAATGCTGGCGCGGACTTTACCATAGCTCAGCACATTATTGGTGATGCCAAAGGCATCACTAAACACAAAACCGGCATTGACGGAAGGATAGAAGAAGGTATTCTTGTTCTTTGGCAGCGTAGAGGACTGGTCAAACCGGCCCGTCATTTCTAAGTACAAATATCCTTTATAGGCAAAGGACAATTGACCATAATAACCCAGCAGCCGGGTAAGGGTAGTAGACTCGTTGGAGCCGTTGGAAAAGACAGTACCATTATTAGCCTGGTAGTACCCCGGGATGGCCAGAGCGTCAGCCTGCACCTGGGTGCTCTGCAGCAGCCGTTGGTTGATGTTCTGACCGACCAGCGCGGTAAGGTTCAGGTCCTTCACAAAGAAATCATTCTTATGGGCCGTGATGATCAGGTCTCCGTTCACTTCACTCCGGAAGAAGGTCGCCTCCAGGTCCTGACCGGTAGGTACACGACCGGAAGAGATGGCGAAGATCTGCTTCCTGCGGTCCGTATAAGCATCTATTCCTAAACGATAGCTGACATTCAACCAGGGGGTTACATCAAAACCCAGGTTCACACTGCCCAGGATCCTATAGAGATTACTCTTCAGCGGGTTGGAATAGGCATCGAAATAAGGATTGTCCGTATTGGGGATGGGGAAATTGTTGGTCCCGTCCGCGTTCTTGTAAGTCCCTTTCGTACGATAGGAGGTGAGGTCGATGCTGCGGGCCATTCCCCAGAGGACGCCCAGCGCGCTTTGCCCGTTCCCGCCCAATATACCATTCTGGATGGTATTGGTAAAAGTTACCGATGCACCCAGCTTGATCTTCTCGCGCAGGATGGTGTTGCCGGTAAATTTCACATTCGTCCGTTTTACGTAGGTATTAGGCAGGATACCATTCTGGTTCAGGTAACCGCCGGACAAACTAAAATTTTGTTTGGCATCCCCGCCGCTGATCTGCAGGTAGCTATCGGAAATGGTGCCCGTCCTGAAAAATTCGCTGATATTGTTCGGGTAAGGGTTATAGGGGACGGCAACACCACCGACCAGCAGGCCATTGGCTACCGTAGGCGTAGAACCGAACTTTGGTCCCCAGGAGCTGGAAGTGGTCGTGGCATAAGCCCCGTTCAAACCTTCTCCGTATTCATTCTGCAACTTCGGAAGGCCGGTTGCATTTTGCACGCTATAAGAAGACCCTGCGATGATCTCTGATTTTCCACCGGGGCCGCCGCCTTTCTTGGTGGTGATGATGATGGCGCCGGCGGCAGCTCTCGAACCATATAGCACGGAAGCAGCGGGTCCTTTTAAGATGTTGACCGATTCCACATTGTTGAGATCCAGGTCCAGGGCTCTGTTGGCAGGCTGGTTATCACCCAGCGTACCGTTAGGGCCCCCATTGGTACGGTCCACATCGTTGCTGAT
Source organism: Puia sp. (assembly GCA_035492545.1). Taxonomy (GTDB): domain Bacteria; phylum Bacteroidota; class Bacteroidia; order Chitinophagales; family Chitinophagaceae; genus Puia. Next base: position 17,729 of record DATJJD010000237.1, read on the forward strand.
GGGAATCCCATCGACGACGAACAGCGGCTGATTGCTTTTGGTAAAGGAAGTAATGCCACGGATGTTGATGTTGACCGAAGCGCCGGCACTGCCGCTGGCCCCGGTTATATTGACACCGGCCACTTTACCTTCCAGGGCGTTGAGCAGGTTCACCGATCCCTTGTCGGCAATCTGGTCCCCTTTTAAATTCTGGGTGGCATAACCCAGCGAACGTTTGTCGCGGGCAATACCCAGAGAAGTTACCACCACTTCGGATAAGGTATTCTCCTTTCCTGTCAGGCTAACCGAAAAAGCAGTGCGGCTGCCGATCTCAATTTCCTGGGAAGCCCAGCCTATCGCTGAAATAACCAGCGTTTTTGCTTTTTCGTTGACATTGAGGGAGAAAGATCCGTCGGATTTGGTGCTGGTCCCTGTCCGGCTGCCCTTGATAAGGACGGTTGCTCCGGGTACCGGTTTGCCGGTGGGATCTGTAACACTACCTGTGATGGTTTTACTTTGTGCGAAGACATGTGCAAATAGCAGTAATAAACAACTGCTGAGAAGCAAGAAGTGTTTTCTCATGTTAGCTGGTTTTGGTGTGAAAGAAGCAACGAATATAGGTGCCTGTGGAATATGTTGATAATAATAAATAAGTGAGTAAGCGAAGGTTGACTTTTCTTTTTCTAACGTTCACACGTTATTTTAAAACGAATTTTCGGAAATCGATTTTTTCCTTAGATTCTGTTTAATTCACCTCTTAGGAAGTTAAAAAAGCATTAAATTTTTTATTTACAATTCATTAACAAAATTTTCGAAACTTGCGAAAAATATAAATGAGTTAAATATCTATATATTTTTAATGTATAAAATAGCTGCTAAAAAAAAGCCTTTCATCAACCGGATGAAAGGCTTCGTACGCTAAAAAAGGGCGTTTATAAACTATACATTATTTCAGTTTCTTCTGCAAATTCTCATCGATCACATCCAGGAATTCCTCCGTATACAGATAGTGTTTCCCATGCTCGACTTTGTTACCATGTATGCAGACAGCCAGGTCCTTGGTCATTTTACCACTCTCTACCGTCTCGATACAGACCGCTTCCAGTGCATCCGCAAACTTGATCAGGTCCTGGTTGCCGTCCAGTTTGCCGCGGAAGGCAAGACCCCGGGTCCAGGCGAAGATAGAAGCTATCGGGTTGGTAGAAGTAGGCTTGCCGGCCTGATGGTCACGATAGTGACGGGTAACCGTGCCATGCGCGGCTTCCGCCTCCATGATCTTGCCATCCGGTGTGATCAGTACAGACGTCATCAGGCCTAAAGACCCGAACCCCTGGGCTACCGTATCACTCTGTACATCTCCGTCATAATTCTTACAGGCCCAAACAAAATTGCCATTCCATTTCAACGCACTGGCAACCATGTCATCGATCAGACGATGCTCATATACAATACCCGCTTCCTTGAATTTTTGTGAAAACTCCTTTGCATAAATATCTTCGAAAATATCTTTGAAACGGCCATCATACTTCTTCAGGATCGTATTCTTGGTAGAGAGATACAGGGGCCATTTCTTACTGAGGGCCATGTTGAAACAGCTTCTGGCAAACCCGCTGATCGACTCATCCGTATTGTACATCGTCAGGGCGACGCCATCCCCTTTGAAATTGTACACTTCAAAAGTCTGTGCTGCACCTCCATCTTCCGGAGTGAAGGTCATGGTCAGCTTGCCTTTTCCTTTGATAACCGTATCCGTAGCACGGTATTGATCGCCAAAGGCATGTCGTCCAATGATGATAGGGGCCGTCCAGTTGGTGACCAACCGGGGCACATTCTGCATGACGATCGGTTCCCGGAAGACCGTGCCGTCTAAGATGTTCCTGATCGTTCCATTGGGGCTCTTCCACATCTGCTTCAGCTTGAATTCGGTTACACGGGCTTCATCCGGCGTGATCGTAGCACATTTGATACCGACGCCATATTGTTTGATGGCATTGGCAGCGTCAATGGTAACCTGGTCATTGGTCTGGTCACGGTATTCGACCCCCAGGTCAAAATATTTAATATCGACTTCCAGGTAGGGTAGGATTAATTTGTCTTTAATGAATTTCCAGATAATACGGGTCATTTCATCCCCGTCTAGTTCTACAACAGGATTTACAACTTTGATTTTCTTGGCCATAATGCTACAATTTTATATACAAAAAGAGAGCAAACCTACAAAATATTGCTATGCCGACCGCACCTTCCACCTCCTTAGCGGCTTTTTTGTATGTTTGTAGTACTTTAACCTCCCAACTGTCGATGTTAGATGCATTGCGCCAATATGTATCCCGGTATGTACCTCTATCCAATGAAGAATTTACTTTTTTGGCGGAGAAGCTCGTGATCCGGAATTTCGATAAGAAACAGCCCCTGGTCAGCATCGGAGAGGTGGAGACCTATATTAACTTTATCATAAAAGGGCTTGCCCGCAAATACTTCTACCGGGACAAGACAGAAATTATCACCCAGATAGCCCGGGAAGGTGAGATCATCAGCTCCTCCGCCTCCTTCTTATCCGGCACCCCCTCACCTTATAGGGTGGAAGCCCTCGAACCCGTCACCGTTTTTTCCATTTCCCGGCGGCAGCTGGAGAAATTATATGATAACAGCGTCCGTATAGAAAGGTTAGGCCGCAAGATCATCACCCACCTGGTCCTCCAGAAGGAAGAGTGGGAACATGAATGTATCCGGATGGAAACCCGCGAACGATTCCTCCACTTCGTTTACAACAACCCCGACCTTCTGCAAAGAGTACCTCAGAAATACCTGGCTTCTTACCTGAATATGAAACCGGAGACTTTTAGTCGATTAAAAAGGAGACCACAGGTCTCCGGCCCGAAGGCACGCCCGGCAAGCCAAAGACTTGCTCTCAGCGACAAAAAAGAACGTAAATGACCAAAAAGAAAACCCCTTATCAGGCTGCCCTGGACGACCTTTTCCATTACCTCTCCGGGTTTGTCCCACTGACAAAGACCGAGTTCAATGTATTCCTGCCCTATATAGAGATCCGGGAGTTTGAAAAAAAAGTGAAGGTCATCCGGGAAGGAGAAGTGGAAAGATACATCAACATCATCGCCCGGGGGCTGGTGCGTAAATACCTCCCTTTAAAGGACAATGAAGTCATCGTCCAGCTGGCTACAGAAGGCCATATCATCCATTCAGAGCTCTCCTTCCATTACCGCACCCCTTCCGGATCGGTCGTAGAGACCATCGAACCTACCGTTTTTCTCTCCATCAGCTATGACAGCCTGGAGCAACTGTATCAGCGTTATCCAAAAGTCGAGCGGCTGGGAAGACTGATCATGTCGGACCTGTTTATCAAAAAGGATTTTCGCTATTTCGACCAGCTCAGCAAGAGTACCCGCGAACGGTTCCTGGATTATATTCGTACCCATCCTCATATGTTACAGCGGGTGCCGCAAAAATATATTGCCTCCTTTTTAAATATCAAACCGGAAACTTTTAGCCGCCTAAAGCATTTGACGCGCAGCAAGAACACCTGAAGACCAGGGACCGCGTCCTCCTCCTCACAAGCTCACTATCAGCACCGGGATCTTCAATTCATGCCGCACGGCATTCACCGTCTCCCCATAGATAAAGTCCTTCAGCCCGCTGTGCCCATGCGCTCCGATAACCAGCATATCGGCCCCTTCCTCCTTCACAATGCGGGCGATCTCCCGGCTCCGATGACGGAAGCCCAGCCTGGTCTGACTACTGAACCCTTTTCGCTGCAGGGCTTCCCGGTAAAGGTCCAGCCTTTCCTGGTCCCCTCTTGTTTCGTAGTCATCACTCTCTTTCCCCAGCATGTGCGCAGAGGCGCTCTCCACCACATGGATCAGCAAATACCGGCTTTCCTTGCCCCCCTGACCGACTGCATAAGCCAGTAATTTTTCATCATGCGCACTGAAGTCAAGGGCAATGGCAATATGCCGGAATACGGGAGGCGCCCAGTCCGTCAAAACCCCCGACTGGGGATGTAACTGAATAGGGGCAGGTGCCTTCTGCTGCCGCCGGGTGATCCAGGGATGTAAAATAATATAGACCAGCAAAAGAATAGCTCCAATCCCCCCCAGCACGATGAGGATCTTCCAGCCCCCGTAACCAGGTACGGCGAAAAAGGAAGAGGATTCTTCCAGGACCAGCCGGATGTTGAGATAGACCAGCAAACTGGCTACCCCCCACGACAACACCTTGATAAAAGGGCTGATGGAAAAATCGCCCATCTTAGCCTTGTCACTGACAAAATGAATCAGCGGGATAACGGCAAACCCCAGCTGTACGCTCAGGATCACCTGGCTGAATACCAACAGGCTATCCACCTTCGCTTCCCCGGCGATGAGAATAACGGCCACAGCCGGCACGATGGCCAGCAGGCGGGTGAGCAGCCTTCGGAGCAGGGGATTGATCCGCAACTGTAAATAACCTTCCATCACGATCTGCCCGGCCAGCGTGCCGGTAATGGTCGAGCTCTGTCCCGCCGCGATGAGGGCAATGGCAAAGAGCTTGGGGGCGAGGGCACTGCCCAGCAAAGGGGCCAGCAGCTGGTGCGCATCTTTGATAGAGGCAATATCCGTCTTCCCGGTCTTGAAGAATATGGTAGCAGCCAGGATCAGAATGGCAGCATTTACAAAAAAAGCCAGGTTGAGGGCAATGGCGCTATCCATGAAATTGATCTTGAGAGCCTTACGCATGTGAGTGGCCCCGGGACGGATCTTCCGGGTCTGCACCAGGGCGCTATGCAGGTATAAATTATGAGGCATTACGGTGGCGCCGATAATACCAATGGCGATATACAACGCCTCCTTTCCGGGCAGGGTAGGGATAAAACCGGTGACGATCTCCCGCGGGGATGGATGGGCCAACAGGATCTCGACCAGGAAGGACAGCCCCACGATGCCGATCATGCCGATGATAAAAGCCTCCATCCGGCGCATGCCCAGTCTTTGCAGGAACAGCAAGAGGAAGGTATCCAGGACCGTGATACATACGCCATAGATCAGCGGCAGCCCCGTCAGCAGCTGGATGCCGATAGCCATGCCCAATACTTCCGCCAGGTCGCAGGCGGCAATGGCAATCTCCGCCAGGACATAAAGGGTCAGATTGACATACCGGGGATAGACCTCCCGGTTGGCCTGCGCCAGGTCCCTTCCCCGTACGATCCCCAGCCGCGCGGAAAGGTTCTGTAAAAGGATTGCCATTCCATTGCTCATCAGCAAGACCCAGATCAGGGAATAGCCAAACTGACTTCCACCGGCCAGATCGGTGGCCCAGTTACCCGGATCCATATATCCCACACTGACCAGGTAAGCAGGACCAAAAAATATAAACAGCTGCCTCCACCAGGGGCCCTTCCCCGTGGCGTCTACACTGCCATGTACTTCCCCCAGCGAAACATTCTTATGAAATTGGCCATCCATCGTATTATTATATTCTTTTTTTTATTTATTCTTCTTTTTTTGCCGCCGGCGGCACATCCTTCACCAGCACATTTTTAGCTACCAGGGCACTGATGGTCAGGGGCGGACGATTGCGGATCTTCACCTCCAGGGAATCATCAAACGGGAATTTCTTTCTTACTTCCAGCCGGGTCCCCAGCTGGATATGCATATGCTGTAACAGCTCCAGCATCTCCGAGGTCTGGCTGGCAATGGCGGACACCTGGACGGTCTTGTTCAGGGGCAGCTCCGAAAGACTCACCTGCCGCAGAAGGTTGAACCGGCCCTGGCTGTCAGGGATCGGGTCCCCATGGGGATCGGTCTGGGGGAAACCCAGGTAGGCATCCAGCCGGTCTATCAGCTTTTTATGACCAATATGTTCCAGCTCTTCGGCAATCTCATGCACCTCGTCCCAACCAAACTGTAACTTTTTTACCAGGAAATACTCCCACAAACGGTGTTTGCGAATAACCTGGATCGCTGCTTTTTTCCCTTCGTTGTTCAATTTGAAGCCCTTATACCGCTCATAATTCAATAATTTCTGTTCTTTCAGCTTCTTTAGCATATCCGTCACGGAAGCAGGGCGGGTCTGCAAAGCAGCCGCCAGGGCATTGGTAGTGACGATGCCCTGTTCGTTCTGAAGGTGAAAAATGGCCTTCAGGTGATTTTCTTTGCTGGCGGAGTATTTCAGGATAACCTAAATTTTAATTTAGACAAATCTAAAAATAAAAAACGACAAATGGAAACAATCATTTTCAGCTTAATTATTTCCGCTTAATTAGCCCCGAATGGTTAATTTTAACGGGCCAAAGGCATCTCAATTATGAAGAAATACCTGTTGCTGATTTTATTGCCAGGTCTGTTATTCGCTTGTAAAAGCAAAAAACAATCCCTTTCGGAGAACGATGAAAAAGTAGACGTACCCGAGTTTATCGAATTTTTCCAGCCCCTGAAACTGCCTTACCAGGTAACGGACACGGTGCTCCGGCGAAAAGAAATGGACGCCTCCGTCATCAACTATAAGATCTTTACCCGCCTGGTGCCGGACAGCGTCCTGACAAAATATTTTGGTAAAGAAGGGAAACCGAGACTCTATGCAATGGGTAAAGTAAAAGTACCACAGCATGAGATCTACCTCTTTGTCAAAGCCACGACGGCATCCAGGAAAGTCCTCTATGTCGTCTGCTTCGACAAAAAAAATAAATATGTTGCCGCCAGGCCCGTCATCTACTCCGATAACGAACCGGGCATTTCCGGCCAGGTGGTGATGGACGCCAAATATACCCTTACCCTCACTCACCAGCGTAAAGGCCCCGATGGACAGATCCTTTACAAAAAAGACGCGTATGTTTTCAATGAAGAGACAGGATTTCTGCTGATCCTGACAGAATCCAACGAAGCCAGGACAAAGACCCCTCCCATCTATAACCCCATCGACACCTTCTCCCATAAACACAAGTTTACCGGAGACTACCTGCAGGACAAAAGAAATATCGTATCCGTCAGGGATGGAAAAGACCCCTCCAGGGTTCTGTTTTTTGTCCATTTTGAAAAAGACGAAGGCGCTTGCAAAGGAGAATTAAAGGGAGAAGCAAAATTTATTTCCGCCACCACCGCCCGCTACCGGTCCAGTGGAGATCCCTGCACGGTAGATTTCATCTTCAATCCCTCCGGCGTCAGAATGAAAGAACTGGAAGGCTGCGGTAACCACCGGGATATTAAATGTTTCTTTGAAGGTTATTATGAAAAACATACTCCCGCTAAACCCAAACCAACAAAGAAAAAAGCCTGACCCCTTTTTCGGCACCTTCCTTGCATAGGTGATGTTCCCGGACAATTCAATTGAGGATTATCCGTTATATTGCGTACTTATTACATAGAAAAACTATCAGCAATAGCTATGAGCTTTAGAAATTACAATGTGCCTTACGCGGTAGAAGAGCGTTATTCAAAGAAAGTGGCTTACTTCTCAATGGAATTTGCCGTACACCAGCCCCTGAAGATCTATAGCGGCGGCCTGGGATTCTTAGCCGGCTCTCACTTGCGCAGCGCTTATGAATTGCGCCAGAATATGATCAATATCGGCATCCTGTGGAAATATGGATACTACGACCAGGCCCGCAACCAGGACCAGACCCTGCAGGTCACCTGGATGGAAAAACAATACAGCTTCCTGGAAGATACCGGTATTAAATTCCAGGTCAACATCCACGAACACCCCGTATGGGTGAAAGCCTTTTACCTCAACCCGGAAACATTCAAGAGTGCCCCCTTATTCTTACTGAGCACCGACCTCCCGGAGAACGACTACGTCAGCCAGACCATTACCCATCGCCTCTATGACGCTAATGTCGCCACCAAGGTAGCCCAGTTCATCCTGCTGGGAGTAGGAGGGGCCCAACTGGTAGACGAATTGGGCTTTAATCCCGACCTCTACCATTTAAACGAGGCCCACGGGATCAGCGCCTCCTTCTACTTATATCAGAAGTACAATAAAAATATTGAAGAGGTACGGAAAAGACTGGTATTCACCACCCATACGCCGGAGGAAGCGGGCAATGAGAAACACGACATCTTCCTCTGTCATAAGATGAGCTATTTCTGCGGCCTCTCCGTAGAGGAAACGAAAAAGCTGACAGGCCTCGAAGACGACGCCTTCAACCACTCCCTGGTGGCGCTGCGCTTCGCCCATATCGCCAACGGGGTATCCAAACTCCATGGAGACGTATCCAGGGCTATGTGGAGCAAATACAAGAACATCTGCCCCATCATCTCCATTACCAACGCACAGAACTGGCGTTACTGGGCCGATAAGGAACTCTACCGGAAAATGGAGGAAGGCAACGACTATTGGTGGGATGACCGTAAGAAATACATGAAGAAACGCAGCTTTGAGATCGTAGCCGATCAGACAGGCAAAGTATTCGACCCGAATGTATTCACCATCGTATGGGCCCGGCGATTTGCAGGGTATAAAAGGGCCGAATTCCTTACCCGCGACATCGATCGCTTTTCCAAACTCACCAGCGACACAAAATACCCGGTGCAGATCATCTGGGCAGGCAAACCCTACCCGATGGACTATCCGGCGATCAATGAGTTCAACCACCTGGTTCATCTGAGCAAAAACTATAAAAATGTCGCCGTAGTCATCGGCTATGAGCTGTCCTTGTCCAAACGTCTCAAACAGGCTGCCGACTGCTGGCTGAACAATCCCCGGGTGCCCCGGGAAGCCTCCGGCACCAGCGGCATGACAGCCGCCATGAACGGAGCCGTCAACTTCTCCACCGATGATGGATGGATCCCGGAATTTATCAATCACGGGAACAACGGATTTGTAGTGCCGAAAGCCGATTATGCCAATATGCACGTAGAGCAACAGGACGACTACGACTTTGAAAAACTCTATGAGATCCTGCAAAAGGAGATCCTCCCCCTGTACTATGACAAGTACGATACCTGGAGACAGATCGCCAAGAACGGTATGCGGGACGTACGCTACCAGTTCGACGCCGGACGGATGGCCCACGAATATTATGACCTTTTATATAAGTAAACACCCCCTTCATATGTAATAGCAGGATTTTTAGCATCTACCTGGAAAATAGTCACAAACAAAAACCAGGTTATATGAAAAAATTCCTGCTATTACTATTATCATTCCTGACAACCGCCCATTTCCAGGGCTTCAGCAGAGAAGGCGCTGCCACCATCCCGTCCATCTTACGGTCCGCCACCGTCTACCGCACCGGCGCTGAACTGACCCATACCGCAAAAACTTTTCTGCGACAAGGTAGTAACGAGCTCATTATCGAAGATATTAGTAATAATATCGATATCAACAGCCTTCGAATCGGCACCACGGAGACAGTCACCATCCTGTCCGTAGAGTTCTCCAAAGAATACCTGCGACCCGAGACAAAGTCCCCGCTGGTTAAAAAATTACAGGACTCCCTGGATAGCGTGCAAAAAGAACTGGAGAAAGTCAACGTTCTGATAAGAGCGGACATGGATCTCATCAACCTGCTGGAATCCAATAAGAAAATAGGTGGAGAACAAAACGGCCTCAGCGTGGCCGAACTGATAAAGATGATGGATTATTATAAACAAAAATCCCTGGAACTGAATGCAGAACTGACCGCCGCCAATACCAGGGCCGGTCGGCTGAAGACCGGGGCAGCAAAACTGGAAGCCCAGATCGACGAAGAAGAGAAAAAAAATACCCGGACCTCCGGCCGCCTCCTGCTGCAACTACTGAGCCCCCTGGCAGGCGAAATTGAATTCACCGTCTCCTATCTTACCCCCACCGCCTCCTGGACCCCCTCCTATGACCTGCGGGTGGATAATATCAACGATCCCCTCCGGCTTCTCTACAAAGCCAAGCTCAGACAGACCTCGGGCTTCGACTGGAAACAGGTCAAACTCACCCTCTCCACCTCCGTTCCTACCCAGGGCGGTAATGCCCCGGTGCTAAAGACCTGGTTCCTGCGGTATACGGACCCGGTAAGCCTCTCTGATGGGGACAAATACAACAGCCTTCAATCCATGGCCTACAAAAAAACAGATCTCCAGGAGGTCGTAGTGTCAGGATACAGCACCATGAGAATAAGAGGTACGGCCTCTGACGAAGAGAACAAAGATCCCTTGTATATCGTCAACGGAAAACCCATGAGTGAGGAAGATTACAGGAAAATAGACACCCGGGCGATAAAAAATGTCGAGGTATTAAAAGACGCCGCGGCAACTTCCCTCTATGGGTCAAGGGCCGCTGGTGGGGTGGTCCGCATCACCCTCAAAGACGAGCTGGGAGACTATGTGTCTGTAAAAGATAATACCATCAACGTCAATTTCGACATCGACCTTCCATATGATGTGCCGACGAATGGCAAGGAACAGAATGTCGTCTTAAAGGAATACAAGGTCCCCACCGGGTTTAAATACTACTCGGCGCCCCGCCTCGATAAAGACGCTTACCTGCTCGGCGAAGTACCCGACTGGGGAAAGCTGAATCTGTTACCCGGCGAAGCCAACATCATCTTTGAAGGGACCTATATCGGCAGGTCCTTTATCGATCCCGCTTCCACTCAGGACACGCTGAACCTCACCCTGGGCAGGGACCGGCGGGTGGTCATCAAAAGAGAAAAAGTAGTGGACTACAGCAGCGTAAAATTCCTTGGCAGCAACAAGAAACAGATCTTCACCTACGAGATTACGGTGAAGAACAACAAGAAAGAGGCAATACAGCTGCTGCTGAAAGATCAATACCCCATCAGCTCTTCCAAAGAAATCGAAGAAGAGTTGCTGGACAGCAGCGGGGCAGAAGTGAATACCGGTACGGGCGTGCTGACCTGGAAGCTGCAGCTGGCCCCCGGAGAAACCAAAAAATATAAGCTCAGCTATAGTGTAAAGTATGCTAAAGATAAAACGGTTAACGTGAATTAGCTTTCTGGCTTATATTCACATTCCTAAACCAAATTTTAAAATGGAACCTTCATTATTGATCAAATGGGGATTGATCCTCGGTATCCCCTTGTTATGCCTGTTGCTTTACCGTCTGATACTCCGTGTCTTCTTTGGCCTGGTCATCGTACCCGAAGACAGGATCGGGCTGGTCACCAAGAAATTCGTCCTGGTAGGTAAACAATCCCTGCCGGAAGGACGTATCATCGCCACCGCCGGCGAAGCAGGTTTCCAGGCCCAAACCCTGGCTCCCGGCGTCTACTTCGGAAAATGGTTCTGGCAATATGACATCACTTTTCAACCTTTCACCATCATCCCTACCGGAAAGATCGGCCTCGTACTGGCCAAGGACGGTTCAGAACTGGAGACAGGCTCCATCCTTGCCCGGAAAGTACCCTGCGACTCCTTTCAGGATGCACAGGCTTTTCTGCAGAATGGCGGCCGCAAAGGTCGTCAGACCGGCATCATCACGCCGGGATCTTATCGTATCAACACCTTTTTATTCGAGGTGGAGGTAACGGATATGATCAGCATACCGGACAATGCGGTGGGCATCGGCACTACCCAGGAAGGACAGTCGCTGGAAGAAGGACAGATTGCCGGTCGCATTATTGCCGGACATAACAAATTCCAGGATGTGGACCTGTTCATGAGCAATGGAGGCTTTAAAGGCCTGCAGGAACAAGTGATCCTCGCCGGTTCTTATTTCCTGAACCCCTGGTTTGCAAAAGTAGAGACGGTAAGGATGACCGAGATCCCCATCGGTCACGTCGGAGTGGTGATCTCCTATGTGGGCAGCGACGGGGAAGACCTAAGCGGCGTTGAGTTCAAACACGGCAACATCGTGGCAAAAGGCTCCAAAGGCGTCTGGGCCGAACCGCTGGGTCCCGGTAAATACCCTATCAACCCCTATATCATGAAGGTGGAACTGGTGCCTACCACCAACCTGGTACTGAACTGGGCCAGCGCCCGTAGCGAAGCCCATCAACTGGATAAGAACCTCTCCACCATCACCGTACGCAGTAAGGACGGATTCCCGTTCAACCTGGATGTGGCGCAGATCATCCACATCCCCACCACGGAAGCGCCAAAAGTGATCGGAAGATTTGGAAATATGACCAACCTCGTCAGTCAGGTGCTGGAGCCGACGATCGGCAACTATTTCCGCAACTCGGCGCAGGATAGTGATGTCATCGCCTTTTTAGGCAGCCGTAAGGAGAGACAGGAGTCCGCCCGCGACCATATCGGAAAAGTATTACAACAATACAATGTATTCGGCGTCGACACCCTCATCGGAGACATCGTTCCGCCGGAAAGCCTGATGAAGACCCTCACCGACCGCAAATTAGCCGAAGAGCAAAAGGTCACCTATGAAACACAGATGAAGGCGCAGGAGACCCGGCAGAGCCTGGAGAAGGAAACCGCCATCGCCGAAATACAAAAGGAGATCGTAAAGGCCGACCAGGGCGTACAGATCGCAGAACGTATTGCGGACGCCTCCGTAAAAAAGGCAACCGGTGATGCCAACAGCGTTCGCCTGCAAGCCAATGCCGAAGCGGACCGGCTGAAATTCCTGGCCAGCGGCGAAGCGGAAAAGACCCGGTTACTGGCAAAAGCTGACTCTGAAAAGATCGAATGGCTGGCAAAAGCCGAGGCAGAAAGGATCACCCTGACGGGTAATGCCGAAGCAGAAAAAACCCTGGCCATCGGTAAGTCATCGGCTGAATCCTACAAGTTGGCAGTCGAAGCCATGGGCGGCGCCAACTTCACCCAATTAAAGGTCATGGAAGCTATCGGCGCTCAGCATATCAAGATCATGCCCGATATCCTCATCGGCGGGGGAGGGGATGGAGCCGGCGGACCTATCAGCGGACTACTGGGCCTGCAACTGTTGGAACAGCTACGTAAACCGCAATAAAGATTAGCCCCCCGCCGAAAGCGGGGGGCTAATCTTATCTCATAAAATATTTTTTCAACCATTCCATGGCCTGCCGTTCATCACTGGCGCAGATGGAACAACCCACCGTAGAATCTCCCGCCCTTGCCTCATTCTCCCAGGAATAGACATGCAGGGACTTACCATCTTTGTCCATAACCTTTACCAGATAATTTTTGGGGATGATATAAAAACAGCTGGTGTCGGGGGCAGGAAATTGCGCTTTAAATCCTTTTTCATCATGGAGGGTCACCGGCCCCGCCCAACTGAGATCGATGTCCTCTGAATCCACCCCGTGCGCATACCGGATATACGCTCTTTGATTGCCCTTTATCCAGAAGGAGAGACCTTCATAAGAAGAAGTATTGAATTTCCCCGTGGAATAAGTGATAACCCTCACATCCTGGGGCGGATAGAATAAAGTCAGGGCAAAGGATAAGAGTACAATTTTTACCATTTCAGAGGACTTAAGGAAGAATCAATATACCCACTTTGCCCCAATTTTTAAAGAGAATGACGTACTTTTCTGCTCTAATTTTTCAGGCATGTCAATAGTCCGATCGCAGGTTTTTTTTGTTCTCATCGTTAGCTTTCTTTTTTACGCCAGCGCCTCCGCACAACCTACCCTGGAAACAGGGGTCTCCGCCGCCCTGGCCACTTATCGAAAAAATTTAATACAGGATATTAAGTACGACCTGTTATTCCATCTTCCCTCGCAACGGCAAACGCCCATCCCCGCCGAAGAAACCCTCTCGTTTACCCTGCGGGATACCTCGGCCCCCCTCATCCTTGATTTTAAAGAAAAAATCAGCCCCGGTCAGATAACCGTCAACGGCATCACCATCCCTGTAGTCCATCAACAGGAACATTTATTGATCCCTGCCACTTCTTTACATCCGGGGCCCAATATCCTCCATATCCTTTTTACGGCAGGCAACAGCCCGCTCAACCGCAACCGTGACTTTTGCTACACCTTACTGGTGCCCGACCGGGCCCGCACCCTCTTTCCCTGTTTTGACCAACCCGATCTGAAGGCCGTCTTTACCTTGTCGCTGGTCATGCCCGCGGACTGGAAGGCCCTGGGCAACGCACCCGTAAAGGACTCTGTAACGGAAGGCGACACCCGTACCCTCCATTTCCTTCCCTCCGATAAGATCAGCACCTACCTGTTTTCTTTTGCAGCGGGAAAATTCACCCGGTCCGACCAAACCGAAGACGGCCGCCCCATGCATTTTTATTACCGGGAGACGGATAGCACCAAACTGAGGATGAGCCTGGGACCTATCTTCCGCATCCAGGCCGACGCCCTGCAATTCATGAAGGAATATACCGGTCTGGCCTATCCGTTTCAGAAATTTGATTTTGTCGCCATACCCGATTTCCAATTCGGGGGGATGGAGCATCCCGGAGCTATTCAATATAAAGCCAGCGCCCTGTTCCTCGACTCCGGCGCTACCCGGGACCAGGTGATAGGCCGCTCCAACGTCCTCTCCCACGAGACCGCCCACATGTGGTTCGGGGACCTGGTGACCATGTCCTGGTTCAACGATGTCTGGATGAAGGAAGTATTCGCCAATTTCATGGCGGATAAGGTCAGCAACATCACCCTGCCCGATGGGAAGTACGACCTGAAGTTCCTGACAGACCATTTCCCCGCAGCCTATAGCATCGACCGTACCGCGGGCGCCCACCCCATCCGGCAACAGTTGGACAACTTGCAGGAAGCCGGCTCACTCTATGGGAATATTATCTATCACAAGGCGCCTGTCATGATGCGGCAGCTCGAACGTCTCATGGGAGCAGACGCTTTCCGGGACGGACTACGGGATTACCTGAAGGCTTATGCGGGAGCGAATGCCTCATGGCCTGACCTCATCCATCAACTGGCGGGGCACACGACCGTAGACCTGGAGGCCTGGAATAAAGTTTGGGTGAATCAACCCGGAAGGCCCAGGTTCACTTATCGGCTCCGGACAGCCAAAGAAATCGAGATCCATCAACGGGGCGAAGATGGATCCGCCCGCATATGGCCCCAATTATTTGACATCGCCTTCGTGTATAAAGTCAGGGGACCTCGCGGCAGTAGCTATCAGGTGGAACAACGGACAGTCAACATGAAAGACTCCGTGGCCCGCATCCCACTCCCACCAAAAAAAGACCCCCCGTTCTGTATACTCTTCAATACTGACGGTCAGGGATATGGCTTGTTCCCCATCGATCAGAAGAGTCTCCCCTGGATCTTCAGCACTGCCGTTGCCGGACCCACCGCGCCATCTCCTCTCATGCGTGCTGCCGCTTATATCAACCTATACGAGAATATGCTGGACGGACAGTCCATCAGCCCACGCCGGTTGCTGACCCTGGACCGGAAGGCCCTCTCAAAGGAGACGGAAGAATTGAATCTCAACCTGCTGACAGATCATCTGATATCCATCTACTGGCGTTTCCTTTCTCCCGCCACCCGGGACTCCCTTTCAGCGGGACTGGAAAAGGATGTCTGGCAGGCCATGCGCTCGGCCGGCTCTGGCAATGAAAAGAAATTGCTCTTCAGGACCTATTCCAACATTGTTCTCAGCCGGCAAGGGCAGGACAGTCTATACTCCATCTGGAAACAACAACAGCCGCCGGCCGGGGTAAAACTATCGGAAGAAGACTACACCAACCTGGCGGCCGCCCTCGCACTGCGGGGCTATCCCGGCGAACAACAGATCCTACGTGAACAGCTGGCACGTATCACCAATGAAGACCGGCACGGGCGGCTCCTCTATCTCCTCCCTGCCTTATCCAATGACATCCGGGAGAGAGACCGGTTCTTCGACTCATTAACCACAGCAGGAGGCAGGAAAAAAGAGGCCTGGGTCCTGACCGGGCTGTCCTACCTGCACCACCCGCTCCGGACAGCCGTATCTGAAAAATATCTGCCAAAAAGCCTGGACCTGTTGGAGGAGATCCAACGCACAGGGGATGTATTCTTCCCACAGAGCTGGCTGCAGGCTAGTTTCACCTGGTACCGGACAAGGACAGCCGCAGATTTGGTCCGCCGGTTCCTGCAACAGCATCCGGACTATAATCCAAAATTAAAAGCAAAGATCCTGCAGGCGACGGACAACCTCTTCAGGGCCTCAAAATAAAAGAGACGGGCCCCATGGGAGCCCGCCTCTTTTTAAAAAGTGTTTAGTTATGCTTTGTACTATCCGGCATGGGCGTGCTGTCCGGTTTGGCGACCGCATCGGGTTTGATGATGTCCAGCAGCTCCACGTCGAAGACCAGGGTAGAGCCCGGCGCGATTAACGGCCCGGCCTGCTGATCGCCATAAGCCAGGTTGGAAGGAATAAAGAGCTTCCACTTGCTGCCCACCGGCATCAGCTGCAGGGCTTCCGTCCAGCCAGGGATGACTCCATTGACATTCAGTTCGATCGGTTCTCCTCTTTCAACAGAACTATCAAATACTCTCCCGTCGATCAGGGTGCCATGATAATGAACCTTCACCTTGTCCGTCAGCGCGGGTTTGGGTCCGGTGCCCGCTTTCTCCACGCTATACTGTAATCCGCTGGGCAGCGCTACGACACCAGGTTTGTTCTTATTGGCAGCGAGGAAGGTTTCCCCGATCTTTTTATTGCCGGATGATTTCTCCGCCTTGCTTTTCTGCATGTAGTTGACAATACAGGTATTGGCCTGCTGTTCGTCGAGCAGCAGCTTATTCTTCCTGTTCACATCATTGATGGCCTTGGTAAGAAGAGTGGTATTGATATTCGTGATATTCTGCTGTTTGTAGAAGTTCGCCACGCTCAGACCGATGGCATAACTTAAGGAGTCCTGGGTAGTTTTCAGAGCTGCCACCGGAGCGGCCTTGGCAGATCCGGCAGCAGCAGGGGCCTTTTTCACCTGCGCCCAACCCGAGCCACAGATGGATACGCAAAGAGCGGACACGATCATTTTTTTATACATAGTCATATTTTACTTCTTTCGAGACGCAAAAATAGGGGGTTTATTGTACTCAGCCTTATTTTCCTCCCGGGAAGATCAGGGCATTTAGCCGGAGGGTAAGGTCGGCTTTGGACTGCTCCCCGGCGGCTTTCAGGACATAATAATAAGATTTCAGCTCCGAAGAGGAACCCAGCAAGGGCTTTAACCGGTCGGCCAGCTCCGGCAGTTCTTTTTCGATCTTCTTTGTTTTTTCCTCCCTGAATACCTTTGCCAGTTGGGCGACCCCCTCATAATGGGGAGTATAGGCCCCCCCGTCTGCCAACAACAGGAGATCCTTTTCCAGCGATTGTACAGGCGACTCCACGATGCGTCCCATCTCCTTGCCGTCATGCAACACGATCAGGTCGGGAACCCTGAATATATTCTTCCCTCTTTCTTCATGACCGGGGCTTTGTTTGTACGCAGCTTCGGCAGCACTGACCATAACCAGCTGCACCCGGGAGGAGTCTATTCCGCAGTAATCGAGGATTTTGAAGATCCGGGGAACTTCCCTCTTACTGTCGCCGCACCAGGTCCCCATGAAGATGGTAAACTGAATGCCCTTGCCGGTAGACGAGGCATTCAGACCTTCCCCCAGTTTGGACCGGAGCCGATCGGCCGTAACAGAATCGACCCGGTAGTCCGAATAGTTCCTGACAAACCAGCTGTCATAAGGGGCCTGTTCCAACCGGCTGCGGGAACATTTCCCTAATAATTGCGGCTTGCCATGCTCATCAGTCACTTCTTTGTTAAGGGTTTGAGGGGCCAGCCGGGCATGACAGGAACAAAAGAGGATGGCATGACATAATAATAGCATATATGAAGGATTCTTCCAATTCATAAAAAGAGTTATTGAGATGAATTAAAATAAATGGCTTGACAGGACGTTTTTCACAACCGGGCGTCGCCCGGTTAGGCCTGCATTCAGTAGCTGATATGAAATCTCAACAACGGGGAGGTTGAAAGAAGGAGAGGGGGAAGCCCGGAAAGATCCGGCTGATCAGGAAGACGCTTTCAATGGAGGCAGAATGGGTAAAATGATCAGGAAGGGCAAAAAGAATGCTCCTGGCGAACACGTCTTCCGGCTTTTGTTTGGATACAACAGGTCCCGCAGCGGGTTGTCCGTTATCGGTCGCTTCGGGAGGTTGCCGTTCACAATCACAGTTTACCGTCGGCAGGGCGAGGACAGGCATCGCCGGGCAAGTCCGGTAAGTCCACATTCTGCTATAGGTGAACAGCAGCCATGAAATAAGCAGCGATATGGAGAGAATGTGTTTCAGTAGACCCAAAAATTAGCTATTATTTCCGGGATCTGCAAATCACGTTATGAAGGCATTATTATCGTTCGGCACAACTTGATTTCCAGGGGGCTTAACATTATTTTATCAGATTTTGGCCTTACATTTAAACCGGATTTTAAAAATTAAAATATCCAGTATGAAAAAATTTTCTTCTGTAATGGTGATGTTGTTTTGTTCTGTTATTCTCGTCAACGCCCAGGGCATTCTCAGCAGTGCCAAAAATGCAGTAAGCTCCCTGAAAGGAGGGAAATCCCTTAGTTCGGATGATATCGTAGCCGGCTTGAAAGAGGCGCTGTCCCAGGGTACCAAAAAGAGTGCGGATAAGCTGTCGGCAGTGGATGGCTTCTTCAGGGACGCCGCCGTAAAGATCCTGCTTCCGCCGGAAGCACAGAAAGTAGAAAAGACATTACGCAGCGCCGGTTTTGGCAAACAGGTGGATGATGCGATCCTCAGTCTCAACAGGGCCGCAGAAGACGCCGCTAAATCCGCCGCCCCCATCTTTTTAAGCGCTATTCAGCACATGTCCGTACAGGATGGCGTCGGTATTCTCAAAGGCGCCGATACGGCAGCTACTTCCTATCTGAGAAAATCGACTACCGCGCAATTGACCGCCGCTTTCCGTCCCGTGATCGACACCTCTCTGCAAAAAACCGGCGCCACGAAATACTGGAAGACCGTTTTCGATACGTACAATAAAATGCCTTTCGTCAGCAAAGTAAATACCGATCTTCCCTCTTATGCCACCATGAAGGCCCTCGATGGGGTCTTCTACTATGTAGCACAGGAAGAAAAGAATATCCGTCAGAACCCGGCCGCCCAGGTGACCGACCTGCTGAAAAAAGTATTCGGAAAATAACAGCTCCGCTTCCGGGCGCCGCCCGGTTTAAATGAAAGTGCCCGTCCCGGACGGGCACTTTCATTATATTTGCAGCTGGCTATGCTCGGACGCACGATCTCTTTATACACGAATGCCTATAGCGGCTTGTCAAGACCCACCTGGCTCCTGTCACTGGTAATGCTGGTCAATCGCAGCGGTACGATGGTGATCCCTTTTATGACCATCTACCTCACACAACCCTCTATGGGCTACAGCATCGGTCAGGCAGGCCTGGTGATGGGTATCTTTGGATTAGGAGCCATCTGCGGAGGTTTCCTGGGAGGAAGGATCACCGACCGGGTGGGGTTTTACCGGGTCCAGCTTTTCACCCTTACCGGCGGAGGCCTCTTGTTCATGCTGCTGGGGCAGGTAAAAAGCTACCCCTTCATCTGCCTTTGTACCTTTTTGTTAAGCCTGGTGAACGAAGCCTTCCGTCCTGCTAACTCTACGGCTATCGCCCACTATACCAAAGAAGAGAACAGGACCCGGTCTTATTCGTTAAACCGCCTGGCGGTCAACCTGGGCTGGGCTGTGGGCGGGGCTATCGGGGGCATCCTGGCATCCATCAATTATCACCTGCTCTTCTGGGTGGATGGCGCCACCAATATCATGGCGGCCCTGCTGCTGCGTTATTTTTTATCGGAGGCCGCCGCCCAACTGCCGGTCCATAAGAGTACCCTCCGGGAAACTCCCGGCGGTTCCCCCTACCGGGATCGGATCTACCTGGCCTTTATCGGCTGCACGATCCTGTTCGCCAACTGCTTCTTTCAAATCTTCACCATCCTGCCGGTCTATTATAAAAAGATCCTGCACATGCCGGAATATATGATCGGCCTGTTGATGACCATGAACGGACTGATCATCACCTTATTCGAGATGGTGCTGGTATTTAAGCTGGAAGGAAAGAAAGACAACCTGTTTTATATTTTTAACGGCGTACTCCTGGTCGCCCTGTCTTTTCTGCTGCTCAATGTCATACCGCTCTCCATCTTCTCCGCTTTTATCTGTATGCTGCTGGTAACCCTGGGGGAGATCACGTCGATTCCTTTTATGAACTCCTTCTGGCTCGGTAGAACGGCCATGAACAACCGGGGCCAGTATGCCGGCCTCTATACGATAGCGTGGTCGGTGGCCCAGGCCCTGGGTCCCCTGGGAGGGTCACAGGTAGCTGAACATGCCAGCTTCAGGACCCTGTGGTGGATCGTCGCGGGTATCAGCATCCTGGCCGCCCTGGGATTTCGCCGGTTACGACAATATAAAACAAGTCTTCATGAATGAAGAGAAACTACAGATGTTCAGGAACAGGCTTTCCAAAATGTCTCGTCATATCAGTAAACTGGCCAGGCGGCAATCCGTCAGCTGTTACCGGGTATACGACCACGACCTGGGGGAATTCCCTTTCTGCATCGAACTATATGAGGATAAGATATATTTGGCGGAATACCGGCGCAGACATGGCATGACCGACGAAGAGCACGACCAATGGCTGGAAGACTGCCTGCCTTCTATCAGCGAGATCCTGGAGATCCCCGATGAAAGGATCTACTTCCGCCAGCGCCAGCGCAAAGCGGGCAGACAGGGACAATATGAAAAACTCAGCAGCGAGCAGGAATTCTTTACGGTGAAAGAGGCCGGACTTTCCTTCCGGGTCAACCTGACGGACTACCTGGATACCGGTCTTTTTTTGGACCATCGTATCACGAGGGGCATGGTCCGGGAGGAAGCAAAAGCCCGGCAGGTGCTGAACCTCTTTTGTTACACCGGCTCTTTTTCCGTCTATGCGGCAGCGGGAGGCGCGGCCGTTGTTGATTCCGTGGACCTTTCCCGAACCTATCTCCACTGGGCCGAAGAGAATATGAAGCTCAACGGTTTTCCAGGGAAATTTAACTTCATCCATGCCGACGTCAAACAATACCTCGACGAACTGCCCCCGGAGAAATATGATCTCGTCATCATGGACCCGCCCACGTTCAGCAATAGCAAACGCATGAAAGACTTTCTCGACATCCAGCGGGACCATGCAGAACTGATCAACAAGACCCTGCGAACGATGAAGGGGGGCGGTATCCTGTACTTCAGCAACAACTTCCGCACCTTCCAGCTGGAAGCGGATAAAATACAGGCGGGCTCTATAAAGGATATCACCAAAGCCACCACGCCCTTTGACTTCCAGGGTAAATTGTTCCGTTGGTGTTATAAGATTATTAAATAGCGGCCCCTTTAATTCAGCGGAATATCTCTTTTCAGCATCTCATCCCGGTTAGCCATCTCCCACGCAGTAAAGAATACCAGCCGGGCCCTCTTCTCCATGAGATCGTAATTGATCTTATCGGGCGTATCGGTCGGCCGGTGATAATCCTTATGGATGCCATCGAAATAGAAGATGATGGGCACTCCCTTCCGGGCAAAATTGTAATGGTCGCTGCGATAATAGATCCTTTCCGGGTCTTTGGGATCATTGAATTTATAGTCCAGCTCCAGCTTCGTGTTCTTTTTGTTCTGCGCCTCACTGATGGGCTTCAGGTCCGAGCTCAGCTTATCGTCACCGATGACATATACATAATTGGCGGAATCGCCTTTTTTGCGATTGGGATCGATACGGCCGATCATGTCGATGTTGAGATCCACCGAGACGCGGTCCATGGGCCAGGTAGGGTGCTCGGAATAGTACTCCGACCCCCAAAGCCCTTTTTCCTCCCCGGAATTGGCCAGGAATAAAATGCTTCTGCGGGGACCCTTGCCGGCGGTCTTTGCTTTTACGAAAGCCTGGGCCAGTTCCAGCACGCTGACGGTACCCGATCCGTCATCATCAGCGCCATAATAAATAGTGGTATCTTTTTTCCCCAGGTGATCATAATGCGCCGAAATGACAACCAACTGGTCCTTCAGATCCGTACCTTCCAGCAACCCCAATACATCGCTGCTCTGCAGGTGGCCGGTAGTCTTGGCAAATTCCAGCAGCACATCGGCGGAATAACTTTTCGGCTGGGCAGTCCCGGCATTTAAGGCGGCATAATCCCCACCCATGATGGCCTCCGCTATCTTCCCGGAAACATAAAAGGTATTCGGAAGAATGTTCTTCCGGTATCCGTTGAGATACATGGGGCCTTTCTCCCCAAAGGACTTACGGGGGAATCCGCTCTGAATGATCAGCAGGGCGGCAGCGCCGTTCTTTTGGGCAGTCTCCTGTTTGGAATAATATCCATTGCTCCTTCTGTTAGTGGGAGGAGCAATGGTCCCGGCGGGAGCTCCGTTGAGGATCAACACGATCTTCCCTCTTACATCCAGGCCCTTGTAATCATCCCGGGTCGAGTCACTGATACCATAACCGGCAAAGACGACTTCGCTGCCCATCAGGGTGGCCGTATAGTTAGCCGCTGTGCTCACGGCAAAATCATCGTTGACCTGGAAAGCCTGTCCGTTGACCTGCAGGCCGCACGCGGTTACCGAGTCCTGGAAGATAGGATAATACAATTGATAGCTGTCTTTATTCCCAGGCTGCAGACCCAACGATTGGAAGTTATTTTCAATATAAGCCGCCGCCTTGCGCTGCCCTTCGGTGCCGGTCTCCCGGCCTTCAAACTCCTTACTGGCTACGGTATACAGATGCGTCTTCAGGTCCTGGGCGGTAATGGCGCCCGCAAAAGGGCGGGCATCGGGGATTTTTTGTGCACCGGCCTCTCCGGATAATAAAATGGACAGCGCTGAAACCAGCGAACAGGTTACAACAGTTCTTCTCATGAAAGGTGATTTTTAGGGGTTTTATTTCTCCACTTCACTGAGCTCCAACCAACGTATTTCTTTTTCATCCAGCAGCCGGCTGATCTCGCCGCTGCGGGTAGACAGTTGTTGCAATTCTTCAAAAGGGACCCGGCCGCTGTTCAGCTTGTCTGTCACCACCTGCTTTTCCTTCTCCAGGTCAGCAATTTCTTTTTCCAATAATTCAAATTCCCTTTTTTCTTTATAAGACAGTTTCTTTTTCTCCGTAGGGGTCGCCTGGACCAGGGCCGGCGCCGTTGGGGGAGTAGGAGGCGCCTTGTAGCCGTCGCCGGGGGGCCTGAACTCAGCCTGGTCATTTCCCAGTTTCACCCATTCCCGGTACTGGGAATAGTTGCCGGGAAAGTCACGCACCAGGCCATCTCCCTCCAGGACCAGTAAATGATCGACCAGGCGATCCATAAAATACCGGTCATGGGATACGATCAGCAGACATCCCTGGAAGTCACTTAAAAAATTTTCCAATACAGCCAGGGTTGGCAAATCCAGATCATTCGTCGGCTCATCGAGGATGAGGAAATTGGGGTTACGGAAAAGAATGGAAAGCAGATGTAATCTTCTTTTTTCCCCTCCGCTGAGTTTGGAAATATACGTGTATTGCTGTTCGGGGGAGAAGAGGAAGAGCTGCAGGAATTGGGCGGCGCTGAGGGATCCGCCGTTTGCCAATGGAAAATGTTCTGCAATGTCCTTTACAAATTCTATCACCCGTTGGTCTTCCTTGATCACCAGCCCTCCCTGGGAATAGTTTCCGAAAATTACCGTATCCCCGATATTCACTTTGCCGCTGTCCGGCGCTTCCAGGCCCTGTAAAATATTGATAAACGTGGATTTCCCCACCCCATTCTTGCCGATCACACCTACTCGTTCGCCTTTCTTGAAAGTATAGTCAAAACCTTTTAAGATCACCTTCTCCCCATAACTCTTGTATAATTTCTTCAGCTCGGCTATCTTGCCGCCCAGCCGGCTCATCTTTACCTGCAGCTCAACCTGCTGGTCTTCGATCCGCTGTTTGGCCTTAGCTTCCACCACGTAAAAATTGTCTTGCCGGCTCTTACTCTTGGTCGTCCGGGCCTTGGGCTGTTTACGCATCCATTCCAGCTCTTTGCGATACGTATTACGGGCTTTGTCGATGCTGGCTGATTCGTTCTCGATCCGGGCCGCCTTTTTTTCCAGGAAGTCGCCATAATCTCCCTTGTAAACGAACAACGAGCTACCATCCAATTCCCAGATCTCTTCGCTGACGGCATCCAGGAAATAGCGGTCATGCGTTACCAGCAAAAGGGTCACCTTTTCCTGGTTGAGGTAATGTTCCAGCCATTCTACCATCTCCACATCCAGGTGGTTGGTAGGCTCGTCCATGATAAGCAGGACATGTTTGTGCTCAAAACCGATATCTATGAGGGTCTTGGCCAGGGCGACCCGTTTCCGCTGACCGCCGGAAAGAGAGCCGGCCGTCTGTTGCAGGTGATGGATATTTAATTTCCCCAATATTTGTTTCACCTTGGTATCGAAATCCCAGGCATTGAGTTCATCCAGTTTAACGATGGCGTCCGTCAGTTTGTCGACGTCGCCGTCATCGCTGGCCGCCTCATAGGCCTTGATAGCATTAATGACAGGGTGATTGTGATCGAAGATATTGTCCAGGATGGATTTGCCCTCGTTAAAGACAGGTTCCTGCTCAAAAAGGGCAACAGTGACGTCTTTGTGGATCCAGACCGTCCCTTTTTCGGCGGTCTCCTTACCGGCCAGTATTTTTAGCAGGGTAGACTTCCCGCTGCCGTTCCGGGCGACCAGGGCGATCTTATCGCCTTCCTCGATATGAAATGTAATATTCTGAAACAGCGGCTTTACGCCGTACGATTTGCTTAAACCTTCGACAGAAACATAGTGCATGGGCGCAAAGGTAAGCAATTGGCGTTAAGCGACCGACCCTGTCCGCCGCTTAACGCCGTATTTTTATGCCTGTTTGATAAATTCCAGTCCAACATGGATCCGCACCTCATCGCTTAACACGATGCCGCCGGTCTCCGTAACAGCATGCCATACCAGACCGAATTCCTTACGGTTGATCTTGCCGCTGACGGTAAATCCCGCCCGGGTATTGCCCCAGGGGTCTTTAATGACACCGCCGAACTCGGTATCCAGTTTGACGGACTTGGTTACGTCCCGGATGGTGAGGTCGCCATAGGTTTCGTAGGATCCGTCGTTATCCACACTTTCAACTTTGGTAATTACAAATTTGAGCTGGGGGAATTTAGGGGCATCAAAGAATTCAGGCGATTTCAGGTGCCCGTCCCTCTGTTCGTTGCCAGTGGTGATAGAGTCTGCGTCAACCGTAAAGCTGACCTTCGCTTTGGTAAAATCTTCATCTTCCGTCTCGACGCTGCCGTCGAATTTCGTAAAGTGGCCAGTCACCGTGGAGATCATCATGTGTTTGACCTTGAATTGCACTTCGGAGTGTGTGGGATCGAGCGTCCATTTGGTTGTAGCCATAACTGGGATTTTTAATGTTTAAACAATGAAATTAGGACATTTCCAGCTATTTCAACGTTTAAGTCAACGTTAAGTTTTGAACAAAAAAAACCGGGCGGAGCCCGGTAGCGAACAAGTTCATGGTTTTTTAGACGGTCTCGGCGCCAATCCTTTCCTTCAGCAATTTCCGGGCAAGATGGATGCGGCTCTTGATGGTCCCCAGGGCAATTCCCATATAGTCGGCGATTTCCTGGTATTGATACCCTTCAAAATAGAGCCGGAAGGGGATTTGACAGCTCTCCGGGAGATTGTGGACAGCTTCGAGGATCTCCTGGCTTCCCAACCTGCTTTCCGCCAGGTTGCCGGAGGCCGGGCTTTTATATAGTAAAAAACCGCCAGGGTCAGACTGGAAGATCTTTTTTTCCCGCCCTCTCCGGCGATACCGGTTGATAAAGGTATTGCGCATGATGGTGAAGAGCCAGGCCTGTATATTGGTGCCTTCATTGAACTTTTCCCGGTAGGTCAGGGCCCGGTAGATGGTTTCCTGCATCAGGTCCTTTGCTTCTTCCCCGTCCTTGGTAAAGTTGATGGCATAAGGCTTCAGCCTGTCTGAGTGGCTGATCAGCAATTGATTGAATTCTATCGTTGACATAAGAATTTTTTTATTGGTTGGAGGTCTTTTAGGTAAGGCAAAAGCCGTCTGCTTTCGCAGGCGGCCTTTACCCGTTTCACTATACCTGTTTCACTTGCCCCATATTTTTAATAGAGGCCATTTTATTAAAGGCCAAACGAATAAGCCGCTCTCAGGCCGAGAAAATTCATCCTGTTAGCACCGTCGAAATAAGCTGCCGTGCTTTCCCAACGGAAACCCAGGTCGATGTAGTTCTTACCGTACAGCTTGACCAGTGCGCCAACCTGCGGAGCAAAGGTGAAAGCGGTGGAATTAGCCGCCCCCAGATCTGACTTATTGGCTAAGAAGGTAGCGCCGGCTTCCCCCTGCACGTAGAAAATATTCCCCACGGGGAAATACTTCAAGCCGGCTTTTACGGGGATCAGCTGCATGTTCTTGTCCGCCACATCTGCCTGGTTCTTCTTGACAAAGAAATTGTCATACCCACCATTGACGGTGACATAAAGGTTGTGGATAATGGGAATGTCAACTTGTACCGACCCTCCGAAATTCCAGTTATAACCATTGGAGAGGTCGCCCAGAGGAACCCCGGCATCAGGGCCTACGCTCAAACGGAATTCTTGTTTGGTGCTGGCGGGGGAAGAGGAAGACTGCGCTTTTCCTGCGAAAGTGAAACTAACTAACAGTGCTGTTACAAGGCCGATCTTTAATGTTGCTTTCATGATTGTTGATTTTTATGATTATTCTGTTGATTCTTTTTCTTCGCTGTTGTTGATACAAAGATGGGACAGATTGCATTCACGGCAGGCATATTCTTCGGACATAAAAGGGTTAATTTCGGACATCCCCGGAAGGCTTCTCAATTCACTATAAACGGAAAATTCGCATTCTGATACTTAGCCCCCTTGATCTGTTCTTTCAAATTGATAAAGGTTTCAAAAGGCCCTTTAGTGGCAAAGGCATTCACCAGCCAGGCAGGCGCAGAAGCTCCGGGATCGATCTCCAGTTCATACTCCACTTTTATCGTATTCTTATCCAATGGCGTCACCACCCAACTCTCCCTGGACAAAGGCACCCGGACAATATTTTCTTTCGGAGGGATAAAGTCCGGAACCTCATCCGCTTTTATATGCAGCACCTTACTCGCCGGGTCTTGTGTGATATGCAGGTGTACCGCCAGATCCCGGTTGCTGGCCGGCCACGGTGAATTTATTTCGGAATAGAAATAGAGTTCGGAAGGACTGACCTGTTTCAACACATACGCCGTCTTCGTATTAAAAGACCAGTGGGGATAATTCTTTATATCCAGGATAACAGCCGCTAGACCCGAGAGAGAAGTCTTCAGGGTCGTCTCCACCCGCAGGTCATTAAATTTTGAATGCGCACCGGGACGGTTATACACCCGGATGCCATCTTTGTCCTTCTTCAACTCCCAGGCAGACTGCCCCCACCCGGGGTGGAAACCAACCAGGAATAGCAGGATAAGATAAAGGAGCTTGCTTTTCATGAGGTGCTTGCCCGTTAGTTATGATAATAGGGCAGGAGGTTGAGGTCCCCGCCTGTATAAACCCGCCCGGGTTCATGCCCTTTTTCCGACATCAGCTGCCGGTACTGATGCGGGGTCTGATGACCAATGCGCCGATAGAACTTGATGAAATAAGAGGGTTGGCCAAACCCCAGGTCATAGCTGATCTCTTTTACCGACCGGTTCGTATAATGCAACAAACGGCTTGCTTCCAGGTGTATGCGCAGGTCCAGCAATTGGCCCGGAGTCCGTCCGCTGGCCTCTTTGCAGATCCGGTTTAGTTGTTTGGAGCTGATATGTATCATGGCCGCATAGGTCTCGACATCCCGGATCTCCCTGAATTCCTTATTGACCAGGTCCAGGAACTCATCATAGCGGGGATCGTGCAGACTTCTGTCGATAGATACGTCCGCAGAGAGTTTGGTGAACTCCGACAACAGGATGGTCAGATAGGCATTGATAACCGGGTCCGCATCGGGAGATTTTGTATGGAGCTCTGCCTGCAAAAAGTAAAAGAGCTGGTCCAGCTTTTCTCCATTTTCTTTCGGGAGGGGAAACCAGCTGATATTGCGCAAGCCAAAGATCAGTTCCAACAGATTACTGCCGGCCTGGTGCAGATAGTTCTCCTGTATAGACAAACACCACCCTTCCAGATCCGCCTCTCCTTCGGTGTCCAGGGTATAGTCGGAATGGGGATGGATGATAAAGACGCTGCCGGCCTGAATGGGGTAGGGGGAGTGATCGACCGTCAGCGTCCCGCTGCCTTTAATAAAACGGGTGATGACAAAAAGATCATTCTTTCGTACCGGCAAGGCCAGCGGCTCCCTGGATTCATTGAGGAAATAAGCGATTTGTACAGGTTCGGGTTTTTCAAGATGATGTTGGTTGGAGATCGGAGTAGCAATAGGTTTCTGTCTCATTATAAGGTTTGGTTTTATAAGCCTGTTTACCAGGCATAATAGATTGATAGGTTCTCTACGTCATGTTCGTACAATCCCTTCAGCGCGGAAGAGGCCGTAGTCTGTATAAAGGAAATTCCGAAATGCCCGGAGGAGACCACGGCCCCATAACCGATCGAATAGACCCAATGGCGAAGGTCGTGATAGGGCCGGGCCACTTCGTTTTCTCCGTCGGTCTGCTCAACTTGCCGGGTGGTGGTTTCATTCTTTCCATTTTTCTCCAGGTTGGGATTGGAACTAAAAAGACCGCCCTGGTAAAGGGCATCGGTTAATACCCACTGCACCTGGGGCTTCAGTACAAAATAGGCTTGCAGTTTCCTCCTTCGGTTACTCCCGCCCCTCGTTCCGCTCCCGGTATACTGGCTGAAAAATCCATTGAAATAAGGGCTGAAATTCCCGATCCGGATCAGGGGGTAGATGGCGAGTTCATTCACCATGCTGCCAACGGCAACCTGGCTCCCCCCGATCACCTCGACATGAGAGCCCCAGGTGGCCAGCTGTTTCTCCGCCGTGAAATTGATATTGGCCAATAGGGCATTCCTGAACTGATGGTCCCAGCCCCTGGGCCGTTGGAACCGCAGGAGCCGGTGAACATACCGCTGCGTCGGCTCACCAAAAGCGGCAGGGCCCAATACGCCCAGCACCAGTTCCGTCTGGAAGTCATATTTCTTAACAGGATTATAGGAATAAAGGGTATGGGTGGCGACCAGGGCCGCGGACCAGGGATAATCATCCGGCTGGTAGTCCGGGTTGCCGATATCATCCGGCGTACACAGCTGCTGCATTACGCCCCAACTGAATACATTGACACTGCTGTCTCCCGCCCTCGGCAAGGCACGGTCAGCAAAGAAATGGGAGGGATGTTGCTTCGTGTAAAAAAGATCAATACGGGTCCCGGCTGTATAGGCATCATCAGAGGCATCCCCGTGGATGTTCATGAAGTCATTGTCTTCAGATACGCGCAGCATCCGGGTGGGTGGATCCCGGTGATCCTGGGCATAAAGCCTTTCATTACCCTCTGTCAGCAGAAGGATGAAAAAATATAGAAGGTAAAAAATTCTCATAGCCTGTCATATTATCTGTTTTTCATCTGTTGTGGTAACGCCTGTATATACTACTACCTTCCGTACAATTGTTGTATATACAATTATTAAAGTAAAAATTTTTTACTCTCTCATCTTATCCAGCAGCTCGGCCAGCTGGATATATTCCTGGTCGGTCAGTTTCATTTCGTGTTCGAAATGATACTTGCTCAATTTTTTTTCTATCGCATCCAGCAAGTCCAGCCCTTTCTTCGTGATGCAGATGGCTACCCGGCGGCGGTTGTCCTCGCAGACATCCCGGGTCACCAGCCCCTTCAGGCGCAATTTTTCCACCAACCGCGTGGCATTGCTCATCTTGTGCATCATCTGCTCCTGTATGTTACATAGATTACAGGTCTGCTCGTTCTGCCGCTTGATGATGTGTAATACATTGACCTGCTGCTCGGATACGCCAAAGGGCTTTAGCTGCTCATTAAGACGATCGCTGACCAGGTAGCCGGTATATAGCAGGCTGATGAGTGCCCGTTTATAGGGAGGCATCGCCTGCGCCATCGCTTTTCCGGCCTCCAGGGATTTTATGGGCTCTTCCAGGGTCGTACTCATGTGAATTACACTTAATGGATGATCTGAATTTTCACGGTTTAGTGTTGTAGGAACAACTGTTGTATATACAAATGTAGGGGATTTTTGCATTCCATCCGCTTTTTTCCAGATTTTCGGTCCCCCCGGAACGGCCCGGCCCTTCGAAAACAGGCCTCTGTCTTACTCCTTCACGGCAAAATGATAGTGGCCCGAACCCAGCTTTAGCATCAGATAACCCTTGCCAACCCCCGCTACCTCGATGTCCTTTACCGCAGTCAGCAACTTGCCCGCCTCTGTAATAAGCCCCCCATCCGGGGCCGGCAGGTACACGGTAGAGCTGGTATTGGCGGGGATCACCAGGTCCAGGAGCAAAGAGTCATTGACCTTTTGCCAGTGTGAGCTCAGCAGGCCATAAGGGGTCTGCAGGTCGGCGGCGGCTTCCGTCAGCCCACCCCCTGGATGAGGGGCGATCTTACTATGTTGATACCCGGGACCATCTTCATAGGTGTCGAGCCCGGTAACGACCCGGTACATCCAGTCCCCGATAGCGCCGTAAGCATAATGATTGAAAGAATTCATGGTCACCGCCTCGAAGTCGCCGTCCGGTTTGATGCCATCCCATCTTTCCCAGATGGTGGTCGCGCCCATTTTCACCGGATATAGCCAGGATGGATAGCTGTCCTGCATCAACAGCCGGTAGGCGATATCGGTGTAACCGAAACGATGGAGGACATGACAGAGATAGGGGGTCCCCAGGAAGCCCGTCGTCAGATGATATCCGTAATCTTTTACATTGTCTGCCAGCCGTTGGGCAGCCTGCTCCCGCAGCGATTCCGGCAGCATATCGAATTCCAGGGCCAGCACATACGCGGTCTGGGTGCCCGAAACCAGTCTTCCGTTGGGCGTCATGTACTCCCGTAAAAAGGCATCCTTTATCTTTTTTAACAGGGCAGTATAACCGCTCACCTCTTCTGTCTTGCCCAGCACAGTGGCGGCATTGATCAGCAGCTGCGTGGAATGAGCATAGAAGCATTGGGCGATGAGGTATTTATCCGTAACGGCAGCCCGGCCGTCATTATCATCGTCAGGCCGGTAAAAAAGCCAGTCCCCGAAATGAAAGCCGGTATTCCAGAGGTCGTATTTCGCTTTCCCGCGCATATACTCCACCCAGGCCTTCATGGAAGGATACTGCTCTTCCAGCACTCTCCGGTCTCCATAAGCCAAATAGAGATTCCAGGGAATGATGGTTGCCACGTCGGCCCAGCCCGTACTACCGGCCGCACCGGATCCCAATACATTCGGAATGACAAACGGAACGGCGCCGGAGGGCAGCTGGTCCGCTGCCACGTCTTTCAGCCACTTCGTAAAGAAATTTTCCACGCCCATATTATAGGAGGCCGTGCGGGAGAATACCTGGGCGTCGCCTGTCCAGCCCAGCCGTTCGTCCCTTTGCGGACAATCCGTAGGCACATCGAGGAAATTACCCCGCTGCCCCCATTGGATATTATGCTGTAACTGGTTCACCAGGGGATCGGAGCAATGGAATGTACCCGTCTTCGCCATATCGGAGTAGAGGGCCACGGCGGTGAAGTCATCCGGGTTGATCTCCCCGTTGATCCCCTCTATTCTAAGATAACGGAAGCCATGGAAGGTAAAATGGGGCTCAAAATGTTCTTCCCCATTACCCTTTAGGATATAGAGGTCCTGAGCCTTGGCGGCACGGAGATTGTCCGTATAGAAATTGCCCGATTTATCCAATACTTCCGCATGGGAAAGCTGGATCCGGTCGCCTGCCTTGCCCCTGGCTTTTACCATCACCCAACCGACTAGGTTCTGGCCAAAGTCTATCACCTTCTCCCCTTTGGGCGTGGTCAGCACACGGAGAGGTTTGAAGGTCTCGTGTTTTATCACCGGCTCATTGAAGGTGGCGATCAGGTTGTCAAAAGGGAAAGCTGTTTCTTTCACCCCGCTCCATCCCTTGTCATCATAGCCGGGCAATGCCCAGCCGGACTTCTCTTCCCGGGCATCGATGGTTTCCCCGTTATAGATCTCCGAGCTGCGGATCTCGCCGGTAGAAGATTTCCAGCTGCCATCCGAGCCTATCGTCGCCGTGCTGCCATCACTATAGGACAGCACCAGCTGAAATAATAAGGAAATATCTTTTCCGTAGATATTATGCTGACGCTCGAAAGCCATATATCCCCGGTACCAGCCACTCCCCAGCGTGATGCCCACGGCATTCTTCCCCGGGTGGAGAAGCCCCGTGACATCGTACACCTGGTATTGCAGCCGCTTCGGATATACCGTCCATCCGGGCGTCAGGTAGGCATCCCCGATACGCTCGCCGTTGATCCGGGCTTCATACAGACCATGGGCCGTGATATAGGCCGTCGCCGACACGATTTTTTTCGCGGTTTCAAATTCCTTTCGGAAAAGGGGGCTGGGGCGCCCGACACTGTCCTCCACATAACCGGGCTGGATCCATTTCGCCGTCCAGTCAGTGGGAGCAAACAAGCCCGTCTGCCACCAGGCGGACGCACTCCAGGGAGAAACTTTGTTTTTGTTATCCCAGATACGTACCTGCCAGTAATATTTTTTGCCGGACTGCAGGGCAGGACCGCCATAGGCTACATGTACCGACTGTCCGGATTCGACCTTCCCGGACTGCCACAACATCGATTTGCCATTCGGTCCGGCGCTCACTTTGATCTCATAGGCAACCTGATTTTCATTCCGTTCAGCGGCTTGCAATTGCCAGCTAAAACGGGGCAGACGGCTGTCCAGTCCGATGGGATTGACCCGGTTTTCTGTAAGAAGATGTTGTACGGTGGGCTGCGCTATGGAGAAAATAATACTCATTTGCAACGCTGCGATCAGGAATAAATACTTCATGGCAAGTGTAGGTTTCTTGCAGGCAAATTAGCAAACAATAACTACTAACCATCCTGTACCATCGGCCAGCATACGCAAAGTCCGCGGCAAATCAAAAAATCGTAAGATTTTTTGATTTGTAGGCCTGCAGCTCCGGACTATCCGGCGACAGCTCCGTGATGAGAAAGTCGATCTCATCGATATCAGCGATCTTCATCTGCATCGAGGAGTTCAGTTTTTCGGAGATGGCGAGGATGGCTACTTTCTCAGAAGCCTTTATCATCGCCTTCTTCACCTGTATCGTCTCCCAGTCTGAATCAGTCAGACCATTGCTGTAGTCGATGGCATTGGTGCCCAATATGCAGAGGTCGGCTTTAATGCCGGCCAGGTATTCAAAAACTTCCCCGCTGACAGTCATCTGACTATATGCAGAGATCTGCCCCCCGATCATGATTGTCTTGATCATGGGCTTGTCCAGCAGCTCTACGGCTGTCAGCACATTCACCGTTATAAAAGTAGCCCGGAGATTATTGGGGATCTTCTTAATGAATTCTCTAGCGGTCGTACCGCCACCGATCAGCACCAGGATGTCTTCCTTCAACAACTTCATCGCCTTCTCCGCGATGATCAGCTTGTTGGACTGCGCATAGGTCTCCGAGTCATGACCATAATGGTAGGCCGCCGACATGACGCCCCCCTTGATCCGGATCACCTGCCCATCTTCCGCCAGCTCGTTGACGTCACGGCGGATCGTATCCTCCGATACGTCGATCAGGGTGACGAGGTCATTGAACATTAACCGGGTATGTATATTAACCTGTTTTAGGATCAGGTTTTTACGCTCTTTCTTCGGAAGGGCTACCGGCATGCTTCCGTTGGTTTTGGTTTTTGTCATGTCTCAAGGCTAATCTTAGGTAAATCTAAAATTTTATGATCTATAACGATACGTTTTCCTTTTTGCAAAAATTGCAAATAATACCATTAAAATTATTTTTTGCAGCCCAAGAAAACCTCTTTCCCTTAAAAAGGTAAAAATGACCTTACCCCTTCTCAGATGATGCAAACAATTTGCAAACATACGACTTTTTGCCGCTAAAATGAAAAGCCTGACCCCCGAATCCCCCTAAAATAGCTTTAAAATGGGATAATTCTGCTGATTTATTGCAAATTATTTGCAAATAATTTTTTCATTTATGATTTTTAAACCTATTTTACATGCATATTTTGCAATCAGCGTTCGAAATAACCTTCTACAAACTTGTAAAAAACTAACTGCAATGAGACAAACCAAACTAACCGCATTGGGTAGCCTGCTGGCTTGCTGCCTGTTTGCCTTTTCCTTCAGCCAGGCACAGGAATCCAGCCCGGCCCTGCGCATCAAAGGCTCCGTAAAAGGAACCGATGGGACGGCCCTGCAGGGAGTTACCATCGCCCTTTCCTCCCGTAAAACGGTGGCCACCATCACCGATGCCTCCGGCAACTTCATCCTCAACATCCCCGCCGCCAGGGCCGGCAAAGACCTTCAGCTGGAATTCAGCTACATAGGCTTCCAAACCAAACTGGTTAAACTGGACCCCGGACAAACGGAAATAACGGTCTCCCTCGAAGCAGGCAAGTCCACCCTGAATGAAGTCGTCGTCACCGCCCTGGGCATCAGCCGCCAAAAACGATCCCTCGGTTACGCAGTCACGGAAGTAAAAGGAGAAGAATTCACACAGGCCCGGGAAAACAATGTCGCCAACGCCTTGTCAGGGAAAGTAGCAGGGGTGAATGCAGCAGGACTCTCCACAGGCCCCGGCGGCTCCAGCCGCGTCACCATCCGGGGAAATACTTCGCTCGGTAATGATAACCAGCCCCTCTATGTCATCAACGGGATGCCGATGGACAACTCCGTACCCGGTGGCGCCCCCACCGTTAACGGGATCACCAACAACGTAGACAAGGGGGACGGGATCGGCGGGATCAACCCGGATGATATCGAATCCATCAGTGTACTGAAAGGAGGAACCGCTGCGGCCCTTTATGGCTCCCGCGCCAGTAACGGCGTCATCCTGATCACCACCAAAAAAGGCCGGGCCCAGAGAGGCGTAGGCGTGGAATACAACTCCACCGTCACCCTGGATAACGTAGCCGTTAACCCCGACTTCCAATACCAATATGGCCAGGGCCTCGACGGGGTCATGTCCACAGACCTCAACAGCGCACAAGCCTCCGGAAGAAAGTCCTGGGGCGCCCTTATCGACGGCAATACCAACTATGTAGCCGTTGACGGCAAGACACATCCCTACACGGCGAAGAAACATAACCTCCAAAACTTCTATCAGACAGGCTCCACCTTTACCAACAGCATCGCCTTCGCAGGTGGAAATGAAAATACGACCTACCGCTTCTCCGCAGCAGACCTCAACAGCAACGGCATCCTGCCCGGTACGGTTTACAATCGCAAAACACTCAACCTGGCCCTCAGCAGCAAACTGGGGAGTAAAATATCCATCGACGCCCTCGCACAATATAATCTCGAGACGGGCCGCAACCGCACCGGCGCCGGAGACGCCCTGGGCAACCCCAACTGGACCCCGCTGGAGATCGCCAACACCGCCGATGTCCGCTGGCTCAAACCCGGTTATGACTCACTCGGCAACGAAAAGATCTGGAATGATGCCGCCATCGCCTCCAACGGGTACTTCGTGATCAATAAATATAAAGAGAACGATACCAAAAATCGTTTCATCGGCCAGGCCTCCATTTCTTATGAATTACTTAAAAACCTCGTTTTCAAGGGCACCATCAGCAGGGACCAGTACAATTACAATTATTCCAATGTCCTGCCCACGGGAACCCTGTATGAACCTAACGGAGAATACAGCGGCCTGAAGACGGATCTGTCCGAGACGAATGCCCTGGTCACGGCAACATACAAGACCCCCATCACTAAAGACCTCAACCTGTCCGTAATAGCCGGAGG
The DNA here is from genome assembly GCA_035492545.1 of Puia sp. Classification (GTDB taxonomy): domain Bacteria; phylum Bacteroidota; class Bacteroidia; order Chitinophagales; family Chitinophagaceae; genus Puia. The sequence continues at coordinate 53,550 of DATJJD010000237.1, forward strand.
TAATTCCAGGAAGTTCGACGAGAACCGGTTGACGATGACCGGTAAGAATTGGACCGTTCCCTATTTTTATAGTTTTGGCAACCTGTCTTCTCAATCCACCGTCCCTTATTCACCCCGGCTCGGGGTGAATTCCCTGTTCAGCTCGGTGGACCTGGACTTCAAAAATCTCTTATTCCTCAATCTGAGCGGAAGGGAAGATTGGTTCTCCACACTGAGCCCGCAGCATAACCATATCTTCTACCCCAGCGTCGGCGGCAGCTTTATCCTGTCGGATGCCGTTACCCTGCCGGACGTATTCAGCTTCGTCCGGTTAAGAGGCTCCTGGGCGCAGGTCGGCGGAGGGGCGCCGCAACCCTACCAGATCAATCTTACCTATAGCAATGTGGCCAGCTCTGGCCCATCGCTGCAGAACGTGACACCAGATGCCGTCACCGCCAATAACGTGATCTCCAATCCAGGCCTGAAACCCTATACTTCCACCACCTACGAAGCCGGTATCGAAATGCAATTGCTGAAGAACAGGATAGGGCTCGATCTGACTTACTACAACAAACAGACGACCAATGATATCGTATCCACCGCTATTTCCACTACTTCCGGTTACAGCAGCGCGATCCTCAACATCGGTGAATTAAGGAACAACGGTATCGAGGTTTTGCTCACCGGCAAAGCCATCAGATCCTCCGATTTTGGCTGGAACGTCTCTTACAATATCGCCTATAATGGCAACAAGGTCGTCAGGCTGGCCCCCGGCCTGTCTTCTATCCAGATCGCCAATTCGGTGGGTAACTGGGCCTTCCTCGACAATATCCAGGGCAAACCCTTCGGCACCCTCGTCGGCACCCGCATGACCCGGGACGCCAAGAGCGGACAGATCGTCTATAACAGGGTATCCCATACCCCGGTGGCCACGCAGGCTACCCAACAACTGGGTAACAGCGTAGCTCCCTATACCATGGGCCTGACCAATGAGTTCCGCTACAAGAGCTTCTCGCTCAACATCCTGCTGGACGGTAAATTCGGCAATAAGATCTTCTCCATCTTCGAAGTGTACGCTACCCGTATGGGCAAGCTGAAAAGCACCCTGCCCGGCCGGGCTAACGGCCTGGAACTGAAAGGGGTCGATCAGTCCGGTGCCCCTTACGACACCGTCATCACCCAGACGGGAGGGGTCCTGCGTAACTATTATGATAACTACAAGACCTATTCCGAACTGTTCCTCCACGACGGCAGCTTTATCAAACTTCGCCAGGTCATCCTTACCTACAATATCCCCGTGGCGAAGCTGAAGATGGTCAAACTCCAGTCGGCCAGCATCTCCTTCGTGGCCCGCAACCTGGCAACCCTCTACAAACAAACGCCCAACTTCGATCCTGAACAAAGTTTCACCAACAGCAACAACCAGGGCTTCGAATCCATCGGGTTGCCACGGACAAGATCATACGGACTCAACCTCTCTGTTAAATTCTAACACATCAACACGAACGAATATGCAAATCATTATAAGAAAATATGCAGGAGCCCTCTCGGTAGCACTGGCCAGCCTGGCCCTGCCATCCTGCGATAAAGGATTCAAGGATCTCAACGTTAACCCGGACGCCGTGACCAACCCATCGGCTCCTTACGTCTTTACGCAGTCGCAATATTCCGGCGCCGGTTATAACGGGCACTACGGTTCCAGCGCCTCCGATTTTCTGATGGGTACCATGCAATACACGACCAGCTACAACGACGTAGCAGGCTTCGGCTCGAAATATATCACTAGTCAGGTGACACAATCGGCCGCTGCCTTTGGCGCCGCCTATCCCAGCGAGATCAATGAGCTGGGTATCGTGATCAAGGCGGTAAAGAGCAATCCCGCACAGGTCAACCTGTTGTCGGTAGCAAGGATCTGGCGGGTATACTGCTTCAGCAGGCTCACCGATCTGTATGGCGACGTTCCTTATTTTCAGGCGGGCCTGGGATATGACTCTTCCCTTTACAAACCCGCCTACGACGCACAGAAAGATATCTACACTAATATGTTCTCCGAGCTGGACGCCGCCGCCCAAAGCCTGGATGCCTCCAAGACCACCTTCGGGTCGGCTGACCTCATCTACGGCGGCAACACCGCTCAGTGGAAGAAATTCGCCTACTCCCTGATGCTGCGCTTAGGCATGCGGTTGACCAAAGTAGACATCGCCTCCGCCCAGAGCTGGGTGACCAAGGCCATCGCCGGCGGCATCATCACCTCAGATGCCGACATCGCCAAAATGAGCTACATCGGCACCGGCCAGGATATCAATAAGAACCCCCTGGTGCTGGACCTGTGGAACAATGACTACATCGCCCAGAACGGCGCTACCAATACTGAAGGCGGTAAATACGCAGACTCCTGGATCAGTTACCTGCAATCCACCAACGACCCCCGTTTGCCCATCATCTCTGTCGTCTGGGTCAACGGAGTACCGGACACGACTTCCTCCAAACAGAAGGGAATGGCCCAGAACCTTCCTAACAAGATCCCGGCTAACTTCGTCACTTTCTCGGAACCCAACCCAAAGACGGTCCTGCTCCTGGGCTCGCCCAAATTGCTGTTCACCGTGGCGGAATCGAATTTTCTCCTGGCCGAAGCAGCGGTGAGGGGCTGGTATAACGGCGCTACGGCTGCCTCCCTTTACCAGACGGGCATCCAGGCTGCCATGCGTCAATGGTCCATCATAGCCGGCAGCGACGGGGCCATTTCCACAGCCCAGGTCAACGCCTACCTGGCAAATAACACCCTCAATACCGCAGGCACCCTGGACCAGCAACTGGGACAGATCTATACCCAGTTCTGGGTCAGCATCTTCCCCGACGCACAGGAAGTTTATAATAACTACCGCCGGACAGGTTACCCGGCCCTGGTGCCCAATAATTATCCCACCAACGCCACCGGTGGACAGATATTCAGAAGAGGGCTCTATCCGATCTCGGAACAAAACCTGAATACGGCCAATTACCAGGCCGCTATCGCCCACCAGGGACCCGATGACCTGATGACCCATATCTGGTGGGATAAATAAGTTAAATAAGTTAGTTGTTCGCGATTTCTCATAGACAGTGTTTCTTAGCACGTTTTGGTTACAAAAAGGGGGCAATTCTTTGCCCTCTTTCATTACTACAATTACTACAGTACTTACTTTTACAACTCGAAATGGACAAACGAAGTCTTTTATTCTTATGGGTGGCCTCCTTATCAGTCTTCTCTTCCTTCGCGCAGAACGATACGGTAAGAGATGATCAGGCCAGCGACTTCAACCTCAACAAACCCGAAAGAGTGGAGTGGTTCCGTAATACGGGAGCCGGTTTGTTTATTCACTTCGGGGTGGACGGTCAACTGGGCATCGTCATCAGCCATTCACTGGTAGGCGCTTCCGACGATTATGTCGACCGCTATTTCAGCGAGCTGCCCCGCACCTTCGACCCCTCCCGCTGGAATCCCCACGAAATAGCCGTGCTGGCCAGACTCGCCGGGATGAAATACATTGTCTTCACCACCAAACATCACTCGGGGTTTTGTATGTGGGATACCCGCACCACACCCTTCAACGTGATGAATACCCCCTTTCATAAAGACCTGCTGAAAGAATATGTGGAGGCTACCCGGGCGGAAGGCCTGGGCGTGGGATTCTATTTTTCCCCGGAGGATTTTTATTTCCTGCACCAGCATCATCTGCCTGTCAGCCGTACGGATGTCCAAATGGACGCAGCTACCCGGAAAGCCTATGATGATTATAACCGGAGCCAGTGCGAAGAGCTGATGACCCATTACGGGAAGATCGACGTCCTGTTCATCGACGGAGAACCCAAAGAAGTGGTCAAACAGACCTGCTGGAAATTACAACCCGATCTGCTCATTACCCGGGGCGCCATGAAAACCCCCGAACAGGTATTACCTGGCGGCAGCATCCCCGACCCCTGGCTGTCCTGCATCACGATGGGCACAGCCTGGCAATACCAGCCAACGAACGAGCGCTATAAAACCGGTAACCAGCTGATCGGACTGGCGATTGAAGCCCGGGCCAAAGGCGGTTCCTTATTGTTGAACGTGGGGCCCAAACCCAACGGAGAGCTGCCTATCGAACAGGAGGAAAGATTACGCGAAATGGCCGCCTGGTATTTTATCAACCACGAGTGTATGGATAGCGTCAACAGCTGGGTGGTCAGCCGGGAGAAAGATACCTGGTTCACGGCAAAGAAGGACAAGACCCTGTATGCCATCGTCACCGATACCCGCAACTGGAAGGAGGGCGAACGCAAGACTTTCCTGCTGCATTCGGTGAAGGGCAAGGTGGATACCCGTATCAGTGTCTTAGGACAAAACAGCCAGATTATAGAATATAAAAAGGAAGATGTGGGCTGCCGGTATCGCCAGACCCCGGAAGGCCTGGAAGTCTCCGTGGTAAAGGCCCAACGGATCTATGACGACCACCGATGGCCCAACCCCGTGGTCATCAAACTGGAAAATATAGCGCCCGTTTTTGCAGCAGCCGTCTCCGTGCAGACAGGCGATTACAAGACCGGCGCGGAGGGGATGCTGCTGACGGGAAGTATTGGCGACCCTGGATCAGGAGGACCTGCCGAAGTAAGTAAGCCGTCCTCCGGACCAGGCGGCCGCAGCCACGATGCCGGCGTTAAATCAGCCCGTTTTTATTACAGGCCCTATACCGGACAGGTAGAAACCTTATACGCAGAGGAGTGGAAGACAACTCCACTGGTGCCCATACAACCCGACGGCAGCTTCTCGTTGTTGATGACATCCTTCGAAAAGAACAAACAATATGAGTACAAGGCCGTCGCGCTGCAATCCGGTGTAGAAATAGAAGGGCAAACCCGCATCTGCCGGGGTTGGTCCGCCGGGGCCCCCGCCTCAGGCGCGAAGTTCCCGCAACTTGCCGCCCCCCTCATTCCCCGTCCCGTCCACTATGAACAAAAGGAAGGACAATTCCTCCTCAACGCCGCTACCCGCATATATTCAATGGACAGCGATGCCTCTCTGTTAGCTAAATCCCTGCGCGACTTCACGGGTCTTCCTCTGCACAATAGTTCCACCCCCGGAGACAACACCATCCAGTGGACCATCGACAGCTCACAGGTAACACAGGCGGAAGGATATACCTTACAGGTGGACCCCGCTCGTATCTTCATCACGGGCCATGACAGCGCCGGTTTGTTTTACGGCATCCAATCCCTCCTGCAACTGTTACATCCGCAGAAGGCAACGCAGTTTCAAAACCCCCAGGCCCGGCTGAGGCAGCCTGTCTTCACCGTGGCCTCCTGCTCCATCACCGACTATCCCCGTTTCTCCTACCGGGGCCTGCACCTGGACGTCTGCCGCCATTTCTTCCCGGTCACCGCTATCCGAAAATGGATCGACCTCCTGGCCCTGTATAAATTCAACTCCTTCCACTGGCATCTGACCGACGACCAGGGATGGCGTATCGAAATAAAAAAATACCCGCGTTTGCAATCAGTGGCGGCCTGGCGGAACGAGACCCTCATCGGTCATAAAAAAGAGCTTCCCCACCACTTTGACGGAAAAAGATATGGAGGATATTATACCCGGCAAGAAGTAAAAGATATCGTACGATACGCAGCCGACCGCAACATAACGGTCATCCCGGAAATAGAAATGCCTGGTCATGCCCGGGCCGCCCTGGCGGCCTACCCCTCCCTGGGCTGTACCGGCGGTCCATATAGCCCAGCCACTTTCTGGGGCGTTTTCGACGATGTATATTGCGCCGGCAATGACAGCGTATTCACTTTTCTACGCGACGTTCTGGATGAGGTCATGACACTCTTCCCTTCCCGCTACCTGCACATCGGCGGGGATGAATGCCCGAAGACAAGATGGGCCGCCTGCCCGAAATGCCGGCAACGGATCAAAGACCTGGGCCTGAAAGATGAACATGAGCTGCAGAGCTGGTTTGTTCAGCGCATAGAAAAATATCTCAACAGCAAAGGCAGACAGATCATCGGCTGGGATGAGATCCTGGAAGGCGGGCTGGCCCCCGGGGCCACCGTCATGAGCTGGAGGGGGGAAGAGGGAGGACTGGCTGCCGCCCGGGGGCGGCATCGCGTGATCATGGCGCCGGAAAGCCATCTTTATTTCGATTACTACCAGTCCCTATATCCCGAAGAACCCCTCTCCGCCGGTAACTATACCCCATTAAGCAAGGTATATAGCTACGAGCCGCTGACAGACAGCCCCGATAAAGAAGCCTTATCATACGTTGCGGGCATCGAAGGCGCCTTGTGGACAGAATATGCGTCAACCGTCAGCCAGGTAGAATATAAATGGTTTCCCCGCGCACTGGCCGTGGCGGAGATTGCCTGGTCGCCCGCCGCCGGACGCAATTATGACGACTTCCTGCGTCGTCTTAGGGCCGAAGAAGGATTATTAAAGAAGCTGGATATTCATTCCGCGGACAATTTTGATGAAATAACGTATACGGCCGCGCCGGCAGGCCCAGGCCGGATCAAAGTATCCTTATCTTCCAGTCTTCCGGCTGCGCAGATCCGTTATACGCTCGATAACACCGAACCGGGACCGAATAGCGCCTTGTATACCGAACCCCTCATCATCCGGCAGAGCTGTATGCTGAAGGCTTCCCTCCCCGGACAGCGGCTATTCCACCAGTATTTTCAGCTACACCAGGCCGTTGGATCCCCCGTCAGCCTCCTGCACCTGCCTTCAGGCCGGTATGCCCCGCCGGCAGCAACCCTGGTCAACGGTATCACCGGCAGCGACCGCTACAACGACGGCCAATGGCTGGGTTTCAGCGGAGATGACCTGGAGGCCGTCATCGACCTGGGGGCAGCTCATTCAATACACAACATCGGCATCAACGTCCTCAATTATCACTGGCAAAAAATGTGGGCGCCCCTTGCCTTACAGTTTTTTATTTCTTCGGATGGTATAAATTATAAAGAAATTTACCGGCAGGACCGATTCCCTGTCAACGGGATCAACCGGGTGCGTTATTCCTTTCCTCCCCAGGAGGCCCGTTACATAAAAGTGACCGGGGTCAATAAAGGAGTGATCCCCGCAGGAGAATATGGGGCAGGGGGGAAGGCCTGGCTGATGACCGATGAAATTATGATCGAATAATAACCTTGTATATAATCTATAACAGCGATATATGAAACACAAGAATGCAGACGAACAATTCGCCCTATTAGCCCTGAGCTTACCTCCCGCTCCCAGCCCGCTGGGTGTTTATAAACCTTATTTGATCGAAGGAAAATATCTGTACCTCTCCGGTCACGGACCCGTCCGCGATGATAAGACCCTGATCATCGGCCGCATCGGCAGGGACATGGATATCGAGCAGGGCAAAGAGGCCGCCCGACAGGTAGGCCTGACCATGTTGTCCACGATCCGTACCCATATCGGGCCCCTCGACAAGATCCGGCGGGTGATCAAAATCCTGGGCATGGTGAACTGCACCCCGGAATTCGAACGTCACCCCTATGTGATCAATGGCTGTAGCGAACTCTTCGCAGCCATCTGGGGGGAAGAGAATGGAATAGGCGTTCGCAGCGCCGTCGGCTTCGGATCGCTGCCGGATAATATTCCTGTCGAAATTGAGGCTATATTTGAGTTACAATAAAACCACCTGAAAGATGCTGCCAACCGGCAACCAGAATAAGAACCGCATCGCTGCTTTCGGCGAATTCATGCTGAGACTGCATAGCCAGGATAACCGGCGCTTCCTGCAGACCGGCGCTTATCAGGCCTATTATGCGGGAGCCGAAGCGAATGTATCCGTCCTCCTTGCCCGGCTGGGTATCCCTGTCAGCTATATTACCCGGGTGCCGGATAATGATCTGGTAAAGGCAGGGGTCGAACAGCTGAGAGGCCATGGAGTGGACACCACGTTTATCTCCTACGGCGGCGACCGGCTGGCCCTCTACTTTACTGAGCAGGGCAATGGTATTCGTTCTACCCGGGTGATCTATGACCGGGCGGGTACTTCCTATGCCAACCTGCAGCCGGGTTTGATCGACTGGCGAGAGGCGCTGGAAGGGATGTCCTATTTTCACTGGTCGGGAGTAGCAGCGGCAGTATCACAAGGCGCGGCCGATACCTGTGCGGAGGCCCTGGCCGTCGCAAAAGAGAAGGGCATATCCATCTCTTCCGACTTTAATTATCGCACCACACTGTGGAAATATGGCAGGTCCCCCCGGGAAGTGATGCCGGATCTGTTGCGCTATAGTCGCATAGCCGTTGCGGACCTGGACTCGGTGAATGTTTACTATGGAATAGAGACAGACCGGGAGGCCGGCTTTGAACAACGCTTCTCCCAATGCTGCCAGGCCCTGCAGGAAAAATTGCCCGGGCTGGAAGTATTAGCCATGAGTTTCAGAAAGACACAGGGCATTCAACATATTTATTCGGGGGCGCTGCTGTACAAGGGCTCGTATTATTTTTCCGCCCACCACCAACTTCCTTTTGTCACCGATCAGATCGGCAGCGGAGATGCCTTTACGGGGGGCATGTTGTATGGATTGATGAACGGGCTGGACCCCCAGCAGATCATCGACTTTGCAACGGCTTGCGGTGCACTGAAGCAAAGTATCGTGGGAGATTGGGCCATCATCAGCCGGGCGGAAGTCGAACAATTCATAATCAGCGGTTCTTCTGGCCGCATCATCCGTTAATATATGTTTATCATAGACGCACACCTCGACCTGAGCATGAATGCTATGGAATGGAACAGGGACCTTACCCTGCCCGCGCCCAGGATCCGCCAGCGGGAAAAAGGCCTCACCGACAAACCGGACAGGGCCAAAGGCACCGTGTCCCTTCCGGAATTACGCAAAGGAAATATCGGGTTGGTGGTGGCCACACAGATCGCCCGTTATGTCGCGCCGGGCAACCTGCTTCCGGGCTGGCATTCCCCCGAACAAGCCTGGGCACAGACACAGGGACAGTTAGCCTGGTACAAGGCGATGGAGGCGGCAGGAGAGATGCGGATGATAAAAGATCTTTCATCACTGGAAGCACATCTGGCCGACTGGCAGGACCCCGCCGCTAAAAAACCCATTGGTTACATCCTCAGCCTGGAAGGAGCCGATTCCATCGTCACCCCCCACTACCTGCAAAGGGCTTACGAATATGGACTTCGGGCAGTAGGCCCCGCCCATTATGGCCCCGGACGTTATGCCAATGGTACGGACGCAACAGGCGGCTTGCACCCCGAAGGGAAAGAATTACTCCGGGAGATGGAAAGACTCAACATTATCCTGGACGCTACCCATCTATGCGACGACGCTTTCTGGGAAGCCATGGACCTGTTCGGCGGACCCGTCTGGGCCAGTCATAACAATTGCCGGGCCCTGGTCGATCACAACCGCCAGTTCAGCGATGAGATGATAAAAAAATTGATTGAAAAAGGAGCCGTCATCGGGGGGGCACTGGACGCCTGGATGATGGTGCCCGGTTGGGTAAGAGGACAGTCCACTCCGGAAGGCATGTCGTGCAACCTGGAAAAAATGATCGATCACCTGGATCATATCTGCCAGATCGCAGGCAATTCCCTGCACATCGGCATGGGCACCGACCTGGACGGAGCGTTTGGGAAAGAACAATGTCCCTACGATCTGGACACCATCGCCGACCTGCAGAAAGTTCCCGCCTTATTGGACAAAAGAGGATATAGTCTCACGGATATAGAGAATATCATGCACGGCAACTGGCTCAGGTTTCTGCGGAAAGCGTGGAAGGTATAGACCACCTTCTGAACAAGGTCATCGTCATCACTGCTTCACCATTGTCAGGACCGCCATCCGGGAGACTGCACCGGTGGCTTCTTTTCCGCCCTACTTAGCCGGTACCTTCGGCCCCATCTTCAGACAGACAGGGGCCGGCACTTCCAGCTTTTTACCGGTATCTGTCAGCAAACCCGTTGTCGGGTCGATCCGGAAGATAATAATGGAATTGCTTCGTTGATTGCCCACCAACAGGAATTTCCCGGAAGCATCGATCATGAAATTGCGGGGACCTTTCCCTTCGGTGGACTGAAATCCTTTGAGACTCAATTTCCCCGTGGCCGCGTCGATCGCATAGATGGCAATGCTGTTGGCATCACCCCTGTTGGAGGCATAGAGGAACCGGCCGCCCGGACCTACATGGATATCGGCGCTGCCGATATCACCTTTATATCCTTCCGGGTGGGAGCTGAGACGCTGAATAGGGGAGAGCCCTGCATTCGTATAACGGAAGGCGTCTACCGTTCCGGTCAGTTCACTGATGAGATATACATAAGGTTTGCCGCTATAAAAGCTGGTATGCCGGGGACCCGATCCGGAGGTTATAGCAACGATGCTGTCATGAAAAGGGGTCAACGGATGAGTAGTGGCGCTGGCATCGAAATGATAGAGGGACAACTGGTCCAGCCCCAGGTCGGATACGACCAGGTTTTTTTCATCCGGCGAAAAAATGGCGGAATGCACATGGGGTTTCTCCTGCCGGGAAGTGGCCCCTTTCCCCGTATGCTGCACAAATTGGGTCATAGCCCCTACAGAACCGTCCGCATGAATGGGCAGGCAACCAAAATTCCCGCCGCCGTAATTGGCGACAATAGCCCACTTCCGATGGGAATCCACAGAGATATAACAGGGGTCATCTCCTCCACTGGCTTGTTTATCCAGGAATGTTAGCTGCCCATTGGTTTTGTCAAAGGAAAAGGCGCTGACCGATCCCGGTTTGGCCCCGTCCGTCTCATTGACGGCATACAGGTACTTTCCATCAGCCGCCAGGGCCAGGTAGGAAGGATTATCGGTCATGATCGTACTCACAGGCGTCGCATCCCCGGTGGCCTCGTCGAACTGGTAGACATAAATACCTTTACTGGGACCGCTGGACAAGCCCCCTTGCGTATAAGTGCCTATAAATAAATAATATTTCTGGGCGGAGCCGCACAACGACAGCAGAAGTAGGGAACCTAAAAGGGAGAGACGCATATAAAAGATTATAGATGAACAAAAAACAAGTTCCTGCAATTTATAGTATTCCTGCGACCGGGCCCGCCCCGCCAGCCAAAAAAATAAGGGCCATGTGGCCCTTACGATTTGTTTGCAAAAAGACCAGATTTATCGGATCAATTTTACGTTTACTGCATTCAGGCCCTTTTTCCCGTTTTGAAGGTCAAACTCCACGCGATCATTTTCTTTGATCTGGTCGATCAGCCCGCTGGCGTG
>DATJJD010000238.1:0-6251 GCA_035492545.1 Puia sp.
TACACCAGCCGGGGATACGTAGAAAAATGGAGAAGGGCCGGGCCGGCGTCTCTTGCAGCGACAGTGTGATCTTTCCATCCCAGGGATAGTCTGTTTGTTGGGTGAGCCGCAGCGCAGATCCATCTTTCAAATGGGTGGACAGGTTATTGCCGCCATACAGGTTGACGAATAGCCCCTGATCAGAAATACTATACATATAATCACCAACCTCCGTCAATGTTCTCATCAGGTTAGGGGGACAGCAATTGGAAAGGGCGATATAAGGCTGCCTGCCCCCGGCCCAACGAAGCTCATAAGGAAAGGCCCGGGAAGCCCGGAGAGGATTGGTGTAGAAGAAGTCTTTGCCGTCCAGGCTGACGCCCGACAACACACTATTATACAAAGCCTGTTCCAGCACATCGCCATATCGGGCTTTCCCGCTGACCAGCAACATACGCCAGTTCCATAACACGTTCCCGATGTTGGCGCAGGTCTCGTTATGAGCCGTCGTATTGGGAAGCTGATAGTCCCTCCCGTAAGCCTGGTGAACTTCCTGGATCTGCGCGGGATTATAGGAAACGGCGTCGGGGGAGACGCCATCATACAAGGCCCCACAGCCCCCCGTGATGTACATCTTCCGGTAGACCACATCGTCCCAGATCCTGTCCAGGCAGGACCATAAAGAATCTTCGCCGGTCTCTGCATAAAGATCGGCCACGCCGGCATAGAGGTAATTGGCGCGGACAGCATGACCCATGGCGGTAGTCTGATTACGGAAAGGAACCCTGTCCTGGTTGTCATCTGTCCCGTTGTCCACCAACCCGCGGATGTCGATCAGATCCTTGGCCAGCCGGAGATATTCGGGGTTTTTCGTCGTGCGATAGAGTTCGACGATACCCATATAGTGAGAAGGGCAGATGGCATTGCGGGCCAGCTCCGGGGAAGCCCGCCGATAAAAACTATCCAGGTAGTCGGCGGCGTGGATCGCTACTTTCAGAAGACTCGTCTTACCGGTCGCCCGGTAATGAATACAGGCGGCAGTCATTAAATGCCCCATGTTATACGTCTCGAAATTCAGACGGTCTTCAAAGGCTTTGGCCTTTCCGGAATGCCGCCTTTCTTCAATGACCACCGGTGTATGGATATAGCCGTCCTTTCGTTGTGAACGGGCTATCACATCGATAGCTCTGTCCATCATGTTGTCCAGCTTTGGGTCTTTCGTCATGGCATAGACGGCGGCTACCCCTTCCAGCAATTTATAAAAGTCGCCGTCATGAAAAGGCGGACCACTATGGGAACCGGTGTCCAGACCCGCCGCTATCTCAAAATTGGCAAATGCATGACTGGTGCCAGCGTCATTATAGATCCGCCACAAGTGCGGGAGCATAGAGTCCTTACAGACTTCAAAACGGTCGGCCCAGAAACCTTTTGTCCATTGCACGTCCCCCATGTTAATGCTTTCCATGGATGCATGCCGGCTATCGAGGGTATTGACCAGGGCCTTATCCTGGCCCCGGACATACAGGGACCCCATAAGAAGAATAAAAAGGCAGGTTTTTCTGGTAGGCATAAAATATTTTTAAAATAAATTGACGATATCCTTTCTTCGCTCCTCAGGCATCACCTTCAACATCTCTATTTTACCGTTTCGTAAAGTGGCCTCCACCGTAGTATTATAAGGAGCATATAATTTAAAATGTACATCCCAGGACCGGGGCCAGGCCGGGAAGAGCAGGATCTTCCTGCCATCCGTCTGTAACAGCATCTCCTGCAGTCCGATCATACCCGAGCCCCCCCAGTTATGATCCGGTGTCCAGTCGAACCCTGGTCCCCAGAAGGCAGGGAACCTTCTCTCCGAATCCTTTAATTTCTGTACGGTCAGCCTGGCAGCCTCTTCGGTGAGACCCAGCCGGGCGGCAAAAATGTTGTCCTGTTTCCATCCGATATAACTTCTGAACTTCAGGGCATCGGTATCGTATTTGAAGGTGTTGATAGCCGTGTCCAGACCGGGCCGGCCCACTCCATAAATGCCCCAGGGAAAGACAGGATAAAGCTGCGGGCACTCTTTATTATTCACCCGTTCCCATAACCGGGCCGGGGATATTGTCGGATGTCCCTGGAATTCCCGGAAGGAGAGGGGAGGAAGCTGGGCCAGCATGGTAGTCCATTCTTTTCGCTCGTCGCTGCTGAGATAAGCACCTGGTAATTCCAGCAACCTGGTGAGAAGGGTATGTAAACCGGCAATGGTAGAAGAGGAATTATAGGCCATTTTATAGGTCTCCCCCGCAGAGCCGGGATAAAGAATGAGATGACCCTCTCCATCCAGCGGCTTTCTGCCCCTCTGCCGGGCCAGGTATTGATAATGTTGGTCAAAGAATCGGAGACAGCTTTCTATAAAGGGAACATATTCGCGAATATCTTTCCCTGTGTACCGCTCTGTCTCCAACATCATCAGACAGAATTCCAGCACCGTATCCCATTCATATTCCAGCCAGGCATTGTATTCGACCCCTTTGTCGAAACCCTCGGGCCGGTTCCACCCATATTCGGGGGGATTGGGGAGCCCGAAGTTCTCCAGTTGCTCGCTGAAACAGGCGCCTTTATGCCCCCAATAGGTCTCCGTCCGCAGCTCTGCGGTTCGCAGAGACCGGAGATAGAATTGGAACTGAGGACGCAAGGCATCAAAATCACCGCTGCGGATCAGGGGGAAATAGACCAGCCGTTGATTCTGTGCGGTCATCGTACCCCCTCCCCAATTCCGGAAATCAGGAGTGAACCGGTCAGCCGTATCCGTCAGGGAAGGATCATAGGTGAACAGGCCTCCATTGAATTTCGTGGGGTAGTCACCGTAGGTATTACATCCCAGCATATACCGGAATAACTGGTAATTCCTGCCGGCCTGCCACGGCTCTCCTCCTTCTTCCGATTGCACATATATAAAGCTTCTTTCCCAAAAGGCTCTCCACCAGTCACGGGTATTGGCCCATGCTGTTTTTTCATGTGTGCTGGCATCTGCTATCGTCTGCTGCAGCCCCTCTATCCATTCTCCTGTTGTCTTTGTCTGTGCCGTTGCCAGGAACAGATCTATCGTCCGGTGACGGACGGCATGCCTGCTCTCCAATCTCCAGCCCCTGAAGTCGGTGTCCAGGTACCTTCCAGTCACCGTTCCCCCGGCCCGCATATCCGATCCCCGAAGCAAACCACCGAAAGTAAGGTTATCCAGCGGGTCGTTCAATTGCCCTTTCACAGCATCCAGCCCCTGCTGCCGGACGACAACATCAAAGAGGGTATTACCAGGCGGGTTGCGATGATAAAATATTACCCCGTCTTCCCGGAAGCCAATGCTGTCCCGATGGGTTATTACTTTTCCACCCGGAGCTTTGCCGGGATCCCATTTATACGAATTGGCATTATTAGCTTTTCCCGCAGTAACCCGGTCCTGATCCCGCCAGCTCTCGAAGATAACCTGCGCTTGCAGGGGCTTGCTGCTATTTAATGTAAGATGCACCACGGGCCGGAAGACATCTACCCAGACCTTTATATCTATGGAGAGCTGCTGCCGGCGCCCGGTGATATGGATATTGCCATCCTTCAGCACCAGGGTCTGGCCGAATTCCCCACCCTCCAAAGGGTTAGGGCTTAACCTGACCCGCACCCTGCCTAATTTAAGGAACGCATTGTTCTCATCGAAGGTTCCGCTGCGGGAGATATAAAACAGCAGATCACCCTTTTCCACCCAGACATTCAACCCGATATCACCCCCACCGCAAGGCATGGAGCCGGCGGCATTCTCGCTGGGACTGTTCCAGGTGATATTACAGCGGTCGATCGCAAGGGACTGGCCGGTGGCAGCAATCGGGACCAGCACACTACAGGACAGAGCAGGTAAGAACAGGATGGCAAAAAGGTGTAAATATTTCATTTTGACCGATGGTAACAAAGAGGGTAGATTTTAATCCTTGATTTTTACATTTTAGCGTAGGTTTGACACGCGCTAAATTACTATAATGGAACAGAATAAAGTGGGGTCCCATAAGAATATCTGGCACGGCATTGGTCGCCTGCGCATAGAAATTCCTAAATCGGTACTGAAGTCAAGAGTGCAGAACAATGCCCTGCTAAAACAATTATACATCTGTGGTCTCGGGTATTACCCCCGGGCAAAAGGACATTATACCTATCGGAAAAAAGGATTGCCGGAGAATTTCCTGTTTTATTGCGTGGATGGTTATGGCTGGTACAAGATCGGGGACAAACGGTATGACGTGGGGCCGAACGAATGTTTCATTTTACCCCAGAATACGGAGCATGCCTATGGCAGCGCGGAAGATAATCCCTGGTCCATTTACTGGATGCATTTCGGAGGTAATCTTTTACCCAATTTCAACAGCCTGCCTGTTATTCAGAAACACTTCAAACCGCATCCCGTTAAAAGCACCGAAGACATCCCCTCCCTGTTCTCCCGGATCTACAAGACCCTGGAATTAGGATATAGTATCGACAACCTGCTATTCGCAAATATGTGCCTGTCGCAGTTTATCACCCTCTTCATCTACAACCAGAAATATGTCAAGGCGCCGGTGACGGATAAGACAGACTGCATCGACAGCGCTATTCTTTTTATGCAGGAACATATCAACGAAAATATTTCATTGAATGACCTCAGCATTCGCTATAATTATTCCCCCTCCCGGTTTTCCAACCTTTTTAAACAGCGCACTGGGTATGCGCCTATCGACTATTTTATACAAATGAAAATGCAGAAGGCCAGCCAGCATCTGGGCATTACGGATAGGTCTATCAAGGACATTGCCCTGACCATGGGGTTCGAGGACCCTTATTATTTCTCCAAACGATTTACAAAGGTGATGGGCATGTCTCCCAGTAAGTACCGGTCAGTGACCAATGACTAAAAATTCCATCCCGGCCATGTTACACGCCGTAGACCTGGGCGTCCGGACCCTGGAATTGGATTGCACGATCTCGGCAGACGGGAAAGTAGTTATCTCCCACGATGTCTATATGTCCTCTGATATTATGGTAAAGCCCGATGGCTCACTTATTTCCAAACAGGAAGAGAAACAGTATGCCCTCTATAAAATGACCTATGACAGTATCCGGCTTTTTGCGGAAGGAGTGAAACCCCATCCGCAATTCCCCGGGCAGATGAAAGTGAGGACCTATAAGCCGCTGCTTGCTGATCTCATCGACAGCGTGGAAGGCTATGTAAAACGGCATCATCTGAAGCCTGTTTATTACAACATGGAGACGAAGTCAAGCCCTGCGGGAGATAATATCTATCACCCCGGACCGGAAAAGTTCATGGCCCTGGTCATGGAGGTGGTGAAGGCAAAAGGTATAACCGGCAGGGTGATCATCCAGTCATTCGACCCCCGTACCCTGCAGATCCTTCATAAGACGGATTCGCAACAGCCGACGGCCTTGCTGATCGGGAATAAAGAAAGTTTTGAAAAAAATATAGCCGACCTGGGCTTTAATCCTACTATTTACAGCCCCTATTATGCGTTGGTCAACGCGGATCTGGTGAAGAAAGCCCATGACAACAAAATTTTGGTCCTGCCCTGGACTATCAATGAGGAAGCGGACATGAAGGTTATGGCTGACCTGGGCGTGGATGGCATCATTTCCGATTATCCCGATAGGCTGGTGAAACTGTTCGGGAATTATCAATAATTGAATAAAACGAAAGGATCTGCTATCTTTTCGGTGGAGGTACGCAGATAGCCTGCTTTTTCATCGCATCATAAAAGCCGTCAACCCCAAAATTATCCTTATGCTTGGTGCTTTTCCCTGCCTGGGCCAGTGGTTCATGCATGATTTCGACGAGATCTGAACTCAAATTGAAAATTTGTCATATAACTGACTATGAAATACCGTTTTTTCACCCTGATAGAAATTGAATAATAATTTTAGCTTTATTTATAAGCGATTAATCTATTGAATTTTCAAAAACCTGGATCTCTGACGCTATAATCTCATTAACCCTAATGCCATGTGGACTGCCATATTCATAATATCAATAATCTTTTTATTGGGTCTTCGTTTCATATTAATCAAGAATAATTCGAAAAGCTCATTGTATATTGATAATGATGATGTTGACCAAGTGCATGCAATTGATTCTATTGCCACCTCTGAAAAATCTGAAATTAAGGAAAGCAGGAAAATAAAGACCGCAATGCCAGAGAAAAATAATGAGTTTCAAGATGTAGAAATGGATCTGGAAATTAAGCCGGTTTCAGATGGGGCAG
>DATJJD010000239.1:0-18266 GCA_035492545.1 Puia sp.
CCAACCGCTGCAAACGCCCACTTCAAAAGGCTGGAACCGCCTGACCCAGGGTGACTCATCCGCCCCTGATGGCGCGATGACCACGCTGCCTTTAAAGGATTCTTTAGGCGCGTCCAGTTCCACCCGTCGTACCGGGGGCAATATCACGCCCGCACTGGTCAGCGCCTGGTGTACATTCCATACTGCGCCATGTACAAAGATCTCCGGCGAAACGGCGGCCAGACAGGACAGCAGCCGCTGTGCCTTCCCCAGGCTATAAGCGATCAATACGGAAGCCTTTCCCGCTGTTTTATTTTTTATTACCCAATCCTGGATCGATGTGAAGATCTCCGTTTGTGGCTTCCAGTTATAGATGGGCAGACCAAAAGTAGACTCGGTAATAAAAGTATGACAGGCCACCGGCTCGAAGGCGCCGCTGAGGCCGTCGTCCTCCGTTTTATAATCCCCGCTGACCACCCATACTTCACCCTGGTATTCGACCCTGACCTGGGAGGATCCGATGATATGACCTGCAGGGTGGAGGCTTACCTTTACCCCGTTGAGAAAGACGGTCTCTCCCCATTCTACACTTTGATAGGTATTGTTACCCAGCCTCAGCTCCAGCAGGGGCCGGGTAAGGCGATGGCAGAGGTAGTACCGGCTTCCCGCCCGGGCGTGGTCACTGTGTGCATGGGTGATGACGGCATAGTCTACCGGCCGCCAGGGGTCGATATAGAAGGCTCCCTGCGGGCAGTATAAACCCCGGTCTGTAAATTCGATTAAAGGCATGATGGTTTCCCTGCAAATAACAAGCCTGCCCGAAGAAGGTTGGGTTGGTGGCCGGCCGGATGGCTTTGGTAGTCCCGCTGCTTGGGACGGCCCTGTGGTTTAGTACACCCCCGTGATATTTCCGTCCGTCTTTTTGACGAAATAGAGCTTCTTATTCTCAAAATAATCCAGCGTCATGGTTTGCCTGTTGAGAACAGGCTGGATATCGAAGTCGTTAAATACTTTATACTTTTTCTCCCCGATGCTGCTGTTGAGACCCTTTCCGGCCTGCAGAAGTAACCTGGAAAACCGGTAGGTGGTCTCATACCCCCGGAATACCATATCACTGGGCCGGGAATAAAACTTCACTTTAAACACCTGCTGGATCTCCTTGACCAGGTTATCCGCCGGATTGGAATAAAAAGGAGTGCTATAGATGATCTCTTCCCCGCTATACTGGGGCGCCGTAAAATCGATATTATCCCAGGTGGGCATGCCGATAATAGAGCTGGTATAGGTCTTGTTCAGGGAGGCCAGCGCCTGGCAGAAATTCCGGGCCCAGGTCTCATCCAGGCTGCCCGCCACACAAATGGTCTGGGTATTGCTGTCCAGATAAGGGGCCAGCGTCGCGGCGCTGAAATTCTCTTCCAGGGTGATGTATTTGATCTTCAGGGGAACGGAAGCGGTACTTTTTTCGATGTCCATGAAATAATGCTGAAGATGATCTTCCTGGGCCCCTTTTTTCCGGAACAAAACAATGGGTTTGGTGGGATAGTTCCGCTGTATGAACTTATAGATCCCCTCACAATGCGTGCGCAGGGTGGAATTCAGAATGACAAAGGAAGGGTTGTTGGTGACACCTCCATCATTCGGGAAGTTGACATTAATAAAAGGAATGTTGTGCTGGGCAGCTGCTGCAGCCATCTGCTGTAATTCCCCGGGCATGACATACCCGATGATCAGCTCCGTCTTCTGAAAGGCGGGGCTTTGTAAGACCTGCGCCAGGCTCTGGGTTGTCGAGCGGGTGTCGTAGATCTGTATATCCAGCGGGGCCTGCTCTTTTTGCAGGGAGTCCAATGCTAATTGAGCGCCTTCATAAAACTCGAGACCAGGATTGATGAATTTGGGAAAACTCTTGTCGTAGCGATAGTTATTCGAAGCATCGAATGCGGAGTCAAGGTATAGGGGAACAAAGATAGCCACCTGGTGACGGGAACCGCTATCCGTCATACCCTGGCCTGCGATGACTGAGGGATGCCTGCCGCTGGTATCCCGGCTTCTGCCGGTAGAATCGGCCTGAGCCTGACCGGCAAAGGTTGACACCCCTAAAACAACACAGCATAAAAAATATCGGAAATTGGTTTTCATATTGCTTCAGCGGAGTAATTTACTCCCATTCGATCGTAGCCGGCGGCTTGCTGCTGATATCGTATACTACCCGGTTGATCCCCTTCACATTATTGATGATCTCATTGGAAATATCAGCGAGGAAAGTATAAGGCAGATGCGCCCAGTCTGCGGTCATCCCATCGACGGAAGTCACCGCCCGCAGCGCCACCGTGAATTCATAGGTTCTTTCATCCCCCATAACCCCGACACTTTTTACCGGCAGCAGGATGGCCCCGGCCTGCCAGATAGTTCCATATAAATGATGATCTTTCAGTCCTTTTGTATAAACATAATCTGCTTCCTGCAATAATCGAACCTTCTCTTCCGTGACCTCTCCCAGGATACGGATGGCCAGACCAGGGCCGGGAAAGGGATGTCTTTGCAGCAGCTCTTCCGGGATACCCAGCTCATGCCCTACCCGCCGGACCTCGTCTTTGAAGAGGAAGCGGAGGGGCTCTACCAGCTCCAGGTGCATTTTCTCCGGCAGCCCTCCCACATTATGGTGGGATTTGATGGTAACGGAGGGGCCGTGGACCGAGACACTCTCGATGACATCGGGATAAATAGTCCCCTGTCCCAGCAATTCCACCCCTTCTACTTTGCCGGCCTCTTCCTGGAATACATCTATAAAAAGCTTGCCGATGGTCTTCCGTTTTGCCTCCGGGTCCGTTTTGCCTTTCAGCTCGCCATAGAACAATTCCTTCGCATCAATGCCCTTCACATTCAGGCCTATCGTTTTATAACTTTCCAGCACCTGGCCGAATTCATTCTTTCGTAATACCCCGTTGTCGACAAAGATGCCGTAAAGGCGGTCGCCGATAGCCCGGTGGATCAGGGTAGCCGCTACGGTGGAATCAACTCCCCCACTCAAGGCCATGATCACCTTCCGGTTACCGATCTGCCGGCTGAGCCGGGCTACGGTGTCACTGACAAAATGGGCGGGTGTCCAGTCCTGAGAGCAACCACAGATACCGACGAGGAAATTCTTTATCATTTTCTTTCCCTCGACGGAATGATATACCTCGGGGTGGAACTGCAGACAGTAGAGCGGCTGCTCCCCGCCTGCCGGCTTTTGCGAAGGGGCATCTGCGTCCGCCATTCCGTTCTTCCGGAATGCGGCATAGGGGATATTCTCCGTATTGGCGAGGACTTCAAATCCGGCAGGGAGATCGAGTATCGTATCGGCATGGCTCATCCATACCTGTGATAGTTCCAATACGTCCTTTAGCAGGATATCGTCTTTCTGCTTGTGCAGCAGCGCCCGGCCGTATTCCCGCTTGCTGCTGTTGGCTACCCGTCCTCCGAATTGTTTGGCCGTCAGCTGGGCGCCATAACAGACACCCAGCACGGGCAACTGATGGTGCAGCGCTGAAATATCTACAAGGGGGGCATTCGCGTCATTCACAGAGAAGGGCGAACCGGAAAGAATAATGCCCTTCAGGGAAGGGTCGAACTCGATGGGTTTGTGGTAGGGAATGATCTCACAGTATACATTTGCTTCGCGCACAGCCCTGGCAATCAACTGAGTATATTGCGAGCCGAAATCGAGAATAAGAATCTTTTCCGTCATGGTGACGCGAAGGTAAAAAAAATACACGAATGCCCCGGGGTCATTCCCCGGGGTCATCGAATCGACCCCGCCATAATCGTCTGTAACCTATCCTGTCAACCCCGCGTCCAAGAGGAGCCCTTTCGCCGGGCGGTGGGATTTCCATGTCCAATATCCCGCCCCGGCAAAAGAATTGACCCGGAAGGGAAGAATGGTTTTATAATACCGACAAAAAGTTTAATTTTTGTTGGAACAGAACAAACTTCTAAAAAGAGAAATATGAGAAAATCGCTATGGATCGTACTGGCCCTGTCCCTTATTTTGGGCTCCTGTCGTCATTTCCTTGGTAAAAGGATAAAAGGTAATGGGGAGATCCGAACAGAGGAACGCAGCGTGAATAATTTTAAGAACGTTGATGTCAGTGGAGCTGCCAAAGTATATGTTTCACAGGGCACTCCTGCTACCGTAAAGATAGAAGGAGATGCTAACCTGCTTCAATATATAGAGGTCACCCAGGAGGGGGATCAGATCCATGTAAGGGAAAGGCCCGGTTTCAACCTCGTACCTACCGACGACCTGAAGGTCTATGTGACAGCACCTGTATATAACCGCATCACTGCTTCCGGCGCCTGCGACATTATCGGGCAGAGCAAGATCACCAACCCGGAAGCCCTCTCTATGCATGTCAGCGGAGCAGGGGATATCCATATGGAAGTGGACGCTCCGGCTCTTACCGCAAAAGTATCCGGCAGCGGCTCCATTGACCTGAAAGGAGAGACCAAGGACGTCGACCTCGAACTCACCGGCGCCGGTCATGCTCATTGTTATAACCTCCTGTCGGAAAATACGAAAGTAGACATCTCCGGAGCAGGCTCTGCTGAAGTCTATGCCAGCGTGAAGCTGGACGCCGAAGTCAGCGGCGCCGGCAATGTCGTCTATAAAGGTAATGCTACCACCGTCAACCAGCATGTCAGCGGCGCGGGCAGTGTAAAGAAACTAGACTAAAAGATGAGGGCGGTTGCAAAGCAACCGCCCTCATCTTTTTAAGCTCTTCTTAACGTTATTTTCCCGATCATTGCCCCATGCGAAAGCTCCTTATCTTTTCCTTGTTGGCTGTCGCCGGTTATGCCGTCACCGTCCGGGCTCAGGTTCCCGCACCGGAAACGCGACCTTCTTCCGCCCCCGCGGCCTTTCCCTCCCCGGAAGAATTTATCAATGCCGTCTTTCATACCGTGGTGGACCCCTCTTTTGTCCACTATTACCTGATCAAAGGAGCCGATACCTGCCGGTTTGTAAAATATGACTATGACGAGTGGACAAAATACTATCTGCAGGAGTCCGTGCCGATGCCTATCCTGAATGAGCTGGCGGAGAAGGCCTACCTTTCCCGGTATCCTTATTTCTGGCGACAGGATCATCTACAGCAGGCCGTTTGCATCACGCCGCAAAAAGCGGACTCTGTTTTTACTTTGGCCAACCCCGCGCTGAAGACGCCGTCTGATGTGCAGGACAAAATGACCCGCAATCAATTAAGACGGCAGTGGCAGCAGTTGCCGGTCCAGGAAAAAACGGTGTTCAGCTTTTCCCTCCCTCAATTTACGGACGATGGAAAGTATGCTGTCATCGATCTGAATGTCGTCTGCGGCGCCCGCTGCGGATCAGGCATCACCTGTTTGTTCCGGCACACTTCCGCTGGTTGGAAGCTGATCGGGCGGCATACGAACTGGGCTTCGTAGTTACATAGCGAATGCTAAGAAACGACACTAAGAAATTCATCAATATTTTCCGGTGTGATCACTTGTACGGTAGCTTCCGGATAACCATGTAAAAAGGTAGAAGGGATTTTGGTTTTAGCTTTGGCATTCCACTTAAATTCATAAGCTTTCATTCTACCATTACGTTCTTCTACATAGTCTATCTCCTGTTGTGCGTGCGTTCTCCAGAAATATTGGTTTGAATTGATACGTTCATACGCCAGCAATTTGACACGCTCACTCATCATAAAATTCTCCCATAAGGCGCCGATATCCTGTCTTAACCCTGCAGGGCTAAATTGATTGATGACTGCGTTGCGTAAACCATTGTCATAGAAATATATCTTACGACTTTTCTTTAATTCATTACGCAAGTTGCGGCTTAAAGATCCTATTCTGAAAATGATAAAGGCTTTTTCCAATAGGTCGATATATTTCTCTGTTGTCTGATTATCCAATCCTGTTATTTGACCTAATTCGTGATAAGAAACCTCGTTTCCTAACTGAAAAGCAATGGCTTGCAATAATTTTTCCATTTTTTCAGGTTTCTGTATACGTTCCCAAGTAAGAATATCCTTATACAAATAGCTGCTTACTAATTCTTTTAGTCGCTCTTCTTCCTCACCTTGATTTAATACGATTTCAGGGTAATATCCAAAAACCAGGCGATGCTGCTGTAATCTTTTTTCTTCCAATAATCCATGGTATCTGACCATTTCACCATAGGAGAATGGATATAAATGGTATTCCCACTTTCTTCCTGTAAGTGGTTCATTGATGCTATTGGCTAATTCAAATGCAGAGGAACCTGTTGCAATGACTTTTACTGTTTTTATATTGTCAATCGCCAGTTTAAGACAAAGACCAATATTTTCAATTCTTTGCGCTTCGTCAATTACCCACGTACCGGCTTTACCTATTAAGGCTTTCAGGGAAGTGGAGGTGGGGGACGTCAATATCGCTCGCACATCTGCATCATCCCCATTCATCCAAAGAACCGGCTCTTTGAACTTGGGTGCAAGTTGCTCCAGTAATGTACTTTTGCCTGTTTGCCTGGGACCTAATAAGATAATGGCTTTGGGATCGGCCAGTTTTTCTTCGATTTTAGGTGAAATCTGCCTATTTATCATAAAATTGCGATTGTATTCGCAAATTTAATATAAAAATTGCGATTCTATTCGCAAATTTTGGCCATTTTAGAGCGGCCGGACCCTACAAATTCACGTACTTCACCCGTATCCATACATTCCGGTTTCTTCCTTTATCATCCGTACAGGAGATCTTCACCGGCCCTTCATCCGGTATGAAAAACTGTTTGCTCCCCGCCTCTCCCGCTTTAAAGAATTTATTATTGATATACCAATAGACCTTTCCCACATCATTGCTCACCCGGCATCGCAGCTGTAGTGGTTCGGGGTCCTTCCTGCTGATCAGGTATTCGCTGCCATTGGTCGGGGACGTGACGACGGGTGCGCCCTCCCTGAACACTTTTTCACAAAGGGGATTGTGGGGAGGGATGGGTTGATAGGCGATGTGATTTTCCTCGAAATATTCTTTCATCTCCGGGGTAATGATCTTGTATAATTTTTTCTTATAGCCGTTCTCCGGCAGACACTGCCGGCAATACGACATCTTTTCATCGGCAGCGACAAAGATCTCCTGTCTGTTATCGCATTTCCCCGATGGGGAGACCAGGGGTATAAAATAGTCGGTCACCAGGTTGGTGCAGAAGTCTGCCGGCGGCAGTCCTGTCTCGGAACAGACTTTCCGGATATCACAGTCGGTTGGCTGGCCAAACCAGGCCTGGTCATCGTCATAAGCTATCGTATTGAAGACGGTAAACAGCAGCGGTGTGGCTACATTCGCCCCGCTGAGCTCCGGAACGCCCAGGCCGGAGAAATTACCCACCCAAATGCCTACCGTATAACGTTTGTTGTACCCGATGCTCCAGGCATCCCGGCGTCCATAGGAGGTGCCGGTCTTCCAGGCGATCTTCGGCAGGTGCATCGTACTCTCCCAGTTTAGGGGGAAGTCCGGCCGGTTCACCTTGGATAAGGTCTCGTTGATCATGAAGGTCGCTGCGGGGCTGAGGATCCTTTTGCCGGCGTTGGCCGTCCCGGGTGTCATGCCATCCGTACCGGCGCCTGCCGACCCGGTCAACCCAACATCTCCCGACCCAGGCTTTCCGCCCCCGGCACCCGCCTGGCTGCCAGACTGCCCGGTGCCCCCCGCACTATCCTCTAGCGTATAAACCGGCGGCACATACTTCCCCTCATTGGCAAAAATGGAATACATGCCCGTCAGCTCTTCCAGCGTAGCGCCGCATCCGCCCAGGATCATCGACAGTCCCAGTTTGTTTTGATCTTTTTTGATCTGCCGGAAATCGCAGAGGGCCAGACTCTGCACCAGCTTGTCCTTGCCCAGCGCCTTCAGGCTCTTCACCGCCGGAATGTTTAAGGAATGCTCCAGCGCATACTCCATCGTCACATACCCGTTGAACCTCCGGTCATAATTCTCCGGGGCATAACCCTGGTAATTCACCGCCACATCCGTAATGACCCTTTTGGGGGTGAGCAAACCCGCGTCGATACAAAGTCCGTAAAGCAAGGGCTTCAGCGTACTGCCCGGCTGCCGGATCGCCGCCGCCCCATTCACCTGTCCGCCATCCGCCGTATCCCGAAAGTCGGCGCTGCCGACATAGGCCACGACCCGGTGAGTGCGGTTGTCCAGGACAATAACGGCTGCATTCCGGATATTTTTCAGGGTCAGCGTCCGTGAATAATCCTTTACCAGCTTTTCGATCTTCAGCTGGGTATTCAGCTCGATGCCTGTATGGATGATGTCCCCGCCCCTCTTTTTTAACTTCCAGGCCAGGTGAGGAAGGTAGTTGGGCACTGACCCCCGGGTGGCCGTCAGGGGTTCCGACAGGGCATCGGCTATCTCTTTTTCCGTAAAAACTTTCTCCCGGGCGAACTGCCGGAGCCATTTATTTCGTTCGGCGATGATGCGGTCATTGTGTTTGCCCATCACCAGGGAAGAAGGCCGGTTAGGGATGATGGACAGTGCCGTGATCTCAGCCAGCGACAGGTGATCGGGGTTCTTTGAAAAATAAAGGATGGACGCCGACTTCACCCCTTCGATATTTCCCCCATAAGGCACCTTATTCAGATATAACTGCAGGATCTCATCCTTGCTGTACTTCCATTCCAATTGGAAAGCGCGAAAGACCTCCCGCAGCTTGTTCCAGTAAGTCCGGCTCTTCGGCTCCAGTGAGCGGGCTACCTGCATGGTGATCGTGGAGGCGCCGGAGGTCCGCCGCATCCGGAACAGGTTTTTAAACGCAGCCCGTCCCATCGCCAGGAGATTGACGCCGGGATGATAATAAAAATATTTGTCCTCTTTCTCGATGATGGTCTTGCGCAACAGGGGAGAGATCTCGGAGAGCTGGGTCTTCATGCGCCATTGCTGGTCGCTGGTGAGAAAGGCGTGGATCACCTCTCCCTTGCTATCGGTAACGATAGTGGAGTACTCGATCCGGTCGGGGAGGGGGAAAAGGAGGTTCAATAAAAGAAAAAGCAGAAAGACACCCACGACGATGAGCAACCCTCTTTTCAATGAAGACCGGGTGAACCAACGTCGACCGATGCGAAACAACTTTTTCATTTTTCTTCCAAACGTTAGGGAACCTTCCGGTTGGTATATATTTTTTGACTTTAACAAATTCTTATTAGAGCTGCTATTGCAAATAGCCTTTCCCGTGATGTACTTTCAATACGGAAATTATTTTCCAAATATATGAACTCCAGCAGTCACCCTCCCTAGCTCGTTTACCCATAATAATCCCCCTCCCATACAACTTTTCCCCCCTTTCGGGGATAGAGCCAAGCCGGGCTTTGCCCGGTTGTGAACAAGCCCCCAGGGCGAAGTTCACCGACATTAGAGGTATTGCCGGAAGGATTACCTTTCAAAGGAATCCTGTAGGTAATACACCTTTTTTGCAGACTTTTTATATATTAACAGCGTTTTAGAGCAATAACTCCTATCAATCTGATCTTTTATGCGTAAACGATCCGGCTCATCAGCCATAACGACGATAACCCTTATTTCCATCGGTTTTTTTGCATTTTTTTTCGGACCGGCCTGCAACCGCAGCACCGTTAGCCTGGAATATACCAACGCGCGGGATGAAGTCCCGTCCCTGGGCAACCTGATATTCCGCTTTGACCACGCCCTTATTAAGGATTCCCTGCTGGATCAATGGGACTCCACGAAATATGTTTCTTTCGAGCCGAAGATCCCCGGCCGCTTCCGTTGGGAACACCCGGATGAGCTGGTCTTCTCTCCTTCGCAGCCCCTGCCCCCGGCTACCACCTTCAAAGCGACGCTGCACAGCGATATCCTGCAGTACAGCTCTTACGGCCGTATCAAAAAAGGAGAGGACCTGGTCTTTCACACCCCCGAGCTGCGGCTGGATAATACCAACGTAACCTGGGTCCTGCAGGAAGAGAACAGCAGTACCGCCATTCCCCAGGTCGACCTGCAGTTCAATTACCCGGTCAACCCCAACTCCCTGAAGGAGAAGCTAAAGATCGAAATAGGGGGCCAGCCGGTCAATTACAACTTTCAAACCCTGTCGGCCTCCGATAAGATCACCCTTCGCCTGCTCAACCTGAAGATGGAAGACAAAAATGTGGAGGCGAAGATCGCTATTGAAAAGGGCCTGGTCCCGGAAGGAGGCACCAATGGCCTGAAAGAGCCCATAGAGACCAAGTCCAACATCCCTTCTCCCTTTGTCCTGCAGATCAATGAGGTCACGGCAGAGCATGACGGAGAGACGGGCACCCTGAAAGTGACGACCAGTCAGCAGGTGGTCCCTACGAACCTCGCTAACTACATCAACCTGGACCCTGCCGTCAAATTCACGGTAGAGCCCTCCGATGACGGCTTTGTCATCCGCAGCGATAACTTCGACCAGGCAAAGAGTTATGCGCTGACCATCACCAAGGGCCTTCGGGGCCGTATAGGTGGCGTCCTGCACGAAGAATACAATAACAATATCACCTTTGGCGAACTGGCTCCTTCCATCAGCTTCGCCAATAGCAAAGGAGTCTATCTCTCCGGTAAAGGAGCGAAGAACATCGAGGTAAAGATCATCAACGTGCCGAAAGTAAAAATAGTGGTCTCCAAGATCTATGAAAACAACCTGCTCATGGCCCAGCAATATGGGTATACTCCCAAAGAGACCTCCACCGGTACGTCGGGCAGAGGCTCCTCCGGGGAAGGCGAAGGGGACGGAGAAGAAGAAGGAGGAGGTAGATATTATGGAGACTATGATAACAGTGGTGATCTCACCTTCGGAGATGTGATCTACGAGCAGGAAGTAGATACCCGCTCGCTGCCGAAGAGCGGACCAAGCAGCCGCCTCTTTAACCTCAACATCGCCGACAAACTGCCGGAATTCAAAGGTATCTACCATGTGATGATCCGTTCCGTTAAAAATTATTGGGTAAAAGACAACCGTTTTATCTCCCTCTCCGATATAGGCCTCATCGCCAAAGAAGGAAAGGAAAAAATACTGGTCTTCGCCAACTCCATTCACAATGCAGCCGCCCTGCCCGGCGTCAACGTTATGGCCTATGGATCCAACAACCAGCTGCTGGGGATGGGCGCCACCAATGCAGAAGGCATCGCCGAGATCGCCTATACCCGCAAAGACATGGCCGGTTTTCGGCCTGCCATGATCATCGCCAAAACAACGGAAGACTTTAACTACCTCCCCTTCAGCACGACCAGGGTCAATACGTCGAGGTTCGAAGTGGGGGGCCGTCGCAGCAATACCACCGGGCTGGACGCCTTTATTTACCCGGAGCGAGATATTTACCGCCCGGGAGAAAAACTCAACTTCTCCGTTATCATCCGCGACCGGTTATGGAGATCCCCCGGCGAATTGCCTGTGAAGCTGAAATTCCTCCTTCCCAACGGCAAGGAACTAAAAACTTTCCGGAAGAGCCTCAACGAACAAGGCTCCCTGGAAGGCAGCGTCGACCTTGCCGCCACGGCCATTACCGGCAGCTATTCCCTGGAAGTCTATACCTCCAATGATGTCCTGCTGGCTACCCAGCCGTTCCGTATCGAAGAATTTGTCCCGGACCGGATCAAGGTGACCGCCAAGCTGGACAAACCTTTCCTGGAGGCGGGCGACCTCTCCCGGCTAAACATTCATGCCGTGAATTTCTTTGGTCCTCCGGCGGCAAACCGCAACTATGAATGCGAAATACAGATCAAACAACGCAGCTTCAACCCTAAAAAATACACCAACTACAATTTCAGCCTGGCGGACCAGAACCCCTCCTTCGACAAAACGGTCCGGGAGGGTAAAACGGACGAGCAGGGCAATGCCGTTGAAAAATACGAAGTGCCGGAACTGTATAAGAACGTGGGATTGCTGCAGGCAACTTTCTATGCCACCGTCTTCGATGAGACCGGCCGGCCCGTCAGCCGCAGCACTTCCGCCGACATCTTTACCCAGCCCTTATTCTTCGGCGTGGCGGATGATGGCTACTACTATTACGCGCTGAACCAGGCCGTACAATTTCCCCTCATCGCGCTGGACAAAAATGAAAAGGTTTTGAATGGCGTCACCGCGCGGGTGCAGGTGGTCAAACATGAGTACCGGACGGTCCTTACGAAGAGCGGCAGCTATTTCCGGTATGAATCCCAGAAGGAAGACAAGCTGCTCAATTCCGGCATCGTCACCGTCAGCGGGGAGAATACAACCTATTCTTTCGTGCCCCGATCGCCGGGCGACTATGAGCTGCGTATCTCTATCCCCGGCTCCAACAGCTATGTCAGCAGGAGTTTTTACAGCTATGGTTCCTGGGGAGGGGACAATACCTCTTTCGAAGTCAACAACGAAGGACATATAGATATTTCCCTGGATAAGTCGTCGTTTTACACCGGCGAGTCGGTGACGGCCTTGTTTAAGACACCTTTTAACGGGCGGATGCTGGTCACCCTGGAGACGGATAAAGTGGTGTCGTACCAGTTTGTCAATGTGGACAAACGCAACGCCTCCCTCGTCCTTCCCCTCACTGCCGAGGATATCCCGAATGTATATATAACGGCTACCCTGATCAAACCCCATGAGCTGTCGGACATTCCGCTGACGGTGGCGCATGGCTTCCAGTCGGTAAAGGTGGAGGAGAAAGACCGGAAGATGCCTGTCGAGATCGTGGCGCAGGCAAAGGTCCGATCCCATACCCGTCAGAAAGTGAAAGTAAAGGCGGCGCCGGGCTCGATGGTGACCCTGGCCGCGGTAGACAACGGGGTATTGCAGATCTCGGACTTTGAGACCCCTGATCCCTATGCGCACTTCTATGCTAAGAGAGCCTTGGAGGTGAACGGTTATGATCTCTATCCCCTGCTCTTCCCCGAGACCCGGCCCAGTCTCAGCAGTACGGGCGGTGATGGCGAGAGTGATATGAAGAAAAGGGTCAATCCCATGCCGGCCAAACGTATTAAGATCATTTCCTACTGGAGTGGGATCTCCAAGGCCAATGGCAGTGGAGAGGCGGAATTCGAATTGGACATTCCGCAGTTCTCCGGGGAAGTGCGACTGATGGCCCTGGCCTATAAGAATGAAGCTTTTGGCTCGAAGGAATCCGCTATGACGGTGGCTGACCCCATCGTGCTGAGCACAGCGCTGCCGAGATTCCTCAGCCCGGGGGATACGGTAACGATGCCCGTTACCATCACCAATACGACGGCAGGTACGGCGACCGCCACCGCCCGGCTGAAGGTCACCGGGGCTGTCAGGTCAGCCGGCAATGACCAGCAATCGCTGAGCATCTCCCCCAACAGCGAGGGCCGGGCAGTATTCCAGGTAGTGGCGCCTCCCGCCATCGGCGTAGGTAAGATAACCGTGGAAGTGAACAGCCTGGGAGAAACCTTCAGTGACGAGACGGAGATCGGCGTGCGGCCGGCTGCGGGCTTGCAAAAAGTTACCGGGAGCGGTTCGCTGGCCGGTGGCGCTGCCCAGTCCCTGAATCTGGGCGCCCCTGACTATATCCCTTCCAGCGTAGACTATCAGCTGCTGGTGAGCCGCAGCCCTGCCATCGAGCTGACCAAATACCTCAGCTGGCTGGTGGAATATCCGTATGGCTGTACAGAACAGACCGTCTCCGTGGCTTTCCCTCAATTATATTATGGCGACCTGGCCGACCTGGCGAGGAAGAATAATACCGCGCAGAAGACTACCGCGAATGCGAATATCCAAGAGGCGATCCGTAAGATCAAGATGCGGCAATTGTACAATGGGGCCGTCACGCTGTGGGATAATGAGGGTACGGAGAACTGGTGGGCGACCATCTACGCCGCACACTTCCTCCTGGAGGCGCAGAAATCGGGATTTGACGTGGACAAAGGCCTGATAGAGACCATGCTGGGTTATATCAATAGCCGTCTGAAGAACCGGGAGACCATCACGTACTACTATAATCGCGATCAGAATAAAAAAATAGCCCCCAAGGAAGTGGTATACGGGCTTTATGTGCTGGCCCTGGCGAACAGGCCTAATGTCAGCGTGATGAATTATTACAAAGCCAACCCGGCCTTATTGAGCCTGGATTGTAAATACCTGCTGTCGGCTGCCTATGCGCTGGCGGGTGACAAAAAAAGCTTCCGGGAATTCCTGCCGAGCCAGTTTGCCGGTGAAGAGTCGGTGGCACAGACAGGAGGCAGCTTCTATTCCGATATCCGGGACGAGTCCCTGGCGCTGGATGTGCTGGCGGATGTGGATCCCGAGAACCCACAGATCAGCATCATGGCCAAACACGTCTCCGATAAACTGAAACAACGTAACTGGTTCAGCACGCAGGAGCTGGCCTTCAGTTTCCTGGGTCTGGGCAAGATAGCCCGGCAGGCCGCCAGCTCAACGGTGACGGCGGAAGTGCGGGTGGATGGCAGGACCGTGGGATCGATGAATGGCAACCCGCTAAAGCTGACGACCAGGGACCTGAAAGGGGCCGCCGGTAATGGTTCGGCCGGCGCGGGTTCCGGCAATGGGTCCGGGGGCGGTGGTTCCACGACGGGTGGTGGTTCCGGTGGCGGCACCGCCAAGGTGGAGATCACGACTAAAGGTAATGGCCGCCTGTACTATTTCTGGCAGGCGGAGGGCATCCCTGCCACCGGCGCCTACAAAGAAGAGGACAGCTATCTGAAAATCCGCAAACGTTTCTTCGACCGGAATGGAAGACCTCTCACCGGGAATACCTTCCGGCAGAACGAGCTGGTGATCGTGCAGCTGACCCTGGAGAAGACCTATAGTACCGATATCGACAACGTCGTCATCACGGACCTGCTGCCGGCCGGCTTCGAGATCGAGAACCCCCGGACCAAGGACATTCCCGGCATGGACTGGATCAAGGACAGCGACAGCCCAACGGCCATGGATGTGCGGGATGACCGGATCAATCTCTTTGTCAACCAGCATTCCCTGAAACAGGTCTATTACTATGCCGTCCGGGCCGTGTCGCCCGGTGTCTATCATATGGGACCCGTCAGCGCCGACGCCATGTACAACGGAGAATATCATTCATATAATGGGGCGGGGACGGTGAAAGTGGTACAATAATATAGCCGGCCCGCCGCGCGGCGCGATCAAAGGCATGCGCGCTATTGCAAGGGGATGGGGCCGGAGCTAAAATATAAAGACATGCGTTTATCCTATTTCATCGCTCAACCCATTGCCGGCAGACTGCTGGCAATCGGGTTGAGCTTTTTTATGATGGGCCACCTGGTGGCGGCAGGGCCGGCGATGGACAGCATACCCCGGCAGGTAGGGGATATCCCATACGACTCCGCCATCGATGACCCGGCTTTCAGGGTCTCCGATTCGCAGTGGGTCTTGCAGTACTATAATTCCGGGTCCTATTATCTGCGCCATAAAAAGGAGATCGTACGATATTTTATGGATCATTACCAACCCGGCGCCGATACGGCGGGCCAGACCGGTTATTGTACCATTCGATTCATCATTAATCGTGCGGGGCAGACGGGGCGGTTCAGGTTGTATCAACTGGACACTGCCTATCGGCCTTTTCAGTTCAGGCAGGAGATTGTCGATCAGTTGCGGACGCTGATCCGGCAGTGGCAAGAATGGCAGCCCCTGAAATATAAAGACAGGATCTTTGACACCTACCAGTATCTCACCTTTACTTTGAAAAACGGGAGGATCGTATGTATAACGCCATAATAAGCGATGGCCTTCGGCAAACGGCAGGTCGAATTCTGAGGATCATCCTGGTCGTCGCCTTTCTGTTTCCAGCCTTACAAACCTATGCGCAGACCAATTGCTCCCTGTTTACGGAGCCCAATCAGATAAAAGCCTGTAAATTTTATAATTCCGTAGATAGCCTTCCGCAGGGGACCTCGATGTGCGAACAGGCGCTGGACAGTGCGCTGTATTATTGGCCCGGATATGCAGAAGCCTGGCATGAGAAAAGCGTTCCTTACCTCAAACGGGGAGATTTCCTCACCTGGCGGAAATACCTGGACAAGGCCGTTTCGTTGAAACCCCTGACATTCCTCGGCGCGAGAGGCTGGTGCCGGTTTAAATTCCTCCGGGACTATGAAGGGGCTCTCCGGGATCTGAAAACATTGGATACCCTCACCTCTTTTAATCCCGGACAAAGCGGCGATGGCAGCTATAGTCTCTATATCGTCATGGCCTTGTGTGCAAGGGAACAGGGACGTATGACGGAAGCATTTCATTATTTCTCTTTGGGGATTGACAGCGTGGGCGCCCACAAAGGCCCCGAATGGATCGGCCTGTATGACTACCTGCACCGGGCTGTGACACGCATGCGGGTAAAGGATTACAGGGGTGCCCTATCGGACCTGGACAACCAGGTGAAAAAATATGCCGGCTTCGCCGAAACCTATTACTATCGGGGACAGGCGCTGTTGTCGATGGGACAGAAGGCGGAGGCTAAAGTGGCTTTCGAAAGATCGAAGACACTTTTTGTTTCCGAAGGCTATCACCTCACGGATCCGTATTGCGAGATGTTGGATGAGGTTTATCTGGAAGATATTGAGGGGGCGCTTGCCCGATAGCCTCAGTTTTATCTAAGGTCCATGGATGGACTTTTTTCATCATTTTTCTATTTTTTCTTAAATTTTTATTCCCTTCCTCCTTACCTTTATATCCTGATAGCGCCTTTGGCTTTCCATCTCAAATGATAATGAGAATGTGAACCCAAAGGCATTTTTTTTATGAAACCTAAAGTAGCAATCCTGATCGATGGAGGTTTTTTTCTTAAGCGTTATAGCAGATTGTATGCCGGAGCAGACGGGCACACTGCTGAAATGATAGCTAAGAATATTTGTAAGGCGGCGATGAAACATATACCCCCGGGCACTGAATTATACAGGATTTTTTACTATGATTGTTCCCCACTGGGAAAGAGAGTCCATAATCCGATTTCGAAAAGATCTATTGATTTTTCGAAATCGGGCGTCTACAAATTAAGACTCGAATTATTTGAAGAATTAAAGAAAAAAAGGAAGGTAGCTTTGAGATTGGGGCATATAAAAGATTCCGGGAATTGGCAAATTTATCCGTCAAAGATTAAAGCCCTCCTAAAAGGGGAAATCTTGTTTGATGATATTACCGAAGAGGATGTGTTTTATGAAATGAGGCAAAAAGGGATCGATATGAAGATTGGGGTGGACATTGCTTCTTTGGCCTTGAAAAAGCAGGTTAATCAGATCGTCCTGATCTCAGGCGATGAAGATTTTGTGCCTGCTTCCAAATTAGCGAGGCGTGAAGGGATCGATTTCATTTTAGACCCGCTCTGGAACCCGGTAGATCCGAATCTTTTCGAACATATTGATGGATTAAACTCTACTTCGCCAAAACCACTTTAACAGACGAGATCCTTGGACTTCAGCGATACTTGTGGCGTAATCTGCCTTGATCGCAGGCCCCTGGGAGGCAGATAAAAGTAACAGGATAACAATGTATCATGCAATATAGAGAAGCTACTGAATCCGATGTCCCTGCCCTGGCGCGCATACGGGCCATGGAGTGGGAGACGGAAGAATATTGGATCGCCCGCATCTCAGGTTACAGGAACGGAACTATTCACCCACAGCAGGCATTACTTCCACGCGTCATTTACGTAGCAGTGGAAGAAGACTGCTCCATTGCCGGTTTCATTGCAGGACACCTTACCCGCCGTTTTGAGTGCGACGGAGAGCTGGAGTGGATCAACGTTATTCCTGAACATCGCGGTGCTGGAATAGCATTGGCGCTAATTCAGCAATTAGCAGGTTGGTTCATTGGCCAAAAAGCCCTGCAAGTCTGTGTGGATTGCGACCCGGATAATCACATAGCACAAAATTTTTATAAGCGTTATGGTGCGGAGATGTTGAATAAACATTGGTTGGTCTGGAAGGATATCAGGGTGCTGCTGTCGCCCGCTGGGTAACCGAACATTGATACCTGGTCCTTAATTTTACAGTACCATGTTAAAAAAAGTTGGGAAAACGGGTTGCTGCTGCGGGATAAGCTATCCTTTTTTTAATAATACTTTCTGGTCCGCAAAATCGGTGGAGGCGTCGATAATGGCCAGCAGCTGGGACCAATTGCCTACGGGTTCCCGATCGTGTTTATAGACCCGCTGAAAGTGTACGACCAGCTGGCTGCCTTGTACTTTGGCGCTGGTAATGACTGAGCCGCAGTCATTGTTCAGGGTTTTATTGAGCTTGTCCACACCCTGGACTGTGTACCCATCGGGTATGAGGAAGCTCACCGTACAATCCAGGGT
>DATJJD010000240.1:0-11635 GCA_035492545.1 Puia sp.
TTGCCCCCGGTACGACGGGTGGAACTGGACGCGCCTAAAGAATCCTTTAAAGGCAGCGTGGTCATCGCGCCATCAGGGGCGGATGAGTCACCCTGGGTCAGGCGGTTCCAGCCTTTTGAAGTGGGCGTTTGCAGCGGTTGGATGCAGGTGCGGGGAAATGTCCGCCGAAGGAATGCGGATGCGGGCTACGCGCTGAGTGATCATGCGGATTGGAAAGGATTGCTGGCTGCTATCAGCGCTACAGGCGCCGAAAAAGTATATGTTACCCATGGTTTTCAGGCGACCCTCGCGCGGTACCTGAACGAACAGGGTATTCCGGCGGCAGAGGTGAAGACCGAATATGGGGAGGATGAAGAAGGGGCCCCCGCGGCGGATGCGGAGGCACCGACGGTCTTTGGCGAAGAGGGCGGGCAGCCGGACGCAGTGGCCGCCGAAGAGAGCGGGCAGCCGGGTACGACAGCCCCCGAAGAGGAGGGCCAGCATGAGTGAGCTCAACGATACTACTACTATAACGTCCCTGGCGGGCATCCCGGACAAAGGGGGCATGCGCCTGTTTGCCGAACTCTTCGTGCAGCTGGGCACCAGCACAAAGACCAATGATAAGCTGGAGGCGCTGACGGACTATTTTGCCGGCTCGGATGACCGGGATAAGGTGTGGGTCATCGCCCTCTTCAGCGGGCGCAAACCCAAGCGAACGGTGAATGCCACGCAGCTGGCGGAGTGGAGCCGGGAAATTACGGGGCTTCCGGCCTGGTTGTTCGAGGAGAGCTATCATACGGTAGGTGATCTGGCGGAGACGATAGCACTGCTGCTGCCAGAGCCGGGTGCCGGGGCAGCCGATATCCCTGCCAGTGGCTACAACCTCTCTTACTATCTCGAAAAGTTAATGGACATCGGCAAGGAGCCAGAGCCTGTCAAAAAAGATTTTGTCCTTCACTGCTGGGAACAGATGAACAGGGACGAACGCCTGGTCTTTAATAAGCTGATCACGGGAGGATTTCGCATTGGCATCTCCCAGAAGATGATCGTCAACGCCCTGGCGAAAACAGTGGGCGTCTCTCCTTCCATCATTGCCCATCGCATCAGCGGCAACTGGGATCCTTCGACCCAGACTTTTGCCGCCTTATTAAGTGAAGAAGGGGCGGGCAGTGATATTTCCCGGCCCTACCCTTTTTACCTGGCCTATGCGCTGGAGGGGGAAGTGTCCGAGCTGGGGGAGCCGGGCCAATGGCAGGCAGAGTGGAAATGGGATGGGATCCGGGGGGAATTGATCCGGCGGGAGGACCAGCTTTTCGTCTGGAGCCGGGGGGAGGAGCTGATGACGGAGAAATTCCCGGAATACCAGGAGCTGAAGGAACGGATTCCGGTAGGGACCGTACTGGACGGAGAGATCATAGGATTGGGAAGCGGGTTGTCGGCGCCGGGACAGGTAGCCGGACAAGATGCAGGGCCGTCGGCGCCAGCATCAACGGACGGGCAAGCTCCCGGACCAATAGAACCGGCATCATCGGACCTCGACCGAACCTTTATCCCGCTGCCCTTTGCAGCCCTGCAGACGAGGATCGGGCGAAAGAATGTCACCCGAAAACAACTCAATGAAGTGCCGGTAGGGTTCATCGCCTATGACCTGCTGGAATATGAAGGAGTGGACTGGCGTGACCGGCCACTGGAGGAGCGAAGGGCCCAATTGGAAAAGGTCGTCGGGGAAGCAGGTCATGCTTTGTTACAGTTATCCCCGATCATCAGTTTTCACAACTGGCAGGAATTGGCCGCAGCCCGTGAACAGTCCAGGGGAAGGGGCAGCGAGGGGATCATGTTAAAGAAAAAAACCTCCGTCTACCAGGTAGGGCGCAAACGGGGCGACTGGTGGAAATGGAAGATCGATCCCCTGGTCATCGATGCCGTAATGGTCTACGCGCAGAAAGGGCATGGACGGCGGAGTAATTTATATACCGATTATACGTTTGCCGTACAGGATGGCGACAAGCTGGTGACCTTTACCAAGGCTTATTCGGGCCTTACCGATAAGGAATTGGGGGAGGTGGACGCCTTTGTTAAAAGAAACTCCTTGGAAAAATTCGGCCCTGTCCGTACAGTGAAGCCGGAATTGGTGTTCGAGATCGCTTTTGAAGGCATCGCGGCATCCGGCCGGCACAAGTCGGGGGTGGCGCTGCGGTTTCCCCGGATCAACCGGTGGAGGAGGGACAAAAAAGTAAACGAGATCAATACGTTAGCCGATCTCCAACAGCTATTGCAACTGCATGGGAAGTAGAAGGAATTTAAATGGCCATTTATAAGTAAATTTATAGAATGAAAAAATGGATGATATTGGCGGCATTGGGAGTAGTGTGTCTGGCATTTACGACCATATTCCATCCCTTCCCGGAGGAAGAACCCGTACCTATTCCGGCCAGTCCCCAGCGTGTGGGTGATAAAGAAAAAGGATATACCTATCTGACTACCGGTGATTATGTAAAGAGCGGCATCCCCTATACCTACTTTTTACTGGGGTTTGGTAAAAGCCAGACCAACTACCTGAAAAGGGAAGGGCCCAATGCCATCATCAGCCACGAATACACCGCGGTAAAAGCGGCCAACGGAGAGACAGTAGTAGCGCCCAATTGTATGCAATGTCATTCCCAGGTCTTCGACAATAAATTATACGTAGGGTTGGGCAATACGCTGATCGATTTTACCGATCGCAAGAAACTCAGTCCCCAGACGGCGGCCGTGGCCGAGCGGGTCCTGAAGAATGGAGATCCTAAAAAGTTTGAAGCCGCAGAACCTTTTATTAAGGCGATAAAAGCCATTGGCGGGGGACTCTATACCGAAGTAAGGGGCGTCAACTCCGCAGACCGGCTGGCCGATCTCCTGGTAGCTCACCGGGATCCCAATACCTTGCGCTGGAGCGACTCCTCGCTGATGGCAGCGCCGCCGGACCAGGTGATCCCATCAGACACACCTCCCTGGTGGCTGCTGAAGAAAAAGCATGCCATGTTCTACAACGGTTTCGGACGGGGAGACTTCGGCAGGTTCCTGATGGCCTCCAACCTTCTAACGGTGAACGACACCTCGGAAGCAAGAGAGGTGGATGACCGGATCGATGATGTACTGGCTTATATTTATTCGCTGCAGCCCCCCAAATATCCCTATCCGGTCAATGCCTCTCTGGTCAGGCAAGGCGGTGTGATATTCGTACAGCATTGTTCAAAATGCCATGGGAATTATGGGGAAGGGGGAGATTATCCCAACCTGCTGATTCCGGAGAGTGTCATAGGAACGGATAGCTTTCTGTACAAATCCAATTACCAGAGTCCGCAGTTCGTAGAATGGTTCAACAAAAGCTGGTTTTCCCAGGGAGATCATCCTGCCAGGCTGGAACCTTTTAACGGATATATTGCTCCGCCGCTGGATGGAATCTGGATCACGGCGCCCTATCTGCACAACGGATCCGTACCGACCCTGGAGGCGGTCCTGAACAGCCGGCTTCGCCCCACCTACTGGTCGAGGGATTTTAATAACCTGGAATATGACTACGAGCAGGTGGGCTGGAAGTTCGCCCGGGAAACGGCGCCATCCGGACCGACAACCACCGTATACAATACCACGCTACCCGGTTATGGGAATTACGGACATACTTTCGGAGATAAGCTCACCGATAAAGAAAGAAAAGCCGTCATCGAGTATTTGAAGACCTTGTGACTTTGCGGGAAACAATAGGATATACCACTATTCATCAATGGCTAAAAGATAAAGGGCTTCACCCCTTTCTTTTCCAGGAACAGACCTGGCAGCATATTATCAACCGTCATTCGGGGCTGGTGAATGCTCCGACAGGTTGCGGGAAAACTTTTTCCGTATTCCTGGGGGCGCTGATCGATTTTATCAATCATCATCCGGGTGACTACCGGACCCGTTCCGGGAGCGGGTTGCAATTGTTGTGGATCTCTCCCTTACGGGCCCTGGCCAAAGATATCGGCCGGGCGATGGAGGAGGTGATCCAGGAGCTGGGGATGCAGTGGAAAGTGGGGATACGCAACGGGGATACGGAAATGAGTGAACGGCAGAAGCAGAAGCGTAAGATGCCGGAGGTGCTGATCATTACCCCGGAAAGCCTGCATTTGCTCCTGGCGCAAAAAGGATATCCGGATGTCTTTCGTACCCTGCGGATCCTCGCTGTCGATGAATGGCACGAGCTGCTGGGAAGCAAACGGGGCGTACAGGTGGAGCTGGCCATCTCCCGCATCATGGGGGTGAAGAAAAAGGAATGCAGTATTATCGGGATCAGCGCTACCATCGGCAATCTGGAACAGGCCAGGGACGTCTTGCTGGCTTCAGCGGCCGGCGACCCGCATGGCGGACCAGCGGCCGATGCCGGTTTCATCGTCAAAGCGAATATCAACAAGCCCATCGAGGTGGAATCCATTTTACCGGATGAGATTGAGAAATTTCCCTGGGCGGGGCACCTGGGCCTGAAGCTGATCCATAAGGTAATTCCCATCCTGGAGAAAAGCAGGACAACCCTCATCTTTATCAATACCCGCGGCATGAGCGAGCGGTGGTATCAATCCCTGCTGGACACCTGTCCCGATCTGGCGGGAGCGATAGCGCTGCATCATGGCTCGATCGATATGGACCTGCGCAACTGGGTGGAAGAAGCCCTTCACGAAGGCAAGCTGAAAGCGGTGGTGTGTACGGCAAGTCTCGACCTGGGGGTAGATTTTCGCCCGGTGGAAACGGTGATACAGGTGGGCAGTCCAAAAGGAGTGGCCAGATTCCTGCAACGGGCCGGACGAAGTGGTCATCAGCCGGGACAGGTGAGTAAAATTTACTTCCTGCCCACCCATTCGCTGGAACTGGTGGAGGCCGCGGCGCTGAAGGCAGCCATGGAGGCTAAGCTGATAGAAAGCCGGGATCCAATGATGCGCTGTTTTGACGTATTGATCCAATATCTCAGCACGCTGGCGATCTCAGAGGGGTTTTATCCGGAAGAAATTTTTAAAGAGCTGCAATCGACGTACTGTTATAGCGATATGACGGAAGACGAATGGATGGAGATCCTCCATTTCATCACAGAAGGCGGGGTGGCCTTGCATCAATATGATGAATTCAAGAAAGTGGAGATCATGGAGGGCGGTCTTTATAAGATCAACAGCCGCCGTATTGCCATGCGGCACCGGCTGCACATCGGGACCATCGTCAGCGATGCCATGCTGAAGGTACGGTTCATCACCGGCGGTTATGTCGGGGTGATCGAAGAGTATTTTATCTCCCGGCTGACGCCCGGGGATGTCTTTACCCTGGCGGGGAGGAACCTGGAGTTTGTCATGATCAAGGATATGACGGCCCTGGTCCGCAAATCCAACGCGAAGAAATCCATCGTTCCCAGTTGGAATGGGGGACGGATGCCTTTGTCCGCGAATTTAGGCCTGATGCTGCGAAAGAAGCTGGATGAAGCGGCGGAGATGACGGGAGACGGCATGGTGGAAGCCGGCGCCCATGAATCCGCGACGGGGAAGAACGGAAGAAGAAGTTCCCTGAAGAAAAACGGCAGCAACGGGGTCATAACCGCATCACAACCGGATATTGAATTGACGGCGTTGAAACCGCTGTTCGATCTGCAGGCACACCTATCCTATATGCCCCGCGAGCGGGAATTGCTGATCGAGCAGATCGAGACAAAGGATGGTTTTCATTTATTCGCCTATCCTTTTGAAGGGAGGCTGGTGCATGAGGCGATAGCGGCGCTGCTGGCATTCCGGATCAGCCGGATCCGGCCTATCAGTTTCTCTTTTGCCATGAACGACTATGGATTTGAGCTGCTCAGCGATCAACCCATCCCGGTGGATGACACGAATGTCTATGAGCTGTTCAGCCCGGAGGACCTCAGTGCAGACATTCAACGGAGTGTCAATAGCGCGGAGATGGCCCGGCGGAAGTTCCGGGATATCGGGGTCATCGGCGGGCTGATCTTCCAGGGTTATCCCGGGGAGTATGCGAAGCCCCGACATCTGCAGTCCTCGGCCTCCCTGCTGTTCAATGTCTTTACCGAATATGACCCGCATAACCTGTTGATCCGTCAGGCGTACAATGAGGTCATGGAACAGCAGATGGAAGAGGGAAGGCTGCGTAATATGTTAGAGCGTATACAAGTAGGGCAGATCGTCCTGCGCTGGCCCCGGCAGCTGACCCCTTTCTGTTTTCCCCTGAAAGTAGACAGCATGCGGGAAGATCTTTCCTCCGAAAAATTAGAAGACCGGGTGAGGAAGATGCAGGCGCAATTGAATAAATAAGGACGGACGGCCAGGGCCGATAGCTCCCAACTTACTAAGACAGGTATTTCCGCTGCGACGCATACATGATGATAAATGCAGCGGGGAAGATCAGGGCGCCGATGACGGCAAATCCGTTGAACATACCTGCGCCTATAAAAATAAACCCGGCAACAACGGGTAATATTTCCCCGAGTACATAAACCGGGAAACCTTCTTTTTTCCAGGCCCGCATCTTGATGGCCCCATAAAGACAAAGTACATAGCCCACCATGGCCAGGAGCAGGATGGGCAGGCGGTTTTCCAGGGAGTTACGGGCGATCTCCACCATTTTCGGACCCGCCAGTTTTTTGACGAACTCAGGGGCGCTGTCCAGGTTGTCCTGCAGCTTCACGATGTCGTCATAAGATTTTTGGGCATTAAAATAGGAGTATACGGAGGA
The DNA here is from genome assembly GCA_035492545.1 of Puia sp. GTDB lineage: Bacteria > Bacteroidota > Bacteroidia > Chitinophagales > Chitinophagaceae > Puia. The sequence continues at coordinate 6,715 of DATJJD010000240.1, forward strand.
AATGCAGCCAATCCCACAACCGATGAAGGTGAGGATCGTAAGGACGTTCAACATGTCCGGGAGTTTCTTCCGGCCTTCGTCGAAATTCAATATGTCGGGGCCCTGACTGGTATTCGCCATAAAAGGTTAATTTTTTGTTGTTGCATCTAAATAAACACAATTCCTCAGCATTTCAAAAGATAAGATCATTATTATTTATTGTTCCGGAAGGCTGTGTGCGCTCTTTTTAAATACATTTGCATACTTGTAAATTTTATGCAGCCCGCATTCCCATACCGCATCAAAGGCCAGCAATTATGGCTTTCTCCTGACCGTTGTATCTTCTGGGAAGAGGAAAAATCCCTGATCGTATCGGATCTTCATTTTGGCAAGACGGGACATTTCCGTAAATCCGGCATCGGGGTGCCGCAATCCATTTATCGGGAGGACCTGCTGAGGCTACTGTCCCTGATCCAGTATTTTCAACCGCGACAATTGTTGGTAGTGGGAGATCTTTTTCATAGCAGGGAGAATAAAGAATTATCGCTTTTTCAGCGGTGGCGGGAGGATTTCCCTCAACTGGGTATTCGACTTATTAAAGGTAATCATGATATCTTACAGGATACCTGGTACCAGGCAGCCGGCATCGAAGTGAGCCAGGAACGGTTGCAGATCGGGGAGTTTGCTTTTATTCACGATATTACCGCGGAAACGGAGACTATGGTGGCTGACGGGGAGGAAGAAGACACAGCGGTAGCTTATTCCTTTTCCGGTCATATTCATCCCGGCATCCGGATAAATGGATTGGGGAAACAGAGTTTGCGATTCCCCTGTTTTTATTTTGGGGTGGACTTTGCCATCTTACCTGCCTTTAGCCGGTTTACCGGCATGGCATCCATCGACCCCGAGCCAAAGTCGAATGTTTTTGCTATTTTACCTCCTTCGGGAACCAGCAGAGGCATTTTTCAAATTCAATAAGCCCTAAACCTGTCAATGAAATCTTTATTTGCCCTGTCCTGCCTTGTCGTGATACTCTCCGGTTGTGCCGTCTCCATTAAAGTAATTGATAAGAGAGAGCCGACGGTACCTTATAAAAAGATCCTCGTCCTATACCTGGATGAAGGCTGTGATTTTACTTTATTTGATTCCATCTCCTATAGTATCTGTGTAAAGAACAGTTTTGCCAGGGAGGGCAGCCAGCTCTTACGTAACAAAGTAGAATCCCTTGTTGCGGAAGACCTCACTACCGTAGGAACTGCTGTCCTGAAATCTTCCGACTTGCCGGATAGCTCCTTCGACAATTATGCGGCTTTTCAGCAGTTGCTGGATAGTTATGGCATCGATGGGGTGCTGCTGATCGATTTCCGGGATTACAAACACCTTGCTCATCCTATTCCCTCCCCCACGACGCCGCGAGGGATGAATACTCCTGCCTTTAACGCTCCTTCCAGGACCTATGTAAAGCTGAAGGCCGGATTTGCCTGTTACCTGCTGCCCGCCAAAAGCCTCTATTTCCCTGTGTGGTATGCGCACCAGGAAGTTGAAGGCAGACGATCTGCCGAAGAAAAGGGTCTCAAAAGCAACATGGCCGATAAAATTGCCAATAGCCTGAAGAAGGGGGGATATATCGCGCATTGATCTCCGGGATATATATCCGGATAAAAAAGTATTAGGCTGGCAATATGGGCAAAGGGTAATTTTATGGCTCTATAAAATTATACCCATGCCGACTTCCCGATTCATAAAAGTTTTCGTTTACACGATCCTGTTGTCTGCCGCGACCCTTGCCGGTTTCCGGGCAGCGGCCCAGGCCGAGTTGGCTCCCTGGGGTAATCTGACCGGTATCCGTGTCGGCGGTCAGTTGATGGAATTTGAAAGCAGGTTAGTGCTGGTAAGAAAAGATTGGACAGACATCCTGTTTACGGGAAAAGAAATGCAGCGCCCGAAATATGAAAGAAAGGGAGGTGACCGGATTGTTACCACCGCTCTCGATCAACTGACCTTTATAGAAAAAGTGAGGGACAGCGCAGCGGGCTCAGCCATCGTGACGGTGGGCATGGAGGCAATGGGAGATCAGGTGGCTACTGGTGTTTACCTGAGTTTTGCCCTGTCCATGGATATCTATAAAAATGGCCACATCGGGATCGATAACCAAAAACAGGTGAGCCTGACGAATAGCCCCGATGACTTTCCCGGAGTGGCGCCTGGCCCCGCCCGATCGATCAACGTACATTCCTCCGACCATCAGTTCCGGTTGGATTTTGAAGAACCCACTTCGGTCCTCCTGAAAAAGATAACCAATAACAACGGAAGCTATCTGCTGATAAATGTTCTTCTCCAGGCAGGGAATTTATCCAGGGGGGCGACCATCCAAAAATCATTTGTGGTGAAGGCTTCGGGACAGGTGGATAAAAGCCCGGTACACCTGACGGTTAACGCCGGCCGGACCGGAAGGGTATTCGACGGGTTTGGGGGCAACTTTCGTCTTCAGAATCCAAAGATGGACCCGCCCGTAATACAATACTGCCTGGATAATCTTCGGGTCGCCTGGGGACGGGTGGAGATGCCCTGGCGTTTTTGGCAGCCGGGGAAAGACGATCACCCCATCGATAGCGCCCAAAAGGGCAAGCTGCATCCGGCGGTCCGAAATGCGATGGAGATGGCGCAGCGCCTGAGTAAAAAGGGGATGCCCATTATTCTGTCGGCCTGGTTTCCTCCCGGCTGGGCTGTTGTCGGCCCACTTCGTTTCGGACCGGGCCCTGACAAAGTCTGGGGCAATCCATTGGAACATGCCCATAACCAGGAGATCTATCAATCCATTGCGGATTATATTACTTATTTACGGGATGAATACGGGGTAACGATCAATTATTTTTCTTTCAATGAGTCGGACCTGGGGATCAACATCCGTCAGACGGGACAAGAGCATGATGAATTGATAAAAGGGCTGGGAGCTTATTTTGAGCAAAGGGGATTGAAAACAAAAATGCTGCTGGGGGATAACTCCGATGCTACGACTTATTCCTTTATCGGTCCGGCGTTGGACGATACGGCATCCTGGCGTTATATAGGCGCCGTCTCTTTTCATTCCTGGCGGGGGTGGGATTCAGCGACACTGCAAAAATGGTCGGACGCCGCTACCCGGGTGAACCGCCCGTTGATCATAGCAGAAGGCAGCATCGATGCGCAGGCCTGGGGCTATCCGGCCATCTTCGAAGAGCCGACCTATGCGCTGGAGGAGATCAATCTCTATGTGCGGCTGTTGTCAATCTGTCAACCTGCTTCTATCCTACAATGGCAGTTGACATCAGACTATTCGCCTTTGTCCGGAGGCGGTATGTTCGGAAATAATTCCCCCCTGCATCCCACCCAGCGTTTCTGGAATCTTAAACAACTGGCTTCAACCCCGGCGGGGTACCGCAATATGCCGGCGACTTCGGACAATGGCAATGTGACGATAGCCGTGCTGGGAGATGCAACCGACGGCAAGGTCAGCATTCACCTGGTAAATCGGGGAGCTTCGAGAGTGGCTAAGCTGACCGGGCTGCCAGCTGCCATAAAGACCCTTCATTGCCACATCACCGATAAGGATCGGTCGATGCAGGAGGGAAAGGTCGTACCGGTATCCGGAGGAGCGGCCACCTTTACGCTGGAGTCGGGGACCTATACTACGCTCAGCAGCGACTGAGCAACAACAAACTATTCAATCCTTAGCAAGGGCCAGGGAATCAATTCGTTCATTTAGCAAGGGCCAGGGAATCAATTCCTCCATTTAGCAACGGCCGGTGGCTCAATTCATCTTTTTCTTCAGGGAGCTGACCTGCTCCTGCAGGTTGCTGACCAGGCTGGCCAGTTGGTTGACATCCCAACGCTGCTGGGTATTGGCTTTGCTGATGACCATCTGGGCTTTCCATACTTCGATCACGTCGTCCGTGTTCACATTATAGGGCTGATAGGCCGTATTGTCACTGACCAGGGTGAGTTTGGACCTGGACTTCGTGTTCTTCATGATCCTTTTATACACAATGCCTTCGTTGCGGGAAACCACCACATAGGTCTGATTGCTTTTCACTTCTTCGAGATCATCTACTTTTTCTCCTACGATGACGGAACCGCTGGGGGTAGGCAGCATGGAATCTCCCACGATCTCAAAGGCCCGGTAAGTGCCGGGGGCCAGCATGGGGAGGGTGAAGGTATTCAATTCGTCCAGGAATTCCGGGTCCGCATAACCGGCGAGGTAACCGGCGGCGGCTTTTACCGGCACCAGTTGTATCTCATTGGAGGCTGCCACCAGCTTCTGGGCCCTTCGTTTGGAAAGATAACTTCCTTTGGTATCGCTCAGCTCTTTACGGAGGAGTTCGTCCAGGGTGAGCTTGAACATATCTCCTACTATTTCCAGCACTTCGATCCGGGGCTCCGCCCTTTCCTCTTCATACGCACCTAATAAAGACCTTTTAATGCCCAGTTTGACAGCGAATTCTTCTTGGGTCCAACCCCGTAATTTGCGGAGGTATTTCAAATTTTGTCCGGCTGTAGACATAGACTAATAAATTTAGATAAACGAATCTTGAAATTACTAAATAATCCTAAAATTAATAGTTTTCTTTGTCAATCCAAAAAATAATTTTCAAGGACATCGTCATAAGAGGAATTACTTACAACATTACTGTCTTTCAGCCCCTTAATAAGGGTTGTTTCTTTCGCTTCTTCCCCCGGCTTTCCGTACCTTTGCTTCCCCTGTCAATTTGACCTATCGCCGAGGGTAGCATTAAATTTGAAGGTGTATTTTACCAGGAATTCTAAAATCATTCAATACTAAGGAAATATGTTAGGTTTATTATCGAAGATATTCGGTGGGAATAAGTCGGAAAAAGATATAAAGATCATTCAACCTATCGTTGGACAGATCAATCAGCATTTTGCGGCGTATCAATCCCTCAGC
>DATJJD010000241.1:0-99958 GCA_035492545.1 Puia sp.
TGCTGGACTTGAACCAGCGACCCTCTGATTAACAGTCAGATGCTCTAACCAACTGAGCTAAGGAGGAATATCCCCAAAAGGGGTTGCAAAAATAAGGGATTTTTGCTTTTTAAAACGCTGGTATTTAAAAAATTGCTGTGATTTTTTTTCAGGCTGCCAGCGGCTCACCGGCCGGGCAGTGCCACGCGGTAAACAGCCGGTGCGCGCCTAAAACCACTTAAACAACCCACCTTCTTCCAACCCCACAAAAATTCCATCGGGCCTCACCTCCACGGGATAGGTCTTCAACATATACCCTCCCCCATTGACATCACGTCCATTCTTCAGGTTGAATTTGAGCTGATGAACCGGGCATACCACCTGGCAGCCGCCGGTCATATAGCTGTCTATCATGGGCGCGCCTGCATGGGGACAGGTGTCGGCAAAGCCAAACCACCCGTCTTTTCCCCGGCCAATACAGATCTTTTTGCCATGGACTTCCACTAGTCCGACATCCCCCGGCGTCCACTGAATATCACTCTCCTTGTCAGCTATCTTATGCCATTTGAGTTTCTTAAAGCCCATTAGTATAGAAATTCGGATTTATATGGATAACGGATCTTATATAACTCCCTCACCTTTTCCAGGATGGTCTGTCGAAGCTCGTCGATATTCCGGCGCTCCGTGGCAGAAACAAAGACACAATGGCCATTCGTCTCTCGCTCCCATCGCTCCTTCAGCTCACTCATAATCTCCCTTTTCACCCCCTCCTCCAGCCAGGGATCGAAGGTTTTCAGCTCATATTGATCGATCTTATTAAAGATTACGATGGTAGGCTTCTCAAAGGCATTCAGCTCCTGCAAGGTTTTATTCACCACCCCCAGCTGTTCTTCATAACCCGGATGCGAGATATCCACCACATGCATTAAAATATCCGCCTCCCGCACCTCATCCAGGGTGCTTTTGAAGCTTTCTACCAGGTGATGGGGCAATTTGCGGATAAATCCCACGGTATCGCTCAGCAAAAACGGCGTCGCTTCAAAGACAACTTTCCGGGTTGTCGTATCCAGGGTGGCAAACAGCTTATTTTCCGCGAAAACCTCACTCTTACTCAGGAGAGTCATCAGGGTGGACTTCCCTACATTGGTATATCCAACGAGGGCCACCCGGATGAATTCACCCCGGTCCTTCCGCTGGGTAAAAGCCTGTTTGTCGATCTCCTGCAGCCGCTTGCGCAACAGAGAGATCTTATCCTTTACGATACGACGGTCCGTCTCGATCTCCGTTTCCCCGGGACCCCTGGTCCCGATGCCGCCGCCCAACCGTTCCAGGTGTTTCCACATACCTCGCAGCCTGGGCAAAATATATTGATACTGAGCTAGTTCTACCTGTAATTTCGCCTGAGCCGTCTTGGCGCGGCTGGCAAAAATATCCAGGATAAGGTCGGACCGATCGATGACCTTTGTATCCAGGATCTTTTCGATGTTGGAGATCTGCGATCCGGATAGCTCATCATCAAAGATCACCAGTTGGATCTCCTTTAAGATAATATAGGTCTTGATCTCCTCTAACTTACCCTTCCCCACAAAAGTCTTACTATCAGGATGTTGCAGTTTCTGGGTAAACCGCTTCAGCGTCACCGCCCCTGCCGTCTCCGCCAGGAAAGCCAGCTCGTCCAGGTATTCCTGGGACTGCTCTTCCGTCTGTTCCTTATGCACCAACCCTACCAGGATGGCCTTTTCTTCTTTCTGTATACTGTTTTTCTTATCTAACAAATTATGCTCATTTGGAGGGCAAAGGTAAAGTATAGATTGAGGTAAAAAGGTAAAAAAAAGCGTCCCGAAAGTTTTTCGGGACGCTTCGTCTCGCTGGACCGGAAACATCGTGGAATGTCTGCCCGGCCCCCTGGCCGTCGTTTTTACAATCCACTCAGCACGATACCAAAGGAAAAGGGGAAAACAGAAGGTCCGGCGCTGGTCTTGATCAGGCTGTTAACCTGGAACTGGCCAAACACCCCCACGACGCCTTTGCTGATCCTGCCGGTAAACGCCAGCTTGGTGCTGTTAAAATATTGTTTGGAGCTTTCTTTCTCGGTAAAATTGCCAATGGTCTGTCCCGCACTGTTCTGCCAGGTCTTGCCTTTGGTATAAGCGCTGAGCATAAGCCCCGCCTTGGCGCCCACCGCGAACTTCCAGGATTTGTTGGTATTCTCCGGGTCAAGGGCAAACCGTAATTCCAGGGGAACCTCCAGGTAGGTGGTGACCAGCTTGAATTTCTTGAAATGGTTGCTACCGGACTCATCCGGGAAGGCCAGGGTTTGATTGCCCTGTGCCGCCACCATAACCTGCTGTTGATGAAAGAAGATATTGCTGCTGCCGATCCCGAGGCCAGCCCCGATGCTAAAACGGGGGTCTGTCTTGAACGGAAAATCAAACATGAAATAGAAGTTGGCACTGCGGTTAAAACCACTGATATGAATACTATCCGGTGTCGCTGCCCAATTGTCATAGCCCAGCTGGAACATGAAATGGTCGTTGGCCCTTTTGCCGAGGTCTATCTTACTCCAATCCTTCTTCTCCTTTTTAACAGGGGTAGTGGTGGTGGAGACAGGCTTTTTGACGATGGGAGCAGTGGTAACGACGGAATCCTTGTTTTGAGCGAAAGCAGCAGTTGTGGCCAGAAAAGCTATTGCAGTTACAAAATGCTTCTTCATAATTTCACTTGTAAATAATGTCTTTTAATGATCTGATGGCAAATGTATTCCCCTTCGGGTTAAGAAAAGGTTAAAGAACCTGTATAAAAAAGCCCACAGCGTATACTATGGACCCAGAATAAGCCTTTTTACCCCCTTTTGTAATAAAAATCCGTCTTTATCCCCATATCGCGACGCAAAATGGTGCTGGTTTGCAATGCGGCACATTTCCAGGTAAAACATTGCAAACGTACGGAGCTGATTTTTAATTCGTCGCAAGATATCACTTTTTGCCTTACCAGCTCTAAAAACTGTAGCCATTAACAGCAGTTTCAAAGCATTATGCTAATAAAACAGAAAACTAGGACAATTGCGCTGAACTCAGCCATTGAAAATCGGGCTTACTTACTATCCAAAATACTCTTCACCATGAATGCCTCTCCCTCTCTTCGCAAACTACTCCTGTTTGCCATGATCCTGCTGGTTCATTGGTTATCACCCTCTTCCCTATCGGCCCAGGACAATACCATCACCGGGACTATCCTGAATGGAAACGGAGAACCCGTAGCAGGAGCCAGCGTCTCCGTCAAAGGAGCCAACATCAGTACACGTACCGATGCCAATGGAAAATTCACCCTCAAAGCCCCAATCCGGGGCACCCTCCTGATCTCCAATATAGGCTATGGAACGGTGGAAGAAAAGATAGACGGGAAAGACGCCTTCCGGATCATTTTACAGGAAAAAGCAACCGAATTGAACAACGTCATCGTGGTGGGCTATGGCACGCAAAAGAAGGCGGACCTCACCGGCGCCATCGCCACGGTCTCCGGCGCAGAGCTTACTAAAAGAGTGGTGACGAATCCCACCCAGCTATTACAGGGTAAGCTGCCCGGGCTTGCCATCGCACAGACTTCCGGAGAAGCGGGCAACGAAGGCCTGGTCCTGCGGGTCAGGGGCCAGGGTACTTATAGCGGAGCAGGCATCGATCCTTTTGTCATCGTAGACGGGCTGCCCGGGAGCCTTACCAATTTAGATCCGCAAAATATCGAATCCGTCACCTTATTAAAGGATGCAGCCTCGGCGGCCATTTATGGCACGCGGGCGGCCAACGGCGTTATCCTCGTCACGACCAAACAGGGTAACAATGGAAAATTTCAACTTAGCTATGATTATAATATCGGTTTCACCTCTCCGACGGCCCTGCCTAATAACCTCGTCTATAACTCGGCGGAATATATGACCCTCTATGATACGGCGGCGGCTCATTCCGGCGTGGGAGCCGTCTTCTCCCCCGCGCAGATCAGCGCATATGCCAATGCGACGGACAAGAATCTCTACCCCAATTTCAACTGGCTGCATGCCATCATGCGGAATGTGGTCGTACAGACGCATCACCTGGGTTTTACAGGCGGACGAAACGGCACTACCTATAACGTAGGCGTCGGCCTGGTAGACCAACCTGATATCATGCTGGGCTTCTCCTATAAAAAATATAACCTGCAGTTCAACCTGAATTCAAAGATCAATGATAATGTGACGTTCGGTTCCAGCCTGACCTTTAATTATGGGAAAAGAGTATATGCTTCCCGGGGCAGCCAGGACCAGTTCCTGTCAACGCTGTCCCAGCAGCCCATGTACCGGCCCACGCTACCAGACGGCAGCGGGCGTTATGTCAACTCTGTCTACCCTCTCGTCCTGGGACCCAATAAGAATTCGGTTGCCATCGCCCAGAATGCGGCGGTGACCAATAACGACTACTATGTTCAAAGCAACGTCTTTCTGAATGTCAAAATATTGAAGGGCCTGGAATGGAGAACCAGCGGCGGTTTTAATTTCGACTTCCAAAAGATCAGCGATTTCAAACCGGTCATCTATCAATATAACTGGTTTGCCGGACCGAATGACCCGCCGGAGCGCAGCCTGGACGTAAACGGGCAGGGTATGGTCGTGACCGATAACAACAGTATTTACCCGGTAGGTTACACCCAGCTGACCTATACCAGGTCCTTTGGCGGGCATAATCTCAAACTGCTGGCCGGAACACAGGCGGAATATAATAAATCCCAATCCTTAAGCGGCACCCGCAACACCCCCTTCCCTTCCAATGTTACCCAGGAACTGAATGCAGGCCCCTCCGGCTCCCAGGCCAACTCGGGCACGTCCACCGAATGGGCGCTGGAATCCTTCTACGGGAGATTGAACTATGATTACAAAGAAAAATATCTGCTGGAAGCGAATGCCCGTTATGATGCCTCCTCCCGCTTCCCTCCAGGGAATAAATGGGGGCTGTTCCCATCGGTATCCGCCGGCTGGGTAGCTACCAAAGAAAAATTCCTGGAGAACATCTCCTGGCTCAGCAACCTGAAACTGCGCGGCTCCTGGGGGATCTTAGGCAATCAGAACATCGGCACCTATCCTTACCAGGATGTCTATAACTATTTAACGCTTTATAACAACAACAACGCCAACAGCCCCTACGCCTATCCGTTCTCCGGATCCACGGTGAGCCCCGGCGTGGCGCAGAACGCCCTGAAAGACGCCAACATCAAGTGGGAAAGCACCCGGGTATTCGACGTCGGTACGGATATCACCCTCTTCAATAAGCTGTTCCTGACGGTCGACTGGTATAATAAATTTACCTATGACATCCTGGGCTCAGTGGCCATTCCCCAATATATGGGGCTCGCCAATCCTACCATCAATAAGGGTAAGATGAAGAATACGGGTATCGAAGCTTCGGTTCAGTATTCCGATAAGATCGGAGAGGTGAAGTATTCTCTGGGAGGTAATATACAGGTCAACAAAAATACCCTGGTAAAATATGGCCCTCCCGCTATCGATGCCGCCAACGGGACCATTAACAAAGAAGGGCAGCCCTATGGCAGCTTCTATATGTACCAGTTTGCGGGCATCTTCCAGTCGACCGATGAGATCAATAAATCTCCCAAACAGCAATTCAGTCCACAGCCCGGTTATATGAAGTTTAAAGACCTCAATGGAGACAGTGTCGTAGATGCCAATGACCAGACCGTCACTCCCGGAATTTATCCCAAATTCGATTACTCCTTCAATGCCAGCGCATCGTGGAAGCATTTTGACGTCAGTGTTTTCCTTTATGGCTCTTATGGTCAAAAGCAATTTGTCAATGGATGGGGAATACAACCCTTCGACCAGGGATCTCCGCCCACTTCGGATTGGGTGAATGCCTGGACACCGGCCAATCATAGCCAAACCATGCCACTCTTATATTTAACTACGGGAACGGGCGCCAACAATGCCAGCAAAAATATCAGCACCTTCTCCACTTATTATCTGAAAGACGCTTCTTTTTTGCGGATCAAGAACGTGCAGGTAGGTTATAATCTTCCCGAGGGCATCGCCAAACGTATCGCCATGAGCAGTCTGCGGGTCTATTTTGCCGGTGACAACCTGGTGACCTTTAGTAAATTCCCGGGCCTGGATCCGGAAAGAGTCGCCTCTAATCCAAGGTTTGTCGTGCATCCGCAAAATAAAATATTCTCTTTCGGAGTAAAAGCCATTTTTTAACTATTCAATGTTCTGCAATATGAAACATGCTATTTTAAAATATATCTTCCTTCCCCTGCTGGCTCTCGCCTGGTTATGCGGTTGTAATAAAAATTTTCTGGACAAGAACCCACCGGACCAGCTGGCCGCCGGAACATTCTGGAAGACACAGGCCGACGCCGACCTGGCGCTCACGGGCATCTACAGTTACCTGATCCAGGGATATGACTATACCAGCTCCACCAATACGGGGCAGGGGTGGGGGTCGGGTACGATCTATTGGGAAACCCTTTCTGACAATGCTTTCAGCGGAGCTTTTTCACCGACTGCCGCCGGAGCGATAGAGGCAACCAGCGGTAATATCCAGTCCGATGCCTGGCTGACGCCCTATCGGGTGATAGAGGCCTGCAACAAGTTCCTGGACAACGTCGTTCATATTCCCCTGGATGCAAATAGCATGAATCGTTATATCGGAGAAGTAAAGTTCATACGGGCTTATTACTATTTTATCCTCGCACAGGTATACGGGGATGTAGTATTGACCTTACGACCCTTAGGTAAGGATTCCAGCGGTTATCAATTGCCCAGGACCTCCAAGGCCGTTGTGATGGATTCAATTATAAGCGACCTGAATTTTGCCGTGGCCAATCTCCCGGATTCCGCTTATTCCGGGCATGCCGTAAAAGGGACCGCGCTGGGCTATCTGGCAAAAGTGTATATGGCTCAACGGCGCTGGCAGGATGCGGCGGCTACGGCTCTAACCATTATGAACAGCCATAAATTCAGCTTGTATACCGGGTCGGCGGGATACCGGGGCCTATTCCTGAAGTCGGGGGCTGTAGGGGCGCAAAACAATAATCCCGAGATCATGTTCTCCGGGCGTTACTCGATCCCTGCCGCCTATGGTCCCGCGGATTACCTGTCTACCTATAGCGCCAGCTTCCAGCCATTACCTAACCTGGTCAACGACTACGAGTGTACGGACGGTCTGCCGATAAGCCAATCTTCCCTGTATGATCCCGGCAATCCCTATAATAACCGGGATCCCCGTCTGCTGGCGACTGTATTGACCCCAGGCGTATTGTATAAAGGGGGTATTGTCTTTAAGGCCGCACAGGCAGGATCAGCTTCCGGTTTCCTCAATAAAAAGGGAGTGGACTCTACCCGGGCCACCGTGATACAGACACAAAGTGACCAGGACTGGGTGTACCTGCGCTATGCAGAAATATTACTGATGTATGCGGAGGCGCAGAATGAGGCGGTGGGCCCCGATGGAACGGTGTACAGCGCCATCAATGCCGTTCGTGAACGGGTCAATATGCCCGATATTCCTGCCGGGCTGACCCAGGATTCCATGCGCACGCGCATCCGTCATGAAAGAAGGATCGAGCTTGCCATGGAAGGCCAGCGATATTTCGATCTGAAAAGATGGCAACTGGACCGGGTGATCCTTCCTACGATCCATGATCCCGGCACCACTCCCACCAACGGACCCCTCCGTACCTTTCCTCTTCGCGATACTTTATGGCCGGTACCGCAGGCGGAGATAGACATCGCTAAAAGTTTTAACAATACGAATTTTAAGCAAACACCGGGGTATAATTAAATTAGGGGGTACTGCCAGGTATTATTGAATTCCAGGGTGCATCCATTGACAATAACAGGGGAGTCGCTGAATTAATTTTCAGGATAACAAACCTGTTCGGAGATTTATGTCATGAAGCTACATTCACTCATCCTGATGACCCTTGCCATGACCCGTGTCTATAACTCTCCGGGACAAACAGTAAAGCCTGAAGTATTCGCTCCGGGCATTATTTCCGGCCCGGTAAACGATGCGGCTCCAGCTTTTATGCCGGATGGGAAAACGGTATACTTCCATCGAAGCAGTTCAACGCTGGGAGTTATCCTGGTCTCTCACTGGAAAAAAGGGCGATGGTCCCAGCCGGAGATTACATCTTTTTCAGGTCGTTGGTCTGATATCGAGCCAACTATCGCTCCCGATGGATCCTTTATGATCTTTGCCTCCAACCGGCCTACTACCCCGGATGGCAAGGCATTGAACGGATGCTGGAACGGGCAGCACTATCCGCAGGGCGGAGGCAATTTGTGGCGGGTTGACCGGAAAGGCGATGGTTGGGGAGAACCCCACCGGCTGCCGGACGTGATCAATAGTGACTCTTCCATCTTCTCTCCCGCCATTACTACAAATGGCAGCCTGTATTTTATGAAGCCGGTAGCCGATACCGGTAAATTTCATATCTACCGATCCGAATATCGTAATGGCTCCTTCGAATCGCCGGCGCCTGTTCCCTTCAGTGCAGCCGATACGATCAGCGATGTGGATTGTGCGGTGGCCCCTGACGAATCTTTTATGATCTTCTGCTCCCGTCGCCCGCCTGCCAAAAAAATGGAGCTTTTCTACGTTTCCCGGATAAATGGTAAATGGGGGGAACCGGTCGATATGGGATCAGATCTGATCCCTTCTTACTGCAACGAAGCCAGGCTCAGCGCGGATCAGCGCACTTTATATTTTTCCAGCGGATATATTCCCTCCACGACCTATCCCACCGATACCGCCGTCACCAGGGAGGCATTGCGTCGCAGTGCCTGGGAAACCGGCGCGGCCAATATCTGGTTTATCCCGCTGGATCGCTGGCATAAAAACCGCTAAGTCAGCGAGCTGCAGGTCGAGCATACCTTATTGGAAATAAGTTGGAATAGCTAAGAGTTTACCCTTCGTCCGGATCTATCCGGAGCTTATTTATGTTTGTCCGGATTCTGCCGGATTTTCAATAAATTTGTCTTCTAATTTATAAATCAGGAAGCCATGCCCGAACATAGTGATTTCTTCCCACAGGTCATGCAACGTTACGCGATATACCCCCCTATGTCCGACACCGACGTAAACCCTCAGTTTATGGCCGCATTACTTCGGGCATTTGAGGAGAAACCATTTTGTGCTGCCGATTTTGACGTTTTCCCCATCGGGCTGATCGTGGACTATATAAAACGTACGCATATATTTTATCTGCAAAAAAAATTACCCGAAATAGAACAAAGCATTCTTTTGCTTTCCGGTCTGTATACTTCTCATCATCCCATCCTTGCGGCCTTGCAGAATTTCTTTCATCGCTATTGCCAGGACCTTACAACGCATATCCAGGCGGAGGAAACAAAACTGCTGCCCCATATTGCCCTGATGCATCGCGCAGCCAATGAAACCGGTTATTTTTCCGAATATATTCTCGCCTGCCAGGAATATTCCATTTCCAGGTTCCTCACCGATCATCATGACACGGAAGATGAACTAAGAGATATACGCGACACCATTCGTCTATATGAACCTCCTACTACCAATGCATCCCTTTACCGCATCCTGCTGGCGCAATTACAGGCTTTCGAACAAGACCTCTGCGTACACGCCCACATCGAAGACGAGGTGCTCATCCCCAAAGCACTGCAATTAGAGACATCCCTGCACGATCAGTTAAATAAAACAGCCAATCTAAACTGAGAAGAAAGAGCCTATACATTAATAATGCCTTGTATGTTTGTCAAACTACCTATATTTGTAGTTGCTTACTAACATTTTTTATTTTTTACTAACCATAAATTCCAAATGATGGCAAAAGCAAAAAAAGCGGCAAAAAAGGCCGCTCCCAAGAAAGCAGCAAAGAAAGCGGCTCCGAAAAAAGCAGTAAAGAAGGCAGCTCCCAAGAAAGCCGCTAAAAAGGCCGCTCCAAAAAAGGCCGCCAAAAAGAAAGCAGCTCCCAAAAAAGCATAGTGCTGCTGCAGTAATTCATACAAAAAAAAGCCTCTGTTAACAGAGGCTTTTTTTTATAAAAGAAAAATCCTGTTGGGATTACCAGCAGGATCATTTCTTGTAGCTTTTCTTTACCGGTCTTACACTTTGGAAGACAGGGTAGCGCCAGCTTTAAACTTCGCCACTTTTTTGGCCTTGATCTTGATCGTAGCTCCTGTTTGCGGATTACGTCCGGTACGGGCAGCTCTCTTGGAAACCGAGAATGTACCAAAACCAACCAGAGTTACTTTATCCCCTTTCTTCAGGGTCTTTGCTACTGCTTCTGTAAAGGAGTCAAGGGCAGCATTCGCTTGTTTTTTGGAGATCTCAGCGTCTCCGGCAATCTTTTCGATCAATTCAGCTTTGTTCATAGTTAAATATTTACGGGTTAGTCAATAAGGGATAAAAATACACAATTTTAAATATCAAAACAGCTCCAATTGCCCGGATGGGGGGCCTTGCCTCGTTTTTCCCTCTTCAAAATTCGAAATCGTAATTCCTAACAAGCGTATTTTCTTGTTTTCCAGCTCCGTTGCTTCCAGGAGCCCGGCGGCCGTCCGGGCAATGGTTGAAAGGTCATCCACCGGCTCCGGAAAGGACCGGCTCCGGGTGATCTGTTTAAAGTCGCTGTATTTGATCTTAAGCGTGATGGTCCTGCCTTTCAGCTGATACCGTTGCAGGCGGTCATAAACGGTCCGGGCTATTTTATCCAGCTCCCCGATCATTTCGGCAGGGAGGGTAAGATCATAGGCAAAAGTATCCTCTGCCGCCAGTGATTTGGTTTCCCGGTGGGGCTGCACCGGTCTGTCGTCTATCCCCCTGGAAATTTTATAATAAAACCGGCCTGCTTTCCCAAAATGCTTGACCAACTCCGCTTCCGTCAATTTCTTCAGGTCTGCGCCCGTATACAGGTTGAGGTTCCTCATTTTTTCCGCAGTGACCCTCCCCACGCCAAAAAATTTCTCCACGGGCAGCCCCTCCATAAACGCCTCCACCCTTGACGGACCGATAAACGTCAATCCATCCGGTTTATTCATATCCGAGGCAATTTTTGCGACAAATTTATTGATGGAGACGCCGGCAGAAGCCGTCAACTGCAATTCCTCTTTTATGGCCTGCTTTATTTGTTTGGCAATCTCGATAGCCGAGCCGATGCCCTGCTTGTCTTCCGTTACATCCAGAAACGCCTCGTCAAGTGAAAGAGGTTCTATCATATCCGTATGGCGATGGAGAATCTCCCGGATCTTCCCCGAGACCTGTTGGTAGACATCGAAACGGGGCCTGATAAAGATCACCTCCGGGCAAAGCTCCAGGGCCTTTTTTGAAGGCATAGCTGACCGGATGCCGAACTTCCGGGCTTCATAGCTGGCCGTAGCTACTACCCCTCCCCGCCCTTCGGGTGAACCGCCGACGACGATGGGCTTATTCCGGTATTCCGGGTGATCCCGTTGCTCCACGGAGGCATAAAATGCGTCCATGTCAATATGTATGATCTTTCGTTGAATGACAACGTAAAATTAAAAAAATTTAATACGCTATCACCCTTTTGTTCCCCTTGCTGTCCATTACTTCCACGGACTTCACCTGATCGCTGAGATCGAGAAACCTTCCCGATTGTGACAAAAAAGAAGCGCCATAATAACACTCCTCCCTCCTGGTTTGTCCGTCCCGATAATGGATAAGAGCGCTGATATCGGAAGGCTGCAAAGACAAGAATTGAAAACGGCCGCTGCGTTCAAAGACTTTCAGTGGTCCCTTGTTCTGTCCCGCCGCCAACAGACATTTATCTCCCGCCCCTCTTAGCTGCACCAGGGATTTGCCATTACCGGGTATGAACAGGCCGCTCTTCCCCATCTGCCAGGCGCCAAATCCCCCTTTGCCATTCCCCTGCAGATAAAGGCCGTTGAGGGCATCATATCTGCCCACGGAGACTTCCGTTCCATAATCATTCCCATTCATCGCCAGGTCCAGGTAACCATCCCCGTCAAAATCCCCCGCTACCATCCCATTGATAACCGACAACTGGGCTTCCATCGGCATCGGGATCGGGGTAAACCTGCCATTCCCTTCATTCCGCAGAAATGTAGTGGCCAGGTCATTGGCGGTTAAGATCAGCGCACCTTTCCGCTGCTCCTCCGTCAGGACTTCATCCATGGTGGCCACGGCAAAAGACCGGTAGGTGGGAAACCGGACCCTCCATGAATTCATTTGCTTTAGGAGATCATCCCGGGTCCCGGCAGGAAACTCCCGCTTCTGCCCGGTACTGTCCGGGAGATACAGGGAAGTGACCATATCATAAATGCCATTGTTATCAAAATCCTTTCCATATACCCGGACAGGATATTGGGCGCTGGCTCTGTAAAAAGAGTTCAGCCCCAGGTTGCCCACGACATAGTCGATATCCCCGTCATTGTCGAAGTCTCCGGCGACTATACTATTCCACCACCCCGTGTGGTCGCTGACCCCCGAAGCCGGGGTGGTATTCGTGAACCGACCTCCTTTATTTTTCAAAAAGGTGACCGGCATCCATTCCCCCGCCAGCACAAGGTCAGGCCAGCCATCATTGTCAAAGTCTGTCCACAGGGCATCACAGACCATGCCTATCTTCTCCAGGTCCGGAGCAACCGTAGCCGTTACATCCGTGAACCGTATCTGCCCGTCCTTCGAATCATTCCGGTAAATGAAACTCGAAACCGCTTGTGGATAATGCCAGGGGTCTACCCGGCCGGAAACAAAAAGATCCAGGTCGCCGTCCCGATCAAAGTCCGCGGCCCTTACACAAAATTTACTGGTAACGTTGAGCGGCAGGGCCATGCTGTCCAGGGTAAAATGACCCCGGCCATCATTTACGTATAGCCGGTCCCGGTAAACTCCGCTGTTGGAGACACTCTCATAACCCCCACCGGTAATATAGAGGTCGGCATCCCCGTCTCCATCCGCATCAAATAACAAGACCCCCAGGTCATCACATCGTTTGTCTTTACTCTCTGCCGCTGTTAGCAAAGCCTTGCGGAGAAACCGGCCGTTGCGCTGCTGGAAAAATAACTGCGCGCTATGAAAAGCGGAACCGCCGCATACGATATCATCCAGCCCATTCCCATCCAGATCGCCCACGGCCAGCGCTGGTCCATATTCGGAAAGTTTATGCGGCAATAATCTCTGGATGGAAAAGTCGATGAAGTCAAATTCTTCCTGGTTATAGTGGATGTCCAGGGAATCGGTTACTTCATGGAATAAAGGGGACAGGGGGGCAGCAGCGGAACGCATGGGCCCGGAACCACCCGTCGATGCAGAACGGCTACTTCCCATAGATTCGTGATGGGCAACGGCATTCCGCACATCGACCGTCAACACCTGATCGGCCGCTACATTCCGTAACACCTGCTCCTTTCCATTAGGCCATTTGATCCATACAGAATCGATCGAACGGACCTTCCCTAATCCGAAATGGGCTCCTCCCTGGTTCGTGGACAGATATCCCCGGTAAGGCGTATTCTCAAAGACCTGTTGCCGTCCATGGTCATAATGCAACTCTATCCAGGCTCCCAGGCCGTCCCGGTTCATCTCCTCTCCCCGCAGATGTATCTGCAGGTAATGACTGGCGTCTTTATCTTTATCCCGGGATTTGTTCCGGAAGACCATGGCTTCGTCATTGATATTGTTCATGACCAGGTCCAGATCTCCGTCGCCGTCCAGGTCGGCATAGACCGTCCCATTGGAAAAAGCGGTGGTCATCAATCCCCAATCCCGGGAAACATCGGAAAAATGGAGGTCTCCTTCATTATGGTAAGCGTATTTATGAAGTTTGACCTGTGGGATCCTGCTGAGTATATCGTTTTTGGAAGCGATGCCGGCCGACTGGTTGAGAAAACTGGTGAAGTCATGGTCCGTAACATCCTTTGGATAGCCATTGGTAATGATCAGGTCCCGGTAACCATCGTTGTCGAAGTCCGCCGCCAATGGCGTCCAGCTCCAGTCGGTCTCCGCGATACCGGCATAAAAGCCGATATCCGAAAATACAGGCGCTCCGATCGAATCGTGCAACCCCGGGCGGGGTCCCCGGTTCCACTGCAGCACATTGCGGACGTATTGATACTGATAACCGTATTGTTCATTTTTCTGGTAGATAAAATAGTTGTTGGCCCCCAGCATCATCTTCTTCCGGTAATTATCCTCCGGGTTCATATCCAGCTCGATAACGTCCGCCAGGCCGTCATTATTCATGTCCACGATATCCTGGCCCATGGCATTGGCGGCCGTATGTTTGAAATACTCAGCGGACTTATCCGTAAACGTTCCGTCGTGGTTGTTGATATATAATATATTCTCCGAGATAAAATCATTGGTCACATAGATATCCTCCCAGCCATCCCGGTTAAGATCAGCGATGGTCACCCCATGACTATATCCTTCCTGCAGGATACCTGCCTGCCGGGAAACATCCGTAAAAACAGGATGTTTCAGGGAGTCATTCCAATCATTGCGATAGAGGCGGCCCGTACTTGGAAAAGAGCCGTCTTTTATAACTGGCCGGAACTGTCCCGGATTAACTCCTTTCGGAATAACGTTAACGGCCAGGAACATATCCAGGTCTCCGTCATTGTCATAATCGAAGAATGCCGCCATCGTGGAAAACGTGGTTGCATCCAACCCATATTCCGCCGCCATTTCCTTAAAATGCGGAATGCCCCCCTTATCCGGACCCTGGTTGATGTACAGCAGGTTCTTCCGGTGTGCGGGATCGCTGATTATCGTGGCGCAGACATAGATATCCGGCCATCCGTCATTATTGATGTCCACGACGGCTACGCCCCGGTACCAATCCCCCTTTCCACCCACTCCGGCGACATCCGTAATATCGTTGAATGTAAAATCTCCTTTATTTAGGTAGAGCTTATTGGAGACAAGGCTGCCCGTGAAATAAATGTCGGGCAGCCCATCTCCGTTAAAATCGCCGATCCCGACGCCACCCCCATTGTAGAGGTTCGTCATGTCGAGCGGGTTGATGGAGTCGTTCTCCACCATGTTGTTGTTAAAGGTTATCCCTGAATGAGCGGAAGGGACCCGCTGGAACAGGGTATTATGCCCAGTGCAGGCAGTCAGCATCAGCAGACCCAGCCGGACCAACAAGGATCGTAGACGAATGCGCATATTACTAATCATATCCCGGGTTCTGCTTCAGGTAAACCGTGCCTGTTGCATTTTCCAGATCGATCTGTTGTTGCGGGATAGCGAAGTATTCGTTCACTCCTTTGGTAAAAAATGCCGTGTTAACAACGTAATAAAAAGAATGCCTGGTCTTTTCCGTGGCCACATAGGTATTCAGGGTAGCGGCCATGGAGCCCGTACCATTGTCCCAGCGTTGCAGGTCGAAGAATCGATGTCCTTCCATAGCCAGTTCCAGGCGTCTTTCGAAGTGAACGGCATTTCGGGCATAGTCCTGACCATTGGCCGTAAACTGTCCGGCAGGATAGGGTTTGACCACGTAATTGTCGGCAGGGGTCGTCTTATTTTTATACTGGCCGGTCGACGCGTCGTAGGTATCATTTTTATAGACCCAGCCGGTAGGATCGGCAGCCCTGTTGCGCACCATGTTGACATACGCCTCTGCCTGATCGAGGCTGCCTATCTCCACCTCACATTCCGCCGCCATCAGCAGGACGTCTGAATACCGCATGAGATTGGTATTAAGTGCCGTGATCTGGGTAGCTCCCCAGAAAACCGTCTCCGTAGAGGAATAGGTTCCGGCCTGGGATTTGGCGTATACCGTTTTCTTGGGTTCGAAGATGCCATTGCTGTTCGGATCCCTGACCCAGGCTGCTGAAGCAATACCCCAATCGAGATAGGGTATGCCGGGCCTGGACATGGTCCAGTCGATGCGTGGATCCACCGAGCCGGTATAAAGATTGGTGGAGTCGCTGACTACTTTCCCGCTGTTGGAGCTGCCGTCCAGCAGCGGCAGGCCGTTCGCATCCGTCTTATAGGCATTTGCCAGGTTCCATGAAGGGTCATTGAATCC
Organism: Puia sp.; assembly: GCA_035492545.1. GTDB lineage: Bacteria > Bacteroidota > Bacteroidia > Chitinophagales > Chitinophagaceae > Puia. The sequence goes on from DATJJD010000241.1 coordinate 16,021, forward strand.
GCAACATCCCACGGGAGCACCTACCCCATCCGGGAAGTTCAACACATCGCCCATGCCGCCATTGCCGCCATCATTTGCTGAAGCAGACCCGTCATTCACGGAGTTCTGACAGGCAAAGACACTTTCGGGGCTATTCTTCTGCGGAGCGTTGAAATTACTTTGGAAGTTGACCAGGGCGTATTTAGCGCCTGATGCAGTGACCCCGCTGGTGATGACCTGTTTGAGATAATAATTGGCGCTGTCGAATTTACGCTGGCACATATAATCCTTGGCCAGGAAAGCCATAGCCGCCCATTTGTTGACACGGCCAGCCTCGGGCTGGGTTTCCGGCAGGTTATTTACCGCATAGAGAAGGTCGGCGGTGATCTGCGGCCAGATGTCTCCATTGTTCGGCACATCCAGGTTGTTGTTAACAAAAGAAACACTCTCGTCGACATAGGGAAAGAAATGAAAGATCCTTCTGCCGTCCATATGATAATATCCCCGCAGGAAACGGGCTTCTCCGGAGATCTTCGATGTATCCGCCTGAGAGATGCCGGTGGCCAGGCGCATGTTGCGCAGCACGTCGTTGGCCCGTTGAATGCCCAGGTAGAGGATGGTCCATTTTTCATTCAGATAGGTCGTCGTGCCGCCCTGGGACAGGGTCCAGGATTCGAGCGCCGTCGCATCCGGCTGATCGGAAGGAACGGAACCTTTATAAGAATCATCCGCGCAGACACTGCCATAAACCCAGTTGGATCCGGCGCTGCCATAGGCATCTCCGGCCACCGGGACGTTTTCGCCATCCAGCACGGCATAGGCGCCGATCAGCAAGCCGTTGACACCGGACAGATTGGTGATGCTGGACTGCAAAAGAGAACCCTGTGGCTGAACATTCAGCTTTTGGTTACAGCCATATGCGACCATTACCGAAGCCGCTATTATTATTGCTTTTCTTTTCATATAATTCATTTTTTTGCAGTCATTTAATGAAGGGATACGTTGAGACCTATCGTATAGTTTTTCTGGTTGTTGGGATAGGCTCCGCCATTTATTCCGAACAGGGTATTGCTACCCGTCACTTCCGGATCCTGCCCATCATATTTCGTGATGGTAAACAGGTTGAGTGCCTGTACATACAACCTGATACGATCGAAGTGGAGATTCCTCAATGCCGGGTTATCAAAAGTATAGCCCAGCGTCAGGGTCCTGCAACGCAGAAAACTGCCGCTCTCCATCGTGTAGGAGTTGAAAGCGGTGGAGTTACTGAAGTTGGAGTTCTGTTCCAGCATGGGTACGCTGGTTCCCGGGTTGGCCAGATGGGCTGAAGAGTCGTTGATATTGGTCGGGGCTCCGGCGCCGTTGACCAGCCTGGCCGACTGGGTCGCTACCCGGTTGCTGATGGCATTTCCGAACAGCTGGGGAAAGTCTGTCGACCCTTTCACGGCATTGAGCACTTTGTTGCCGACAGAGGTATACAGCAGCATAAAGAAGTCGAAGCTTTTATAGTTGACGGCGATATTCAGGCCGGCAGTGAACTTCGGATTGGGATTGCCGAAGAAGGTCCGGTCGTTAGCATCTATTTTTCCGTCATGGTTGGCGTCTTCATATTTGAACCGGCCCGGCGCCGCGGCTTGTTGTACCGGGGATTTATTCACATCGGAATAGCTCTGGAAAAGGCCGATAACCTTGTAGCCGAAGAATTCTCCCACAGGGTGTCCTGGTTGCAGCCTGGATTCCGGTGTAGCGCCATTGTAGATATCAATGTATTTCACACCGGGAGGCAGGGATTTCACTTCGTTGACATATGAAGTGAAGGTGCCGGTCAGGTCGAATTTTAACTGGTTACTCATCGCCGACCCATGATAGGTCAAGGCTAGATCGATGCCATGATTGGTGATATTCCCGGAGTTTATAAATGGCACTCCGGGGCCGGCTGCCGTGGCAGTGGCCGTGCCGGCCGTGCCGGGAACTACCGGGTTGTCCAGCAAGCCGCTGATCTGTTTGTTATACCATTCAACCGACAGGTCGAACCGGTTCTGCAGGAGGGTGGCATCGATGCCCACATTACTGAGTACGTCCCTTTCCCAGGTAGTTCCCGGGTTACCATACTGGACATTGACAATACCCGCCGTGGAAGTATTGCTGGTCCCTCCGATATCATAGGTGGACTGGTTGGAGATCTGTCCGAATAATGTATAGGGGTTGGTGGGAGTGATATTACTGATCGACCCCATTTTACCCCAGCCGCCACGGATCTTCAGGTCATTCAACCAGGAAATATTCTGCATGAACCCCTCTTTGGAGATCCTCCAGGCGCCTGATACGGAAGGGAAAACGCCATACCGTTGTCCGGAAGTGAATACAGAAGATCCATCCCGGCGAACGGTACCGCTGATCAGGTATTTGTCGTCATAGTTATAGTCCAGGCGGGCGAACAGGGAATAGATATCATTTTCATAAGGAGTCGGTGTCAACACATTATTGAGATAGATGTTGGGATTGGAGTTGGTTTGAGTCCCTGCATTACCGGCATTTAACGTCCACAGGCCGGGGTTAACCAATAAACCGGATGAGTCGGTGATATAATAATTCCCTCTCGAGCTCAGACTGGCTCTTCCCTGGTTCTTAATATACTCCGTACCGCCCAGCAGGGTCACATTGTGTTTCCCGGCCCAGGTGTTACTATATCTCAGGGTACTGGTCCAGGTCAAGCTGGTATTCCAGCCATAGGTCTCCTGGTAGCTGTTGGGGTTAGTCCGGTTCTCCGCATTCTCATAGGCGGTGTACAAAAAGGCATTGTAATAGTAATCGTCGATCATGCCACCGACCTGGGTCCTCGCCGTAAAATGTTTCAGGAAGTCCGCTTCCGCAAATACATTCCCCGTCAACGTATAGTCATTGTTGGTGTTATACTTCTGCCTTGACTGGATGGCAACGGGGTTTGGCGAGTTGCCCAATCCGCCCGAACCGCCACCTGCAAAGTTGCCCTTGATGTCGTAGACCGGGATAATGGTTGGGATCTGGTAGGAAGCCCCTATCGAATTGGCATTATTGACACCCGGCACATTCGTATATCCGGGGTTCGACTTGTAGATAACATTCAGGTTCTCGCCGATCCGGATATGATTGTCTACAAAACTGAAAGTCGAATTGATACGGGCCGAATAACGCCGCAGACTAGTATAGATCAAGGTCCCCGGGTTGTCCGTATAGTTAAAGGAGTAGAAATAGGTGGACCTCTCGGACCCTCCGGTTGCGGAAATATTATGGCTTGTGATCGTCACCGGCTTGAAGATATCATGATACCAGTCGTTGCCTCCCTTGTCCGCTTTGGTGATCTGGTTGGTATAAAGGGCATAACTGGCGGGATCCGTACCCGGGTCGCCTTCTTTCGCCCCCTGCGGGGTAAGGTAGTCAGGGATCACCGGCGTTGACCCATTACCATATTGTACGCTGGAAGGAACCAGGCCATCATTCAGATAAGTCTGCCACAACGCATTGGCCGTAACTGTCGGGTTGGCGAGGTCCCAGCCTTTCTTCAAAGGACGCTGGGTGCTGACATACCCGTCATAATTGACGGTGACCTTTCCGGAACGGCCTTTTTTCGTCGTAACGATGATAACCCCATTGGAGCCCCGGACCCCGTAGATAGAGGCGGCGCCTGCATCTTTAAGGACCTGGACGGACTGGATATCATTCACGTTGACATCATGGAGAAAACCCGGTGTACCGTCGATGATCACCAGCGGGTCTGTATTACCAAAGGAGGTGATCCCCCGGATATGTATATTGCTATACCCGCCCGGTTGACCGGTATTTACCACGCTGACGCCGGAAGCCTGCCCTTGTAAAAGGGATTCCGTACTGCCGGATGGAACGGATTTCATGTCATTCACATTGACAACAGAAACCGAGCCCGTAATGTCTTTCTTCCGTTGAGAGGTATAGCCCGTGACCACTACATCATTCAGGGTGGTCTGCGTGGTCGTCATCGCGATGTCTCCGGCCGGTGTACCGGCCGTCACCCCGATTTCCAGGGTTTGGTAGCCGACCCCTGTGATGACAAGGGTTGCGCTGTTCCCGGAAAGGTTGATAGAAAATGTTCCGTCGGCACCTGACTGTGTAAGAATTTTAGTGCCTTTAACCTGTACGTTCGCTCCGGGGATGGGTTGGTTATCCGTCTTATTGATCACCTTTCCCGAAACCGCTCTCTGGGCAAAAACGCTGCACGACAAAAGCAATAAGGATATCGCCATGCAACTAATCTTAAGCAGCCCGTTTTTTTTCTTTGGCATAAGCAGTCGTTATTTTATTTTCTTGAATGTTGTAAGCAGAACAAAACTATATTTGAAATACTCCAACCGCTATTTTTCTACCACATCATCACTACATCACAATCCCCAAAAGCCCTTTAAACAGGCATTTTAGCCACATCTTCACTACATCATTCCTATAGGGCCTATTGCACAGACTTTTCCGAATTGCTGACAAAGGCAATGTGCCTGCTATCGGGTGACCAGGAAGGGGCATTCAGGGTGCCCTGCCCTCCGTACAGGTGGGCGATGACCCTTGGTCCGCCTCCTGTTGTAAGCGGCATGAGGCGCAGCATGACATCTTTATAGGAGGGGTGTGCGTCCGGGTCGATGTCTTCCGGGAAGGAGATAAAGACCGCCCATTTTCCGTCCGGAGAGATATGGGGGAACCAGTTATGATACTGGTCGAACGTGAGCTGTTCCTTGCCGGACCCGTCCGGTTTCATCCGCCAGATCTGCATCGTTCCGCTGGCATTGGCATTGTAATAAATATATTTCCCGTCCGGAGAATATTCAGGTCCATCCACATGGCCGGCGGCATTGGAGGTAAGGGCCGTCTCCTTATTATCTTTCAGGGAGACCTTATACAGGTTATAGATCTTACTGCCATCCCGTTTGGCTACGATAGCCAGGTCCTTCCCATTCGGATTCCATCCATGCAAATAAGAAGGCGTGCCTTCGGTGATCAGTTTTGGCTCACCGCCGCCGAGTGGTAAGGTATATACCGTCGACCCGCCACCTGGCTGCCCTTCGCGGCTGCTACTGATGCCCAGCATTTTTCCGTCGAAGGAGATCATGTGGTCATTGTTGATCTTATTCACCGAGCCGGTGTTCAGTTTCTCCGGAATGCCTCCATCGACGGGGATCGTATAGAGGGTCCCGCCTTCATTGAACAACAGTTTTTTCCCGTCGGGCATATAGTTGGGGGCTTCGAAGCGACCTGGCGCCTCATGGATCACCTTGCGATGTCCGTCCGCCACATCCAGGATCTCCAGCCGGCTACCCAATTCATCTCTCACCGGCGCTGCAACAACGTGGGGATTGGAAGTATAGGGATGGAACACCGGTTTGTCGATCCGTACGTTCCAAACTCTTGCATGAGCGACTGTATTGGAGTCATGGGAACAAATATATATCCCTGCCAGGACCTCTTTGTCCAGGACATCCGTCTCATAAGATCCTACCAGCTGTAGTGGCTCGCCCGGATGGGCAATCTTCATGGTGATGGTTTTTCCCACTCTTTCCAGCCTGATCGTCTGTCCTCCTTTTTTGGCATAAAACCGCTCTTCTTCCGGATCACGCATAAACATTCCTTTATAGGTGCGCCACTGAAGAACGACCAGCCCATCGATGTGTTTACAGGCATTGGCACTGGCTGCCCCTTCATCCGTGGATTCACGGATCATCCAGCCTATCTTCCGGTGACCAATGGCGCTGGTTGTATCTCCGGCAAACTCAAAGTCAGCCGTGAGGATAAAATCGCCCTTGATCTTTTTGTAAACGAAATGGAATTCGTCCCGGTTGAACCAGATATTAGATCCGCCCCCTGCAATGTTATAGGTTTGGGTGGCCTCATCATAACTGGCGGATCCGGATACTTTCGGATTACCGATATCGGCATGGTCTTCAAATATGCCCACGGGATGCTGTGCCATCAGCCGGTTTCCTACCAGCATTCCGGTAAGGAAAAAAAGAAAGCACGTCCATATTTTGCCATTCATATGTTAATCGTTTTAAGAATGAGTATTATTTTATCGATAAGAGCAGGCTCTGTGAACGGATATTCCAACCTTCCAGCCGAAGCTGCGGTAACGTGCCGGCCAGCGCTGCCATCGGGCAGCTTACCGTCACCTGTACCGTTTGTCCGGCGGGGAGGGAGAAATAATTATCCGACCAATAGCTGGGCAATACCTCCTCCCCTGCTTTTATCACCTGGGGGTTGAGGAAAAAGGCCAGCTGTTTGGAAACATTGGTGAATTGCAGGCTCCAGGTGGTATAGGAACCTTTCTTCTCTCCCTTCATGACCTTTACCCGGACTTCTGCGGCCGGCATCTGCCGCAGGGTGGTGAAGTCATGCGCCGGTGACATCCAGTAGACATTGTGCGAGAGCGATTTTCCCTGGCTGTCTTTCAGGCTCAGCGACACAAAGGAAATGCCGGTGGTCTTCCGGAGCACCTCCGCAAGGGGCAATACCTCCCGGGCATCGGTGGTGTCCAGATCGGCAACACCCCGCTGTTTGTACAGGACGGCGCCATTGAACCCGATAATCTCCGTATCGAAGTGAAGACCCGGCTGCCGGTGATAGGTCCGGTTGACCAGGGCGACCGAAGAGTCGTCCAGGTTGAGCTGTATATGTACCGGCTCGCAAGCCCGCTGCATAAAATAATAACCCGCATTCGGTTCCAGGTACCAGTCATAAACCTGCCAGACCACGCTGGGAAAGGCTGCGTTGAGCTTCCAGAGCATCACACCGCCCGTTTCGTTAAGCCTATGGCCGGCCGCTTCAAAAATGCTGCGATAGCCGCCCGCATTGAGCAGTTGCATTTTGTCGGAAAAATCCCTTATACCGGATGGAGGGCCATAGCGATCTACCATTGCTTTATAATAGGTGTCGTATTTCCCGTTGCCTGTACAGGCATCATGATACCCCCAGGTATTATTCAGCGGATAAGGAAGGCTGCTATCCGGGACCAGATTCGGGATGATCTTTGCCAGCGTGTTGTAAGGAGGCTGGGAAGGGATTCCCGTCTCATCCTTGAACAACCAGTCCTTTCCCGCATCTACCAGTTTATAGTATTGGGCATCGTCCTGCCAGGAATAGGGGCCGCCGCTGTATACGCCGGAGGGTTGGTCATCCGGCCATGAGCCCTTCCAACCCGCCGGTGTTTTTGAAAACCCTGAAGAGCAGGGAATAAACGGTCGTGATCCATCAAGTTTCGCTACGTTATCCCGCATCGCATTGTATAATTCCTGCCGGGCATGTCCTTCATTTCCCCCCGTCCATACCAGCAGGCTGGGGTGGTTGCGTATACGGTAGATCGTATTGATCACATTGTCCTCGAATACACTGGTCTGTAAAGGCCAGTCAGCAGAACCCTTGAAGCCTCCGTTGGTGTCTCCCGTGATCCAGAAGTCCTGCCATACCAACAGTCCGTAACGGTCCGCCAATTCATAGAAATCATCGGTCTCCCCCAAGCCACCGCCCCATATCCGTACCAGGTTAACATTCGCATTCCGGCAGAGGTGGAGCTCATTATCATACCGTTGAAAATCCCTGTTCAGCATCATGTCCGGGACCCAGGCCCCTCCCACCAGGTGCACTCTTTTCCCGTTGACATAGAAGTCGCGCCGCACCCACCCTTTTACCTGTGTCGTGGCTGAGCCGACGGTCCGTATGCCAAAGACAAAGGAGGTATCGTCGGAGACCTGCCCTCCCTTTGTATACTGAAGCCGGATCCGGTACAGATTCGGATTTCCATAACCGTTAGGCCACCAGAGGTGTGGATTAAACACCAGCAATTGCGGAGTATTGTCCGGGGATAAATGAACCTCCCGGGAACCCGAGCCGGTCAGGGGCAGCGCCTTGCTGAAAAAAACAGAAGGGCCTGTAAAATTTTCGGGGGTGATGGTTACTTTCAGCTCGCCCTGCTGCCTTCCTTCGCTGTGATTGGACAGCAGCAGGTCCAGCGAAATTTTTGCCGACCCTGTATCCGGCAGCGACGGCAGACTGGTAATGATTCGCGGCTTATTGATAACGACCTGACCCGTTGTCCGAAGATATACCGGCTGCCAGATCCCCATATTGCGGTCTCTCACCTCCGGGATCCAATCCCAGCCTACGGAACTTAACATTGTGACATTTTTCCCGATATCCCCCGTAGGCCCGCCGTTATCATAAAAATCATCCATAGCCTCCAGCTGAGGATGCGCCGGCAGTCCCGGATAATCCAGGGGATAGATCTTCACCGCCAGGGCATTTTCTCCCCCCGCCCTGATGGCAGGGGTTGCATCGAGGTCATATTCGGCAAACATTCCCACCATCCGGGCCGAGTCCGCTATCAGCCGGCCGTTCAGCCATACTTCCGCCCGGTAGTTGATCCCTTTGAAGATCAGCTGAAAATGCTGCCCCCGATCGGACAGCGGGACGGAGAACAACGTACGGTACCAATATGGCTTTTTCCAGGGGTTCGGCTCATTGGGCATATGACTATACTGCTCCAGGTGAAATTCCCGGTTGAAAGAATCGGAGGCATCCGGGATCAGCATGTTGTTCATACCCGTATAAGGGTCCGGGTATACCTTGTTTGCCACCAGCCCGGTGAGCACGGTACACGGCACGGTAACGGGATACCAATAATCTTTTGAATGATAGTGTACGGAAGATAAAGAGTCCCCATTCTCCCTGATAACAGAAGAAGACTGCAGGTCAAAACGATTCAGCTTTACCTGTCTGACGGGCGATGGTTGGGAAAAGGATGCAACCGTTGGTAGCAGGAACAGGCACCCGGCCGCGATCATTGAGTAAATGACGTGTTTCTTCATAAGCGCACGCTTTGAAAACTAATAATCTAGTCGGGTAAGGTAAGTATAGTCAATCTGCGCGCTTTCAAACGCACTGTGGGCATACTCTTCCTGTTCCAGGAAAAAATGTTTCATGCCTGCCTGCTTTGCGTGCTGCAGTAATTGTTTGATGTTGACCTGTCCCTTGCCGAACTCTGTACTTTGCTTTCGGGTGGTATCCATATCCTTTAGATGCCATAAGGGGAAGCGGCCCGGATATTTGCTGAAATAATGCAGGGGGTCATGCCCGGAAGCGACGACCCATCCCAGGTCCATTTCCATTTTTACGAGGGAGGGGTCGGCCCTGTCCAGGAGGATATCATACAAGACCTGGCCCTTTACCGTCTCAAACTCCGTATCATGATTGTGGTAGCCAAAGGAGAGCCGGGCTTTTTTACACTCTTCGCCTAATTTATTAAAGGCATCTGCGGACTCCTGGTAATGTTCGATCGTTTGTCCCTGGGATGGCAGGACGGCTGAAATAAGATATTCCTGGCCGGTCTCCGTAGCTTCTTCAATGGATTTCTGCCAGTCCTTGTCAACGTGGATATGGCCGCTGCGCAGTCGCATACCCAGGTCTCCGGTGATCTTTTTTATCTCTTTCGGCGATAGTCCATAGTAGTTTCCTTTTTCGCTTCTTGCCGACTCCAATTCTCTGAACCCGATCTTTGCCAGTTGTCGTAAGGTCCCGACGGGATCGGCCAGCATTTCTTTCCGGACTGTATAGAGCTGGATGCCGACGTTGTTAACCCGTGCAGTCATCATAGACCGGCCCAGCTCCGGCAATAACAGGGACCCCGCGGCGAAAAGGCCTGCCGCCCGGAGGAAATCCCTTCGGGTATTGGCCGGATGAGCCCACCAGGAGGTAATTTCTTTTTCCATTTTTCTCATATGTCAATCGTTTAATTATTTTCCAGCCATATCGGTATTGCTGATAAAAGCAATTCTTTTGCTGTCGGGTGACCAGGAAGGGGTGTTGATGGATCCCTGCCCGCCATACAGATAGGCCAGTACTTTCGGCTCCCCTTTTCCATCGATGGGCAGCAGGCGTATATAGACATGTTTGTAAGGCGGGTGGATGCCGGCAGGTGTTTCTTCTTTCAGGAAAGAGAGGTATACAAACCATTTTCCATCCGGAGAAATATGGGCAAACCAGTTGTTGAGATCGTCCCGGGTCACCTGCTCCTGGTTGCTGCCATCGGGCTTCATGCGCCAGATCTGCATCAGGCCGGAACGTACGGAGTTGAAATAGATATATTGCCCATCGGGAGTATATTCAGGACCATCGTCCAGTCCTTTGGTGTCTGTAAGGCGTATCTCCTTACCGCCGGTCGCCGGGACTTTGTAGACATCGAATTCCCCGTTGCGATCCCCGCAAAAAACCAGGCTTTTCCCGTCTGGCGACCATCCGTGCAGATAAGAAGGGCCTTTAGGGGTGATCTGTTTCGGTGTACCTCCTTCTAAAGGCACTGTATAAATGATAGACCCACCCAGCTCTTTTACAAAATTGCTAAGCCCCAGCATTTTTCCGTCGAAAGAGAGCACATGGTCATTGTTATTATTGGTGACCGTTCCGGTATTGACGGGGGTGGGTTTGCCGGTGGTGAGGTCAAAATTATAGATCACTCCTTTCGCATCGTTGAAGATCAGGCTCTTGCCATCGGGAGTCCAGTTGGGCGCCTGGATGGAATAGGGCACTTTATAGATAATATCCCGTCGGCCGGAAGCTACGTCCATCAGCTCAAGGTTGCTGCCCAGGGTCATCTGGGTCCGTTGGTCCGCCTCGCCTTTGAAAGGAACCGTGATGCCTACATTGCTGAAGACCCCGGTCTCTACCACATCGGAATTATGAGACCCCACAAAAAGGCCCACATAGACCTCGTCGCCCAGGTCTATGTCAGCGATGGTATCCGTCATAAAAGGCTGACCATAGATGGCCGCCCGCATGATATAGGTATTCCCTTTTCTTTCCAGCTGCAGGATATTGGCCTTCGTCATGCTGAACTTATGCTCTTCCGTCTGAGCGCCGGCCGTTCTGCGGAACTGGAGGGAGGTAAGCCCGTCCCCATGCTCGACCGCATTTACATGGGGGGAATTTCCATCCAGGCTCTTACGCACCATCCAGCCCACTTTACGATGGTAGTTTACCCAGGAACCCAGGAATTCGGCCTGGGTATACAACAAGAAATCCCCTTTCATCTTCTTCCAGACAAACTGAAACTCATCATGGTCTCCCCAGACATTATATCCGGCGCCGGAGATCACATACTGACCGGTGGCGGGAATAAAGGTGGCGGAACCTGGTTTGACGCCGGTACCGACATCTCCGTGACCTTCAAAGATCCCCAGGCCGGTATTTTGGGAAAAGACGGGGCTAAAAGAAAAAGCAAGTGAAAGCGGCAGCAATACGTTAAAAATTTTTTTCATCTATTTAAGTTAAACTTTAAAAAGAAAGGACAGAATGGTTGGACAAATTTATAGTCTGATTGCTCAGATGCCCCTTTTTGGACTACATCAACACTACATCATAGTCGATACATCCCCATAAAATGGTCATTTTGGCCACATCAACACTACATCATTTATTTTTAGGAAGCCGGTCGCCTACAACAGGAGGCAAAATATTTTATCTTTATGACTATGCTCAGATTGCTCCATATTTTGCTGAGATTTACTTTCATGTCATCCAGGAAAGCGGGTCTGACAGCATTTTTTCTCCTCTTGATCCTCCTCCCGGCACTTAGCCAGAATACCATCGGAATCCCGGACATTATAAATTACCCCAAGGACATTTATAATGCAGGGACACAGAACAGGGGTATTGTACAGGATAAGAACGGGGTGATGTATTTCGCCAATTATGAAGGCGTCCTGAGTTTTGACGGCACTTACTGGAAATGCTATCCCTTTCCCAACAAGACGGTAGTCCGCACTGTCGCCATTGGGCCGGATAATAAGATTTATGCCGGCGGCCAGGACGATTTCGGTTATTTTTCTCCCGATAAAAATGGCAAACTGGTATATACTTCCCTGAAAAGCCTCCTTTCCGGCAAGAACAAATCTTTTACCGATATATGGAATATTATCCCCTATGGAAATGATATCTTTTTCCGTTCCAGGGAGAGGATATTCCAGTTGAATAACCAGACGATCACCGTATATCCCGCCGTCTCGGACTGGCAGTTCCTGGGCATGAGCAATAATCACCTCATCGCCCAGGATGGCAAGAATGGGTTGCTGGAATTTTCCGGGGGTCTCTGGACCCCGTTTGTAAAGAAAAGCGCCCTGCCGGCTGATTTCCTGGTGACGGATATGTTCCCCATCGGAAAAGACAGTTCTTTTCTCACTACGGTTAATACCGGTTTTTTTGTCCTCTGCCATGATACCATCACCCCTTTCCGGTTTGCAGGACCTAATCCCTTCCAAAATCAGCGGATCCTCACCGCTATCCCCGTGAATAAGGATTGGATTGCTGTGGGTACGAATCTGGATGGGATCTTTATCATGAACAAGAAAGGAGAGATCATTCAAAACTTCTCCCGGAAAGAAGGACTGCTGAATAATAATATCCTGAAGCTCTTTCTTGACAGAAACAATAATCTTTGGCTGGGGCTGGATAACGGCATTGATTTCATAGCCTACAACAATGCCATAAAACACATTTACCCGGAAAAGCTTAACGAAGGTCTGGGTTATACGGCCATTATATATAATAAGGAGTTGTTTGTGGGAACGTCCAACGGGCTTTACCGGGTGCCGGTGACGGATAAAGAAGATCTGAGCTTTATGAACGGTGAATTTCAGCCCATTCCCAATACCAGGGGGTCAACCCAGGGATTAATGGAAGTGAACGGCTGTCTCCTGCTGGCACATCACGACGGGGCTTTTCTTATCCGGAATGACCGGCTGGTCCCTATCAGCAAGCATACCACCTATTGGACTTTTCTGCCGCTATCCAATGTATTGCCCTCCTCTTTAGTGGTGGCGGGAAATGATATCGGGGTGGACCTTTTTCAATACGAAAAGAACAGCTTTGTCTCCAAAGGAAACTTACCCGATTTTACGGCCTCTTCCCAATTCCTGGGCATTGATAACAATAATACCCTTTGGGTGGCGCAACCTTTCCAGGGTGTCTATAAGATGGACATCAGCGACCTGGCCCATCCCCGGGTAAGGCTATACACGGAAAAGAATGGGCTGCCATCCTTCCTCAAAAACCACCTGTTCAAAGTAAAGAACCGCATCGTCGTGGCTACGGAGAAAGGCATTTATGAATATAATGCCCAAACGGACGGGTTCGAGCCTTCCGCTTATTTTAGAGAATTCCTGGGAGAACGGAATATCCGGTTCTTACGGGAGGATGGCGCCGGCAATGTCTGGTTCATTGAAGAGAACAGTCTGGGAGTGCTGGATTTCTCGGGGGCGAAGCCGGAGATCATTTACTTCCCGGAATTAAGCGGTAAAATGGTAGCCGACTTTGAACATGTTTATCCTTATAATAATTTCAATGTTTTTGTAGGTGCCGAAAAGGGGTTTTATCATATCAATTATGAAGAATACAAAAAAAACCGCTACCCTATCCAGGTAAAAATAAGGCAGGTCAAAGCCTCCGGGAAAACCGACAGCGTCCTGTTCGGGGGCTATTTCGGGGAAGTGGGGGAAGTCCTGGAACAACCGGCGGGCGCTGTCTACAAGGTGGCCAGCAACTGGAATTCTTTACATTTTGAATATTCTTCTCCCCTCTATGCTGCACAGAACAGCGTCCAGTACAGCTATTTCCTGAAGGGCTTTGACAAAGACTGGTCCGGCTGGTCCAAAAAAACAGAAAAAGAGTATACGAACCTGCCGGCCGGTCCTTATACTTTTCAGGTAAGGTCTAAAAGCAACCGGGGAAACGAGTCCGTTATCAGCAGTTATTCCTTCACCGTTCTTCCGCCCTGGTACCAGACGGGCTGGGCCTATTTTATCTATGCCTTATTGTTCTTTGCAGGGATCTATCTGCTCTATCGTTGGCAGCGCAAGGTATTCCTGCAACAGGAGAAGAAACATGAGGAAGAACAGAAAAGGCTGCAATACCTCCATCAGCTGGAGCTGGAGAAATCCGAAAAAGAGATCGTAAAGCTGAAAAATGAAAAGCTGGAAGCCGAGATCGATCACAAAAACACGGAACTAGCTTCCGCCGCCATGCACCTCGTTCAAAAAGGGGAGCTGCTGGGCAATATCCGGGAGGAGCTGGTGCGTATGAAAAAGGGGGGCAATGGAAACGGTTCGCCGGAAGAGTTTTCAAAAATGCTCCGCATCCTGGGGGAAGAGAATAAAATGGATAAGGACTGGGAGCAATTTGCCGTCCATTTTGACAAGGTCCACAGCGATTTTCTCCGGATCCTGAAAACGATCTATCCCGGCCTCAGCGCCCATGAATTAAAGTTATGCGCTTATCTGAGGATGAATCTTTCCAGTAAGGAAATAGCCCAGCTGGAAAATATCTCCGTCCGGGGCGTTGAAATAAGCCGGTATCGGCTGCGGAAGAAACTGAAAATACCTACGGAGACCAATTTGTTCGACTTCTTAATGGAGTTACATGCGTCGGGTACATAGGGGAAGGGCATGCAGGCAAGCTGCATGCCCTTCTTAATTATACCAGGTTCTTTTTGATATAGTTGATGCTGGTTGTGATGCTGTTAAAGGGATCGCCGGGGCATTTATCCTGCTCTACAAAGAAATATTGGAAGCCTGCCGTAGCCTTATGCTGGAAGATCTTTTTGAAATCCACTACCCCGTTTCCTACTTCTGTAAAAGAATGGGCGGTTGTATTATCCATGTCTTTCAGGTGCCAGAGGGGGAATCTGCCCGGATGCTGTTCGAAAAGCTTCACAGGGTCCTGACCCGCCTTGGTTACCCAATACAGGTCCATCTCCATTTTTACCAGCTTGGGGTCCGTATTTTCCAGTAACACATCATAAGGATACTTCCCGTCCTGTGCGTCGAATTCGAAGTCATGGTTATGATAACAGAACTGTATGCCGGCCGCCTTGCACTTCTCGGCCGCTGTATTGAATTGTCCGGCCATGTTCTTATAATGATCCAACCCCTGACGCTCAGCCGGGGACAGCCAGGCGCAAACCATATATTTCAGGCCCAGCGTAGCGGCATCTTCCACCGCACGGTCCCAGTCATTTAAGATGGTGCCCTTTTCCGCACCCTTGGTGTCTTCTCCCAGCCGGTAATGGCAGCTCCGCATCACGAGGCCATTCTTCTTCAACAAGGCACCGAACTCTTTAGGGTCCATTCCATAGAATTTCTCCGTATTGGTATAGGTAGCCGCTTCGATGGAATTGTATCCGATCTGCGCCACTCTTGCGAGCGTGCCGGCAGGGTCGGTCGCCATGGCATCCCTGACGGTATAAAGTTGAAGGCCAATGGCTGGTTTTGCATACTCCCCTAAAGCAGACAGGGAAGGAGCTGCTAGAATACCCGCTGTATAAAGGGAGGTGGACTTGAGAAAAGATCTTCTGGTGTGCATATCGTTTATTTTAGTTTTGAAATTGACCTTGCTGTTACAAAGCTAAAATTAAAGCTCCGGGTCTGCTACTCCCCCTATTCTACTACATCACGACTACATCATGCCCATAGAAACATGGAATTCACCACATCAATACTACATCAAATCTCTTATCCGGGCACTTTAAAAAAGAACGGGTTCCCGTAAAATTGTAACTTTTCATAAAATTAAGGCCTATGCATCCCTCAAAAATCATTTGCCTGTTATTTGTTGCGTCCCTGTCAGCCGGCCCCCTTTTCTCCCTGCCTGCGGCCTCCGGCCCTGCAGATGAACATAAGACGCTGGCGATCGGCGCCGCCGCCCCGGACTTCAGCCTCAAAGGGATAGACGGAAATACTTATTCGCTGGCCTCCTTTAAAAAGTCCCGTATCCTTGTTATAGTATTTACCTGCAACCATTGCCCTACCGCGCAGGCCTATGAAGACCGCATCATCCGTCTCACCCAGGATTATAGCCCGAAAGGCGTATCGGTTGTGGCCATTATGCCGAATGACCCGAAGTCCATCAACCTGGACGAGCTAGGTTACACGGATATGGGAGACAGCTTCGAAGAAATGAAATTAAGGGCTGCCGAGAAAAAATATAATTTCCCCTATTTGTATGATGGCGATACGGAGGAGGCTTCCAAAAAATATGGCCCCATCGCCACGCCGCACGTCTTCATTTTTGATGCAGCCAGGAAATTGCGGTACAGTGGTCGTATCGACGATGTGGAGAAGCCCACTAAAACGCCCAATAGCCTGGATGCCCGCAATGCCATCGAAGCTTTACTGAATAATAGGGAAGTGCCGGTAACTACCACCAAGGTATTCGGCTGCTCCATCAAGTGGGCGGAAAAAAGCGGCTGGATCAACAAGGCAAAGGAGCAATGGGCCAAAGAACCCGTAAATCTGGACACCATCAGCGCGGACGGTATAAAAGACCTTTTGAAAAACCCTTCGGACAAGCTGCGTCTCATCAATGTCTGGGCCACCTGGTGTGGCCCCTGTGTGGTGGAATTCCCGGAGTTTGTCTCCATGAACAGGATGTATCGCCGGAGGGATTTCGAGTTCATCAGCATCAGCGCCGACGAGCCTGCTAAAAAAGATAAAGCGCTGCAATTCCTTCAGAAGCAGGAAGCTTCCAACACCAATTATATCTTTAGCATTGACGATAAGTACAAGCTGATCGAGGCCATAGACCCCAAATGGCAGGGGGCCCTTCCTTACACCTTGCTGGTCGAGCCCGGCGGCAAGATCGTCTACGCCAAAGAAGGACCTATCGACCCTGCCGAACTGAAAAAAGCCATTGTCGACAATCACCTGATCGGAAGATATTATTGAGGAGCCGGACCGGGGCGCTAGTTCTCCTTTCCTTCTTCGTCTTTGTCCTCCGTTTCTTCCAGTTCATCTTTCTTACTTCCCCGGCCCGCCTTTACCTTGGGGTTATCCTGTGTCCCAGTGATCTTTAGAGGAATACCGATCACGCCAAACGGTGGCAGCCCTACCCGGAACCGGAGGTTCAGCTTTCCGTCAAAGCTGGCCTGTCCTTCCATGCGGAGTTTGAAAGCCGATACCTTCATACGGGTCCGTTCGATGGTGATGATATTATTATTGATCGTGGACTTAATATCGACTTTAGACAGGTCCGGGTCGGTCACATTCTTATTCGTTTCCTTACTGACCGCGCTGAATAATTTCAGGCCTTTTACTTTTACCTTGCTTACAGAGAGAACGCCGCCCCCTTTCAGTGAGGGATATACCGCATGCATGTTTCCGTCCAATTTGCCGGCGAGTGCGTAGTTCAAAGAAATAATACCTTCCGCCTTCGACGCGGAGGTCGCCAGGTCTCTGAACAATTTTATTTCCCTATACGCTCTTTGAACATTAAACTCCTTTGCATTGATATGATAGTCAAACTGCGCCCGTTGGGGAGAAAGGCTTTTATAGGCTGCGTCCATCTCCACCGGGGCCCCGATGAGGGTAAAGCTGGTTTTATTCAACCGGATCAAACCGCTGTCGATCGCCAACCCTCCTTTGAAATCACTAATGTCCAGTCCATTGTACTGAATCTTTTTTACCGCGGCATTAAAGCTGACCGAAAGATCGCCGGGAACGATGATGACACCGGTCTGGCCTGCGGCCGTGGATGGCTGGCTGGCGACTGGTAGTGCGCCATTGACCGCAGAGGGGGCGGAGCCTTTAGCCGACGCCCCGTTGCCCGCAGAGGGGCCGGCAAAGGCCATAAATTCATCCACCAGCATATAGTCGCTGGTCAGATCAAAACTTCCTCTCAACGGCTGATGTTTATCCGTCAGATAACCGGTCACATTGGAAAGCCAGCCATTCAGGACCAGGTCTGTCCTACCATAACTGGCATTAAACGTATCAAACCACATCTTGTCCTGGTCAAACCGGAACAAGCCCGTCCTGATCCGGAAAGGCAGGGGAAACAGCTCGGCATTGACCACCAGGTCCTTTACCTTTAGCGTACCGGAATTGAACAGTTGGTCATAGCGGCCAGCCATCGCATCACTTTGTCTCCCTCTCAGGGAAAGGTTGGCCTCTATCAGTCCTTTCACATCATATCCCTTTTCCGCAAATACCTGGTATATCTTTCCTATATCCAGGGTTCCCCGGGAGTTGATCGCATATTTCAGGTTCTCAAAATTCTGCAGGTCGGCCTTCATCATAAAAGGCTGCCCTTCGAACAGGAAAGAGACAGGTGTGAATGCCACCTTCAGGTCCCTGAGAGACCCGCTGGAATTGGTGATGCGTGCGCTGACCTGTATTTTTTCCAGCGGATGGGGGTAATATTTTGTCTGTACGCGACCATTCTCCAATTGCAGGTCAGCTACCGTCACCGGGAACATTTTCTTAGCCGGCAGGTAATTGCCCTTTGTCCGGATTTTTGCTTTGAGATCCCCGGACAGGTCCATACTATCCAGCGGCATCACTTTTTTTATGTCCGCCAGGTGGAAAAGAACATCCAGTCCCGCATCAATTGGGAAATCGCCCATATTGCCCAGTTTGAGATATCCTCTTATATAATTGCTCAGCACTGTTGCATTGACGTTGTCCAGGGCCAGCCGGGTATGTTTGTAGTCGTTGTCAGCACAGGAAGCATCCAGGTTGAAGCTGATATCCTTCACAGCCTCCGGGCGGGACGCGTATTTAAAATAGCCTCCTGTCAGAGAAGACCGAAGGGTAAACCGGGGTATACTTGTAATGACGGTATCCACCGTGGTTCTCCGTAGCCCCTCGCTGCGGACGACGCGGGTAGCATATTTGCCCTCTGCATCCAGGTCCAGTGTGTAGCGGCCTTTTACATCAAAGGGGGATATCCCGAATGCTTTCGACCATTTCTCCAGGTCTATTTCCGAACGGACCTTTGCAGACACCCAGGGCTCCTTCATACCTTTCAGTCGCAGTACAGCACTGAAATAATCCTTATCGATATTAAAATAAATAGAATCCACGGTAGCGGAAAGGCTGTCCGGATTCAGGCCCGGCATGCGGGACTGGAAATTGAGAAAAAGGTTCTTTACCGGCACGAGGGCCCGGGAATTCCAGACAGACCCGTTTCGTATTTTCATGTTAAGGACCAGCCCGGGCATCGTATTGGTGGCAGCGATATACTGCCCCGTGAGGGAAGCATCTATATCCCCAAATCCTTTCATTTCCGTCTTACTCAGCCATTCCAGCATCCCGGGCGGCATAGCTGTAAAAATATCATGCAGGTCCGAATCCGTTGACTTGAGCTTAAAGTCCATGTCATACCCATTTTTCAGGAATTCAAACCTCCCGGTAAAGGTGACCGGCAACTGGTTAATGGTGAGCTCATTCTTTTCAAAGAACAGGGCCAGGGAGTTGGTATTGATCTTGGTGATGAGGTCCGCGTTTATTTTCTTGGACATCAGGTAGGCCTGCCGGTTATAGTAGAGGTCCATGGACCCGATCTCTACATGGCTGTCGAGGTCGAAAATGGCTTTGCTCAGGTCGCCTCCCCCTTCATAATTGAGGTCCCTTGCATTGATGAGGATCGGCAGGGAGCGATCGTTATATACCAACCTGCTGTTCTCGATGAGTATTTTCCGGATCTTCAGGGAGGCGCTCGTCGAATCGCCTGCCGGAGAAGGGCCGCTGTCCTTTTTGGAGGCATAGATATTATAATTGGCGCGTCCCGCCGTGTCTACCTGGATATTGATATAGGCATTCGTCAGAAAGATCTTGTCGATCCTCACCTCCGAAAATACACTGCGAAGGTCCACTCCCAATGCCACTTCATCCGCTTCGATCAGGGTCTCTTTTTCAAAAGGAGCAGAGCCTTTTAATTTCAGATCGTGCAGTGTCAGCGTCAGCGCGGGGAAATGCCGGAAGAAGGTCAGGCGGGCCGTGGTGAAATTCAATTCACTGCGGATACTGCTTCTCGCCCATTGCCGGATCTTTGCGGACACAAAACCCGGAAACAGGTAGGGCAGCAAAAACATCAATGTCAGCACAGCGGCAAGAGCTATACCGGTTATTTTCAGGAATTTAACCACCATCCGGGATAAGGTAAGCTTCATACAGAAAAACGATTAGGGTGCCTGTAGGCAATTTATTACCCCCCAAAAGTACTAATATTATAAAAGTTTGTATAATTACCTTGTTAACACCGGATGAATTCCAGCAGCAAAATGAAAAAGCTTATGCCCAGGCAAAAGGCGATCAGCATTCTGACGAGCACCTTCTCCTTCCATAAAGCAACCGCGTAGATAAACCTGGATAATCCGACCAGCTTCCTGCCGAAAGCCAGGCGGACCCGGAATAGCGGAAATGGTTCGTTTCCCTTTATATCGAGCCGCTGGATCAAAAATGGACGGCGTAGCGGCAGCCGGTTGATACGATTCCCGATCCGGAAGGCCAGGCGAACGCCTTTCTCCTCCAGGATCTCAAATAACCTGCTTTGATCATACCCTTTACGCCGCGGGTAAGCCCCATATGGATAAGCCAGGCAGGGTTGGTAGGGAATGCCCATAGCCTGCAGGCTTTGCAGGCATTGTTCGAGATCCGTTTCTACCTTCGAGGGGATCAGTTCTGCATAGCTGGCATGAGCGTAGGAGTGCAAGCCTATTTCTACCAATGAAGGGTCCAGCCTCTGTATCTCCTCTTCGCTCATACAGGCTTCCTCCCTGTATCGGCCGCTCTTTATAAATGCAGGCACCAAAAAGAAATTTATTTTCATCCGGTATTTCTCCGCCAGGGGACAAGCAATGAGATAATTATTCCGGAAGCCGTCGTCGAAAGTGATCAGGACCGGATTGGGAGGAAGGGGCCGTTTAGCATCGTAATAGGCAATAAGTTCACTGAGCAGGATCGACTGGTATCCTTTTGAACGGAGATATTGAAAATGTAGCTCAAGCTGTCCGCTGTCAACGGTCAACGCGTCCGTATACCCGTTCCCGGAGACGCTGTGGTACATCAGCACTCTTAATTTCTTAGGAACGGCCTGCATATAGCTCCCTGATCTTTACGTATTTCATGAAATGAGCATAGGCGCTGAAGGCAGACCAGTAAAAACCCTGAAGGCCATTAAGGAAATTCAGGTTGAAGAAATAATACCGGATGAAGTAAAAAGGCAGCGCCAGCACTACAGAAAGGACAGATCTCGTTCTGCCTTCTCTCACCGCGCCTTTTGCTCCCAGGGTAGTATATCCGCCGCATTTTTCATGCCAGTGGTGTATGTCGTCGTAACTGTAATGTAATATCTTATTCTTCAACCTGCCGACCTCTCCCTTTACCTCGATCTTTTCATGGACAAGCCCTTCATTAAAATTCCCTGCCTGCCGGTTAAATAAACGTAGAAAATAGCGCATACTTTCTTTTCCATACCGGAACTCTTTATCCAGAAATACCAGGTTCATGGGCAATTGATAGGCTTTCCGGGGAGGGTTGCTGTCCAGTTCCGCCCGGATCTCAACAATCAGTGCATCCGACAACACTTCATCGGCATCGATACAAAGGACCCAGTCATTGTTTGCCTTCAGAACAGCATATCTTTTCTGTGCGCCATATCCTTCGAAGGTCTTTAAGAATACCCGGCATCCGAATTCCTCGCAAATGGCGACGGTATCGTCTGTACTATAACTGTCTACGACGATGATCTCGTCACACCAGTATAATTTTGAAAGGGTGCGGCGAATATTCCTGCTCTCATTACAAGTAATGAGGACGGCACTGACTTTGGTCGTTCCGGGCACGAAACGGGGTTTGAAAACCCTGCTCCCGTTTCCGTACTCCGGAGGTTTGGGTGGTGTTTCCCTGGTGGTTAGCATAGTCCTTTGACAATAGTTTTTTGTTAGACGTTGTCAGCAACGGCATATTTTGCCAGGTATGACCGGCAAAGGTGTTTTTCATAATAAAGACGCCCGAAGGGTAGCTTACCCCCATGCCGGAAGGGAATTTTTTTTAGGGCAGCCGGTCAAAATAATAGGCCGACTCGTATTTGGCGCTGCCACCGAAGATGCCCAGACCATTTTGAATGTTGCCGGGAGGAGAGTATAGTTGTCCGGGAGGGACCGAACCTATATCGGACTTGTATTTTTCATACCAGAACAGGTAATTATACAACTCAGGGCTTACTGATTTGACCAGCACCAGGACCCGGCCCCGGGATGACACGTCGTCCGTTGTAAAATATTTCCGGTCTATGGAAAAAGAAGTGGTATAGGATTGTCCGCTTACGACCCGGGGAGGCAGGAATATTCTCCGGAAAGAGCTATCCAGGCTGCTTGCCTGTGCATTGTCCACATTGATGTCATCGGTAAAGATGTTGAGCCGTTTGAAAATATTGGTGGGCAGGGTGTCACAGAACAATTTTACCCCCGGTGAGCTGCTCACCTGCTGATAGAGTTTCTTCCCTTCCGGCTTATCATAGTCATAGCGGGATCCCTGCCAGTAGAAATAATGGGATAACCGCACCAGTTGTTTGATGGCTTCAAAAACGTAATAATGACTTATATCGGGAGAGTCCGTCAGCGTAAACCGGCATTTAAGGACCGGGACCCCATACCGTATATCACCGCTGGTATCAAAATCGGAGAGCCGGACGGGAGGGGGAATGGTCGTTTGGGCAGTTATCGTTCCCGACAAAGGGTCCTGAACCTGGAGGGTATACGTAGCATTATAACGGGGCTTTTGAGGGGCTGTATAGACAGAGGCCGGATTACCGGCAAAATCCGGGGAAGTGTTTAACCGAAGTTTCCAGATCCTGCCATCGGCACGCGTTATAATTACACTGGCAGAGTTGACTTCCTCGAAGCTGATGATCCCCCCGCTGCCAACCTGTATGCTTTTGCTGATAGGGACTTTCACGGAGTCGCCTGCCGTGATCTCCGCCAGGATCACCAGTTCATTGTCCTTTGGCTGGTCAGAATACAGGTTTTTCTTACAGGACAGCGTGACCAGCAGGAAACAGATAAAGGTAAAACAGGAAAGTAGGTGCCGCATAATGCTGATTGCTGTCAAAAATTAACGGTGGACGAAATATAGGGTGTTATATTAAATAGCTTGTTTTTCATCACGATGACGATGGATTTTCCATGTAAGGTTCCTTCCAGGCCATAGCTGTATTGACCGGGGGAGCCATAGACATTGTAAATCCCCGCCGTCCATTTAAACCGGAACCTGTTCTTCCGGATGGGGTGATAACTGGCCGACAGGTCCAGCCGATGATAAGGCAGCGTGCGGTAGTCATTGACCCCGGAAAAATGATAGATAAACCGGTAATCGCGTAACAGGTCATCGGGACTGGATATCTGCTGAGCGTTGTCATAATCCGGATAAATGCGTTCGGGCAGGGTAAAGACATCGCCGGAAGCTATCATCCATAACATAGAGATATCTTTACTCTTACTCACTTTATAGGTCATGGCTATATTGAAATTATGCCTGCGGTCATATTTGAAAGGGAACCTCCGCCCCTGATTGATCTGGTCAAATTTCCGCCAGTTCCAGGACAGGGTATAGGCAAGATGTATATTCAGTTTTTCGCTATTCTTCTCTCCCATTAATTCCAATCCATAACTCCACCCTTTCCCTGTCTCTACGTTTTGTTCCCATGAAGAATCGGTATTTATGAAAAAACTCTTGCCTTCCGCGTAGTTGGTCACATGGTCCATTTGTTTCCAATAGCTTCCCGCGGTAAAAGAAAGTCCTTTTTTCCCCTTGAAAGTATACCCGAGATCCACCGTCCTGCTTACCTCCGGGATCAGGGAAGCCGTGCTGGGCACCCAGGTGTCGCTGTTGATGCCCAGCGAGGGATTGGTCAGTAAATGCAAATACTGGGTCATGCTGGCATAAGACAGATAGAGCTGATGGGTGGCATTGAACCTATAGGCGGCAAAGAGCCGGGGCTGATAAGAAGTATAGTGAAAATCCTTGAACCGGTAGGCGGAAAAATGGATGCCGGGCCTCAACAGGAAATGTTTGCCCGCATTGATCTCGCTCTCGGCGTACAAGGTATATTCCCGGAAGGGCAGCGGGGTAAAAGACTGGAAGGCGCCGGCGTCTATGGCAAGAGTAGAGTCGACCTTACTTTCAAAGGGTTTGATCCTGGTAAAGGCGGCTTCACCCCCGAAGTTGAATTTGACTGTATTGGTGACCCGCACTTCTACTTGTGTTTTGGCGGTATAGTGAGCTATGGACGAGTAGGTATTGAAAGAGCGTCGGTTTACCGGCTGGCCGGTGGAGTCATCGTAGATGGTATAAAGGTATCCCGCCAGGTTATAATAATCGCTGGTATTGACGGAAGTGGTAATAAAGGCATTGGTGCTGAGCAGATGGGTCCAGCCGACCGAGGCTACCCGGTTGCCCCATTGCTGCCGGTTGTTGAGGTTGTTGTCGTTTACCTGCAGGTTGAGGTTGTCCACTCCGGAATAAAAATTCATCATCAGCTTATTGTTCCTGTCCAGCAGGTGGGTGAGCTTAACGTGGACATCATAAAAATTGTTGGAAAAATCCTTTTGAAAGAGGTTTAGCAGGGCGTTGAACATACTATGGCGGAAGGAAACCATAATGGCCGTTTTATCTTTCTTTAAAGGTCCTTCCACGGTAAAAGATCCGGCGAGAAAATTGAGGTCGGCCTCTCCCCCCCATTTTTGCATATTGCCGTCCTTGGTATGTACATCGATCACCGCCGACAGCCTTCCGCCGAATTTGGAGGGAAAATCACTTTTAAACAATTGCATGGACTTCATCGAGGTCCTGTTTACAATGGACAAGGCCCCCAGCATATGCGTGGGGTTGAAGACAGGATTGCCATCCAGTAAGAACAGGTTGCCATCCTGCTCGCCCCCTCTTACCAGGAGCCCGTTCGTTGCATCCGTCACATTCATTACCCCTGGCAGCAGGTAGAGGGAACGCAGTGCGTCGTTCTCACCCAGGAAATTATTATAGGCATCGTATTGACCGGGTGTGATCTTGTCCCCGGCGCTTTTCCTGATGCCATTGCTGGCCGAAACAATGACTTCGGGGATCTCTTCCTTATGGCTCAGGGATATATCGGACCGTGAATCCCAGTGCAGGTCCAGCTCCAGGGTCTTTGACCGGTAGCCCGCATAGGTGATCTCCAGAAGATGCCGCCCTTCCGGCAACAGAAGGCTGAAATATCCATGCGTATTCGTTACAGCGCCTTTGTGGGTGGAGGGTTCCCAAACAGTGGCGTCATTCAGCGGCTCCCGGCTGCCTTCTTCGCTGACAATACCGAAGAAGGAATAGAGTGGCAGCAGGGCATCGTCTGCAAGAGGGGCCGGCGCGGGTGTCAAAAGGATCTTGTCATTTTTTTCAAGGACCTTCACTTTTTCCCCGGCAAGAACAGCCTGCAGCAACGCGCCCAGAGTCACTACTTCATTGCCCGGCGACACTATTTTATCCGCATGGAAGCTGCCGGAAGCATATTCTACCTGCACTCCGCTGCGGGCATTGATCTCATCCAGGAATTCTTTAATGGTGGCTTTTTGCAGGTTGGAATGAAAGGGATGGTAGAGAATACTTCTTTTTTGGGCCAGGAGGGCCGGGCCCGACAGAGCGCAGACAATCAATAAGAAGGGATAAAGAAGTGTGCTCCTCATGGCCGGCGAAAGAATAAAGTATCCTTTTCATGGATGATGCGTAGCCCCGTCGTTAATTTCATCTCTTCCAGCACTTCTTCCAGTGGCTGGCGCTCAAACCGTGCCGTTACGCCGATCTTGCCAGCTTCCCTTTCCAGGTCAGGGGCGAGCCGGACACTAAGCCGGTAAAAATCCCCGATGGCCTGTGCCGCCTGGTCAAGAGGCGTGCCCCGAAAGTTGAGCACACCCGTTCTCCAGGCCATGAAATTTGAATCGGTGAGGGCGGATTTAATAAATTTATCTTCTTTCAATACCGCCCTTTCACCGGAAAGAAGAACGATGTTATTCAGGGAATGGAGCCTGTCTATGAACCTTATCTTACCCGTGACCACCATCACTTCGGTGACGCCTTCCAGGTCTTTCACCAGGAAGGATGTCCCTATATCTTCAATAATGGCCTGACCGGCTCCGATCCGGAAGGGCGTGCCCGCATTATGCGCCAGCTGAAAGAAGGCCTCTCCATTCAGCTCTGCCATTCTTCCGTTAACGGGTTTCTCATATTTTATCGTTGCCCCTTTGCGCAGGTAAGCGATCGAACCGTCCGGTAGGGTTACCTGTTGGTCCGCGTTTTGAGCCCTTATCATCCGGGAAGGGCTTTCGACCTTTCTCCCGAAATACCACCCTCCTGCTGAAGCCAGGACCAGTATAGCAGCAGCGGCCATCCATTTTCTTTTCTTAGATATTAATAATGGCCTGACTTCCGCCGGGGTCGTACTCTCTTTTCCGTCCGCAATGTGCATCAAACGGGACTCTACCTTTACCCAGGCGGCATCTTTATCGAACACGCGCCCCTGTAAGGCCGTCCCGCTGTCCTGCCATATTTTTTCCAGGTCCTGATAATTTTGCCGACGCTGCGGATCGGCGGCCAGCCATTGCTGCAGCTCCGACTGTTCGGACGGGGAAGCCTCCTGGTTAAAGTGCTTCAGGATCAGCCCTTTTATATATTCATTCTCCTCCATAATGGTTCCCTCCTTTTATTGAAAAACGGCAAAACCCGGTTTACCCCCACATATGCCGATAAAAAATTGAAGGAAAATAATTTTTTATCGCCAAACCATAATGTCTGTACTTTCGGCCCTTTGGCCTCAGGTACCAATTGGGCTCCGCCCAATTTTGGCTCATAAAAAAAAGCTGACCAGGTAAACCCCTTTCTCCCTTAAAAAGACCCTCAGTATCTTCAAGGCTTTGCCCAGTTGATTCTCCACTGTTTTGACGGAAATGCCAAGACTGCTGGCAATTTCTTTGTACGTCAGGCCACTGAGCCGGCTCAACAGGAATACTTCCCTGCATTTAGGAGGTAACTGCCCGATGGCTTTTTGCAGCAATAGCCGCTGATCCGGCTCCGCCTCCTTTCTTTCGGGCGCCGGTTCATGCATTATCTCCTCTCCATTCCAGGTTGTTACCGCTGAATTCTTCTTCTGCCGCAGATGAGTGATGCTGTTATTTCGAACAGCTGTAAAAAGATAATACCGCACGGAGTCTTCCAGTAAAAGCTCGCGGCGCCCTTCCCAGACCCTCATAAATACTTCTTGTACAATGTCTTCGCTAACATCCTCCTCTTTTACGAAAGTGAAAGCATAATTACAAAGGGAATTGTAATAGGTGTGAAAGACCATTTTAAACTGGCTGTATACGTGTTCCTGGGACATTATCATGGTTAGGGCGACTCAAAAATACACTGCGGTCAACAAGATACCGCTATGTTTTATCTATTTTTATTATTCTGAATTATTAAACCTATTAGAATGGCACCTAACCAACCTTCGCAAACAGCCCTGTCTGCTAAATCCATCTATACCTTATTTAAACGGGCGCTTTCGGGTGAACAACAGGATTATACCACCGGTAGTATAAGAAAGGCCGTATTTCTCTTATCGATCCCCATGATCCTGGAAATGTGCATGGAGTCCATATTTGCCGTAGTAGACATCTTCTTCGTAGGCCGTATCGGCAGAGATGCCGTGGCAACGGTGGGATTGACCGAGTCGGTGCTTACCCTGGTCTATTCCGTAGCCATTGGGCTCAGCATGGCCGCCACGGCTATGGTGGCCCGCAGGATCGGGGAGAAAAACCCCGAAGAAGCCGCCCGGTCAGCGGCACAGGCCATCAATCTTTCACTGGCCCTCACGGTGGTGATCAGTATTACGGGGGCATTTCTGGCGCCGGATATCCTCCGGGTGATGGGTGCGTCCCCGGAGACGGTAGCCTCCGGCGCCCCTTATACCCGTATCCTGTTCGGCGGCAGCATTGTGATCATGTTGTTATACCTGATCAATGGGATCTTCCGCGGCGCCGGCAACGCCTCGATCGCCATGTGGTCCTTATGGATCGCCAATGGTTGTAATATCCTCTTATGTCCCATCCTCATCCATTTCTTTGGATTAAGGGGGGCGGCCATTGCCACTACTGTCGGCAGGGGCGTAGGTGTTTGTTATCAGCTCTACCATCTGTTCAGGGGCCGCGGCATCATCCGGATCCTCCGCAAGTATTTCCGGCCCGATACAGGCCTCATCAAAGCCATATCGAAGATCGCCTGGACCGGCACCCTGCAGTTCCTTATCGGATCCGCCAGTTGGATCGTCATGGCAAGGATCATAGCCCGGTTTGGTAATATTTCCATCGCCGGCTACCAGGTGGCGATCCGTATCTTATTATTCTTCCTGCTCCCCGCCTGGGGAATGAGCAATGCGGCAGCCACCCTGGTAGGACAGAATCTGGGGGCCAAACGCCCGGACCGGGCAGAACAGTCCGTCCGGACCGCTGCCTTGTATAACACTGTATTCATGGTCTTCGTTTCCCTTGTATTCCTTTTTGCCGCATCGCCCATCGTCGATTTTATGAATAAGGATCCGGAGGTCCGGAAGGTCGCCATCCGCGCCCTGAATATTGTAAGCATTGGATACATCTTTTATGGGATCGGAATGGTCCTCACCAATTCCTTCAATGGGGCCGGCGATACCCGCACTCCTACCATCATCAACCTCTTTTGCTTCTGGGCCTTCCAGATCCCCGTCGCGTATGCGCTGGCCGTTATCCTGGACCTGGGCCCTACCGGCGTATTCCTGGCCATCCTGCTGACCGAAGTAATGGTGACCATTGTCAGTTACCTGATCTTCCGAAAGGGCCGGTGGAAAAAAGTAAAGGTATAGGCTGATAATCAACCCTCTGCCAGGTGGTAAGGGGTTTTCCTTAGCCTCGGGAAAAAACAGGGGAGGACACAATAAAAAGTTTCTATAAAAGGTTCTTGCACAATCGGAAATAAGATAATATTTTAGTTTCCCCTCCGTTAATGGAGAGCGTCTTTGGTAAGGGGGCCCGTGGTCCCCGGGAGGCAGTAAATTTAAAACCTTTAAAACATGCGTCGCAGCCTTTTAAGTCCCCTGATTTTGTGTGTCCTGATCGCTATGGTAGTGCCGGTAAGCGGGTTGAAGGCCGGTGGAGTTCACCCTACGCATAAGAGCGCCGAAAAGGCGGCTTTTGCGGAAGAAGTAACCTTATTATATGACCAGATCAATTTAAAGGAATTAGGGCTAACGAAGAAGGCTTTTGAATATGCCCTTAAAGGGTATCATTATTTACTCGATCACCATTGGCTGAATAAGACCAATATTCTTTCCATCTGTGATCTCAGCCAGTCCTCCCGCAACAAACGTTTGTATGTGCTGGACCTGGATCAAAAAACAGTGCTGATAAATACTTATGTGGCACATGGCCGGAATTCCGGCACCGAGTATGCCCGCTCTTTCTCCAACAATCCTTCTTCCCATAAATCCAGCCTGGGTTTCTATGTAACAGGGGAGACGTATTATGGAGACAATGGGCTTTCCCTTAAGATCCGGGGCATGGAAAGAGGTTTTAACGACAAAGCGAATGGACGGAATATCGTCGTACATGGCTCGGAATATGTTGGCCCGGACTTTCTTCGCATGAATGGCTTTGGAGGAAGAAGTTATGGATGCCCTGCTGTGCCCTCGGACGAGGCACCTGAAGTGATTGACTTCATTAAAGAAGGATCTTGTTTATTCATTTATCACCCAACCAAAAAATACATAACCCGATCGAAGATACTTAACGGCTAGCATGGACGCACACTTCAGATGGTTTGAAGGTGAAAAAGCTCAATTTAGGTTCGTACCCTATGATTGGGCTTTTCTTTTTGTCAGAACAGCCATGCAATCCACTGCGCCAGCATGCCGACAAAGAGGCCGGACCAGATCTGGAAGGGAGTATGGGACCCGGTAAGCAGACGGGCCGTACACACCAGTCCGGTCACCAGTAACACCATGGAAATATAAAGGCCGGAAGTATACTCGTCATTAAGTGACAACAGGAAGAAGAACATCAGTGCCCCCCCCATCGCCACGGTATGCATGCTGATCTTAAAATAGATATTACACATCCAGGCGCCGCAGAGCGCCAGAAAAGCCCCTAATGAAAAATGGACGATCACGGGTGGGACGTCCGACAGATTCTTAAATACATTCCAGGTCCACCAGTAAAAGATCATGGCGATGATATAGGGCAGGATCCTTTCTTTCATCGTCCGGAGATGAATGGAGGTAATGAACTGCAGTCGCCATAATAAGAAAACGGAAAAAGCAGGAAACAAAGCGTCAAAAACAAAAACATGTATGAAGCGAAGGACCTTCAGGCGGTTTTCCATCCCTACAAATGCCGATGGGTGGAAAAAGAGCATAAACCCCATCACGTAACTGGTGATGAACAGGGGGTGGAATACATAGGAAATAAGCTGTCCGAAAAATCGCAGGATGGGGTTGAAGGAATTTTTTCCGGAAGTATTATTGGTCATTGCCGCATTTATGTCAAACATGGAGTATCCTTTTTATAACTCTTTCCGAAGCCTTGCTACCGGTATATTCAGTTGTTCGCGGTATTTGGCCACCGTCCGGCGCGCAATATTATATCCTTTCTCCTGTAACAGTTCTGTTAATTTCTCGTCACTCAGGGGTTTCTTCTTGCTCTCCCCTTCTATCAGGTCGCTGAGGATCTTTTTTACTTCCCGCGTGGATACTTCTTCCCCGCTGTCTGTACTGAGGGATTCGCTAAAGAAGAACTTCAGCCGGTAGGTGCCGAATTCCGTCTGTACGAATTTACTGTTGGCTACCCGGCTCACGGTGGAGATATCGAGGGCGGTCCTTTCAGCAATATCCTTCAGGATCATGGGCCTCAGCCGGGTTTCATCCCCTGTCAGAAAAAACTCGTATTGATAATCCATGATGGTATGCATGGTATTGTACAAGGTCTGCTGCCTTTGTTTGATGGCGTCGATAAACCATTTGGCCGCATCTATCTTTTGTTTGATGAACAATACCGCCTCTTTCTGCCGCCGATCCTTTTTACTGCCCCTGTCATATTCTTTCAGCATTTCTTTATATCCTTCGCTGATACGAAGGTCCGGGGCATTTTTGGAGTTCAGGGATAATTCCAGCTTGCCCCCGCTGTTGGTTATAAAGAAATCGGGGATGACATAACTCTCCGCCTTGTTGACTTCACTGATATCTCCTCCGGGCTTGGGATTGAGCTTGATGATCTGGTTGATCACGTCTTTCAGCTGGTCGTCGCTCAGGTTCAATCCCCGCTGTATCTTATCGTAGTGTTTCTTGGTGAACTCATCAAAATAATAGGTCAGTACGTCAATGGCCATCTCCACACTCTTCCCATTCCCTTTTTTCCGGTTCAGCTGGATCAACAGGCATTCCTGCAGGTCCCGGGCAGCGACGCCGGGCGGATCGAACTGCTGGATCTTTTTAATTAGCGACTCGATCTCCTGTTCCGTCGTTTCAATATTCTGGCGGAAAGCAAGGTCATCGGCAATAGAAGTCGTCTCCCTGCGCAAATAACCATCGTCATCGATACTCCCTACAATCTGTTCGGCGATCTTGCGGGTGCGGTCATCCACCACCAACATCCCCAGCTGATCCAATAACAGCTCGTGAAAGGATGTTTCCACCCGGTGCGGCATGACCCTGTCCTCATCCAGCTCGGGATAGTTGTCATCCCGCAGCTTGTAATCGGCTACATCGTCATCGTATTCGTTCACATATTCGCTGATATCGATATTTTCATATTCGTCCTCGCTGCCATCCTTCTCCTCAAATTCTTCGGCTGTTTCAAATTCGTCCTTCGTCTCATCCGTCAGGCCGTCCTCATGATCTTCTTCCGTCACTTCCAGGGCAGGATTCTCCTCCAGCTCTTCTTTGATCCTTTCTTCAAGATTAGCTGTTGGCACCTGCAGCAATTTCATCAACTGAATTTGCTGTGGTGACAGTTTTTGTAGTAACTTTTGCTGTAATGATTGACTTAACGACATTTATTTCCAGGGGTTTTGCTCTGCGTCCTCTTCCATTTTTTGGAAAAGGGCGCGGGAACCACAAAAATCAGGCCGTAAATCTACATAAAAAGGAGAGATGGACCATGCAACGAAAAAAAACTTTTCTTGTTGTATGTATTTCACTAGTTATTATAGGAAGGGCTTCCAGCCAGTCTTTCCCTTCCGGCATCGCGCTGACACGCCTCCCAGCCTATGGCACGCTGTTATCCGGCCTTCGCAATATTTCCGGAACCCCCGGCAGCTACTTTAGTCCTCACCCACAAGGGGTCGTTTTTTCGCCGACAGGGGCAGACAACCGGATGCAAGTCCGACCTTCGTTACAGGCCCTGGAAGATGATTATTACACGCATCATTTCGGGTTTATGTGCAAAAAAGAGCTGCAATTAGAGAAAACGACCCATATCCCCCTCCGGTTCAGACTGGGTTCGCTGGAACAATGCAATTCCCTGGAAGGAAAAAGATAACGCCTCTAATTCACCAGTTCTTTACTGAGCACTTTCCGGATCGCCGCTACGATCTTCTCTCCTTTTTCCTTTACCTGTTCCTCCGTCCATAACAGCCCGATGACTGTGGAAATACAGCGGCTGATGATCCGGTCGCTGGCGGGGAAAGCATCCGGAGATAACTTTTTCAAGACCTCCTTTTGTCCATCATTGAGGTTATTCAGGGTAGTAGCCTGACGGAGATGGTCCCATTTGCGGAAATAATGCCAGTTATTATCGAACCAGTAGAAGTTACCGGCTAAGACGCCTTGTTGTTTCAACTCGGCTACTACGGCCCGGGTGACCTCTTCCGTGGGGAGGAACCAGCTGAGGAAGGT
The DNA here is from genome assembly GCA_035492545.1 of Puia sp. Taxonomy (GTDB): domain Bacteria; phylum Bacteroidota; class Bacteroidia; order Chitinophagales; family Chitinophagaceae; genus Puia. The sequence continues at coordinate 48,739 of DATJJD010000241.1, forward strand.
GCAGCTATCGCCGGCGGGGTCCGGCAGGGTCCGGAAAGTTACTTCCGGCAGTTTGGAAAGGATATTCTTTAATTGCTGGTGATTTTTTTGCTGCAGGGCCAGGAACTGGTCCAGTTTGCGGATCTGGGCTAAACCTACCGCCGCATGCAATTCGGAGATGCGGTAGTTATACCCGATAAAAGGGTGCAGGTCCGCCCCCCGGTCGACCCCCTTGTGGTCATGGCCATGGTCCGTAAACCCGTCACATTTGGTATAAAGGTCCAGGTCATTCGTCAGGACAGCTCCCCCTTCTGCACAGGTGATGGTCTTCACGAAGTCGAAGGAAAAGGTGCCGGCATGGCCGATCGTGCCCAGGTGCCTGCCTTTATAGGTGGCCCCGATGCTCTGGCAGGCGTCTTCCAGCAGGAGCAGCTTATGTTCTTTACAGATAGCCAGGAGAGCATCCAGGTCGGCCATCGCCCCGCACATGTGGACCGGCATGATACACTTAGTCCGGGGAGTGATGGCTTTGCGCACGGATTCCGGCCGCAGGGTGAGGGTCTCATCCACGTCGGTCAGTACAGGGATGGCCCCTACGCTAAGTACGGCTTCAAAACTGGCCACGAAGGTAAAAGTGGGCATAATGACCTCATCTCCTACTCCAATGCCCAGTACGGAGAGCGCTGTTGTCAGGGCGGAGGTACCGCTGGAGGTCAGCTGGGCATAATTACAGCCAAATCGCTGACAGATGGCTGCTTCCAGTTCTTTAGATTTCCAGATCCCTTTCCGGGGTCCGTCGAACCCATATCTCATCAGGATACCGGTTTCCAGGACATCGTTGACTTCTTTGCGCTCTTCGGGGCCGAATAATTCAAAACCAGGCATGATTATAAGGATTTTTGATGAATCATTTATTTGGGGTCAAAGGTAGAAAAAATGATGGTAACGGGTCTGCTTTCCACATTTGTCCTGCTTATGGCCGTAATATAGTAATAGGCGCTCTTGCCTGGTGGCACCGCGGAAGCCCTTACGGAAAAACCCGCCACCGGATCATAGGGGATGAACTCGGATATAGCGGCCGAATCGATGGAAAGATCGGCTCTGTCCGACCGGTATACCGCATATCCCCGCAGGCTGTCGGTAGCCACTCCTTTTGACAGCCAGATGGTCTGGGAGGAGTCTTTTTGATTGTATTCACTATGTGTAAAGGGCTCATGTGGTTTCGCCGTATCGATCCAGGGCATGGGCGGGATCAGGGCAGGGTATTTATAATAATTGCGCTGGAGGCTGTCGCACCAGCCATTTGGATTTTTTTCAAAAGACCGGCTGCTGAAATAGATGGCCCCCTGTATGCTGTCGGGATAGGAACGAAGGAGCTGGATCTGCCGGGTCAGCTGGGTACGGTCCCGCCAGGCGGGATTGGAGTTGGCGCGGTAGATCCCCAAACCTATATAACATTGCCGGCCATACGTATGGTGGCTCCACCAGTCCACGCCAATGCCAAAAGGTACATGGGCGAAGGTGAACTCCCAGTAAAGCTGGGGGGCTACATAATCGATCCAGCCGTTCTTCAGCCATAAGAGGATATCCGCATAGAGGTTGTCGTAATTCGTCTGTCCGGCCTGGGTATCGCTGCCTTCGGGGTCTTTGCTTTTATTACGCCAGACGCCGAAGGGGCTGATGCCGAACTTGCAATATTTTTTTTCCTCCTTGATAGCCCGGCTTAGCTGAAGGATGACCGAGTCCACATTGCTTCTCCGCCAATCCCCTATCGACAACCCGTTGCCATATTTTTCAAAGCTGGCTCTGTCCGGGAAATCCTTGGTAGGGCTATCCTCGACGATATCATAGGGATAGAAATAGTCATCGAAATGAAGGGCATCGATATCATAGCGGCGAACGATATCCCGGATCACCATCGTGACATATTGCTGTGCCTCTTTGTTGCCCGGATCGAAATAGAGGGTATTTTGAAAACGGACAAACCATTCCGGATGGAGCCGGGTGATATGGTTAGGGGCAATGGAAGATTTTCCGATGGTATGGACTGCCCGATAAGGATTACACCAGGCATGGAATTCCATGCCCCGTTTGTGCGTCTCTTCGATCATAAACTGCAGGGGGTCATAATAAGGGGAAGGAGGTTTGCCCTGTGTACCGGTAAGCCATTCACTCCAGGGCTCGTAGGGCGAGGGGTAGAAGGCGTCCGTGGCCGGTCTTACCTGGACGACCACTGCATTCAGTCCATTTCGCTTGTGCATATCCAGCAACCGGATGAATTCTGCCCGCTGGCTGTCTGCGGGTAAGCCTTTTTTGGAAGGCCAGTCTATATTTTCCACGGTAGCCACCCAGGCGGCTCTGAATTCATACTTGGGCTGGCAAAAAGAGAGGGCCGGGAGGGCCAGAAAACAGGCAGCAACCAATAGATCCTTCATGCTAACTACAAAGAGATTCCTCATCCTTCCAATAAAGTTTTAATCGTCCGATAATTTTTCACCCCCCGGGCGTGTCCCGGTTATAGATCCTGATCCCCATTGCGAAGCTTATCCAGCAGCCCGTTCAGGGTTTTCGCATCCGATTCGGTAAGGTTGGTCATAATCCCATCCATCTGCTCGTCATAGGCGTCGATCTTTTCCAGCAGCTTCTTTCCTTTTTCTGCGATGGTCACATCCACCAGGCGCCGGTCCGACTTACAAATGGCTTTCTTTACAAGGCCTTTTTTCACCAACCGGTCCACAATGCGGCTTGTATCACTCATCTTGTCCAGCATACGCTGTCTGATCTGTAGGGTGGACAAGGGTTTCCCGGCTCCCCGGAGTATCCGGAGGATATTGAATTGCTGGGATGTGATGCCCCATTCATCAAAGACCTTGTTTATCTTTTCCGTTAACCAATTATACGTATAAATAATATTGATAGCAGATTTCTGATACTCATTCCGGAATTTACGTTGGTTTATTTCTTTTTCAAGAGTCATGGTTACCCCTTAATTTGTAGATAGCAGCTAATCCTCCCATACCTTGGTCCCTTCGCTGCAATTGGCGCAAATATCGATATTCTTCCGGCTTTGTAAGACCTTCCGGCGAAAATCCACATACTCCTTATTGTTCCAGATCTCCTTAAATGGCTGCCCTTTCAGGTCCCCCAGGCGATGCTGTGCATCCTTATCAAAGCAGCAGGGAACCACCAGCCCGTCCCAGGTGATGACCGTCGCATGCCAGAGACGCCAGCAGTGATTGTCCAGGGTATTTTTTATTTGATAATCCCCTTTCCTGTCCTTTTTATAACGGCTATATTTCCCGTTAGCGGGTATCAGCTGATTGGGGTCGTTCTTATAGTCATAGACCTGTGCGGTCTTGAACCGGACCTCATCCACACCGATCTCCGCGGCCAGCTGCCGGATCTCCTCCAGTTGATGTTCGTTGGGCTTTACCACCAGGAACTGGAAAAAGACAAAGGGCGTCCGGCTTTTCAGCTCTTTTTTCCATTTTACGATATTGCGGGCCCCTTCCAGCACCTTTTCCAGTTTGCCCCCTACCCGGTACTGCTCATATACATCCTGGGTGGTCCCGTCGATAGAAATGATGAGGCGGTCCAGTCCGCTCTCCACGGTTCTTTTGGCATGCTGATCTGTGAGGTAATGGGCATTGGTGGAAGTGGCCGTATAGATCCCTTTTCCGGAGGCATAGGCCACCATATCCAGAAAAGAAGGGTTTAAATAAGGCTCGCCCTGAAAATAAAAGACCAGGTATAACAGTTCTTTAGATAGTTGATCGATGGTATCCCGGAAAAAGTCGTTTTTCAGCATCCCTGTCGGCCGGGTAAAGGACCGCAGGCCACTGGGACACTCGGGACAGCGGAGATTGCACGAGGTGGTCGGCTCGAAGGAAATGGAAACAGGATACCCCCATTGGACGGCTTTTTTAGTCCATTTGCTCAGGTAATAGCTGCTCAACACCTTCACTCCGTTCCACAGGCGTCTTCCCGTGAGTTTGGATATAAGATTAATGGTATCGTTCCGGTTTAAAGCGGGCATGGAACTATAAAATTAAACTTTATCTCCTACTAAATTTATATTTGTAGCGGCCTATGGTTAAAAATACAAGGAAAAATTCGGCTTGGAGGATCTTACTGTTTTCCCTCTCCGTTGCGATGATCATTATGCTTGGCTTTGTGGTATATGACTGGTGGCAGGAACGAAGGGCCCATTTTGTCCGTTACCCCGAATTCGGCATCGAAGTGCCGGTAAACTATACGATTTATGGCATTGATGTGTCTAAATATCAGAGCATTATCGACTGGGAATCCGTTAAGGACATGAAAGTAGGCCACGTGCAGATGGGGTTTGCCTTCATTAAGGCTACGGAAGGACTGGGCAATGAAGACGCCTATTTTCAACGGAACTGGAAGAAGGTAAAGGACGCAGGCATGGTCAGAGGGGCCTATCATTTTTTTCTCTCCACCAAAAGCGGCAAAGCCCAGGCAGAGAATTTCATCAATTCCGTTGAGCTGCAGCCGGGGGATCTTCCGCCTGTGCTGGATATCGAGCAGACCTATGGCGTACCGGCCGACAAGTTACGGGAGAGGGCCAAGGAATGGCTGACGACCATCCAGGATTATTACCATGTGACTCCCATTATCTATACGAATGTGGACTTCTACAAACAGTACCTGAAGGATGATTTCGATCAATATCCCCTATGGGTAGCGCATTACCTGCAAAAGGAACGACCCCGTATCTACCGCGAGTGGACTTTCTGGCAGCATAGCGAATCGGGAAGGGTCAACGGGATCCTCACCCGGGTGGACTTTGATGTTTTTAATGGGGATTCGTCGGAGTTCCGGAAACTGCTGGTTAATTAAGAGATCGGCGATAAATCGAGTCCTTCCAGCGAGAGTCGAAACGGATGAACCGTTCGACTCTCGGGTCTAATGATGGCCCTTCTGGCAAAACGCCCGTGGCGTTTTTTAGCTGGTATGGTCCGCTACGATGAGCCAGCGCCCATTGATCTTCCGGAATACCAGCGTATAGATACCGCCGACATCTCCCGCCTTTCGTTTCAGGAACCATTTGCCGATCACGAAACAGTAGCCGGGCGAGAGTTGGTCTATTTTCAGCAGGGTGAAGGTCAGCTGTCCCATCTTGTCGGGACTATCATAATTCTTTTTATAATTATTCAGCGCATTGACATACCCGTAGTTAATTCCGGACTTGCCAATAAAGATAAGGGAGTCATTTTGCCAGTAGCCCTTCATAAAATCATCGATGCTACCCCTGTTCCAGGCAGCAGCCTGGTCTGCCATGACTTTTTGAATGGCGGAGGTTGTCGTTGATTGGGCATGGCCCATACAGGAGAGAAAAAGAAAAAAGCCGGCCAGCAGGGTTTTCATCATCTGTTTTTTTAGTAAGATACTTACTCTTCTTCCATTTCCTGCAGCAATTCCTGTAGTTTTTGGATGTGACGACCATATAGTTTGTTCACATACCATACATTGATATAATAGATCCCGATGGTGGCGGGCACCAGCAAGCCCAGCCAGGACAGAGGGCTTTGCCACCAGGGGGTTCCGCTGATCCGGTAAAAGAGGGCGGAGCCGGGAGAGGGAGGGAATTTCCACCGGATAATAAGGTAGGTAATGATGGTCATGACGGGTATCATAAAGGTCCCTGCCAGGGTATAAAACCGGATATATTTTTTCAGGGTCCCTACCTGCCGCTGCAGGTTAGACCTCACCTGGCAGCCTACACATTGCATTTCTTTCAGCAACCTGTTCTTCCGGTAATAGTACCCGGCGAATAGGACCATCAGGAGCCCGAATAACCAGGCGATGCCGGACAATCTCCCCTCAAAATCAAAAAGATAGAACAGCATGGCGGGTGTATAGGTCACCAGGACGAGGATCAGCTCGGCCAGGAGGTTGCGTCTCATCCTGGCCACCGGGCCTGTCGATCTCTTATGTAGCAGGGCGATGATCTGCTGTTCGCTGCTTTGGTCTCCCTGAGGTTGGACCTCCAGGGTATGCCATACATATTTAAGGCTGTCCAATTCCATAAGCGGTCTCCTTTGTGAGTTTGCGTAATTTTTCTTTAATCCGGTTCATTTTGACCCGCAGGTTATTCTGGTTGATACCCAGGATCTCTTCCATTTCGTCGTAGCTCCTGTCTTCCAGGTACAACATGACCAGGGCTTTTTCCACCTCTGTCAGCTGATTGATCGCAGCATATAGCTGTTGTAATTGTTCTTCCTGTTCTTTAGGATATTGCATATCCTGTAATTGGGTGGGCAAATGGTCCGGGTCCAGGGGGGTGATGCGGCGCCGTTGTTTACGGAGATCGGAGATGGCCGTATTCAGGGCGATACGGTAGAGCCAGGTGCTGAATTTCGATTCACCCCTGAATTTGGGATAGGATTTCCATAACTGAACTATGATCTCCTGGAAAAGGTCCTGCCGGTCGTGGTCGGAAAAGCAATAGAGCCTGCACACCTTATACAGCATAGCGTGGTGTTGCTGCACCAGCTTCACAAATTCTTCCTGTACGGCGGGTTCCTGCAAATAGAAAGGTTTTTAACAATAATACCATTCGTCGGCCGGATAACGAAAATATTACATTTGCAGCATGAATAAGATCTATTACCTCTCCTCCTGCAGCACCTGTAGCAGGATCCTGCAGGAAACCCAGGCTGAAGAAAAGGGATTTACCCTCCAGGATATCAAGACGGAAAAGATAACAGCGGCCCAGCTGGATGCGCTAAAGGAAAAGGCCGGTAGCTATGAAGCGCTGTTTAGCAGGCGAGCCCTCAAATACAAGGAAATGGGCCTGAAAGACAAAACGCTTACGGAGAAGGATTATCGCCGGCTGATCCTGGAAGAATATACCTTTCTCAAACGTCCGGTAGTCCTCTCAGGGAACAAAATATTTGTCGGCAGCGATGCAAAGACGGTGGATGGCCTGAAAAAGGAGATCGGCTAGTTCGCGGACAAAGACTTGAATTTTGACCGCCCCTGTTGCTGTATGACTTTTACCTTTACCAGGCCCTTCATGCCGGCATAATCCCGTGCAGAACTGAACAGATAAAATTCCGGCGATTCGACGATCCGCTCCCGGACGGGGTTTTCGTGAATATGGTCAATATGGTCGTACAACAGACCGGGCTGCGAAGCATCGATCCGCAGGGGGCTGCTGCAATTCTGCCATACATTGAATTTCTCTATCCGTTTCAGGGATTTGCTGAAATCTTCAAAACGCTGGATCATCCAGTTACGGCGGGGATCCATCTCCATCTCGATGGCTTTTATAATTTCCGGCGTCGTAAATTTCTTAAAATCCCGCTCGAAATAGGCCGGGCCGTATCCTTCTTTTATCCGGATTAAAAGGTGAAGATGACTGCTCATCAGGCACCAGGCGTAAACTACCAGCCCCTGGGTTTCAATAAAATGGTTTAGCGCATCCACTATCACCCCTTTATAAACAGGGCGAACGAAAACGTCGATCTTGTCCACCACGTTGAGCGTAAGAAAATAACAGGCGTCCTTGGGAACGATGGGTTTGTCGTGTGGCAGCATATCCATTCATTTTGAATAAAAAATTTAAAAAACCTGACAGGTATGGGATGGGGTAATTCTAAAGTTACTAAATCCGATGGGTTTTTCCCACCGGATCCTTTTAATTTTTTGTTATTCCAGGAAAGCCTTCCGGCCTTTCCGGCGGGTTATTTTGGACTGGCTTCGGGGCCGGGATCCGCCAGGAATAATTTCACTTTTTGAAGGGGATAGGCGCTGCAATAGATATAATGCTCGGGGCCGTCGACTATTTTGTCTCTCAACAGGCTCTCCAGGGCAGAGGGCAGGTCTTGTTCTTTTTTAAGAATTTTTTCAAGGTCGACGGGCTGATTGCCGAATTGCCAGAAATGGTGCTCCGAATCATGCTGATAACGGTTGGCAAAGAACTGGAACAAACGGAGGAGCCACTCCTTCCGGTTCTCTTCGGGATGTTCGGCAATGGCCCGGAGGATCTGTTTTGCGGAAAAGCTTTTCAGGTCCCTTAGTACTTTAGGCAAATTACCCTTCCCTTGTTCTACTCCCGCTATCATACAAAGGCGGCTGGGCAGGATTGCATATTCGTATACCCGTAGCCGTTTGTGATCTATGCAATAGTTTAAGTTCTCTATTAACAGATCACAATATTCATAGCGGGTGAATACATCAATCCCGCCTACTACGGTTAGGGTTACAAAATACAATCCCTTGGGCTGTATCTTGTACATTTCGGTCATGCGTAAAAGATAGCAAACTTTTGGTAAAATCAATAGTTTCCGCCTTAACTACAAACGTCTTAAAAGGGTATTTTTTTGTTTTCCCCGCATTGATCCCGCGGTTTTTCCCAGAGGGGGAAGAATTCCCGGTCGGAGAGGCCAATAAGCCCGTCCCTACTGCATCCGCCGGTCAAAAAAACTTTTTTCCTCCAACGCCTCTCCTAAGAAACGATCCGCAGTTTTGCATAGTTCAGCATGATCTTCTTTTCGCCATTGTACTGAAACTTTACCGTAGCGATCGGGTTGTGCGCAGAGCCTTCCACACTGACCACTTCTCCAAAGCCGAATTTCTGATGTTCTACTTTCTGGCCCACCTGTAGTGCGGAAGTGTCGCTTGCTACAAAATCAGGGCTGGGATTGTGCTCGATGGTTTTCATATACGGCTTGACAGGAGCATAAGCCGGTTTGGTCTCTTTTTTATTCGGGGGCGGGCCATATTTTCTCTCCGCCGCGGCCGTACTGCCGAAGCTGCCTCCGCTATTCATCCGATCAAAAGCCGATGGGATATTGCCAAAGCCTATACCGCTGCCTCCCTGGTTGCGGGCGCCGCCACCGGCGAAACTGCGGTCCAGGTATTCTTCCGGTATCTCTTCAATAAACCGGCTGGGCTCATTCTGGACCAGCGAACCAAAACGATAACGGGTATTGGCATACGTGATCCATAATCTTTGCTTGGCCCGGGTGATCACCACATAGAATAACCTTCTTTCTTCTTCTAATTCCTCCCGGGTATTGATGGACATCGCATTGGGGAACAACATTTCTTCCAGGCCTGCGGCAAACACACAGGAGAACTCAAGGCCTTTTGCGGCATGGATTGTCATTAGCTTCACCGTATCCGCATTCGGGTCTTTTTCGTCTGCATCCGTCAGCAGGGTGATCTGTTGTAAATAATTCCCCAGGCCTTTTGTCTCGCTCTCCAGGACCCCGTCCTCATCCGGCCTTTCCGTAAATTCTTTTATAGAGTTCAGCAACTCCTGGATATTCTCATACCGGGCAAGGCCTTCGGTAGTTTTGTCGTTAAAGAGCTCTTTTACCAGGTTGGTTTGTTTGCCCACATGTACAGCCACTTCATAGGCATTCTTCGTTTCCAGCATACTGGCAAAGCTGCGGATCATCAGCACGAAGTTTTCGATCGCTTCCAGCGTGCCGGCCTTATAGCCGAACTCTCCTGCTCTTTCCATCACATTCCATAAAGAGATATTCTGCTCATTGGCGGCCAGGACAGCCCTGTCGATCGAGGTCTTGCCGATACCCCGGGTGGGATAGTTAATCACCCGTTTCAGCGCCTCTTCATCGCGGGGGTTGACGATCATCCGCAGGTAGGCAACGAAATCCTTGATCTCCTTCCGCTGATAGAAGCTTACTCCCCCATACATGGTATAAGGGATCGCCATGCGGCGGAGGCTTTCTTCAAAAGCCCGGCTCTGGGCATTGGTGCGGTAGAGAATGGCAAAGTCACGGTTGGAAAAATGATTGCGCAGCTTTTGTTCCTGGATCGTGTCGGCTACGAATTTCCCTTCTTCATTATCCGTCATCATGCGCACCAGACGGATCTTTTCACCGCCGGCATTATCCGTCCAGAGGTTCTTCGGTATCTGACCTTTGTTATTCTTTATGACTTCATTCGCTACGTTGAGGATACTCTGTGTACTCCGGTAATTCTGTTCCAGCATCACCACCTTTACATCATCATAATCTTTCTGGAACTGCAGGATATTCTCTATGGTCGCTCCCCGAAAACTGTAAATACTCTGTGCGTCATCTCCTACCACACAGACGTTCTCATGTGCAGCCCCCAGGAGTTTGATGATCTCATACTGGGCAGGGTTGGTATCCTGATACTCATCGATGAGGATATACTTGAATTTATGCTGAAATTTAAACAGGCTCTCGGGAAAGTTTTTCAGCAGCTTATACATGTTAACCAGCAGGTCGTCAAAATCCATCGCTCCATTCTTCAGGCAGCGCTTGGAGTAAGCCATATAGATCTGGGCGATCGCCGGCCGGTTGCTCCGCATATCTTCCTGTTGAATAGCATAGTCGTGCGCATATTCTTCCGGACCGACCAGGCTGTTCTTCGCCTGGGAGATACGGTTATAGACGACATTGGGTTTATAATGTTTGTCATCCAGGTCCAGTTCGTTGATAACGGTCTTCAGGACACTCTTGGCATCATCCGTGTCATAAATGGTAAAGTTCCGCTCGTACCCCAGGTGCTGAGCTTCTCCTCTTAATACACGGGCAAATACGCTGTGAAAGGTGCCGATATAGAGATTGCGGGCATTGGTATTCCCCAGGGTCTTTTCCACCCTTTCCTTCATCTCTTTGGCGGCCTTGTTGGTAAAGGTCAGGGCCAGTATATTAAATGCGTCCACTCCCTGGGCCATCAGATGGGCGATACGGGTGGTAAGCACCTTTGTTTTTCCGCTACCGGCGCCCGCTACGATCATAATAGGGCCATCCTTATGCAATACCGCTTCTTTCTGCCGGTCATTCAATTCACTAATATAATCTCGCATAGTGCGAAGGTAGTTAAATAGCTGCAAGCTACAAGCTGTCCCTCCCAGGTAACCAGAACATTATAAAAGTTTGTAGGCTGACTACCAAGTCATTATAATTTAGAATTATCTGTTTTTGGCTTGAAGCTTGCATCTTATGGCGCGAAGCCTGGTTTTACATGATAATCCGATTAAGTTTTTTAGATTTACAGCACTCATAAAATGGTATCTGCCGCATCTTAATGAATCGTATCCTTTTTAAAGAATTTCTGCTCACGGCCTTCGACGGAGGTAATTATACAACCGATGACGTCATCGCGTTCGTATTGCCCTTATTCCGAAAAATAGTAGCGTTTCATGAGTCCGGAAAGGTAGGGGCTTTTGAAAAAGAGGAGGCTTTATTCCTGGCGGCCCGTCACCTCGACATGGAGGAAGACCCGGCTATGGCGCCAGCTCATGCTCTTTACCGGGTGTCGGCCTTGTTCCCCCGGGTAACCTCCCCGAATTTCGAAGTGGTGGGTAACATCCTGCTACGGACGGATGCGGAGGAAGGCCATAAGGACAGGGAAAAACTAGAGATCCATACGGATTGGCGGGAGCCGTTGGAATATCCGGCCTACCTGCCCGGCTATCAATGTTTCGAGTGTTTGCTGGGACATCATGACCCGCAGACAGATATATTTTCCCTGGGCCTGGTATTAGGCAGCATGACCCTGGGCCTGAACCTCTATGATGTGGAAGACCTGCGGTTATTTGCCAGGGTCCGGTCCAATCCCTCCCTTCATCATCCGCGGATCCACCCTACCCTGGGCCGGCTGATCACAGAAATGACAGAGCTGGACAGGAGCCGGCGGTCCCAGGATCTCTATGAAGTGATCCGCCGCCTTCAATACTACCGGGATTATGATTCCGAAAAACAGACAGATCTTAGTAAAATAGCCGGCTGGATCCATAAGGAAATAAAAGAAAGGGACTCCTATATTTTAAATAAGCTTCGCAACCGCCTTTTTGATACCAGCCGGCGCAACCGGCTGCTCTATTACAAACCCAATACGCGGTTTGTCAACCTTACTGTCAGCAGTGTCCCCATGGTGCTGCATTACCAAAGCATCCGTCCCGAGCTGCTGTTCACCTGGAACCCCGAACTGGCAGACAAGGTCAGCGGTATGAAGGAGATCGTCCTAAACAAATATCTGCGCTTTGAAGATCACGGCTACCTTCCTTCCTCCCTGGACAAGGTCAGGGTAGAATCCCAACGGGCCGTACAGGAATATGGGTTCAGCGAGCTGAAGCTGGTGATCGCTTTTTTGCAATGGCATAATCTCAAAGAGGAGGCATCCGAAAGGATACAGAGCCCTTTGCTGCTGATCCCGGTGGAATTGAGAAAGAATAAAAGGCTGAAAGAAGATCACTATGTCGTAAAGGTATTGGACAATTCGGCTGAGGTAAACCCAGTCCTTGCCGGTCAGCTAAAAGACCTCTATGGTATCCGGCTCCCGGATTTTATCGACCTGGAAGAGATAAGCCTGTCAGCCTTTTGCCGGCAGCTGCGGACACAGGTGGAGGATGCCAACCAGGGCATTGCTTTGAATTATATCGACAAACCCCGTATTAACCTTATTCATAGCGAGGCCCGGCAGACGGTAAACAATTATAAGAAACGGACAGGACTGATGACGGAGGCCGGCACAAAGCCGCCTGCGGAAATGGAGCAAACCCTGGAAACGGAGCAAGTTCCGGACATAGAGCAAGCTTTGGAAACAGCACAGCCTCCGGAAACAGCACAATCGCCGGAATCAGCACAGCCCCTGGAAACAGGGCAGCCGTGGGAAACAGAGCAACCTCCGGAATCAGCACAGTCCCCGGAATCAGCACAAGCTCCGGAAACGGAGCAGCTTCCCGGGACAGAGCAAGCTCCTGAAACAAAGGCCCCCCCGGATGAGATGCCGTCCACCGGGGCGAGACCCCTGCAAAAGGAAAGCTTCGAGCTTGCTCAAAGTGAGAACAATCCCTATAGCTGGGATTTTGATGTTTGTAATATGGTGCTGGGCAATTTCAATTATAAGAAGATGAGCCTGGTCAGGGATTACAACCTGGTGATCGACCAGCAGCTGCAGCACCCGGTATTTGACGCCTTGTTCAGTGAGCTGCCCCGGGTACACCCGCAACATACTTTCGATCTCAACAGACCGGATGACTGGTATCATGTAATAACGGCGGACCCTACCCAAACGCGCGCCATCCTCCAAAGCAGGACCGGCTATAGTTATATTATACAAGGCCCCCCAGGTACCGGAAAAAGCCAGACTATCACCAATCTGATCGCCGATTTTGTGGCAAGAGGCAAGAGCATTCTCTTCGTATGTGAAAAAAGAGCGGCGCTGGATGTGGTATATCATCGCCTCAAACAAAACGGGCTGGATGAGTTGTGCTGTTATATCCATGATAGTCAGGGTGACAAAAGAGAGTTCATAAAAGATCTTAAAGCCACCTACGAAGATTTTACTTCCGGGAAAATGGATCTTGGCGCCATCCGGGCCAGGCGAACAGCCCTGCTGGAAAAAATGGGGGGGCAACTGGAGCTGATCCGGGAATTTCATCTTACGGGCACCCGGGAGGATAAAGAAACGGGAATGGAAGTCCGGGAATTGATAGAACGTATCATCGCGCTGCGGGAATCCCTGGTGGAATTACCTCCCGGGGAAGAAGAGCAGCTTCCTTCCTATAGGGACTGGAAGGACTCCGGCGCTGTCATAGCCATCCTGATCGACCTTCTGGAAGAGTCCGGCGCCGAGCCTGTTTTTTCCGAACATCCCTTCAGCAGGATCCACGAACGTATTTTCCTGGCGGATAATCCATACAGCCTGCTGGATGGCTTGTTGCAGCAGGCGATGTACCTCCTGCACCAGGTAGAAACAGTTGTCCGCGACAGCCAGCTTGCGGCGCAGCATGGCACCCTGGACAAACTCAAAAGCCTGGTACAGTTCGCTGTACTGTTGTACCCGTTGGCTCAGGCTGGCAATCTTGCCCTGGCGGACCCGGGCAGTGAGGAATCCAGGGAGCTGGGGCGCCGAATACGCGAATACCGGCAACAGCAGGAACAGCTTCAGGTTGTCATGCAAAAAAATAGTGGATGGCGACATAAGCTCGCCGAGCAGGACCTAATTTCCGGTCTAACCCTCGCCCTTAAATATGAAGGGGCTTTTTTCGGTTTCTTAAACGGTCCGTGGACAAAATTTAAAAAGCGGCTTCTCAAAGATTATGACTTCTCCCAGCATGTGGTAACGCCCACCTACCACAGTATCCTGTTAGCGTTAGACGCCGAATACGAGGCCGTCCGACAGCTATCCCAGACCAAACGTCAGTTGCAGGAACAGTATCGTCTCGACCCTATCGACACGGCTTGGCTGAGCATTGAAATATTGCACCATAAAAAGGGAGATCCGGCCCTGACTTATCTTCTTCAGCATCCGGAAGCATCGAAGGTGATCACCATTCTGCATGGCCTCCATCAACCGTTGAATCAGCTGGAATCCAGGTTACTGCAGTGTCTGCACCAACCTCCTGCCGGCGAGTTGTCTGCCATCCGGGATGAGTTGCAGAACATACAGCTGAATGCAGATGGGCTGAGTGACTGGCTGCCAGCCCTGCGATCTTTCACTGGTCTGCCGGAGGAGGTAAAGAATGCCCTCCGCCAGCTGCCGCTGAATCCCATACAAACCGAGGCCGTTATCGCACGCAAGGCGCTCTACCAGATCTACCGGGCCAACAAGGCTTTTGCCGATATCGACCGGCAGCGTATGGAAAACGCTATCCGGCAGCTGGGTGAAGGTTATGCAGGTTTGCGGCAATTGAACGCCGATTATATCAGGGCCTCTATCCGGCAACGGTTCCTGCAACAGGTGGACCTGGCCAATATGGCCGCAAGCCAGCTGACGGAAGAGAAAAAGAAATTCAAAAAGAACTATAATGAAGGGAGAAAGATCCTGGAGAATGAGTTCGGCAAGAGTATGCGTCACAAAAGTATCCGCGAATTATCCGCAAAGGAGAGTGGACTGGTATTGAAAGATATAAAACCCGTCTGGCTGATGAGCCCTTACAGCGTAAGCGATTGCCTGCCGTTGGATAGCGATCATTTCGACGTGGTCATCTTCGATGAGGCCAGCCAGATCACCCTGGAAGAAGGCGTGCCTGCCTTATATCGTTCCCGGCAGACCATCATTGTGGGCGACGAGAAACAAATGCCGCCTACGGATTTCTTCAGCACGACAAAGGCCGAAGACCCTGACGACCTGGAAAGAAGGGACGACGAAGACGGGGAAGAGTGGCTTCCGGAAGATGCCGACAGTCTGCTGGCGCAGGGCTCCCGGAAGCTGACCAGCACGTTACTATCCTGGCATTACCGCAGCCATTATGAGACCCTGATCAGCTTTAGCAATCATGCTTTCTACGAAGGCAGGCTGCTCACCATTCCGGATAAGACTATCCATCATAAAGAAAAAACGGCGATCACGATCACCAGCCCCGACGATGCCATCCCGATGGCTGACAGCCTCTTCGATAGAAGCATCAGCTTTCATTACCATACCGGCAGTGTTTATGAGAAAAGAGGCAACAGGGCGGAGGCCTTCTATATCGCTCACCTGGTTAGAGAGCTGCTTAACAGGAATACCCGGGAAAGCATCGGCATCGTTGCTTTCAGCCAGGAGCAGCAACGTACGATCGAAAGTGCCCTTGACGAACTGGCGGGGCAGGATGTCTCCTTCGGTCTGAAGCTGGAAGAGGCCTTTAACCGTATGGAGAACGATCAGTTCACCGGTCTTATCATCAAAAACCTGGAAAATATACAGGGCGATGAGCGGGATATCATTATCATGAGCGTCTGTTATGGATTCGACGCCCGTAAAAAGATGCTGATGAATTTTGGGCCGGTCAATAAAAGAGGCGGGGAAAAAAGGTTGAATGTATTGTTCAGCCGGGCCAAAATACATATGGCTGTCGTCAGCAGTATCCGCCACCATCACATTACCAATGAATATAATGACGGGGCCAACTATTTAAGAAGATTCCTGCACTATGCGGAGATGGTCAGTTCGGGCCAAATGGAAATGGCCGGCACTATCCTGAACAGTCTGAATGCGAAAGAAGACTCCATTCAAGCCAGGCCTTCTTCTTCTATTGTCCTCCGGCAGATCAAGGAGCAGCTCCTCCATGCAGGATACGAAGTAGCCGAACAGATTGGCCAGTCGGATTTCAAGTGTTCGCTGGCCGTGAAGGCAAAACCGGAAGACGAGTCCTATGCTCTGGGCATCCTGGTCGATGACGGGAAACACTATCAGAACGGGAATCTGATCGAACAATATTACCAGCGGCCGGCCATTCTGCAAAATTTTGGCTGGAAGGTGCTGCCTGTTTTCGCAAAAGACTGGCTGCATCAGCCGCAGAAAGTGATGGAGCAGATCCTGAAACTGATCGGATCAGCAGTTCCGCCGGGGCCAGTCTCCGGCTCTTCCAGGGAGAACAGCATTGGGCTGGCCCCTGTTACCACCCAGGAAAAAGGAACAGGAGGTCAGGCCAGTGTATATGATCATCTTGACTTTCAACGGCTCACGAACCAGGAAGCGGGCAGCGGGAAATTCTGGGAAGCAGCTACGGACGGCAATAAACTGGTCGTACGCTGGGGAAAGGCAGGTTCAAAAGGGCAGATACAGCTGAAAACCTTCTCCAACGTGGAGTCCGCCATTAAAGAAAAAGAAAGACTGATCAGGGAAAAAACGGGCAAGGGATATAAATCCTAGGACCCTCTCTGGGAGCCGCCGGTCATCCGGGTATTTTTAACAACACCTTTGCTGTTGCCCTTCCCTTTGGGCGCAGGAAAACCGGGGATGTTGCTTTTTTGATTGCCTGGCAGCTTGCCGTCTTTTTTCTTTTTATTATTGGGAATGAGTGCCATATAAAATTTTTTATTGCCAAACCATAATGTCTGTACTTTCGGCCTTTGGACCTCAAGTACGAATTGGGCTGAGCCCAATTAAGGCTGAAGATAAGACTATTTTTACATTTATGCACCGTGAACTCTATTTCGATATCAGCTCGGCCGAGAGCGGAGGAAGCCTTTACCGGATCACCAACGGGGACGGCCCTCCTTCCTTTTATTATAATCACAGCACCTACGATTCGGATAAAGATGAGATGCAGGTCTATGAGACCAACTATCCTGACTTTGCCGCATTCTGGAAGGAGTTGACGAAAGACCCCCAATGGTGGTATCTTCATCCCTTATATATCCATCCGGAGCAACGGGATTTTATCCGGGAGCAATTGAAGACGGTGAACTGGAATGTACACCCTAATAAAAAATGGCAGGACAGTCACCAACGGCAATGGAAAAAAGTATTGACAGGTCCGGGCGGTTATTATCCGGGTCCTGCCCAGGCATCTTAAAAAACAAAACAGCCCTGTTATGAAAAAATGTAGGTTATTCTTTCTCCTTTTATGTTCTTTCGTCTATCTGCAGCTGACCGCCCAGGACAGCGCCTTTATCAACCCGGCCACCACCGGCAAAGGATGGGCGCCCCTTTTCAAGGACGACCTTTCCGATGCTGTTTACCCTAAAGGAGTCTGGACCCTTACAAATGGAGTTCTCACGGCGGAGAAAGACGAGGCGATCTGGAGTGAGAAAGCCTATGACAATTTTGTGCTGGACCTTGAGTTTAAAAATGCGCCGGGCACGAATAGCGGGGTAGTTGTACATGCATCCGATACCAAAGACTGGATACCCCATTCCGTAGAGATACAAATTGCGGATGACTTTTCAGACGAATGGTCAAAAGCGCCTCCCAGCTGGCAATGTGCCGCCATTTTCGGTCACCAGCCGGCGACCGCCCATCTGGTCAAAAAACCCGGCGAATGGAACCATTATACCATTACCTGCAGGGGCAGAAAAATCTGGGTAGTGTTAAACGGACAGCTGGTGAATACCTGCGATATGAGCTTGTTTACTTCCGCCGAAAACAACCCGGACGGTACCAAAGCGCCGAATTGGCTTAGCAACCCTATGGCGACCCTGCCCCTTCATGGACAAATCGGATTGCAGGGCAAACATGCCGGCGCTCCAATCTATTTCCGCAATATCAGGATCAAAGAATTGAAATAATCAGACCTTTTCAGACTTGGGGGAAGTAGAAGGTTTTCTTCCCCAGTGGGATAATTCAGTATTATCTTCGGCCAGCAGGGTCAAAATCCCGTCCCTGAGCCGATAGTGATTCGCATGCAGCAGGCTCTTTAAAAATGATTGTTCATTATAACCCGGACAGGCCATTTTCGTCGTTATGATCTTATCGCTGAATGTCAGGCTGCTGTCATTGCTGCTATACCAGAATCCCCCGCTCATGTTATTACAGCCGGTGTTCCCGGAGAAATGTTTCTTAACCAGGTCCAGGCGCAGGGATGGCGTTTTTCCCGTTGCGGCATCCGAAGACAGAACGGGTTGTAAATACCATGCTCCTCCCAGGGAAGTGGTATCCGGTATTTTGGGAGTCCGCGCAATAGAGGCTACGGGCGTATCCGTAGCGGGGCCGGGGTGATGGGAAGCCGGCTCCTGACAAGCCAGCAGAGTGCATAGGCAAGCTGAAATAATCGTTTTCATACCGGTGTTTTTTGAAAAAGGTCGAAAAACTATGCCAAAGAATGATCCAGCCTGATCGCGGCGGATGAAAAGCCTCCGCTATGTAGAAGAAATTCCCCGTAAAAAATTTTAAATTACAGCACCTATGCTGCAGGACAACCTATTACTCATCATATCGCTGCTTTTTGTCGTTTCCATGCTGGCGATGCTAAGTGAAAAGCTGCGCATCTCCTATCCTATCTTTTTGGTGATCGCCGGCCTGCTGATCAGCCTGTTCCCCGGTATTCCCAGGATTATGCTGGACCCGGACATAGTGTTTGTTATCTTCCTTCCGCCCCTCCTCTATGCCGGGGCCTGGAACACTTCCTGGCAGGAATTCTGGATGTTCAAACGTCCTATCGGCATGCTGGCTTTCGGGCTTGTGATCTTTACTGCCATAGCCGTTGCTTTTACAGCTCATTGGATGATCCCGGATTTCTCCCTGGCCCTTGGGTTCCTGCTGGGAGGTATCGTATCCCCTCCGGATGCTGTAGCCGCTACCAGCGTGCTACAAACATTAAAGATCCCCAAAAGGATTGTCACCATTCTGGAAGGAGAAAGCCTGGTCAACGATGCTTCCAGCCTTATCGTCTTCCGGGTTGCCCTGATCGCTATTTTTACTGGTCAGTTCGTGCTGTGGAAGGCGGGGCTTACCTTTCTCCAGGTTGCTTTTATGGGAACCCTGATCGGACTCGCGTTAGCCATCGTCGTTTATGGCATACACCGCTGGCTGCCTACCACCGCCAGTATCGATACCGCTATAACCCTGATATCCCCCTATCTCATGTATATCACCGCGGAACATTTTCATTATTCCGGGGTATTGGCTGTCGTCAGCGGAGGATTATTCCTTAGCTATCGATCTCACGAGATCTTTACCTATAGCTCCCGCCTGCAGTCGCAAAGCGTGTGGAATGTCATGATCTTCCTGTTGAATGGCGTTGTATTCATTCTCATCGGGCTACAGTTGCCGGGTATCGTCCGGGGGCTGGGGGAATATTCTCTGATCTCTTCTATTATTTATGGAGTTGTCATCAGTCTGGTGGCCATCATCGTACGGATCTTGTGGGTATACCCGGGGGCTTATCTGCCCCGGATGTGTAGCAAAAAGATCCGGGAAAAAGAATCCAATCCCGGGTGGAAGCCGGTCTTTATCATCGGCTGGAGCGGTATGCGCGGGGTTGTTTCTTTGGCCTCTGCGCTGGCGATCCCTTTTAGCCTTACCAACGGGGCCAGCTTCCCCCACCGGGACCTGATCCTTTTCATCACCTTTGTCGTGATCCTTTTTACCCTGGTATTACAGGGACTTAGCCTGCCCGTGTTGATCCGGATCCTAAAGATCGAAGTACAGGAAGATGAAGAAGGCCAGAAGCTATCCATTCGGCTGCGGCTGGCCAATGCCGTACTGGATCATATAGAAACCGAATATGCCCAGGAAGCTTCTTCGATCGATGCCTTCAATCGTCTGAAAGAACGTTATGAACGGATGGTGGAAATAACCAATAGAAAACTGGAAAAAGAAGAAGGCAAAGAGATAGCGCCGGCGTTTTTACCCAGGTATCGCCAGCTATTGCTGGAATTAGTAAAAATACAGCGTCAGGAGCTGGCGCATATGCGCCGGGACAATCTTTTTTCTGAAGAGCTGTTGCGGAGTAAAGAGTTTGAACTGGACCTGGAAGAAGCCCGGTTCAGAAGGTAAAGGCCTCTACCATTTCCCGTGGCCTGTCTTATGAGGCCAAAGGCCCGGCATATTGCAGAATAACCCTGTAAAGATCGTCGGGGTTAAATGGTTTTACGATAACGTCTGTAAGCCCGGCCGCATAGGCCTCGCTCTCCACTTCTGTAGGCATGCTGGCCGTCAGGGCGATAATGGGCAAGGTCTCTCCTCTTTTTCGCAGCAGCACTGTAGCTTCGTAGCCGTCCATCTCCGGCATGTGGAGATCCATCAGAACAAGCCGGTGACGGGAGGTGTCCAGCTTCTCCAGTGCTTCCAGCCCATTGCCCGCCACTTCAACAATGGCTCCGCTGTTCTCCAGAATGGTCTGCGCTACCAATACATTCAGCGGATTGTCTTCTACCAATAAGAGGCAGATCCCTTTCAGCAAGTGGTCGCGGTTAGCAAAAGGCTTCGAGTCTTCTTTCTCTCCGATAGGCTCCCGGCTAAAAGGAAATACCTGCGTAAAATAAAATTCAGAGCCTTTTCCCGCATCACTGGTCAGCTGTAATACAACTCCCTGCAACTCCAGGATCCTTTTGGTAATAGCCAGACCCAGGCCGGTACCTCCATAGCTGCGGGAAGTAGAGGAGTCAGCCTGGGTAAACCGGTCAAAGATCATGTGTTGTTTTTCCCGCGCAATGCCGATACCGGTATCCTTCACCCGTACGGTGATCGTTGCCGATTCATTCGTCAGGGAGGTCCCCTCTATGGACAGCCGAACAAATCCTTCCCGGGTAAATTTTATGGCATTATGGACCAGGTTGTTGATCACCTGACCGGTCCGGGTAGGGTCCCCGATCAATTTTTTATCCAGGCGTGGATCGATCTCCATCAGCAGGTCGATCCCTTTCTCATGCGCCGTACTTTTAAGGCCGGCTATGATATTTCCCGCTATGGCCGGAAGGTCCATGGGGATCTGTTCGAATCCGATCTTGCCTTCCTCGATCTTATTATAGTCAAGAATATTATTGACGATGGACAACAAGTTATTGGCGGAGAACAGCAGGACTCCCAGGTCCTCTTTCTGGTCTGTCCGCGGATCATGACGCAGCAGGAGATGCGTCATTCCGATCACGGCGTTGAGCGGGGTCCTTATTTCATGAGACATGGTGGAAAGGAATTCCGACTTGGCTTTCAGGCCCTGCTGCGCCTGAAGGGTAGCCTGTTTAAAGGTATGGGCAAACCGATGAGACAAAGCAAGGGATTGCAGGAAAAAAAAGGTGATATATCCTGTAAATACAACGGATTTCATCGTGTTGATCATCCCGAAATATTCCATGTTGATCAGGAAAAGGATCAATAACATGACCGCCGTACTGAGGAGCGCAAATAATGAGCCGCTTCGTTTATTCCGGGCCGCCTGGAAGAAAACGTACAATGCATAGGTCGTACAGACGAACATGGCTACCAGGAAAATATTCAGGAAGCGGGTGAAGATGATCGGTGAAGTGAGGATGCACAAGATAGCATAGGTCATACAAAACCACCACATGACCTTCATAATACCCGGATGGGCGTCGTCGGGATAAAGGTGTTTGGTATACCGGGTGAACAAAGCCGCGCAAAAACATAAGGTAATGTATTCTATCCTTACGGTGACAAACCAGTTCAGGTTAGGCAATAAGGTATGCAGGACATAAGCATTCGCGCCCACCATCCGGTAGCTGTAGAAAATGCAAAAGAGAGAGAAAAAGAGGGTAGTCTTGTCATGCCGGCCGAAAATATACAAGCCCAGAAAGAACAATCCCCCCATTAGCATACACCCGGCCAGTACCAGATCGTAGGCATTATCCCTGTTCTTTTTCAGAAAAAGCTCGTCCTTGTCTCCTATCAGTATTTGTTTGTAGGGGCCTCCTTTCGCATGCCAGAAATTAGCGATCTGCATTACCAGGACCAGGGTATCCGGTTCTCCCGCCGGTAAGGCGATGGTACGGGTGGCCCAGAATGGAGTGGCTTTTTCGGCGGTAGTGGCCGGCTCCCCGTTCTGTACCTGCACCACTCCATTAACATAGAGTTTATAGGAGCAATAGACATCCGGAACTTCCATGCCGATCCGGGGTCGTTGATGAGGAAGAAGGATGGTGAGCGTATAGGTTGCATAACCCTGTGCGGTGAGTTTTTGTCCGTTGAGCTGAAGTTTTGTCCAGAGGGAGGGGCAGGGGACAAAGTCAGGTTTTCCGGCTGCGCCCAGGCTGTCGGGTGCTATCAGCTGTTTCCAGTAAAATCCCCATTCCCCATCCAGGACCACGTGTTTATCAGACAAATTCTGACGTCGAAGGTCTAATACGCCTTTTTGCGCCACCGGCCCTTTATCTCCATAGGCGAAGCCGGAGACACCCATCATCACCAGAGCGAAACACACTATTTTCGGCAGAATTGCTTTCATAGACTTATCAGGCATAAGTAACGAATTTTACCTGATAAAATGATGAACATATTAAAATAAAAGAGTGGCCGGCAATGCCGGCCACTCTTTTATTATTAAAATTTAAAATTATTTTTTCTCCAGCAGCTTGAAGAACTGGTCAAGGGCTGGCAGGATTACGATACGGGTACGGCGGTTAGCGGAACGACCTTCTTCCGTATCATTGGAAGTAACGGGAACATATTCCCCACGACCTGCGGCTGTGATATGGGCCGGATCCAGTCCATATTGTGTTTGCAGGATGCGGACAACGGAGGTAGCGCGTTTGACGCTGAGGTCCCAGTTGTCTTTCAGCTGGCCGGGTCTGTGATAAGCCTTGTTATCCGTATGGCCTTCAACCATGAATTCGATATCAGGCTGAGCTTTCAGAACGGTTGCTACTTTGCCGAGTACAGTCTTTGCAGCTTCGGTCACATCATAGCTTCCGCTTTTGAACAATAATTTATCGGAAATGTCAATGTAAACAACACCTTTGTCTACTTTGATATTGATATCCTTGTCATCGAGATTGCCGATCGCGCCTTTCAGGTTCATCACCAGGGCCATGTTCAGCGAATCTTTGTGGGCGAGTTCGGCCTGAAGGTTCTGAATGTAGCTATCCTTGGCGCCGATGTTATCTAAAGATTTTTTGATGCTTTCTGCCTGTGAATTGGAAATAACAGAAAGATCCTGCAGTTGCTTGAGGGTAGCGTCATGATTTTGTTTCAGGAAGTCGATCTGCTTGTTAAGGGCATCGATCTGGTTCTGCAGAGCGGTTTTCTGGCTGGCATCCTGGGCGGTAAGGTCGTTACAGTTTTTAAGATCTCCGGCAAGTTTTGCATTGGCGGCCGTTAAGGAGTCGATCTTTGCCTGAGCGGCTTTGAATTTTTTAGAACTCACGCAGGAAAATAAGGAGACGGACAAAACAACGAAAAGAAGGGTCTGTTTAAGCTTCATAGTAATATCATTTTTTTAAAAAAAGTTAGTTATTCCACCTTCGCGGATGGTCATGCGACTGTCAGGAATAAAGTCAAAGATAATTCAACAAAACAAAAAAGCTAATTTGTTGCTGATAAAATTAAGGCTAATTTAATGCCAAAATATCAGGTACAGAGAGAATTGCACATAGAAAAGTCAGTGAATGCCTGCCATTCGGTTCCTTATTTATGACCAGTCCGGGCCTGGTCGGGGCCCTATCCGACTATCGGCAAAGCCTGTTTTTAGCTATATACATTTATTTTTAAACCATACGCGCAATGAGACAATTATTTTTATTTGGCTGTCTGTTCATCCAGCTGGCCTCCTGCAAACTGATGCCCAAAGAGCCGCCGGCAGCGGAAGTCAATAAGGGTTTCACGCAGTTCATCAACGATTATTATGAAGGCCGGATGAGATTATCTCCCCTGGAAGCCACACAGAATGGAGATGACCGCTACAACGCGCTCTTACCGGCGGATTTTACGGATAGCTATCGGGACACCCTGAAAAATTTCTATACGCTATTTCTTGACGGGATTAAAAAATTCGATCGCCCGGGCTTAGCCGAAAATGATCGCCTCAGCTATGACATCCTGCTCTGGGAGCTGGGGACGAGGCTGGAGGGGTTGAATTACCACAGCAATTATATCCCTTTTAACCAATTCTATGCCCTGCCGCTGACGCTGGGGCAATTAGGCAGTGGCGAGGGCTTCCAGCCCTTCCGCACCCTGAAAGATCATGAAGACTGGATCCGGCGTGCAAAGGCTTTCAGTCCCTGGGTCGACAGCGCTATCGCCTACTTCAGAAAAGGAGTGGCTGCAAATTTTGTATTGCCCCGATCGCTGGTTGTGAAGATGATCCCGCAGATGACGGCGATGGTGACGGACCAGCCGGAAAAAAGCCTTTTCTATGGTCCCGTCGGCAAGTTGAAGGATAACCCCGACACGGCTGCTGTTGCAAAACTCCGGGCAGCTTATATACAACTGATCAAAGAGGACATCGTCCCTTCGTATAAAAAACTGGCGGATTTTCTGAAAGATGAATATTTACCCAAGGCAAGGGCCAGCACGGGAATCAGTGCCCTGCCTGATGGACCGGCCTATTATACGTACCTGGTAAAGGATCAGACCACCACCCAAAAATCGCCGGAGGAGATCTATCAGACCGGATTAAAAGAAGTGGCCCGTATCCGGGGTATCATGGACAGTCTGAAAAATGCTGTCGGCTTCAAAGGTGATCTGCCTGCTTTTTTCGCCTATATGAACAAGGATAAAAAATTCATGCCTTATAAAACTCCGCAGGAAGTATTGGCGGCTTTCGAGGCCATCCATCAGCGGATGCAGCCCAATCTGCAAAAGATGTTCAACCATACGCCGAAAACGGGCTTCGAGATCCGGCAGACGGAAGCTTTCCGTGCCGCCAGCGCCAGCGCCGAATACACCCAGGGTTCCCCGGACGGCAAACGTCCCGGTATCTTCTATGTCCCCATCCTCGACGCCACCCGTTTCAATACTACTTCCGGCATGGAATCCCTTTTCCTGCATGAGGCCATTCCCGGCCATCACTATCAGGTCAGCCTTCAGCAGGAGAATACCGGGCTACCTGCCTTCCGTCGTTTCGGGGGCAATAATGCTTATGTGGAGGGGTGGGCCCTATACTGTGAATCCCTGGGCAGGGAGCTGGGCCTTTATACGGACCCCTATCAATACATGGGCGCCCTGGGCGATGAGATGCACCGGGCCATCCGGCTGGTGGTAGACGTGGCCATTCATACGAAGGGCATGACCCGGGAAGAGGCGATAAAATATATGATGGAGAATGAGCCTATCAGCGAAGAAGGGGCTACCGCGGAGATCGAGCGCTATATGGCCATTCCGGGGCAGGCGCTGGGTTACAAGATCGGCGCATTGAAGATACGGGAGCTGCGCGACAAATACCAGCAGGAGCTGAAAGACAAATTCCCGCTGGCTGGTTTTCATGATGAGGTCCTGAAAGACGGGGCGATGCCGCTGGATGTCCTGGAGAAGAAAATGGATGCCTGGGCCGGGCGGCAAAAATGAAATAACGAAAAAAGTTAGCGAAAAAATACTAAAATTGTTAGTGTGTATAAAATAATTACTCTACCTTTACTGAATCAATAATTTTGGAAGAACAAAAAAACTACGATTATGTCAAACGCAGAAAAACTCAAGGCTTTAAAGCTGACGATGGACAAAATAGATAAGGATTTTGGGAAGGGAAGCGTGATGATGATGAATGAAAAAAGCCAGGATCCCATGGAGGTCATTTCCACCGGTTCTATCGGGCTGGATATGGCTTTGGGAGTGGGTGGCCTGCCTAAAGGAAGGGTGGTGGAAATATATGGACCGGAGTCTTCCGGTAAGACGACCATCGCAACCCATATCATTGCGGAAGCGCAGAAGAAAGGCGGTATGTGTGCGATTATCGATGCGGAGCATGCTTTTGACAGCGCTTATGCCCAAAAGCTGGGAGTGGATATCGACAACCTGCTGATCTCCCAGCCCGATTATGGAGAGCAGGCCCTGGAGATTGCCGACCGGCTGATCCTATCCGGAGCCCTGGATGTAGTGGTCATTGACTCCGTGGCTGCCCTGGTACCCAAAGGAGAGCTGGAAGGTGAAATGGGGGATAGTAAAATGGGGCTTCAGGCAAGGCTGATGTCACAGGCGCTGAGAAAGCTGACGGCCACGATCAGCAAGACCAATACCATTTGTATTTTTATCAACCAGTTACGTGAAAAGATCGGGGTTATGTTCGGCAATCCTGAAACGACCACCGGTGGGAACGCGCTCAAATTCTATGCTTCCGTACGTTTGGACATCCGCCGTATGGCCCAGATCAAGGATGGGGAAGAGGCCGTTGGTAACCGGGTAAAAGTGAAAGTGGTAAAGAACAAAGTAGCCCCTCCTTTCCGGGCCGCCGAATTCGATATCGTCTTTGGAGAAGGTATTTCCAAGGCCGGCGAGATCGTCGACATGGGTGTGGAATTAGGCATCGTCCAGAAAAGCGGTAGCTGGTTTAGCTATGGCAGCGACAAACTGGGACAGGGAAGGGATACAGTAAAGCAATTATTACACGATAATCCTGAATTGGCGACAGAGATTGAGAATAAGATCCGGGAAAAAGTGAAAGAAATGCAGACGGCTTAATTGCCTTTTTGGAATTATTTTAATTGGGTTAGTAAGTACAGCGGCTCCGATTTCCATCGGGGCCGATTTTTTTGGGCCAAATGGGCCACGGGCCATGCGCATAACCGAGCGAAGCGAAGGTAACCGAGGCGAAACGAGGGACGAAGTTTCAACGAAGGTTACGAGCGTAGCTCAACAAGGAGGAGCAAGGAACGATGCTCCGACGAAGTCCTGCCGTCATTAGACTCTTTTTTGCCCGTTCGGGCAAAAACCAAGTGGACCAGGTCCACTGCCGGTGGGGCAAAAACAAAGGAGACCACGGGTCTCCTGTCCGAAGGACAATCAAATAGCCTTTTTTATGCCCCACAGGGCTACTTTATGCCTAAGCCCGAAGGGGCATAAAAAAGGGGTCTGAATAGAAATTCAACCCCGTTTTAAAATCCAATATCCTATGAAAAACCGAGATAAAGGTAGAGGATTCAAATCAAATCTGCAATACCATTTTCCGGTAATTTATTTTTAAGGGATAATTTAGTTCTTTAAAAGCTGGTTGGAAGTGACCCGGTTGCTCTCCTTGTCGGCAACTCGTAAAATATAGACCCCCCTTTCCAGAGATGATATATTAATTACTTGTATACCGGGCTGTAAATGTTTACTTAAGCGTGTCATTCCTACGGCATCAATCACCTGGATCTCCACCATGTGCTCCGATCGGATAATGAATAATTTGTCAACGGGGTTCGGATAAAACTTAAAAGAAACAGCACCCGAAAGACTCAGTTGTATCGACTTTGAATAAACCATCTTTCCATCCGGGCCCGAATATTTGATCCGATAGGAATCCGATCCATTGGGTGGGGCAATATCCATCAGTTCATAATGATTATTATTGCCTGTCTTCCTCAAAACACCGATCGTCTCAAACTGATCTCCATCCGTAGCCCGCTCGATAATGAAATAATCCCCGTCTTCTGCACTGTCTACATCCCATTGCAACCATACCTTATTATATTCTTTCACTACACCGGAGAAGCTTGAAAACACGGCATTACTCCCGGCCCCGGAATCCTGCTGTTGCCTGATCGCAGAGTCGGTCGTCTCACTTGTCTGTTGTGCCCGGGCCACCACACCGCAAAAAAGACTCATCAGTGTAAGCCAAAAAAATTTCTCCATAACCGTAATTGAAAAAAATCAGCGGGAGGAATCATCTAACAAATTCCATGCCTAGCCTATTCCCAGGATTCCGTCTGAAAAGAAAAAAACGAAAACGCTGCTTTAAAATTTCCTGTTTCTTGTTATAATCTTCTTAAAACGGGGTTATCTTTCCGGAGAGAACAATATAAAAAAACGCGAATGCCAAATTCCATCCGAAAAATGAGTGGTTCCAAACGAATCGCAATGGTAGCCCATGACAATAAGAAAAATGAATTGATCGAATGGGCGGTCTATAACAAGACCGTACTCGCCACACACCGCCTATATGGTACCGGCACTACCGGAAAGCTGCTGGAGCAGGCCTTAAGCCAGTCCGTCAGCAAATTCCTCAGCGGCCCCCTGGGCGGGGACCAGCAGATAGGGTCGCGTATTGCCGAAGGAAAGATCGACGTGCTGATCTTTTTCTGGGACCCCATGGAAGCCCAGCCCCACGACCCGGATATCAAGGCCCTGCTGCGTTTGGGCGTTGCCTGGAACATTCCCATCGCCATGGACCGCGCCACGGCAGACTTCCTGCTGACATCCCCGCTGATGTACACAGACTATGAGATCATTTTACCAGACTACAGTCAATATATTAAACGCCTTCAGAGATAAATAACTTCATCCTTTCAACCAATTTTACATGAGAAAACATCTACTGACCGGCAGCGCCTTATTATGGGCCTCCCTGACCTGGTCGCAGACAAAACCACTAGCCGGCTTCAGCGAAGCCGGTGCTAAACAGGAGTTCGCTGTAGAAGAAAAATTCGACAGCTACCTGCAGGCCGCCAACCTCGACAGCTCCATGAAGACCCTGTCATCCCATCCTCACCATGTCGGCTCTCCGGGAGGAAAGGCCGATGCTGATTATATCTATCAGCGGTTCAAAAGCTGGGGTTATGATGTACAGATAGAGACCTTCTATGTCCTGTTCCCCACGCCCAAAGAGCGTCTCCTGGAAATGACGGGTCCCACACCCTACAAAGCCGTGCTGGCCGAGCCCGCCTTAAAAGAAGATGCCACCTCCGGTCAGACAAAGGAACAACTGCCTACCTATAACTGCTGGTCACCGGATGGGGACGTCACCGCAGACCTGGTCTTTGTCAACTATGGCATCCCCGAGGATTACGACCGCCTGGAAAGAATGGGCATCTCTGTAAAAGGGAAGATCGTTCTTGCCAAATACGGTCATTCCTGGAGAGGGATCAAACCCAAAGTAGCGCAGGAGCATGGCGCTATCGGCTGTATCATCTATTCCGATCCGAAAGACGATGGCTATTTCGAAGGAGACGTCTATCCGAAAGGGGCTTTCAAAAATGAATATGGGGTGCAAAGAGGCTCTGTTATGGATATGCCTATTTATCCGGGAGACCCGCTGACACCGGGCATCGGCGCAACCAAAGACGCAAAAAGACTGGACAGGAATGAGGTGACGACCATCCTTAAAATCCCCGTTCTGCCTATCAGCTATCATGATGCGGCACCCTTATTGAAGGCCCTGGAAGGACCGGTAGCCCCGGAAAGCTGGAGGGGCGCCCTTCCCATTACCTATCATGTCGGGCCCGGAAAAACCAAAGTGCATCTCCGGTTAGCCTTTAACTGGGATATAAAACCGATCAATGACATCATCGCTAAATTACCCGGCAGCCAATGGCCTGATGAATGGGTGATCCGCGGCAACCACCACGATGGCTGGGTCAACGGCGCCTCAGATCCCCTCAGCGGACAGGCGGCCATGCTGGAAGAAGCCCGCGCCGTCAGTGAACTGGTGAAGACAGGCTGGAAGCCCAAACGCACCCTGGTTTATTGCGCCTGGGACGGCGAAGAACCCGGTCTCCTGGGCTCTACGGAGTGGGTGGAATACCATGCCGCAGAGCTGCAGCAAAAAGCCGTCGTTTATATCAACTCGGATGATATCGGCAGGGGCTTTTTCGGAGCGGAAGGATCGCACGCCCTGGAGCCCTTTATCAACGAAGTAGCCCGGGATGTTATCGACCCTGAAACACAGATCAGCATCGGCGATCGCAAAAGATCCCGGGACCTGGTTAATGCGGCGGAAGGCAACAAACTCAAAAAGGAGCTCTTCCAGAAAAAAACATTCACTATCGGAGCCCTGGGCTCCGGCTCTGACTTTTCCCCTTTTTTACAACACCTGGGTATCCCTTCTTTTAACCTGGGCTTTGGCGGAGAGGACCCGGGGGGAGATTATCACTCCATTTATGACTCTTATGACGATTACCGACGTTTTAAAGATCCCGGCTTCCAATATGGGATAACCCTCGCCAAAACTGCAGGCCGCACCACCCTCCGGATGGCCGATGCCCCTCATCTGCCCTTTGACTTCCGGTCGTTTTATAAGACGGTAAATGGTTACGCCGGCGAATTGAGCACCCTGCTGGACCAGATGAGAGAAAACACTTCCCTGACTAACCAGCTTCTAAAAGAAAATCACTATGGTTATGCGGGAGACCCCACCCTGGTGCTGCTGCCACCCCCGGTAAAAGACGAAGTTCCTTACCTGAACTTCTCCCCTTTGCAAAACGCCCTGAGCCGGCTGGAACAAGCGACCAACCGCCTGGCCGATACCCTGGCAAAATCCAAGCTGCCGGAGGATAAGCAGGACGTCGTAAACAAGGCCCTCTATAAGGGGGAACAACAATTGCTATCTGACAACGGGCTTCCCCGCCGTCCCTGGTACCGGCATGCTATTTATGCCCCTGGCTTTTATACCGGCTATGGCGTAAAAACGCTCCCGGGCATCCGGGAAGCCATCGAACAACGTAATTGGAAAGAAGCACAGGAACAGATCGAGGTCGCAGCCACCGTCCTGAAAAAATTCTCGGACTATCTGGACGCGATACCGCTCTGACCGAAAGAATTATTTGAAAAAAGTACTACGATATACACTCCGCATCCTCGCCGTGCTTGCCGGCCTGCTGCTCCTGGCCTGGCTGGTGCTGGTGGGTATCGTGAGCTTTAATAAGCCGGCTCTTCTAAGCAGGATCAACACGGAATTTAAACAACGAACCGGAGGAGAGGTATCCATTGACAATATGGACCTCTCCTTTTTTCGTCGCTTCCCCCATATCACCCTTCGCTTATCCAAGGTAACCTTACACGACAGCCTTTGGCAGCAACACCATCATGACCTTTTGAAGGTGGAGAACCTCGACCTGCGCTTCTCCTTCCTCGGCAGTTTGTTCGCTGGCGGCAAACCCCGTGTTGACAAGATATTTCTTGAACATGGCGCTGTTTATCTGTTCACGGACTCCACTGGTTATAGTAATACGATGATGTTGCGATCAAAGGACTCCGCGGGGATACAGAAAGAAACAAAATGGCCGGATTTCTCCCTGATGGACATCCGGTTCGTCCTGGAAAAACAGGATAAAAAGAAACTCTTCGATCTCGATATACACCGGCTTAACTGTGTCGTGGGACAAGATAAAAAGAACCTGCAGTTCGACCTGAACACCGACATCCAGGTTCATAGTTTCGCCTTCAATACGGAAAAAGGAAGTTATCTAAAAGACAAACCCCTCTCCGGTCATTTCCGGGTCCAATTCAACACCGGCAGCAAGATCCTGCAGGCGAACAAACAAACTCTTCGGATAGACGGACATCCCTTCCTCCTTTCGGGAAGGTTTTTCCCAACCGTTGCGCCTGATCCCTTTTTGCTTACGATCCAGACGGAAAACATTCCCTTCAAAAAAGCGACGGGCCTTTTAACCCCCATCATTCAGCAAAAGCTGGATCAATACGATATCGATAAACCCGTCAATCTCAGCGCCGTCCTGGATGCGGGATCAGCTGATGACCCTATCCCACAGATCAATGTCCGTATGGACCTTGTAAAAGGAAGCGTCAACACTCCCATCGGCCGTTTTACAGAAACCTCCTTTCATAGCACCTTTACGAATGAATGGATCCATGGCCATAAACGGGAAGACGAAAATTCGATAATCCGTCTCCTGACCTTTTCCGGCACCTGGTCGGCTTTTCCGCTGAAAGCGGACACGATCAGCATTACCAACCTCAAACACCCTTTGCTGACCACGGATCTTCATTCAACGTTTGACCTGATCCATCTGAATCAGCTGACCGGCAGTAAGAGCATTCAATTCCGGAAAGGCAAGGGCAACCTGAATATACTATTCAAGGGCCCTTTGTCAGCAAAGGACAGCACCAAGGCAGTCCTCAATGGCAGCATGGACGTCGACTCCGCCGCGATCAGCTATCAGCCTTATCATTTCCTCCTGACAGACTGTAAAGGGAAGATCCGTTTCAAAGGCCAGGATCTTTTAGTCGACCGGCTCGAAGCGCATGCCGGCAGCAATAAGTTATCCGTCAAGGGCACTGCCAAAAATCTTATTTCTCTTCTTGATAAAAATCCGGAATTAGTAAGTATGGACTGGTCCATCAGTTCTCCCCATCTGGATTTACAGGAATTCACCCCTCTCCTGGGCAAACCGATCGAGCCCCTTCCCTCTAAAACAGAAAAGGCGGAAAGCCTCTTCGGCACTCCGGGTTCCCGGTTAGACCATTTTCTGAAGGATGGAGACCTGCACCTGCAATTTGAAGCCGCCGACCTCCTCTATAAAAATTTCTCCGGCGCCCACGCAAGGGCAGAAGTGCTGTTCAGCGGCAACGAGATCAGGCTGACTCATATGATCGTAGAACAAGGGAGGGGGTCACTAACCTTAAGCGGAAAGCTGCGAAGAGCCAGTGACGGCGCCCCCAATCCACTCTCCTTCCAGTCCCATATCGAAGGGGCGGATTTGTCAAAGCTATTCACCTCTTTCAATAATTTCGGGCAGCAGGCCCTCCATGATAAAAACCTGAAAGGTGAGCTGACAGCCGATGTCCGGATGGATGGCCTGATGACGGACAAGGCCACTCTCCTGCAAAAAAGCCTCAAGGCAACGGTGAGCTTCAGCATCAAAGAAGGGCAGTTGCTGGACTTCGACCCGATAGAAAAAATACAGGTAGCCGTCCTGAAGAAGAGGGACCTTTCCGAGATCCGCTTCGCAGAGTTGAAGAATCAGTTAGACCTGGATACCACCACGTTAATCATTCACCGGATGGAAATACGGTCCACCGCCTTTTCTTTTTTTGTGGAAGGGACTTATGATTGGAAGGCGGGCGCCGATCTGAGCCTCCAGATCCCCCTGAGCAATCTGAAGAAGGAAAAAAACCCCGACATCCCGCCCGTGAACAAAGGTACGGATAGCAAGACGGGGGTCAGCCTCCGCCTCAGGGCCAAGACTGGGGAGGACGGGAAGTTAAAAGTAAGCTGGGATCCTTTCCGAAAGGGTCTTAGGAAGGCGCGGCGGGGTCCCTGACCCAAGGTCTGTCAACGACGATGGCTAATAATCGGTAACTTTGCCTGCTTTTTGCTAATCTTTATTTATGCCATTTACTATCCATTCTCCTTATTCCCCCGCCGGTGATCAGCCGGAAGCGATCCGGCAACTGACGGAAAATATTCTGCAGGGGGAAAGATACAATACCCTGCTGGGTGTCACGGGTTCAGGTAAAACTTATACGATCGCCAATGTGATCCAGAACGTTCAAAGGCCCACTTTGGTGCTGACCCATAATAAGACGCTGGTAGCGCAGCTATACGGAGAGTTCAAACAATTTTTCCCGGATAATGCAGTAGGCTATTTTGTCTCCTACTATGATTATTACCAGCCCGAGGCTTATATGCCGGTAAGCAATACCTATATCGAGAAAGATCTATCCATCAACGAAGAGCTGGAAAAATTGCGCCTTCAGGCAACGACCCAGTTATTGAGCGGAAGAAGGGATATTATCGTCGTCGCTTCTGTAAGCTGTATTTATGGTATCGGCAATCCCGCCGAATTTGAGAATGGGATCGTCCGCATCAAAAAAGGCCAGATGATCTCCCGGCAGGGGTTTTTACATGCCCTGGTCAACTCTTTGTACAAACGTAGTGAAGTGGAGTTCGGGAGAGCTAATTTCCGGGTGAAAGGAGATACGGTGGATATTAATCTGCCCTATGTGGACTATGGTTATCGCATCAGTTTCTTCGGGGATGAGATCGATGAAATAGAAAGTTTCGATGTGAGTACGGGCAAACGGATCGGAGTCCTGGAGGATGCCGCTATCTTCCCCGCCAATCTCTACCTGGCCCCGAAGGATATCATGCAACAGGTGCTCTACGAGATACAGGATGAGCTGACGGCCCAGGTCGCTTACTTCAAGGATACCGGTAAATACATCGAGGCCCAGCGGCTAAGTGAAAGAGTGAATTACGACGTGGAGATGATCCGGGAGCTGGGTTATTGCAATGGGGTCGAGAACTATTCCCGGTTTTTCGACAGAAGGCATCCGGGTACCCGGCCTTTCTGCCTGCTCGACTATTTCCCGAAAGATTTTCTATGTGTGCTGGACGAGAGCCATCAGACCGTGCCCCAGATAAGCGGCATGTATGGCGGTGACCGGAGCCGGAAGCTGGTCCTGGTGGACTATGGGTTCCGTCTGCCCAGCGCCCTGGACAACAGGCCGCTGAATTTTCATGAATTCGAGTCCCTGACGGATCAGACCATTTTTGTCTCTGCCACTCCCGGCGATTATGAGCTGGAAAAGACGGGAGGGGTCGTGGTGGAGCAGGTGGTGAGGCCTACCGGGCTACTGGACCCTCCCATCGAAGTACGTCCCAGCGTCAACCAGATCGACGACCTGCTGGACGAGATCGACAAGCGGGTTCAGAAAGGCGACCGGGTCCTGGTCACTACCCTGACGAAACGGATGGCGGAGGAAATGGATAAATATCTCCATCGCATCAACATAAAATCAAAATACATCCATAGCGAGGTAGACACCCTGGAACGGGTGGAGATCCTCCGGCAGCTGCGCCTGGGAGACATAGATGTATTGGTCGGGGTGAACCTGCTGAGGGAAGGGCTGGATCTTCCCGAAGTGTCCCTGGTGGCGATACTGGATGCGGATAAAGAAGGCTTTCTCCGCAATGAGAAGTCATTGACCCAGACAGCAGGCCGGGCGGCGCGGAATGTGGATGGACTGGTCATCTTTTACGCCGATAAGATCACGGAAAGCATGCAAAGGACGATGGATGAGACCCTACGCCGCCGGGAAAAACAGATCGCCTATAACCTGGAGCATGGCATCACTCCCCGGACTGTCATAAAATCAAAAGAACAGGTGTTCGCACAAACCTCCGTCCTGGATATCAAAGGTTATAATCCGGAGGATCCCTATGCCCTGGCTCCCGATGAAGACCTGGTAGCCCTGGTCGCTGAAGAGCAGGAAACCTATCAGACCATCCCTCAGGTGGAAAAAGCTATCGGCAAGACCAAAAAAGAGATGGAAAAAGCGGCCCGGGACCTGGATTTTATGGAGGCGGCCCGGTTGCGGGATCAAATGTTCGGTCTGCAGAAAAAGCTGGCGGAGATGAAGGGGTAAGCCGGGTCCCTAAAAACTAAAAATATTAGCGTGAGAAGGGGAACGCCCATCCGGGATATTTCCTAATTTCGTGTATGCAGAAAAAACTATTCCTGTTGGATGCCATGGCGCTGATCTTCCGCGCTTATTATGCATTGATCAACAGTCCCCGCATTACTACAAAAGGCAGGAACACGAATGCCCAGTTTGGTTTTACCAATGCCCTTGTCGACCTGATCAACAACCAGCAGCCATCTCACATGGCGGTCTGTTTTGACACCCATGCCCCGACTGAACGGCATACGGATTTTGCCGATTATAAGGCTAACCGGCAGGAAACGCCGGAAGATATCCTCAGTGCTGTGGACGACATCAAGGCCATCATTAAGGGTTTTAATATTCCCTGTATGGAGCTGGACGGATACGAGGCGGATGATGTGATCGGCACCCTGAGCCAGCAAGCGGCCGCAGCGGGGTACGAAGTATACATGGTGACTCCCGACAAAGACTACGGTCAGCTGGTATCCGACAAAATAAAGATCTACAAGCCCCCCTACCAGGGAGGGATTGCCGAGATCATGGGTCCTAAGGAAGTCTGCGAAAAATGGAATATCAAAGACGTATCACAGGTGATCGACATCCTGGGATTGATGGGCGACGCGGTAGACAATATTCCCGGCATCAAAGGGGTGGGTGAGAAGACGGCGGCGAAACTGCTGGCCGAATACGGCACCCTTGAAAATGTGGTAGCCAGTGCGGATACCATCAAAGGGGCGTTGGGAGAAAAAGTAAGGGCGGGCAAAGAGCTGGCCATTATGAGCAAGAAGCTGGCGACGATCATCACCCAGGTGCCTGTCGCTTTCCACGAAGAGGATTTTAAGCTGAAAGACTGGAATAAGGAGGCGCTGAAAGAAATTTTCGCACTCCTGGAATTTAAGACGGTCGCCAAAAGGATCCTGGGAGAGGACCTCTCCGGCGCGGCGCCGGAGGTCGTACAAAAAGATCTCTTCGGCAATACCGTGGAGAAAGGGGCTGGCAGCCGGAAAAGCGCGGCCACCGGATCGCAGAACGGGCTTCCCAAAGCGGAAGCGGCCGCGGCGGGACAGGCGGGTGCGGAACAAACAGCGGCGGCGGAAGAAGGTGGAGCGGGTGGGGAAGAAACGGCGGAAGCCCCCGCCGGTCTTCATGCGGATAAAAGCATAAAAAATGCTCCCCATACCTACACGGCGGTAACAGAGGAAGCTGCGATCCGCGAGCTCGTTAAGCTCCTCTCCTCGCAAAAAGAAATTTGTTTCGACACGGAAACTACCGGCATTGATGCCAACAATGTCGAACTGGTTGGCATGAGCTTCAGCTATCAGCCCGGAGAAGCCTGGTATGTCCCCTGCCCCGCCGATCAGGAAGCAACGAAAAAGATCCTGCAGGCTTTTATCCCTCTCTTCGACCAACCTGCTATCGTGTGGATCGGCCAGAACCTGAAATACGACCTGCTCGTCCTGAAATGGTATGGAGTGGAGCTGAAAGGACCTGTATTCGATACCATGCTGGCCCATTATGTTATCGAGCCGGAAGGCAAACGCAGCATGGATCTTCTCAGCGCCCAATACCTGGGATATGAGCCCGTGCCCATCGAAGACCTGATCGGTAAAAAAGGAAAAGGTCAGGGAAATATGCGGGATGTGGAACTGGAAAAGATAAAGGACTATGCCGCGGAAGATGCGGACATCACCCTGCAGCTCAAACATACGTTCCTTCCGCTCCTGAAAACAAAAGCGGTGGAAAAGGTCTTTTACGAGGTGGAGAATCCCCTGGTGAAGGTGTTGACCGCCATGGAGTTCGAAGGGATAAGAGTGGACATGGACTTCCTGCAGGAATATTCCAAACAACTGGAAAAAGATGCCCGCACCGCCGAGGAGAAAGTGTATACAGAAGCCGGGGAGCGGTTTAACCTTGCTTCTCCCAAACAATTGGGAGAAGTATTGTTCGAAAAGCTGAAACTGGACCCCAAAGCCAAAAAGACAAAGACCGGACAGTATGCTACCGGGGAAGATGTCCTGTTAAAGCTGGCTAATAAAAGCCAGATCGTGGACGATATCCTGGCCTTCCGGGAGTTGACCAAGCTGAAATCGACCTATGTCGATGCGTTGCCGCTGATGAGAAACCCGAAATCAGGCCGGGTGCATACCAGCTATGCACAGGCCGTCGCTGTCACCGGCCGGTTAAGCTCCAACAATCCCAATTTGCAAAATATCCCCATCCGCACGGAGCGGGGCCGGGAGATCCGGAAAGCTTTTATCCCCCGGAATGAGGATTATCTCCTTTTGTCGGCGGACTATTCGCAGATCGAATTGCGGATCGTGGCCGCTATCAGTGGCGACCCGAATATGTGCGCTGCTTTCAAAGAAGGGAAGGATATCCATGCCGCCACCGCTGCAAAAGTTTTTGGCGTAGAAGAAAAAGAGGTGACCAAAGAAATGCGTTACAAGGCGAAAAGCGTCAATTTCGGCATTATCTACGGACAGGGGGCATTTGGCCTGGCGGACAACCTGGGTATCAGCCGTACTGAAGCCAAGGAGATCATCGATAATTATAAAAAGCAATTCCCCAATATCCAGAAGTATATGGATGATACGATCAATTTCGCCCGGGAACATGGATATGTGGAAACATTAATGGGTCGCAAACGTTGGTTAAAGGATATCAACTCCGCCAATTTTACTGTCAGGGGCTTTGCGGAAAGGAATGCTATCAACTCCCCCATTCAGGGCACGGCGGCCGATATGATCAAATTAGCCATGATCCGGGTCGATGAGGAATTCAGACAGCAGGGGTTCCGGTCGAGGATGTTGCTGCAGGTACATGACGAACTGGTTTTCGACGCCTATAAGGCTGAGTTAGATATAATTAAACCGATAATAATGCGTTGTATGCAGACAGCGCTGGCCCTGCCCAATGAGGTTCCCGCCAATGCGGAGGTAGGGGCCGGGATCAACTGGTTGGAGGCCCACTAAGGGCCTGGGCAGGTTCCTGAGAATTTTAACATATTGTTTGTAAATGACGACAAAACTTTCAGGCAGGAAAACGGTCATACTGCTGCGATTTCGACCGGTCTCCTAAAATTGTCTGATCTATTGTAAACGATAAATGTACATATATATGAAAAGATTTCGTACTATATTATTTTCTCTTTTTTGTGCCGTTTTCCTCTTCGGCTCTGCCCGTGCGCAGGAGTCTCAGCAGGAATGGCCAAAGAGTTTCACCACGGATGACGGTACGGTGATTAAGATCTATCAGCCGCAACCGGAGTCTTTTTCCGATAATATCTTAAAATCCCGCTGGGCTATTTCCGTCCTTCAAACGGGCAAGACCGAACCTGTATTTGGTACGTTCTGGTCTGTTGCGAATGTGGAGACAGACCGGGACAATCGCCGGGTTATTATCCAATCGGCAAAAGTTCCCAATGTCAAATTCCCCGGACAGCCGGATGAAAATTTTACGGACAATTTAAAGACGGCCCTGGAAGCAAGCCTGCCTCAGACGGCGGGTGATCTTTCCCTGGATGAACTATTAGCCTCCCTGGATCAGAACCAGGAACAAAAGAAATTATCCAAGGATCTGAATACCACGGCTCCCCGGATCATCTATACCGACAAGCCTTCGCTGATGGTCATGATCGACGGACAGCCCAAGCTGCAGCCGAACAAGGATTGGGGCCTGGATGTGGTAGTGAACAGCCCTTTCACCATTGTCAAAAACAATGACGGTCTGTATTATTTATACGGCGGTAAACATTGGTACAGTGCGCAGGCCCCCACCGGACCGTTCGCCCCTGCCGGCAATGTCCCTTCCAACCTCCAGCAGGTACAGACTTCCGTAGATGCGGCTAATAGTGCGAATGCCGGTTATGTCGACTCTGCCGAAGCGGCCCAGGACAATGTGGTTTCCAATATAATCGTCAGCACTTCTCCCGCGGAGCTGATCCAGTCTAATGGACCGGCTACCTTCAGTCCTATTTCCGGAACGGACCTCTCTTATGTGAGCAATTCTTCCAATGATATTTTTCAGGATCAGAGCAGTGGTAAATTTTATGTGCTGATCTCCGGCCGCTGGTATACTTCGTCTTCTTTAACGGGTGGATGGCATTATGTGGCTTCCAATGCCCTGCCCGCTAACTTTGCCCGTATCCCCGAGGGGTCGCCCAAGGACAATGTGCTGGCCAGTGTCGCCGGTACGGAGGCAGCCCGGGAAGCCGTCATGGATGCGCAGATCCCCCAGACGGCCAAGGTCGATCGCAGCACAGCTTCTACGGACGTGACTTACAACGGCGATCCCCAATTTGCTCCTCTCGAGGGTACGGATATGAAATATGGCACCAATACCTCGTCTTCGGTGATATTGTCTAACGGGATCTATTACACGGTAGATAATGGCGTATGGTTTCAGGGACCCAGTCCTTCCGGCCCCTGGACGGTGTCTACCCAACGACCGGATGAGGTGGACAGGATCCCGCCGAACTCTCCGCTCTATAATATCAAGTACGTATATGTTTATGATGTAACTCCCCAGTATGTATACATGGGTTATACACCGGGTTATCTGAATACTTTTATCTATGGTCCCACGGTAGTTTATGGTACGGGGTTCTATTATAATCCCTGGTATGGCGGGTATTATTATCCCCGTCCCTGGACCTGGGGTTTCAATATGTGTTATAATCCCTGGGCAGGATGGAGCATCGGATACGGCTTCGGAGCCGGCTGGTTTCATTTTGGTATAGGCTTCGGGCATCCGGGTTACTGGGGCGGAGGCGGCTGGGGTGGCGGTGGCTGGTGGGGACCTCATGTTTATCGTCCCCCCTATGTATGGAACCGTGCCCGTACTTACGGCTATTATGGAAATAATTTTTACCGGAACCGGAATGTGTATGTCAACAATTACCGGACGAATATCTACCGGGGCAGAAGCGGTGTCGTCACCCGGAGCGTCAACAATTTTAACGGCCGCAATATATCCACCCGGCCTACCGGCACGACGGGTGTTCGTCCCGGCGGTCAATTCAATAGCAATGGCGGTCGTCCCACTAATGTACAGGGGGCCAGACCGGGGGGCGTCAGCAGCAGACCTGGCGGTGTCAGGCCCAGTACCAATAATGTCTATTCCGACCGCAATGGAAATGTTTATCAGAGGAATCAGGCTAATAATCAATGGCAGCAACGGCAGTCCAATCAGTGGAGGCCCGCCACCGGTCAATCCGTGCCAAACTTAAACCGGGAGCAGCAGATGCGGGACCGGGGCCAGACACGCACCCAGAATTTTGAGAGGGCCAGAAGCGGCGGCGGCGCACCGGCAGCCAGGCCTAGCTTCAGCGCACCCAGACCCAGTGGCGGCGGCGGCGGTGCCAGACCTTCTTCAGGTGGTAGCAGCGGAGGAAGAAGGAGAGGGTAATAAAAAATAACCGATCCCCCAATAATCGTGAAGGCCGGAAATAAGAAAAAACACTTATTTTCCGGCCTTCTGTTTTACTGCGACTGTTTATCTTTGTTTAATGCCTCCGATCAACAACCTTCCTCCTGCCTGGCTCCTCCTGAATACCGAGCGTATCTTCCGTTCCTTTATGGAAAATACACCTACCATGACCTGGATCCTGGACGAAAAAGGTTGTTTTCGTTACATGAACTCTTCTTATATGAAAGCTTTCGGCCTTTCAGAAGCAGCCATCGGCCGGTCTATTTATGAATTTTATCCGGCGGAATTCTGCGACTCCTATGTGCAGGGCAATCAACTTGTCTGGGACTCCAATAGTCCGGCAGAATTAACGGAAAAAGGCATTGTCGCAGATGGAAGCCAGGTCATTCTGCAGGTGTATAAGTTTCCTTTAGGAGTAGAGAATGGGATCCGTCTGGTAGGAGGAACAGCCCTGGACATTACCCAAATGATCAATACCCGGGAAGAGCTGATACAAAGCAACGAGCGTTATATCTATGCGGGCAAAGCGACGTCCGATGCTATCTGGGACTGGAAGATCGGGGAAGATAAAATTTACCGGGGAGAAGGGTTTACTACGTTGTTCGGGTTCCGGGAAGATGTCAGCTCTTTCGACATGACCCTGGCGCATATCCACCCCGGTGACCGGAAAGAAGTGAGGTCCAGTTTGGAAAAAGCCCTGAAAGGAAAAGATGACAAATGGCAGCAGGAATACCGGTTCCGCTGTGTGGACGGCTCCTACCGGATCATCCTGGACAAAGCTTATATCCTGCGATCGACCACTCATAAAGCCATTCGTATGATCGGCGCTATGCATGATGTCACTGAACAGCGTAACCTGGGAAAAATGTTGGTGGAGGAAGAAGTGCATAAGAAAAGGGAGATCATAAAAGCGATCATGGAAGCGCAGGAAAAAGAGCGAAGAGAGATCTCATCCGAACTGCACGATAATGTCAACCAGATCCTTACTACCTGTAAGTTATTCCTGGAGATCGCCCGCAACAACCCTGCGGATGCCCGCTTTATCGATGCCTGTCATCAGAATATCCAAAACGTGATCGAGGAGATCAGGAATATCTCGCATAACCTCGCTCCGTACACCTTAAAGGACCTGGGCCTGGCCGCGGCCATGCACGACATCGTGCAAAAGATCAACCAGTCGGGCAAGCTGACGATCAGGCTGCTTTCTATTCAGAACCTGGAAGAGGACGGCATAAGCCCGGATATCAAGCTGGCTATTTTCCGCATCGTCCAGGAAAAGATCAGTAATGTGCTGAAGCATTCCCAGGCAACTGAATTAAAAATAGAAATATCTGTCCGGGAGAATCGCATTCTTCTGGTTTTAACCGATAATGGCCGGGGATTTGACAAAAAAGCCGTTAAAAAGGGGATGGGGTTGAACAATATCCACAATCGCGTGGAGTTTCATAAAGGCAATATGCAGCTGACGACCACCCCGGGATCCGGATGTGAATTGAAAGTAGAACTACCTTGTATATGACCCCAACGATCTATTATTGTTACGATGCCTATTGCGGATGGTGCTACGGTTTTAGCCCGGTCATCCGGCGCCTGTTTGAAGCATATAAACACCTGCTGGCTTTCGAGGTCTTGTCCGGGGGCATGATCCTGCCTGAAACGCCGCAGCCTATCGGGGTCATGGCGGATTATATACGGGAGGCCTACCCAACCGTCGAAAAGCATACGGGAATTAAGTTTGGAGAGGACTGGCTCTGGCATATTTTAAACCCCGACGAAAGTGACTGGTTTCCTTATTCGGAGAAGCCGGCCATTGCCTTATGTGTATTCAAAGATTATCATCCTGATCTGGCCATCCCGTTTGCCGGCGACCTTCAATATGCGCTGCACTATGAGGGACGCGATCTGTGCGATGACGAGGCCTACCGTCACCTGCTGCCAAACTATGAGATCCCGGAAACTGAATTTTATGCTAAACTTCATAGCCCTGAATACAAGGAAAAAGCATATTATGAGTTTGCCCTGGTCAAACAACTAAAGGTAACGGGGTTTCCCGCTGTATTTTTGCAGGTCAGTGAGTCAAAATTTTACTTATTGTCCAGGGGATATACAGACTATACGACCCTGAAATCGGCCGTTGATCAGGTCCTGGGAGAACTGGGACCTGCATAAACAAACCATTTAGGTATCGTAAAAATTTAGCTGGAATGGTCGTTTCGTCTTAACTTGCATATCCCTTAAAAAGTATTCAGAATACAACTAATATGGAATATAACAAGATTATTGCTGTTACCGGGCTGCCGGGATTGTACGAATTGCTGAGCAGTAAGACCGATGGAGCCATTGTCCGCTCACTGGATGATAAGAGTACCCGGTTCGTCGCCAGCCGTGTTCATAA
This sequence comes from Puia sp., assembly GCA_035492545.1. Classification (GTDB taxonomy): domain Bacteria; phylum Bacteroidota; class Bacteroidia; order Chitinophagales; family Chitinophagaceae; genus Puia. The sequence continues at coordinate 91,934 of DATJJD010000241.1, forward strand.
TTTTTCTCACCTGGAGAGTATCGAGATCTATACGGTCCGGGAGAATGTGAACCTCGTAGACATTTTAAAGGCCATGGAAGCCAGTGGAGAAAAGCTCCCTGACGAAAAAGATGGTGCCGCGCTGAAAGCCTATTTCAGCAAGGTATATCCTGATCTGGACTTTGACCGCGTCTATAGCAGCGACCTCAAAAAAATGGTGAAATGGTACTCTGTATTGAAAGACAACAATATCGAGATCAAGTTATCCGAGCCTGCCGAAGAGGAAGCTCCCGAGGCTGTCCCGGAAGAAACGCCTGCCGTCCCTGCGAAGAAAGGAAAGGCTGCAGCAGCCAATAAATCCGCCGCAGTAGAAGAAACCTCCGTAGAGACGGTCCAGCCCAAAGCTAAAAAGCCGGCTGCCAAAAAGAAAGCCGATAGCGCCGCCAAAGAAGAGGCCCCAGCGGCTGAAAAGCCCAAAAAGGCCCCCAAAAAGAAAAGTTAACGAGCGTATTTTTATGAATTATACTGCCGATTTAAAAAAACCCTTGCGGCATTTTTTGCCGGAGGATTTTGTGCTTACAGACTGGAAAGGCCTCGAGCCCTGGTTTCAGGACCTGGAACAACGCAAGCTGGATTCCCGGGAAGCCCTGGAAAAATGGCTGCGGGATATGAGCGAACTGGAAGCTGTAGTAAGTGAAGATGCCTGCTGGCGCCAGATCCGCATGACTTGCGATACGGAAAACAAACAGTTGGAAGACGCGTTCACTTTTTTCTGCATGGAGATCCAGCCGAAGATCCAGCCTTATGCAGACCGGCTCAACCGAAAATTAGTAGAAAGCCCGTATACGCAAAAGCTTGACCAAAATCAATATTTCAGTTATCTGCGGTCGGTCAAAAAAAGGATCGAGCTCTTTCGCGATGAGAACATACCCTTGCAGGCTGAGCTAAGCGTACTCGCACAACAATTCGGCGTCATCTCCGGGAAAATGACCGTGGAGATGAATGGGCAGGAATATACCTTACAGCAGGCGGCTAAATTCCTGGAAAGCCCTGACAGATCCGTCCGGGAAGAAGTCTACCGGAAAATACAGGAAAGAAGGCTGAAGGACAAGGATGCGCTGAATGATCTCTATTCGCAGCTGATCGCCCTACGTCACAAGACTGCGCTGAATGCCGGGTTTGCCAATTACCGCGACTTTAAATTTGAAGAGCTGGGCCGGTTTGATTATACAAAAGAAGACTGCTTCCGTTTTCACGAAGCTGTTAAAGAATATATCCTTCCCCTGGTAGACCGGATTTATGAAAGTAAAAGGAAGAAGCTGGGTGTGTCCACCTTGCGGCCCTGGGATACCGACGCAGAACCGGCCGGGACCGAGCCTTTACATCCCTTCTCCAATGCGGAAGAATTGATCGCGAAGACTATTGCCTGTTTCGATCGCCTGAATCCTTTCTTCGGGGACTGTCTGCGCACCATGAAGACTATGGGCCGTTTCGATCTGGAGAGCAGAAAAGGGAAAGCTCCCGGCGGCTATAACTGTCCGTTAGCCGAGACCGGCGCCCCGTTTATTTTCATGAATGCCGCCGGCCAGATGGGAGACCTGACAACCATGGTTCATGAAGGAGGGCATGCCATTCACTCCTTCCTCGCACACCCGCTGGAGCTCAGTGCCTTTAAGGAATATCCTATGGAGATCGCGGAAGTGGCGAGCATGTCCATGGAACTGTTCAGCATGGATCACTGGGAATTATTCTTTACGGATAAAAACGATTTAGCAAGGGCCCGCAAGCATCAGCTGGAACGTGTAATTACGATTTTTCCCTGGATCGCTACTATAGATAAATTCCAACACTGGATATACGAAAATCCTAACCATACCCTGGACGAAAGAAGGGAAAAATGGATGGAGATCACCCAGGAGTTCTCCCCCCAAGTGATTGACTGGCAAGGGCTAGAGCTCTATCGTCCCAATAGCTGGCAGCGGCAGCTTCACCTGTTCGAAGTGCCTTTTTACTATATTGAATATGGCATCGCACAGTTAGGAGCACTGGGTCTCTGGAAACAATATAAAGGGAACAAAGAGAAAGCGTTAAGTAATTACATGGCAGCGCTGAGCCTGGGCGGGACTCGTACCTTACCGGAATTATACGATGCTGCCGGCCTCCCCTTCGACTTTTCAAAAGAACACATCAAACAATTAATGGATTTTATTAGTACCGAAATGGAAAAGAATTGTTCCTAAAAAAACTTTAAAAATACCCGGAAAGTAGTACGTGTACCTCTTGTTCGTATGCTTTTTTCCGGCTATATTTGCAATGAGCTAATGAAAATAAGTACAGGCGGGTAAGCCGCCTTCTACATAAAGAAGCTACTAATCAGAGCCTTAACCAAAAGTCCCGGTGTTTCTACATCGGGGCTTTCGTTTTTAGGCATTACAGCTTTTGCAGACGCCATTGACCAGCACTTCTACCTGCTCTGCAACAAATCCCTTGGGAAGCTTGAGTACAGGCACATTGACCTCTTCCAGGCACACCGTATTTCCACACGAGGAACAAATGAAATGTACATGATCATCCCGATGATGACCTGCCGTACAATCATCTTTGCATAACGCATAACGTATAGAATTATCCGCAGTCGGTATATTGTGGATCAGTCCCTTCTCTAAAAAAGCCTGCAGCGTTCTATATACGGTAACGCGATCGAATTTCTCTCCTGCTTTTTTTTCAATATCACTATGTGACAAAGCTCCTTCCTGAAGCAGAAATAGCTCCAGGATCTTTCTGCGCCCGCTGGTAACGCTGAGCTGATTTCTTTTAAGTAGTTCGTCAATTCTTTTTTCCATAGTGCGTGTTATGGATTATTATTAAACAGAGAATTGGCAAATCTGGGAGTAGTTGCCGTTTCCTTTAACAAGCTTTTAATATCTTTTGAAAGCTCATCCAGCTCATCTTTCTTCAGGCTGTCATAGATCTTCCGGACCCGTCCGCTCTTGTCCACCAATGCCAGGAATTGAGTATGTATAAACTGCTCATTGATATTTATATCGTTGTTCTTGGGGTCATCCAGCAAATAACTTCCTCTTGCCAGGCCATAAAGAGAATCTTTTCTTCCTGTAAGGAACCACCACTTCCCCCCGTCGGCTCCCAGGGAATCGGCATATCGTTTCATCCGGCCGACGCTGTCTGTCCCGGGATCTACCGTATAAGATAAAATCCGAAAATCCGGTTCGCCGGCAAATTCAAGCGACAGCTTTTTGACATTCGCATTCATCTTCGGACAAATGCCTTTGCAGGTGGTAAAAAAGTACTCCGCCACATATACTTTCCCCGCTACATCTTTTTGTGTGATCTTTCTTCCATCCTGGTTGGCAAAGGAAAAAGATTGCACATAACTGAGCACGGGCAGCTGGACAGACCCGAAGCCTGGCAAAATGCGAGTCAGGACAACGTAGAAAACGATGAACAACAAGACAAAAAAGCCAGCGAAGAATATTATTTTCCTTTTATTCATGGTACAAATTTAGGATTGTCCGCCCTAACTATTCCCTTATGAAAAAGATAACAATTGTTTTTGCAACATTGTTGCGTTTGTCGTATTTTTGCCCGCTCAATTATGAATCTTAAAATCAACTGGGATGCCCTGGGCATTACCACCTCCATACTGTGTGCAATTCACTGCGCTATTTTACCCCTGGTAGTCGCCAGTCTGCCGGTCATGGGCATAAACATTGTCCATAACCTCTTTTTTGAATACGGCATGATATGCCTGGCCTTCGTCATCGGTACCTGGGCGCTGAGCCATGGCTTTCGTAAGCACCACCGCCGCTATATCCCCTGGCTACTCTTTACCGGCGGCATGTTATTGCTGATAGCCAAGCAACTATGGCACCAGTACGAATTCCAGTTCCTCCCTTTTGCCGTTGTTCTGATCATCGCCGCGCACCTCCTGAATTACCGGCTTTGCAGGAAACCCGGCGGCCATGGCCCCGCCCCTTCCTCTCCCAAACCTATATCCCCGGCCTCCTGACCGGGATCGTGAACCCGGGACCGGGGCTTGGAGGGGATCCGCATTATTTTCCGGATTTTAAAAGCGTGCAGTCCCCGGAATTGTTAACTTTGCACTTTAAATGGTGTGTTATGATCAAAACAGGTAACCCGGTAATCAGCATTTATACGGAAATGACCCCCAACCCGGAAACGATGAAGTTCGTTGCCAATAAGTTGTTATATCCCGGTAAAAGCATTGATTTTCCCGATGTGGAAGGAGCCAGGCCCTCCCCGCTGGCCATTGAATTGTTTGGCTTTCCTTTTATAAAAAGCGTCTTCATTGCCAGCAATTTCGTTACCCTCACCAAAACTTCCGACACCGACTGGAATGACGTTATCCCTGCTATCCGGCAATTCCTGAAAGAGTATCTTGAAGAGGGGAAACCGGTTATCAATGAAGAGGAGATCGTCATTACCGCCCGGACAGAAGGCAATGCCATCGACGCAGATGACGACGACGTAGTCAAACGCATCAAAGAACTTCTGGAAAATTATGTCAAACCTGCCGTTGAAATGGACGGAGGCGCCATTCAATTCAAAAGCTACAACGAAGGGGTAGTGAACCTCATGCTGCAGGGATCCTGTTCAGGCTGTCCTTCTTCCATGATAACGCTTAAAGCGGGCATTGAAGGCATGATGAAACGTATGATCCCCGAAGTAAAAGAAGTAGTGGCAGAAGCGGAATGAACCTAACCGAACTCTACCATCAGTTCCTTACCGACTTACAACAAACTTCCTGGCTGGAATTCATCGCCGTATTTGCCGGCATCCTCAGCGTATGGTTTAGCCGCAGCGAGAACATCTGGGTCTTTCCTACGGGCCTGATCAATACGATCATTTATATCTTTCTTAGCTTCAAATCCGCTTTATTGGGGGAGGCCAGCGTGAATTTCTATTACACGGTGATGAGCATCTACGGCTGGATCCTCTGGGCTAAAAAAGACCGCCAGCAGCACCCTGTGCTGCAGATTACCGGCTCTACAGGAAGAGAATGGCTGCAGCAGATCGCTTTCTTCGGGGCATTCTATATAGCCGTCTTTTTCGCTTTATCCTATCTGAAAAGGGATTTTGCCCCACAGGCCATTCCCTGGGCTGATGCCTTTGCCTCTGCTACTGCGTATACGGGTATGTGGCTGATGGCGAGGAAGAAGGTAGAAAGCTGGCATTGGTGGATCGCCACCAATTTTGCCTCCATCCCGCTTTACTTTGTAAAACATTACGTATTTACCTGTGTATATTATTTCATCCTGCTGATCATGGCCATATTCGGGTTGATAGAATGGAGACGAAAAGTTAAAGAAAGGACTTATGTCGCTTAAAAGAATTGTTATCATCGGACCGGAATCCACCGGTAAGTCGACGTTGTGTGAACAACTGGCCGCTCATTATCATACGGACTGGGTGCCGGAATTTGCCCGGGAATATTTAACGACCCATGGGACCGCCTACCGGTATGAAGACCTGCTGACCATTGCCAAAGGGCAGATAGCGCTGGAAGACCGGATGGCAGACCAATTGCTGACCTCCCATGGTCCAGCGCCCCGACAGTCGGTGCAATCCGGACAGACCATCCGCGACCAGTTGCTGTTTATCGACACGGACCTCTATGTGATGAAAGTTTGGAGCGAATTCGTATTCGGCAAATGCGATGCCTGGATCCTGGAACAGATCCTCGTCCGGCAATATGATGGTTATCTGCTCTGCCGGACAGACCTGCCCTGGATGGCAGACGAGCTTCGCGAATACCCGGATCCTGTCACCCGGGAAAAGCTATTCCATATCTATAAGGATTGTCTGATCAACCAAAATACTCCATGGTCCGAGATCGGAGGACAAGCCGGTCAACGGCTGGAAGAGGCGATAAAGGCGGTGGATAAGCTGATAGCCTGAAAATCCAACCGGGCCCCATTGGCTTATTGCAATAATTTTTGAATATCCGGGTCATCCTGCAGGTGGTTCATCTGAACCAGGATCCAGGGATAACGGCTGGCCACATGCCGGGAGAGGGGCTTAATGGTGAAGACTTTTGGATTGGGCAGACAAGCTGCAATCAAGGATGCCTCCTGCCGGGAGAGGTTTTTAGCGGGTTTAGAAAAATAATAATGGGCCGCCGCCTCAATTCCATAGACGCCCTTACCCATTTCGCTTACATTCAGGTACATTTCCAGGATTCTCTTCTTGCCCCAGATCCATTCGATCATAAACGTAAAATAGATTTCCATCCCTTTACGAAACCAGCTCCGGCCCTGCCAGAGAAAGACATTTTTCGCCACCTGCTGACTGATGGTACTGGCCCCATGAAGGGATTTGCTTTTCTGGTTATGTTTCATGGCTTTTTCGATGGACTTGAAATCGAATCCGTCATGATCGGGGAATAGCTGGTCTTCCGAACAGATCACAGCGAGTTTGGCATACGGTGAAATATTCTTCATTCCTGTATAGTCCCGCTTCAGACCTTCTCCCCTGAAGACACTGCCCAGTTGTGTGAGCGTTATCGGAGGGTTGACCCATTTCAACAAAAGGATATAAAATAGCTGGAAGAAAAATAAAAAGATGAGAACGCGCCGCAGCACTCGCCAAATACGGGGGACCAATCCTTTTGTGTTAACAGCCATTCAGTTTTTTTACCGTTGCAATATATTGTGTACGAATATGCCGATAAAAAATTGAAGAAAAATAATTTTTTATCGGCAAATCATAATGTCTGTACTTTCGGCCTTCTGGCCTCAAGTACGAATTGAGCTCCGCCCAATTAACGAATGACTGAACCTTTTTATTGGGCGTGGCGCGGGCCGGCCCCTATCACCAGGTAATCAAGGCTGAATTTCCCGCCGATCCGGTATGTTTTCACCCGGGTCTTGGTAAGCAGGTAACCGCCGACCAGAAAGGCCGCCCCGGATATCAGCCCGGAGGTAGTATACCAGTCTTTCGTATCGTCCTTCCGGTACAGGCCATTTACGGCCCCCAGTACAAAGGTGCCTGCCCCGACCACCATCATAAAGGCAGGCAGCACGGTATTGCCGAAACTAAGGTTCAGCTTGCGGATGCCCGCAATTTCCTTATAATGAAAAGGCATGCCGTTGAGAAAGACACTGTCGTTCCGCATATTGGTGACAGTCCCCTGGAACCACTGGTTGTAGATCGTCTTCATCGTCAGCTCGCTGCCAATGGTATAGGTTCTCACCTCCATCCCTCTTTTTTTCAGGACCAGCACATCGGTTTGGGCGTTGACCAGCAAAGGGAACCAAAAAAATAATAATATGATGCGCTTGTTCATGGGAAATGGGTTATTTAGCCTTATGGACAAAGAAGATGGCTCCCCATAAAAGGACGATGCCGAACCCGATAAGGATGGTGCCGGAGATTTTATTGATGATGGAAAGGGTGCGTAAGGTAAGCCGGCTCCGCAGTTTACCAGCCATCATGACCTTACCCACATCGGCGCCCATATTCACCAGGAGGCAAACAGAGAAGATGACGATGCGTTCCCGCAGCGTGTGTGTAAGCGAGAGCACCGTGGCATTTCCCAGCCAGAAGAGAATGACGCCGGGGTTGAGGGTATTAATAATAAAGCCCGACGCGAAGATCCTGGCAATATCCCGTTTGCGAAACCGGACCGCCTTGCCTTCCGCATCCGTGGCCAGGTGAACTTTTTTAAAGAAGACGAAGTAAATACCCATGGCTATCAGAAAGCTGCTGCCGCCATAAGCAATGGCTTTTGTGTGCTCCAGCAATTGGGAAACGAGCTCTGTAAGGGTGTTGCTAAGGACTACCAGTAAGATATCGCTGAACCAGACTCCTGCCACAAAGCTAAAACCTCCTTTATGGCCATTGTTAAGGCTTTGCTTGATAATGGTAAAAATAATAGGCCCCACCGATAAGGCAAGAACGAAACCAAGTGCCAATCCTTTCAATACGGCCTCCATCATAGCAATTTCTTTTGTGCCTACTCAATTTTGCCTGTGTCCAGGAATTTTTGCCAGTCCTGCAGCATTTTAC